>NZ_KV917368.1:3796518-4447059 GCF_002019605.1 Alkalihalobacterium alkalinitrilicum | reverse complement strand
CCATCCATTAGTTGCCTTTGACGGAGTAACAGGCGATTTCCTTAAAGCCAAGCTACGACCTGGGAATGTCTATACCTCTAATGGTGTTGTGGAATTTATACAACCTCTCATTGAACATTACAACGAAAAATTCCCAGAGACGACATCATTTATTCGCGGGGATAGTGGGTTTGCCGTACCTGCTTTGTATGATTTGTGCGAAAAAGAATCGGTTTATTACGTGATTCGGCTCAAATCCAATGCAAATTTGCAACGAATCGCGGATGAACTCCTTCCATCATCTCTACCTTCCGATGTTACGAAGGCAGAATGCTATTATGAAGAAACTATTTATCAAGCCAAATCTTGGGCTAAGCCTAGAAAAGTGATTATAAAATCAGTCCGCTCGGCTGGTGAATTAATTTTCAGCCATTCGTTCTTTGTCACTAATTTAGTAGATGTCTTTTCTCCCAAGGATATCGTTCTTTCTTATCAAAAAAGGGGAACGATGGAGAACTACATTATCTCAATTTGCAATTATTAAAATCAGCTAACACATTGAATTAACCACTAAAGTTAACTATTAATGGTTAATAATATACATCAATTAGAATTAACCTGTCAAATGTGATACAATAGGTTAATAATAATTTCGAATGGGAGTTAACTTATGAATCATGAGCACAAGTTCCCACTTATAACAGGGCAAATTTCTTTGGACTTAGTTAATACGGAGGTCGTTAGACATGGAACAAGATATGATTTGCTTGCTTCTACCGAGGATGTGATTGCATGGGTGGTTACTTTGCAAGAACAAAATACTTTGTACGCTAGACAGTTCTCCGCAAATGTAAATGAATGGGCAGATGAAGCATTACCACTTTTAAAAGAAGTTCGTTTATTTCTTCGTCAAGGATATGAACAAATGGCTAATGATCAAACACTTGCTGATAATTGGGTTAATCACCTCGAGTTTTTAATCAAAAAAGCCCCCTTTTCTTACCATATAGTAGATGGTGCATTACTACCTGTTCCTAATGGAAATTCGGTTGATTCTCTTGTAGCATTAATAGCCTTTAATGCAATTAACCTTTTCGTAACAAATGAATTAACTAATATTCATCGATGTGCCAATCCTGATTGTGTTCTATTATTTATGGACAAGAAAGGAAGACGTAAATGGTGTTCAATGAAAATATGTGGAAACCGAAACAAGGTTACTCGTCATCAACGTCGCAAAGAAAAAGGCCAACAAAAATAACCACGATAATTCGCGGTTATTTTTGTTGGTTTATTCACATATTCCAAAGATAAAAATTAAAACGTTATTATTTTACCCCACGTAAGTTAATTGTTTATTGTCACGATATACTTGATTAATAGTCCCTCCACCGAGACATTCTTCCCCTTGATAGAAAACAACCGCTTGTCCAGGGGTTATGGCACGAATCTTTTTATGGAAGATGACTTTAACTTTGGAATCTCCCAATCGTTCTACTGTTACTTGATTATCCAGTTGGCGATAGCGGAATTTTGCAGTACACTCGAATGTATCAGGTATAGATCCCTTTGAAATCCAGCTTACATTATCAGTAATGATGCTGTCTGAATATAGCATTTCATGGTGGAAACCTTGTCCAACATAAAGTACATTACTTTCAATATCCTTCCCAATTACAAACCAAGGGTCGCCTTTTCCCCCAATCCCCAATCCATGTCTTTGCCCGATTGTATAATACATTAATCCATCATGTTGTCCTACAACTTTACCGTCGAATGTTTCCATATTCCCCTTTTGTGCAGGCAAATACCCACTTAAGAACTCTTTGAAATTTCGTTCACCAATAAAACAAATGCCTGTGCTGTCTTTTTTTGATGCTGTCGCCAATTTAGCTTTGGCAGCTAATTTCCTTACTTTTGGCTTTTCCATATTACCTATCGGAAATAACACCTTACTTAACTGCTCCTCTGTTAATTGATTAAGGAAATAAGTCTGATCCTTATTTTCATCTTTCCCTCTTAACATGTGAATTTTCCCGTCTTTTCTAGCTACTCGTACATAATGTCCAGTAGCCACATAATCAGCTCCGAGGCTCATGGCATGATCTAAAAATGCTTTGAACTTGATTTCTTTATTGCAGACCACATCAGGATTTGGCGTTCTTCCCTCCTTATATTCTTCTAGGAAGTAGGTGAATACCTTGTCCCAATACTGCTTTTCAAAATTCACCGAATAATAGGGAATATCCAGTTGATTGCAGACGCGGATAACGTCCTCGTAGTCTTCTGTAGCCGTACAAACACCAAATTCGTCTGTATCGTCCCAGTTCTTCATGAATATTCCGATTACGTCATAGCCTTGCTCTTTAAGAAGCATGGCTGCAACAGAAGAATCGACTCCGCCTGACATTCCTACAACTACACGTGTGTCTTTTGGTGCTTTCTCCATTTCGTTTTCTCCTATCATTTAATATATACTTTCAATCATTAATTGTAATTTCAGGGCTTACAGGGTAAGGAAAGGCTAAAATATAATGTACACTTCCTTTGGTTTCTATGAAATGCCCACTTTTAATGGTTGTAGGTATGATGACGCATATGTGCATTGATGCAACAGTTAGAGCTGCAGTGGATCTAGGCTTTGAAACTACACTTATTGAAGATGCATGTGCGACAAGGGACTTATCTTATCAAGATAAATGCGTTCCAGCAGAACAGGTTCATTATGCATTTGTCAGCGCACTTAACGGAATGTATGCCAACGTAATTTCAACCGAGGGTTTCCTCAACAAATCCCTGTAGAAACAATGTAAGTGGGAGTTTGTTTAAAAAACAAGCTCCTTTATACCGATGTTTGACTTATTATCCAAGTTATATCTTCGAGTTTCCTGTAAATGTGCAATTAACCGTCTTTTTAGGACGGTTAATTGCCTTTTTTCTTCTTTTCACTGAGAAACTTTTATATTTCAGATGAGATTGGCTCCTTATATTTTACCAAAACTAAACTTAGATGATTTCATCATACGTATAACGGACCACATATTTATCAGTCTTTAGTTTCCTTATCTCAACATACGGACCAATTTCATAGCCATTGAACCAATTGTCATCAATCCTTGCTTTCAAACAATTCGCTTGAAATTTCGAGTGGAAGGTTTGCTTCCAATATATCCAACGTGGCTTCTTTGTCATCTTCGTTCTACCTTTCCAATCCTTTTTACTAGGGAAAAGGATGATTTTCTCTTTTTAATGTGAGGAACCATTACATGGTAACTCCAGATAGTTATGTATGTCATTTTATTAAAAATAACATTAATTGCAAGAGAACTATTTTTCTAATATTAGCAAGACCTTGTTGTTTTTTATTCACCCACCGTTACACCAGTAATATAAGAGATAAATGATAGGTATAAAGGTAGGGAACATGGAGAAATAAATGCTAATATCCCCCCTGCGAATGCAACCCATATGGTAGTGGACTCCAAAAAACCTCCTCCTATTAACCCTATTAAGGCTAAACATAATTAGCTTTATCTGAATTAACCGTTGTAATTCTATTGCACTTTCCTCATCAACGCCGATTGATTATGCATTAATCACATCCGGAATTGATAGAAATCCAGAGATGTATATTCTATTCTTCATGTTCAAACCCTCCGTTACTTGGATTTGAAAGTATTATATAGTGGATATATGTAGACAAACAAGTATGCACTTTATTTACCCATACTATCATTAAGGATAGTTAAATTATAGAAAAATCCAAAGTTACGGGGTAATCTGTCCAAGCTTATTAACTTATAGTTAATAATGGTTTTGACATATAAGTTGTCCAAATTGGGTATTTCACTCATGAATTTGGACAGTAATTTTCGAATTTCTTCAAGGTTCTTCGCTATTTCCTTGTACTGTGCAGCAGATGACTTTGTTTTGTTAGATGTTCCTTTTCAAAGTACCTCCCATTACTTTAAGACATTTATTCACAATTTTTTTCAAAGCCTCCTGTTCTTTCTGATTTGTGGTCTTATAACCATTAGAAGATATCAAAGTTACTTTTTTTTAATAAAACTGAATAAATGTCCTAAGTAAGCGGATATTATTTAATAACAATACATATGGGGGATTACTAAATGCGACAAGAAAAAAATCTAAGGCTAACATCTTCTGAGATTTCAGTGGTTTGGAGCAGCTATCAAAACAACAGTTTTTCTATTTGTATTTTAAAATATTTTTTAGCCAATGTTGATGATCCTGAAATAAAGTCAGTATTACAATTTGCGCTCGATATATCAGTTCAAAATTTTAATTTTAGTAAAGAAATACTACAAAACGATAAACAAACGTTACCAATTGGTTTTACTGATGAGGATGTAAGTCCAAATGCTCCACGTTTGTTCTCAGATTCGTTTTATTTATATTACCTTAAGAACTTGTCTAAAGTTGGGCTATCCGTTTATGGTGTAGCTTTAGCAATTGCTGCCCACTCTGATGTCCGTCAATTCTTAAGTCAAGCGATACAAACTTCAACCGAGTTATATAATAAGACAGCTGAAATGTTATTATCAAAAGGATTATTTGTAAGACCACCTTATGTAACAACGCCCGATCATGTTGACTTTGTAGACAACAAGAGTTATTTAGGCGGAATACTAAATTTGACCAACAATAATCGACCTTTGAATGTCGTAGAAATTACTCATCTAGAAGCAAATCTTGAAACAAACTCCTTAGGCACAGCTCTGATGACAGGTTTTGCGCAGGTTGCTCAATCTAAAAAAGTACGAAACCATTGTCTTAAAGGGAAGGAGATTGCAAAGAAACATGTGCAAGTTTTTACTACATTCTTAACAGATGATGACCTTCCATCACCCATGCCATGGGATTTAGAAGTAACCGATTCAACAATAGCACCATTTTCTGATAAATTAATTATGTTTCATTCATCTTTAATCATTGCATCAAGTTTCTCAAATTATGCTACCGCTTCAGCAGCAAGCTTAAGAACTGATATCGTTGCTTCTTATGTTCGCCTAACAACAGAGGTTGCTCAATATGGAAAAGACGGAGTTGACTTAATGATTAAAAATGAATGGTTAGAGCAGCCTCCACAAATCCCAAATCATAAAGCGTTAGCAAAAGGTTGATGTGTATAACTTTTATACTCTAGAAGAAAGTTGATACTCATAAAAATAAAATGAACAACGATCAGATAGAAAAGTTGCTATGGTCTATAGCATTGCCTACCTTTACTCAATTCTTAAACCCTGCACCTAATTCTTGGGATAGCCCAAGGGTTTCTGCTATTCCGACCTTCTCCGATAAGCTAATGATGATTCATGTTGCTGGATTAATTTCAGCTGGTATTAGTTATTATGGTGCTTCACTAGGATCCTCGCCTCGAAAAGATCTAGGAGTTGATTATAGCCGTCTCATACTAGAAACTAGTCAATATGCAGAGGATGGAACAAATATTATGATAAAACACGGCTGGTTGGAAAAACCCCCACAAGCTCCAGATCGTAATCAGCTTGCTAGGAAGAAGTGATACTAATGAGTCAATCTAATCCAAGTGAAAAAATTCTTTGGAGTATAGCACTACCTGGATTTGCTCAATTTTTAAATGGTAAACTTTTTAAGGGGACTGTTTTTATTTTTTTAGAGTTTTTAATTAATGTCCAAGCTAACTTAAATGCAGCAATCATCCCAAGTTTTCATGGCGATATGATAACTGCCATTGAATTAACAAACTACCAGTGGTTAATGTTCTATCCCTGTATATACTTATTTGCTATGTGGGATGCCTATCGTGATGCTGGGGGAGGCAGTGATTCCCTATCCTACCTCCCTTTCGTCTTCTCGGCGTTCATTGGTACAATTGGTGTAATTTATTCCTCGACCTTGAAATTATTTGGGTATTTATGGGGTCCTATCTTTTTACCTATTCTTTTTTTAATTATTGGGGTTGGAGTAGGCTGGATAATTAAATTAATCATCCTACAAGTGAACCATAGAAAATCAACTTAAGAAAGTTAAAACCTTTAATATCCTTTCAAATATACAGTAAAAAGGAGTAGAGCATACATATGAAAAACTTTATCCGACTAGTGTTGTTTATTATATCTTCAGTAGTAAAACTAGAAGGTGGACCTAATAGCGAACTAGATTTACTTGTTGAGTTCAAAGAAGGGCGAAGTTTATTTGATTTAATTCGCTTTAAGCAAGAAATTGAAGAATTATTAAAGTAGATGTCGTAACGGAAAATTCAATCCATAAAAGTATTAAAGATGATGTAATTAATGGAGCAATCAAACTATGAAGACTGACAAGTTTTACTTAACTCATATTTTAGAGTGTATTAAGCAGTATGCTTTAACAACAAACAAGTTATTTTGAGGAAAAGTAGCAGAGTGTGCCTCCCGTTTATGTTCTTTAGCAAACTGACCACATGCATTACCATAAAAAGTCCACATTAAATCTTAGAAAAAGTGTTTTTCGTTAATTAAAGCTCATAATTCAACCTATTTTAAGCCATATTAACGTATTTAAGATACTAAAGTTCACTGGCAGCGTAGAGTTCAGGGGTTCGAGCCCCCTATGCTCCATCTATGAAAAACCCTTGCGCAGCAAGGTTTTTTTTATGCCTGCATTTTATTAACACTGTCTAAATCCTCTACTGTTCCACAATTTCGTGGATTTTTGGAATTTCCAAATAGTGTATTTGGAAACAACAGATTTTTATCTTGATATCCTGTTCCTCATCTTTCTTTCCATTTCTCTTGCTTCTCCTTATCAAGATGCAGCACTTTAACAAGGGAAACTGAAATATCAAATGGTTCGCATTGATGTTTCAGAGCCTTGGGAACAGAATTTCCCACTTCTTACTAGTTTTTAAATAACTTATAACTACCATAATAATAGTGTATCACGATTTTTAGTTATACTTGATCCAGAAAAGATGTGTGACTGGTCGTGCCTAGGCTTACTGTAGTATCTAACAGGATTACCTACATCCTTTCTGCAAATCTTGGGGTATAGGAAGGTGAAAATGAGTAATAGACAAACTAAAGCCGATGTTATTTTAATTGGTGCTGGAATCATGAGTGCGACTCTGGGTTCACTGTTGAAAGAGTTAGCACCAGACTGGGAAATTACAGTTTTTGAAAGGCTCGCTAAGGCTGGAGAGGAAAGTTCTAACGAATGGAATAATGCTGGAACAGGGCATGCGGCACTGTGTGAGCTTAACTATACAAACGAAAAAGCGGACGGGTCTGTAGAAATTAGTAAAGCTATTAAAATTAATGAACAGTTTCAGGAATCCTTGCAGTTTTGGTCTCATCTTGTAAACAGGAAATCAATACGTAACCCACAAGACTTTATCATGCCATTGCCTCATATGAGTTTTGTTCAGGGAGATCATAATGTATCTTTTTTAAAGAAGCGATTTGAAGCAATGTCTACCAATCCTCTGTTTCAAGGGATGGAATTTTCAGATGATCCAGAAAAACTGATGGAATGGATTCCACTTATTGTGCAAAACCGTGCAGCAAATGAACCTATAGCTGCAACAAAAATTGACTCTGGAACTGATGTTAACTTTGGAGCTTTAACGCGGAAGCTGTTTGATTTTCTAGAGAGTAAAAATGTCAATATCAACTACAAACATCGTGTTGATGATATTCGTCGTACTAGTGACGACTTATGGGAAGTGAAAGTGCGGAATGTAAAAAGCGGTACTGTCGAACACCATACTGCAAAATTTGTCTTTATCGGATCAGGGGGAGGCAGCCTATATTTACTGCAAAAATCAGGTATTCCTGAGAGTAAGTATATTGGTGGATTCCCAGTGAGCGGAATATTTATGGTGTGTAATAATCCTAATGTTGTTGCAGCGCATCATGCAAAAGTATACGGTAAGGCCAAAGTTGGAGCCCCTCCAATGTCTGTTCCGCATCTTGATACACGATTTATCGACAATAAAAAAATGTTGCTATTTGGACCGTTTGCTGGTTTCTCACCAAAGTTTTTAAAAACTGGTTCAATGTTTGATTTGGTCACTTCTATAAAATCAGATAATCTTGTAACAATGTTGTCGGCAGGTGCAAAAAACATACCATTGACAAAATATCTGATAAAGCAAGTTAGGTTATCAAAAGAACAACGGATGGAAGAGTTACGTGAGTTTATCCCGAATGCCAAAATCGAGGATTGGGATTTAGTCGTAGCGGGCCAACGTGTACAAGTAATTAAAGATACTGAAGAGGGAAGAGGAATGCTTCAATTTGGTACAGAAGTGATTAGTGGATCTGATGGCTCGATAGCGGCATTACTCGGTGCTTCCCCAGGTGCTTCTACCGCCGTTTCCGTCATGCTGGAGTTAATAAAAAGATGCTTCCCGCAACATATAAAAGCGTGGGAACCGAAAATAAAAAAAATGATCCCTTCTTATGGCTTATCCCTAATGGGAAACCTCAAACTTCTGCATGAAATTCATACTTCAACAGTGCAAACGCTTGGTCTAGATGATAAAAGTCAATCAAATCTGAAAGTAAATACGAATACATTGCAGAAAGCATAAGTTACCGTTTGGGAATTTATGCTTCTTTCAGTTTTTCAAATTGTGGCGGGTAGTTTAAGTGTTTAAACTTCCATAATAACAGGAAGAATCATCGGCTTTCGCTTCGTTTCGGCATAAAGATACGGTCCAAGCAAATTACTAATCTCATCTTTAATTTCAGACCATTTTGTCGTTTTTCTGTTCATTAATTCATTCAAGTGTTCAGTGAGCTTTTCTTGCGCTTCATTAATTAAATCTCCAGACACCCTCATATAAACAAAGCCACGCGAGATAATGTCGGGCCCAGCTACCATCTTAAACTCTTTTATGTTTAAGGTAACAACGACAACAACAAGACCGTCTTCGGAAAGAATCCTCCTATCCCTTAAAACAATGTTTCCTATGTTTCCTATATCACCAATACCGCTTCCATCAACATATACTGAACCAGAAGGGATTTTTCCTGCAACACCAGCTTCATTGTTATCAAGTGCTAAAACATCGCCGTTATCTAAAATAAAACAGTTTTCCTCTTCAATGCCACAGCTCTGAGCTAGTTGAACATGATGCTTCAACATTCGATATTCTCCGTGAATAGGCAGGAAATACTTCGGTTTTATTAAACGAAGCATCAGTTTTTGCTCCTCTTGTCCACCATGACCTGATGTATGGATATCATTTAATGGTCCATGGATAACCTCCGCTCCCACTCGGAAAAGCTGATTAATGATTCGGTTTACTCTTAACGTATTACCTGGGATAGGTGAAGCAGAAATTACGACGGTATCCCCAGGAATAATTTGAATTTGCCGATGTCTCCCATGAGCAATTCGAGAAAGAGCTGCCATAGGTTCCCCTTGACTTCCTGTACATAGAATTAAAACTTTACCACTTGAAATAGAGTTAATTTTTGAGGAATCAATAAATGTGTTTTTCGGTACATTGATATAGCCTAAATCTAAAGCCAGATCGACAGCTTTTTCCATGCTTCTTCCAAAAACAGCAACTTTTCTTCCGTATTTCACAGCGGCTTCTACAGCTTGCTGTAACCGATAAATGTTTGATGCGAATGTAGCAAAAATAATTCTACCTTCGACATTCTGGAAAATATGATCAATGCTTTCGCCCACTTTTCGTTCAGACATGGTGAAACCTGGCATTTCACTGTTTGTACTATCCGATAGTAGGCAGAGAACTCCCTCTTCTCCAATTTTGGCCATTTTTGTCAAGTTTGCTGATCCTCCAACAGGCGTAAAGTCAAATTTGAAATCACCTGTATGAACAATATTTCCAGCAGGTGTATTTACAACGATACCGTATGAATCGGGGATACTGTGTGTGGTTCTAAAAAAGGAAATAGAGGTTTTCTTAAATTTTACTTCCTCGTCTTCTTTAATTTCTATTAACTTTACATCCCGTAATAATCCATGTTCCTCTAGCTGATTTCGAATTAATCCAAGTGATATTTTTCCACCGTAGATTGGAATATTCATTTGGCGCAGTAAATATGGAATACCACCTATATGATCCAAATGACCATGAGTAATAAAGAGACCTTTAATTTTGTCTACATTCTTTACCAAATAGGTATAATCAGGAATTACTAAATCAATTCCCAGCAATTCATCTTCGGGGAATTTTACCCCAGCATCAATAATAATAATTTCATCTTGATATTGTACAACGTACATATTTTTTCCGATTTCGCCCATGCCGCCAAGGGCAAAGACGGCTACTTGATGGTTTTTTACATTCATATTTATGTAGTCTCCATTTAAAACTTTTTTGTCAGTTTTTCAACGCTATTTATCTTAGCTTTAGACTGTCTTAGTTTTAAGTATACATTAATTTTTAAACGTCTTGTATTTTGCAAGTTAACTGTTGATTTGATAAGCGCTGCCGGTATCAACTACAGCACCCATTTCCTTCGTGGCGAACCCGCACCTACGCTTGTAAAGTACGCAAAACAGAAAACTTTGATCTTGTTGTTGTAGGTAGCACGGTTAAAAATAGGGTTCGGGAGCTTTTTCATAATAGTGTTAGTCATAAAGTTGCCAAAGAAGTAAGTTGCCCTGTAATGATAGTGAAACCAAGAAACTCAATTCAGCACAATCATGTGAGCGCTACCATAATGCATATAAAACAAAAACATCATCATATATAATAAATGTATCTTTATTTATTTTAACTCATTATTTTGGCAACTATGGATCGGATGCGGTTTCAAGGCTTTGTTTGTGTTTGCGTAGCGGACTGTGATCACGTTATTTGTGGAAAATTTCTCTAAATCCTAGCGTCAGTGGACACTAGTTCCGTCGCTTAGTATTAGTACATCAACTAGTTTATGTAAAATCCTTCTAATATTCCGTTCCCGTATCCTTAAATGATTAGCAATTCAATAGTTTAACCCTCTTTGAATTCAAAGAGGGTTTCTACTCGTTTCTTAATCTTTTTCTATGACTCTTTTCGCAGTTGATACACTCTCATAATCTGTTCGATCGTCTTTTCTACTAATCTTTGAACTTCCGTAATAGCTTCATAGACGGTGCAAGGTCCTGAAACGATTGGAAAAGCTGCGGCAACCCCTAATTGTGTTAATTCAGTACCAGTGAGTTCGTTACTGCCGCAAATTGCGATAACTGGGATTTGATTTTGATTTGAATAGCGGCAAACTCCCGAAATGACTTTACCAGAGAGCGTTTGTTCGTCTAATTTCCCTTCTCCTGTTACGACTAAACTCGCGCCTTCTATTGCTTGATCAAATTGTGCAACTTCCATAATCGTATCAATTCCAGACCTTACTGATGCATTTAAAAATGCTATTAAGCCAGCACCCATTCCTCCTGCGGCTCCTGCTCCTGGCGCAGAAAAAATTTCAATGTTAAACAACTCGTTAATTTTTTTACCATATTGGCTTAAGCACTCATCTAACAACACTACCATTTCAGGGGTAGCACCCTTTTGCGGACCAAAAATATGAGAAGCACCGTTCGGTCCACATAATGGATTAGTAACATCACTAGCGATGACAAAATCTGCCTCACGTAACCTGTGGTCTAATGCTGAAACATCAATACTTGATAAATGCAATAAGGCACGAACATCATTTGAAATGATTTGGTGGTCCTTATCGTAGAACTTTACGCCTAGTGCTTGTAACATACCCATGCCACCGTCATTCGTAGCACTTCCACCTAAGCCAATGATGAATTTTCGATAGCCTTGATTTAGAGCATGAGAAATCAATTCTCCCGTTCCATAGCTACTCGCCAAGAAAGGATTTCTTTCATCATTCGTTAATAAGGGAAGCCCAGATGCTTGAGCCATCTCGATAACAACCGTCTCCTTATCACCTAATACACCATAAGCTGAATCTATTTTTCTACCGATAGGATCAGACGCTGTCACTTTTTCGATATGTCCATTTGTCGCATGTACATAATTTTCCATCGTCCCTTCTCCACCGTCTGCCATCGGAATTTCTACCATTTTAGCTTCTGGAATCACCTTTTCGATCCCTTTTCGAATCGTTTGGCATAAGTCTTTTGCTGATATTGAACCTTTAAATGAATCTGGCGCTATTATGATTTTCATAGAATTTCCCCTTTTTTATTTGAATAATTGAGGTAACCATAATGAAAGTTGAGGTAAATAGGTAATTAAAACAATATTAATTAATAGTACCAAATAGAATGGAATTAATGGCTTTAAAATCTGTTCTATCCTTAAGCCTGCAATCTGACAGGCAACAAATAAATTTACCCCAATCGGTGGAGTTAACATACCAACTGCTAAATTGACGATCATAATAATCCCAAAGTGAATAGGGTCAATACCAAACATAACCGCTACTGGGGTAAGGATTGGAGCTAAGATTACGATTGCAGCACCTGTTTCTAAAAACATCCCTACAATTAACAAAATAATATTTACGAGTAATAAAAAGATAATTGGGCTATCTGATATTGAAACAAACCACTCTGCTACTTTATAAGGGATTCTTTCTGAGGTTAAAACCCATCCAAAAAGCCCAGCATTTCCAATGATAAACATGATAATGGCTGTAGAAATAACCGAATTCTTTAATACATCCATAATAATCTTTGTATTAAATTTTCTATAAACAAACATTCCTAGGAAAAAGGCATAACCTACAGCTGCTGCCGCTGCTTCAGTTGGTGTAAACACACCTCCATAAATTCCCCCTAAAATGATTACAGGCATTAGTAATGGAAGGATTGCTCTTCTAAAAGCTTTGAATCTACCACTAGCAGTCATTAATTCCTTATCTTCTTCTGTTAGAGTCTCAGGTCCACCATAACCTTTAATTTTACTAATGATAAAGATTGTTAACATTAATGATAAACCAACAAGCATACCAGGGACAATACCGGCTAAAAATAAATCACCAATTGAAATAGACATCCCTGCACTTAAAGCAAAAATAATTAATGGAATGGACGGGGGAATAATAACGCCTAGTTCACCAGAAACAGCTTGAACTGAAGTTGAAAATCCTTTCGGAAAACCTCTTCGAACCATGGCAGGTATTAATATACTTCCAATCGCCGCAACAGTTGCGGCACTCGATCCCGAAATCGACGCAAAGAACATGGCTGTTAATACGGTTACCATACCAAGTCCACCTGTAATCCGTCCAACTAACGAGTTCGCAAAATCAACTAACCTTTGCGATATTCCACTGTATTCCATAAGGCTTCCAGCTAATATAAAAAAAGGAATCGCCATTAACGTAAATGAGTCTAAGGAAGAAAAAATTCTTTGAATCGCTACTTGCAGTGAAATTCCTTCATTCATCATCGCTATCATTGATGAGAGACCCATTGAAAAAGCGACAGGTACACCGATTAAGAACATTAAAAATAAACTAATGAATAACAGTGCCGCCATCTTCCTGTCCCTCCTCATTTTTCTTAGTAAACAACTCAATTAAAATAACGGTACAATTCAGCAGTCCAAGAAAACTCCCTGCTGGTATTGCAGCATATATCCAACTGACAGGAATGTTGATAGACCCTGTCTTTTGGTGAGCCAAGCTGCTCATAATATCTAATCCATACTTTACAAGAAGGACTAAAAATACAATATTAACTAACATAATTAAAACTTGTAAGATTTTCTTAATCTTTTTTGAAACAAGAAATAATAACACCTCTACAGAAATTAACATCCCTTTACGTAATGCAATGGCGGTACCTAAAAGAACGACCCAAACCATTGAATAGCGGACAATTGCTTCGGACCAAACGAGCGGACTTTTTAACACATATCTAGCAAAGACTTGATAAATTGTTAGTAAAGTAACTATTCCAAATACAATAGCTATAAAATTAAAAACCCAACTATTGATCCTGTCTATGAATTGAACATATTTGTTTATCATTCTGAAGTCCTCCTCAATCTATAAATTCTTCATATATACACCTACAATGATAAACAGCATATACATGAAGTATTTATAGAAACAAGGGCGGGAGGAGACCCAACCCACCCTTGTTTTTTCTGTTATTTTGCTGAAAGAATCATTTCATGAATTTCTGTTACTGCTGGGAATTGTTGCTCAACAAATCCACCTAACTTTTCTTGGAAAAGCGATAGATCTGGGCGAATGACTTCCATGCCTGCTTCTTCAAGTGCTTCAAGGTAACCTTCTTCACCAGATAATACTTCATTGGCTACGTAATCTTTACCTTGACCGTTAGCAGCTTGTAATAATAACTCTTGTAATTCTGGATCAAGTGCTTCGAATTTAGAGCCGCTGATAACCATTGCAATTGGCTCTCTAACGTGCTCTGTTAACACTAGATAGTCTACTACTTCATTAAACTTAGAGTTATAAATTAAAGATAGTGGATTTTCCTGACCATCAATTACACCTTGTTGTAATGAAGTAAATACTTCACCAAATGCCATTGGTGTTGGTGCTGCTCCTAGCATTTTCCATGATTCAACGAAGACAGGGCTGTCAGGAACGCGAATACGAAGTCCGTTTAAATCTTCTGGTGTGTTTACTTCTTCATTAACTGTTAACATACGTGCACCACGAGTCCAATACGAGAGGACTTGGTTTCCAGTTTCTGCGTTAATTCGGCTAGAAATTTCTTCTCCTACTTCACCGTTGTAAACGTTATCAAAATGAGCTTGATCGTGGAACATAAAAGGTACTGTAAAAATTTGTGCTGTTTCAGAAGAACCTGATAATACGCCAGCTCCGCCTACCCAAATATCAGCTGTTCCTATATTTAATCCTTCTAGTAACTCTCTGTCATCTCCCAATGAACCGTTTTCATAAACTTCAATTACAATTCGACCATCTGTTAATTCTTCAACTTCTTCTTTAAACTGCTCCACTCCTTGAGCATGAATTTCTGAGTTTGGCCAGACATGTCCTAATTTCAGAACCGTAGCATCTACTTCTTCAGTAGGAGTAGTATCATTATTTGCAGTTTCTTCATTACCACCTGAAGAAGTATCTGATGATGAGCACCCAACTGCGAACATAAGTGACATAGCTAGAGTTATGCTTCCTACAAACAATCTCTTCATTTTAAATCCCCCTTGAAATGTATGTTTTATGTTTTAGATTAATCAAACCCAGGAAGGGTTTGATTAATATTGAAAATAACTTACTTTTACATTCGTATAAAATTCTTTATTCGTTTTCCCTATGGAATACGCGCCATACCCTGACTGTTTCACTCCACCGAATGGTACATGGGCTTGGCTGGCTGTTCCGTGGTTAACATGAACCATACCAGACTCTACTGCTTCTACAAATCGATTAGCTAATGATAGATTGTTAGTGAAGATTGACGCTGCTAAACCATATTCAACATCATTTGCCACCTCTAAAGCGTCCTCAAAGCTTTCTACTTCTAGTACACTTAGAACAGGGCCAAAAATTTCTTCTTTTGCAATCTTCATTTCAGGTGTTACGTTTGTGAATAAAGCTGGAACAACATAGTTTCCTTCTCCCATTTCACCTTCACTTAGCACTTCACCGCCAAGTTCTAGCGTCGCACCTTCATCTTTTCCTATTTTAATATAATTTAGTGTCGTTTCTAACTGGTCTTTATTAACAAGAGGACCAATTGTTGATGTTGGTTCCCATGACGGTCCTACTTTTAACGCATTCATTTGCTCTTTGATTGCACTTACTAGTTCTTCTGCTTTTTCTTTTAAAACAATGACTCTACTAATGGATGTACATCGTTGACCACTACAAGCGAAGGCCGCTCCTACAATTTCTTTTGCTACTACATTCACATCTTCATAATCAAGGACAACAGCAGGATTCTTCCCACCAAGCTCCAATTGTGTTTTGACTAAGCGTCTAGCTGCCATTTCATTTAATCTCGTTCCAACTCCCGTTGATCCAGTAAAACTAACTCCCTTGACTAATGGATGGTTAGTTAATGGGTTCCCCACTTTTGATCCACTACCTGAAACAAGATTTACAACTCCATTGGGTACTCCAGCTTTGTATAAAAGTTCCATAATTTTTATGGACGTCCAAGGTGTTTCTGATGCGGGTTTATAAACGACCGTACACCCGTAAGCAAGCGCTGGGACAATCTTTCGGATTGGAGTAACAACTGGAAAATTCCATGGTGCAATTGCTGCAACTACTCCAATTGGTTGATGCTTAACAGCTGCAGTGACATTACTTTTTTCACTAGGAAGAGTAGTCCCTTCGATTCTTATTGCATCCCCTGCTACATTTCTCGTTTCTTTTATAGCTCTACCAACTTCGCCTCTCGCTTCAGCTAATACTTTTCCTTGTTCTGCTGATAGAATAAACGCTAGTTCTTCTAGATGATCTTGTAGTAAATCAGCAAATTTTAGTAGGATGGCGGCTCGGTCTGGTCCTGGAACTTGAGACCACGATTGGAAGGCTTGGTGAGCCGCTTCTACTGCTAAGTTAACATCTTCCTCGGTAGAGTATGGAAAGTGTCCTAATACTATATTGTTTTTTCCTGGGCAAGACACGGGATAAGTTTCCCCACTTAAACTTGACTTCCACTCACCGTTTATAAAATTTTCATACGTTTTATTCTGCTCTTTCTCTAACCAAGAAAGAAATGTGTTTGTAGTTGCTTCCATTTTCTTCTCATCTCCTTTTTAACCTTGATTTCTTTAAGAATACACAGGCGTTAAAGCATTTTCTCCTTTTAAAATGGAGATAGTATTATTAATCGCTAAATCTGCCATTTCAACTCTCGTTTCAATTGTTGCACTACCTATATGTGGAGCGAGGACGACATTTTGAAAGTTTAATAGTTCTTCTTCAATTGCAGGCTCGTTTTCAAATACATCAAGGCCAGCACCAGCAATAGCCTTCTCTTTTAGAGCATTCACAAGTGCTTTTTCATTAACTAACGGACCTCTTGACGTGTTAATTAAGTAGGCTGTATCTTTCATTGCTTTTAACTCATTTTCGTCAATCAAATACCGAGTCTCAGGCGTTAGTGGTGTATGTAACGAGAGAAAATCAGCTTGTGATATGACTTCCTCTAAACTCGCATAGCTTGCATCAAGTTCAAGTTCTTTTTCAGTTGAAAGCGGGCGACGATTGTAATAAACAATGTTCATTCCAAACCCTTTTGCTCTTCTCACAACAGCCTCACCAATTCTTCCCATCCCTATAATACCTAACGTTTTACCATAAACTGTTCTTCCAAGAAGTAACTCGGGAGCCCAACCAACAAACTTTCCTTCTCGTGTATACGTATCACTTTCAGGAATTCTTCTAGCCACTGCAAGTAACAATGCCCATGTTAAATCAGCCGTTGACTCTGTTAAAACGTCAGGTGTATTCGTAACGATAATTCCGCGTTCCTGTGCTGCGTCCACATCAATGTTATTGAAGCCAACTGCATAGTTAGAAATAACCTTTAAATGAGGAGCAGCATCCATAACCTCTGCATCAATTTCATTCACAAGTAAAGAGATAATGGCATCTTTATCTGCGATGGCTTGAATTAACTGCTCTTTGGTTAACTCTTCTTTCCCCGTATGGACTTCCACATCTGCCACTTCACGTAATCTTTCGATTCCTTCGCCAGGTAAATCCCGTGTTACTAGCACTTTGGGTTTCATTTGTCACACTCCTTTTTGCAAATTACATTGCTGCTCTACAAATTGCCTTCAAGTCTTCGATTGTCGGTTTTCTAGGATTTACTGGAACATTCCCAGATAACATTGCTTCCTCAGCTATCATTTGTAAATGTTCTTCTTTTAAGCCAAAGTCTGTTAATGTTTGTGTGATACCAACATCTTTATTTAACTGACGGATCGCAACTACCGATTGCTCAGCAGCTTCACGCTCCGTTAATCCAGTTGTATTTACACCAAAGATCGAAGCGATCTCTGCATACTTTGAAACATTACCAATGACATTAAATTCCATAACTTCAGGGAGTAAAATTGCATTTACTGTACCATGTGGAATTTTAAAATGTGCACCAAGTGGAATTGCTAGAGCATGAGCTAAACCCAAACGCGTTGAGTTGAAAGCCATGGCTGCAATTAAACTAGCAAGCAGCATATTCGACCTTGCTTCAACGTTCTCGCCTTGAACAACCGCTAAACGTAGATTTTGCGATATCATTTTCATTGCTTGTACGGATAAACCTTCTGAAATTGGTTGGGTTGCTTTATTTACGTAAGATTCCATCGCATGAGTTAAAGCATCCATACCTGT
This sequence comes from Alkalihalobacterium alkalinitrilicum, assembly GCF_002019605.1. Classification (NCBI taxonomy): domain Bacteria; kingdom Bacillati; phylum Bacillota; class Bacilli; order Caryophanales; family Bacillaceae; genus Alkalihalobacterium; species Alkalihalobacterium alkalinitrilicum. The sequence continues at coordinate 4,428,802 of NZ_KV917368.1, read as the reverse complement.
TGCTGCTGTAATATGCGGCGGAAGTGAAATCGTTAATTCTGGATCAACCAGTGCCATATTCGGACAGTTATAAATACTTCCAACACTCACTTTTGCTTTCTCTTTTTTATCTGAAAGAACAGACCAAATCGTAATTTCACTACCAGTCCCCGCTGTAGTTGGTACTGCAATTACAGGTGCACTTGGATTTGGAACCATGTTAATTCCAACATAATCTTTAATGTGGCCTGGGTTCGTCAACATAAGTCCAATCGCCTTAGCTGTATCTAGGGAACTTCCTCCCCCAACACCTACAACTAAATCACAACCATCTCTCTTAGCCATTTCAAGGCCTAAGTCAACTGATTCAATCGCAGGGTCTGCCTCAATCTCTGAAAAAATAGAGTAAGGAATATTGTCTGCCTTTAATGGCTCTTCTAATTTAGTAACAACACCAGCTTGTAATACACCTGGATCACAAACGATCAATACATTCGTTCCTCCAAACTCTTTTACAAACTCTGCAAGTTTATTAATTAATCCATTTTCAAATTCGATAATGGTTGGAATTTCATACCTAAACGCTTTATTTAATAACATTATTTAGATACCTCCGTACTTATATTTGTTGTGTAAGCCGCTTGAGTAAAGTCAATTCCATATTTTTGGCCAATCTCACTCAGCTCTTGCACTACTTTTTCAGGTAATTCAATACCGTTTTCTTTTCTTTCTATTGTTCTTCTTAATTCAAGTTCACCTGGAATATAAATCTCTTCTACGCCTGGAGCTTTTGGCTCGTTTTTTAAGTCTGTAATATATAGATCCATTCTCTCTTTAAAATAGTCAATTGGCATAAAGTTGTTAATATTGATCGCGAGGAAGAAGTGGCCAACATTTTGTGGGTCTTCCCAGTTTTCATACATATTATTAACGTACTTCCCAAATCCAGCACCAGTGAGTACACCTGCTAAAATATCAATAAACATCGATATACCATATCCTTTTGGTCCACCTAGTGGAAGGACGGAACCTTCTAATGCAGCATTAGCATCGGTTGTTGGATTACCATCTTTATCAATCGCCCATCCTTCAGGGATCGATTCTCCTTTTTGTGAAGCGACAATAATCTTCCCTCTAGCAACAACGCTTGTCGCCATATCCAAAATGAACGGAACATCCGTACCTGTTGGGACACCGATCGCTAATGGATTTGTCCCTAAGAATGGTCTAACCCCGCCCGTTGGAGGCATCGTCTGAGATGCATTGGAAAGGACTAATAAAATAAAGCCTTGATCAATCGCTTTATTCGCATAATAAGCACCTGTCCCAAAGTGGTTCGAATTTTTCACACCAACGACTCCGATTCCACTCTTTTTCGCTTTATCTAAAGCTTTATTCAAAGCTTCCATGCCAACGACTGACCCGAAGTTATTATTCCCGTCTAAAAGAGCCATGGTATCGGTTTCAGAGTGGGTAAAAAAATTAGAGTCAGGCTGTATCATACCTTCCTCCATCCTTTTTAAATAAATGGATGTTCGAACGACTCCATGTGAGTCAACTCCACGTAAATCTGCTTCAACTAATGACTCTGCAACGATCTCTGCACTTTTTACGGGAACACCCGCTGCTTTAAAGACATCGGTACAAAAGGATTGAAGCTTTTTCCAATCAAATTTAGTTGGTATCATAGTCATCACATCCTTTATCTGCTAATAGTTTATTTACCCATGAACGATCGACAGTTCCATTTGCAATTGACGCTAAAATTTCTTCTTCTACTTTTTGTTGTTTCTTCACTTTCGCTAGTACATTTTCTGCATCTTCAAGTGGGACTACTACAACTCCATCTTCATCTCCAACAACAATATCACCAGGTTTGACGATCATCCCACCGATAGATATCGATACATTGATTTCTCCTGGACCGTCCTTATACGGACCTCGATGAGTAACACCACACGCATAAACCGGAAATGTATCTTCTTGAAATGCCGCTATATCTCTTATTGCTCCATTGATCACAAATCCTGCAATTTCATTCTTTTGCGCAATTCGTAACATAATTTCACCTACGATTGCATTCGTCTGGTCTCCACCAGCATCGACAACAATCACATCACCAGGCTTTGCCATATCAATCGCTTTATGGACCATTAAATTGTCTCCTGGTCTTGTCTTTACTGTTAGTGCTGTACCTACTAATCTTCCGCTTTTATGGTAAGGTCTTAATTTTGTTCCAACGGCACTCATCCGACTCATATTATCGCTAATATGTGGAGTAACAACATCCGAGAATGCTTCTATTATTTGCTGACTTGGTCTCTTATTTATTGGTAGTACTCTAAAACCTAATTGACTCAATCCTAACGCCTCCTACGATATTTTTTAACAAGATTCTCTTATAATCAAATTTGGTTGTAATTGTGTAACTTTAGGTTCTGCCTTTTGTTTAGTGTTTAATAGGTTAATAAGCTTTTCTGCCGCTAGTTTTCCCATTTCATAACTCGGCTGGTTAACTGTCGTTAACGGTGGAGCTAAATGCTTTGACCAAACGGTTTCATCATACCCGATTAAACTTACATCTTGAGGAACACTCATTCCTAACTCTTTAATCCCTTCAAGAATTTCCAATGTCATCATATTATTCGTTGAAAAAATGGCATCTGGTGGCTCTTTTGAAGTTAGTGCTTTTTTAATTTCTTCTTTTGCAGCACCCTTTTTTTCCTCAACAATCAAAATGTATTTTTCATTAATTGTGTGACCATGATTTATAAGAGCACTTTTATACCCTTGAAGTCTTTCTTCCCTAGGACTAATTCCATCAGGTGGATAAACGATGATAGCTATAGAACTTTTTCCCAATTCAATGAAATGTTCCATTGCTAGTTCAGAGCCCTTAATATTATCCACTACAACGGTATCAAGAGGTACATCTTCAATTTTCCGATTGATGGCGATAATTGGATACTCTCTATCTATTATTGACTGAAATAACTGTTTATTTTTCATTGTAGGGTTAACGATGATCCCATCTACTTGCTTCATTTGTAATCCTTCTATATGCTCCTGCTCAAGTTTCGAATTATCATTTGAGTTACAAATCATTAAATTATAGCCGTTAGAATGACAAGTATCTTCTACGCCTTGCAATACACTAGACCAAAAAGGGTTTTGTAAATTAGATAAGACAATTCCAATTACATTCGTTTTCATCTGCTTAAGACTTTTAGCTAAAGCATTAGGTCTATAATTCAATTCATTTATTATTTTTAAAACTTTTTCTTTCGTATCTTCATGTACGTGTTGGAAATTCCCGTTAATAATTCGTGAAACAGTAGTTTTTGAGACACCTGCTCTTTTTGCTACTTCATCCATTGTAATTTTCATGATATTCACACCCTGAACTTAGTGTTTCTGTATATGTAACCGATTTCTGAAATCGGTTTCTGAAATCGGTTAACTAAAGGTTATCAGATAATTTTAGTAAATTCAATCACTTTTTAGAATTTTTCAATCCTTAAATTTTTTCTTTAAAAGTTTAATAGGAAATATGTTTCTAGAAAAATTGCTAAAGCCTCACCAATTCAATAAGAATTGGTGAGGCTTTAGCGATAGACATCATTGTTAATATTATGCACGGACATCATGTTTTTCTTTATAAAGTTCAGCTCTTAATTCTCATTTCAAGTTCTTGTTTTTCTTCAGGCGAAAGGAATTGTTCTGCTAACGGGAAAAGAACGTTTTCTTCTTTCATAAAGTGTTCTGATAAAATTAAATACGCTTGAGCCGCATAATTCGCTAACGTTCGAATATCATTGAGCTCTACCTTTAAACCAAGTTCTTCTGTTTCTGACAGAAATTTCCTTAAATAGGTTTTTGCTTGATCATGTTCATATTCCATTACGGCAATCGGCCCCATGTTTTGTCCAATGTGGGCAGCAAGCATTGGGAAAAGAATACCTTCTTCGCGCTCAGAGTGAGGTTCAAGTTGGGATACAAACACTTTTACTTGTTGATACAATTGCTGTAAGCTTTCTCTAGTCGCTACTGCCTCATCTCCTTCGATGCTTTGGGTAAGTTCATAAAAGTCTTCCATTTGTTTTGTGAGAGGGATATGTTCTTTTTTTAATTGTTCAAGGGCTGGGCAATGCTCTTCTACATCTCGTAACATCATCCCACTCATGCATCCTAGCTGTTGCATCTCCATTCATTGCACCTCCCTTAATTCTTTAGTCACCCTTGGAAATAGGATGTTGTTTTCAAGGTGAATATGTTGAAATAAATCACTTTCTAAATCTTCAAGTTTTTGGTAGGTCAATTGAAAAGTCATGCATGCCCAATCTGGAACAGAATAATCATTTGTCACTTCACGAAGCTGTTTTAAAATATTTCCCGCTCCTTCATGTTCATCTTCTAGTTCCTTAATATTTTCCGATAACTTAGAAATAATTTCACTCGATCGGTTTTCTTCAAAAGCTTGAATTAAAGGAAACACATTATTTTCTTCGTCAATCGTATGCTGTTCGAGCTCCACTTTTAAACTGTGAAACAACTGGTGAACCTTCGTTAGTTCAGGACACTGGTTTCCGTGTACACGAAAAACTTTCGTTGTAAATTGACTTAACTCTGGTAATATACTGCTCAAATACGCATGGTGAGTCGAAATAATATGATCGATCAACTCAGAATTAGTAATTTCATTCCAAGTAACACTCGGTTTCACTAATGATTTTATATAAGCATTATTTAGTTGTTCGAGAATTTCGTCCCCATTTAAATTCTTTTCCTTGATTGACTCACCTATTGGTCGGTTTCCACCGCAGCAAAAGTCTATTTTATATTTTTTTAAAATTGTACTCGTTTCTGGTAATCGTGTAACAATCTCACCTGTTTTTGTTGAAAAATCAAAGATGGTTTCCATAATGTAACCCTCCATTTGTTTTATTATGACTTGCTAATTAAATTGTATCGAATTCGAGCGGAAGGTGTAGTGATGTACATCACAAAAACGAAAAAAACTCCATTACAGGTTAATGAATTGGTTGGAAACAAAATTTTTTTATTCGCAATCGTTGACAAGTTTAGACAAATATCTATTATTTGCCTACCAAAAATAAACCATTTTTGTCTTTAGAACCGTTCTTTCTTTGCTTTTTAAAAAAATGGTCGACATATGTAAAACGATTACAAAAGGGGATTCGTTTATTTTGTAGAAAACAACGGTATAGAGTGTACGGATTATTAAAACAATCTAGAAAAACACGATTTACCGTCGACAACGAAGAAAATCGCTGTCATTTGTTATACTTTACCACCTGTATAAGTTGGAATTTTTAGAAAAAAAGAGGAAGGTGATTTTTATGTTTAAATGGATGCCCCATAAGGAACAAAATATGTGTGAAAGCAAACTTATAAAGGTTATGAAGCGTTTAAAAATTGTAGATTACCATTTCAATTGGGATCGTAACAGTTGTTTTATTGAATTTCAATACCAAGAAAACACGTACAGATTAGAACACTCTGCTGAAAGAGCCAAATTAAAAGGGATTGTAAGATTACGGAACGGATTAGATTGTTTAAATGAATTGGTCCAATCGCTTGAAGATCTATGCAAAATTACTGAACGAGGAACTTATAAACTTGAAACATGGTTACTCGCGATGAAACAATCGTTCCCACCAGCTGAAGAGCTTCCAGAATATTTAGAAGAAGTTCATATTCGTTATAAGTCATTGGGAAAACAAAACCATGATGAATATGGTAGGAATGAAAGTTTCATTCCTGTTACAGCCGAGTCACTAGGTAGTCTAGGTCGAAGTGAACTCATCCAACGAGCTCAAAACAAATAACCATACTAAATAAACAGAACGTCTACTTATTGTGGCGTTCTGTTTTAACATCCCTTCATTCTCATATTATTCTAGCAATGTCTCTCCATTCTTTGAGATCATTCATCAACGAAAGATTATTCAATTTGTAGTTCCTGTTTTACTAAGTCTAGCGAAATGAGTAAATGACCCTTTTGGCTAACTTCGACAATGTGATTTTTCCTTAACTTCGTTAATGTACGGCTAACCGTTTCTCTTGAAGTACCTATCATATTGGCCAGTTCTTGATTAGTAAATTAAATCGTTAATCTCACTCGCCCATCTTCTTGTTTTTTTCCATGTGTTTTAGCAAGACGGAGAAATAACATAAGAATTTGCTCGTACGTATTGTGAAATATTTGTTCTTCTAATCGACTTTGCAAATCAATTATTTTTTCCCCCATCACACGGAATAGTTTTATACACACATCTGGTCGTTGGAGAAGTAGCTGTTCAAATTCTTGAATTGGAATGACGAGCAAGGTCGCATCTTCCATAATTTCAGCATGTGCTGGATAACCTCCTGTTCGAAAAAAACCTGCATGCGGAAACATATCCCCATTTTGAAGCACAGAAACAATTTGTTCTTTTCCGCTCACATCTGTTTTGTAAATCTTTACTCGCCCTTCATGGATAAAAAACACTCGATCAAGCGGATCCCCTTGCATGAATAGATTTCACCTACTTTAAACTCTCGTGGATATGCCATTTCACTTATTGGTTCTATTTCAACTTCCGTTAACTCTTTAAATAAAGGTACATTTTGTAGTAAAAACTTCATAGTGTCTATCCGCTTCATTCTGTCAACCTCTCCTTACTTTATACTCTTTTAATAGTATACCGCTACAAGTAAAAATAACGATAGGCTCGATAAAAGAAACGAAGGAGGGAGCTGGAAAATGAAAAGCGCAATTCTTACTTTTGTCCTTACTTTTGGGATAGCTTTTGGAGGGGGATACTTATTTTTTCAAGACTCATCAGGAACAGATACTCAGCAGTCAACAGATATTGAACAAGCAGACGCTGATGTAGAAGAGGTCGCTGAGGAAATGCCACTTACTGTTGACTCAATGGCTGAAGCTACAGCAGGATATGATCGACAAAGTAAAAGAAGAACAGCCTGAAGTTGTCGAAGCTGAAGTCAACTATTTAGCTCACCAGGAGTACGAAGAGCTGCTCATTTCACAAATTGAAACGCTAGATATAAAAATCTATTTGCAATAAAATGGTACCAGGCACCTTTCACGCAGTAAAATGTAAAAGGTGCCTAAACGTTTTATACTTGACTACTATTATCAAACGAAGTTTTACTTCGTTTTCGGATCCAGACAGTGATGTAGCCGCTCACAATACCTAATATTAATAAAACATCTCCTAACACCGCCAAAAGTTGACCAACGTTTTCAAGACTAGTAATGGAGTCAGGTATAAACGAAATAATGAAAATGATAAAAATAATAACAGGTGGGATCCATGTTCTAAGTTTTTTAGATGGTATAAATTGTTCTTCGATCGTTTTAATATTTGCAAATAATACAGTCGCCATTGTTGTAAAAATAGCCATAATATAAACCGTCAAAAATAAAGATTCTAGTCTTTCGATAAATCCACCGATAATTTCAATTTCCTTTGCCAGTTCGATTGCTGGAAATGTAATGACCTTCGTCATTTCAAGTCCAAATGTCACGTATGAAATAATGGCTAGAAAGGTGTAGGTTAGAACAAGAAAAAGGATTGCAATGTTTAGCGGCAGCGAACGTAAATCACTTTCTTTCATATGACCCATAAAAAAGAAAAGAAACATAATGACAGCAAAGGAAAACATCGGAGGTAAAATCCCAGATAAAACAGGCATAAATCCTTCACTTACAACTGGTAATAGCTGTCCAAAATCGGCTTCTCCAAGATTGAAAATAATGACACCAAATAAAGCTGTAAGTATAAAGGGCATAAACATTAAATGAATATGAACAATTCCTTGCATTCCTTTTGAAGCTGCATACGTAATGATGAGTAAGATAATGCCAATAACGACTTCTGAAGGTGTTTGGTCAATTAAATACAATTTTGTTGCCATTGCTAATATTCTCACTTGAAAGGCAAGTAACACAGTAAAATAAAAGATAAAGAAAAAGGCTAATACTTTTGCGCCCCATTTCCCGATTTTCCCGTTAGCGATAAATTCAAGAAGGGACTGAGTTGGAAATTTTTTTTGTATCCTTACATAGATATAAACTAAACTCATCGTAATGAATCCAGCAACAAGGATTGAAATCCAACCGTCTGTCGTACCAACCCGTTCGGCTAATACCCTTGGTAATGTAAGAATCCCGACCCCAAAAATTAAAGAGATTAGTGTGACACCCATTTCAATCGGACTAATTTGGTACTGTTGATTACTTCCCATTCTTCAAAATCCCCTTTAAGTCTTCGATTTCAAGCGGATCGTTTTCTCTGATTGACCGAGCAACTTTTGTCGTTTTCTTCGGTTCTCTTCTTTCATATATGGGAGTAGATCCACTTAATTAAGCTTTTGAACGACGGATTGAAACCCAAAAACGAGAAGTACCGATATGCGATCAAGGAATTCTTCCATATATGGTGAAACTTCCATCAGTGAGGGATTTCCTCTTCCCCACGGTTAATTGAAGCCCACACGATACGGGTCACACAGACGTTGCCACAGGACGTGGCAACGTCTGTGTTCATTTTGTTGTTACTGCCAGTTGTTGCGGAATAAAATTTCACTTGGAGAAAATTGGTGTAATCTACTAGTTTTTTTATCTTTCTCAAATGTTTCATTTTTATGAGAGTAATTTCTGTTTGGATATTAATCTTCAGCTTATATTGTTAAAAATTTCACATAAATCATTTAGAGGATAAAATTTTGAAATGATTAGAACACATAAGAGAAAAGATCGCTATGAAGAGGACAGTTCCGTGATGGCGTTAGGCTCTCTCGTCATTGGGGGCCTAGGTCAAAAAAGTTGACCTATATCTTAGAAGAACTAGCTAACAAGGAAAGAAAAGGATGGGTTTAATTAACCTATCCTTTATTACAGACGTAATATTATAAAATTTAAGTTACCATTAACAAAAAGCCTATTAAAAAATCCTTTCATTTTATTTTTTAGTATTCACCAACTCTCAACACTATTTCATGAAGTCTTTATTCGTCCAATCTGTAATGAACATATGCCCTGGGGCATGTGTGATCATTTGTGGGATCTTCGCTTGAACAGCCGCAGCTTGAGGGGTCACCCCACAAGCCCAAAACACAGGTGTTTCATTTTCCTTAATTTCTACGAACTCCCCATAGTCGGGCTGCTCTATTTGTTTAATTCCAATCTCGCTTGGCTCTCCAATATGAACAGGAGCACCGTGAAAGTTGGGGTACCTACTTGTAATTTCAACCACTTTATCAATATGTTCATTTGAAATCGGTCTCATCGATACAACTAGAGGACCAGAAAAATCCCCTGCTTGTACTGTTGGAATATTGGTTTTGTACATCGCTACATTCTTCTTGCACTCTACATGACGAAGGAAAATTCCATTTTCAAGCAGCTGGCTTTCGAATGTGAAACTACAACCAAGTAAAAAGGTTACAAAATCATTTTTCCATAAATCGAGAAGGTCATTTTTTTTCTCATGCAGCTCACCATTTTTGTATATATGGTAAAGCGGAACATCGGTTCGAATATCGGATCCCTTTGCTAAACGAGATTCATATTCACCAGCTTCTAACACATCGATGACTGGACACGCTTGTGAATTACGATAAGTATATAAGAAGAAATCAAATGCATATTCTTTTGGGAGGATGACTACATTTGCTTGGACATACTCATCACACGCTCCCGAAGTATTGGTTTGAAATTCTCCGCTCCTAATCTTTTCCCTCACTTGTTTTGATTTCATTTCATTCTCCTTTGTGATAATGTGAACCTTCAGCAGGACAAATGTTAACTCCTTCTGCCACAAGGGTCTCTCGTAATGAACGAGCAAAATCAAGCGCACTCGGTCCATCACCGTGAATACAAATCGTATCCGCTTGAATAGGAGCATATGAACCATCAACCGTCTTAACCGTCCCTTCCTTTACCATCATCAGGACTTGTTGAATGGCCGTATCGGTTTCATGGATCAGTGCATTCTGGTGTGTTCGAGGCGTTAGCGTCCCATCTGGTTGATACGTACGATCAGCGAACACTTCATTTGCCACTGTTAACCCAACGTTTAAGCCTGCTTTAATTAACTCGCTTCCTGATAAGCCAAATAAAACGAGAGACGGGTCGATCTCATAAACGGCCTGGGCGATCGCTTCTGCTACTTTTGGGTCTTTTGCGGCCGTATTATACAAAGCTCCATGAGGTTTTACGTGGCGGATCTCCACATCATTTACTTTACAAAAACCTTGAAGAGCGCCAATTTGGTAAATAACAAAGTGATAAATGTCGCTTGGCTCTGTTTGAATAACCCTTCGTCCGAATCCGATCAAATCGGGAAATCCTGGGTGGGCACCAATACTCACACCTTTTTCTTTGGCCATTTTTACTGTTTTAGCCATCACATTGTGATCTCCTGCATGATAGCCACATGCAATATTAGCTGAAGTAATCTGCGCTAAAACAAGTTCGTCTTGGCCTACAACAAAAGAACCGAAACTTTCCCCTAAATCACAGTTAAGATCAACGGATTTCACACACAATCTCCTCCCTTATTTTTACAGTTTTATAAACTAAAATAATTGTGGAATCATTATAATAAGGGTACGAACCCCTAAATAAGCAGTTAATACAACAACAAGTGCTCCAAAAACAGTCATCCAAACTGGATGTTTATAATCTCCAACAATTTTTGTGCGATGAGCCGCTAAAACAATACATCCTAATGTCAAAGGAAGAATTAAACCGTTAAATGCACCTGCTAATACTAATAAAGTGACTGGACGCCCAATTAAAGCAAAAACAATCGTTGAAAATACGATAAACCCAATCACCCAATAATTTTGGTGTTTCTTAATACTTGTATGAAACGTTGTTAAAAACGATACTGATGTATAAGCTGCCCCAATCACTGACGTAATCCCAGCTGCCCACAATACTAAACCAAAGATCCTATAACCAACTTCACCAGCAGCAATTTGGAACACAGAAGCCGTAGGGTTATCGGCATTTAAAGCAAAGCCTGCAGAAACAACGCCTAGCACGGCTAAAAATAAAATAAATCGCATAATTGAAGCGACAACAATTCCAGAAATCGCCGTATTGGTGACATGACGTATATTTTCTTTACCAGATACACCTGCATCTAAAAGTCTATGTCCTCCAGCAAATGTAATATATCCACCAACTGTTCCACCCACAATCGTAATAATCGCTAAAAAATCAATTTCTAGAGGCACAACCGTACGTAGCGCTGCCTCAGCGTAAGGCGGTTTACTGACAAACATGACATAAGTCGTTAACAAAATCATCAATGCCCCTAAATAACGCACAATTTTGTCCATTGCAACATTGGCTTCTTTAAGGGAAAAAATAATGATACAAATAACTCCAGTCATGACCGCACCTATTCTTGGATCAAAGCCGAGTAACGCATTAACTCCTAATCCCCCTCCAGCAACGTTACCAATGTTAAAGGCGAGGCCTCCTAGTACGATGAAAAAAGCGACAACATAACCTAAGCCAGGAAGGACAGCATTCGCAATTTCTTGCCCTCTCATTTTTGAAACGGCAATAATACGCCAAATATTCATTTGAGCACCAATATCTAAAATAATCGATGCAAGGATCACAAACGCAAAGCTGGCAAGGAGTTGCTCTGTAAAAACGGCAGTTTGCGTTAAAAACCCAGGACCAATGGCTGAGGTGGCCATTAAAAAGGCAGCCCCCGTCATCGCACTTAATCTTTCTTTCGGTGTTATTTGTGTTTGTTTCTCATCGATTGGATTTTGCTGTTTCATATCACTCACCCTTTCTAATACGTTATTTTTTACTAAGCCTAAGCTAGAAAAATGACTGGTAATAACCGTTTTATAGTTTAACCAGAACAAGGACTGAAGCTATTCCCATTTTCAATATCAGGCATGAATAGCACCTAGAATAGACCGGACTTCATCTTACCTAGACAATTGATCGAGGGTTTAGTAGAATTAAAAAAATTATCTTTTTAAAATTTTTTCTATTACTTATTGTTTATTTTCTCAAAAATTTTTAATTTTACTTAATAAATTTTGTGAAAGGAGATTAACTCGTGCAAAACAAAAATAAAACAGTTGTTAAATCTATGAAACTCCTGGACCTGTTCCGAACACATAATAAGTTAAGTTTAAACGAAATGGTTGAACTATCAGGAATCCCTAAAACATCAGTACATCGAATGATAGGCTCCCTTGAAGAGATGGGTTTTCTAGGTAAGGACCAGGAAGGGAAGTATACACTCGGTATGCTATTTCTTGAATTTGGACAACTCGTAGCCGACCGCCTTGATATTCGTCAAATTGCTCATCCGGTCATGAAAGAGCTCCGAGATAAAGTTGGTGAAGCCGTTAACCTGACGATGCGAGATCATCATGATGCGATCTATATTGAAAAGCTTGACACCATACATCCTGTAAGACTCTTTACCAAAGTAGGAAGGCGGTCCCCGCTTTACGCTGGAGCTTGCTCACGAATTATTTTGGCCAACTTATCGGATGTCGAAATAGACGAATACCTCAATATGACAAAACTAAGTCCTTATGGAACAGGAACGATTACAGATAAAGAACAGTTGCGGTTGATTTTGCGACAATCTCGTCTGGATGGATACACTGTTAGCTATTCTGAACTGGAAAACCAAACCTCCTCAGTTGCAGCACCTATTTTTGATCACACAGGACACGTTGTAGGCGGTCTAAGTATTGCAGGACCAGATATTCGGTTTCAAAAAGAACAATTACCTATGTTAATCGAAGAAGTAAAACAAGCCGCAGCTCATATCTCACGAAGTTTAGGTGCCAGGCACCTTTAATCATTTATTGTATTAAAGTTACCTGGCACTTTTTAGTTTAAGACCTGCTCGTAGTTCGTTTAATTCTCTTTCTCTGTTCAGGTAGAGTTCTTCTGCTTGTTTAAGCGTGACTTCTTTGAATTTGATCGCATCTCCTGGCTTTAATTGCGCGATCAGCGGGATATCAACGGATAATACTTGGCCAATTCGTGGATAACCACCTGTTGTTTGTCTGTCAGCAAGTAAGATGATAGGGTTACCATCAGGAGGTACTTGAATCGTCCCGAGAGCAACTGCTTCCGAAACCATTTCCAATGGTTGACTTAGTGTTAATGTTGGGCCTGATAGTCTGTAGCCCATCCGATCGGATTGCGGTGTCACTTTGAAAACTTCCTCATATATTGCCCCTCTACACTCTGACGTGAACAAATCATAGTGGGAACCGCGAATGACGCGAATGCTAATGTGATTTTGATCTTGGAAATATGTCACATTATTTACACTCCACGTAGCTGAAGAAAATGGTAGATTTTCTTCAGTGGAAAGCTGGTTTATTAAATGTTGCGCTTGTTCTGACGGTGGATTTAACTTAATACTGTCATTGACTTTTAATGCTCGTCCTTGAAATCCACCGATTCCCGCTCGAAGGTATGTACTCCTGCTTCCCATGACCTCATCAACATCAATGCCTCCACCCATTGCTATATAAGCTCTACACCCGAACTGACATGGACCAAACTTGAGTACACTGCCTTTTTTCACAAAAACTGGCTTCCACAATGGGATCGGTTCATTTTGAATCGTGGGTGATAAATCACCACCGGTTACGGCAATTAGGACGTCTTCCTCTATTTCTAATTCAGGACCTGTCAGAGTTACTTCCAACGCCGCATCTCCTTCTTCATTTCCAACAAGTAAATTTGCAACTCGAAGAGCATAAGAGTCCATTGCACCACTAAAAACAACACCGTACTTCTGTAATCCTGCTCTACCCAAATCCTGAACTGTAGTCAGAAGTCCTGGGCGAATCACTTTCACACTCATCATGCTCCCCCCTTATAATCTCTATATTCTTTATGAGAAATTGGCTTGAACCGAATAATATCTCCCGACTCAAGAAGGGACGGGGGATTATTGGATGGTAAAAATAACTCTAATGGGGTTCGACCAATCAATTGCCAACCACCAGGGGTTTCAATTGAATATACTCCCGTCTGCTTTCCCGCTATCCCAACTGAACCTTGTGGGATTTTCATACGAGGATTTGCTTTTCTTGGAGTAGCAATGCGATCTGACATTCCACCTAAATACGGGAACCCAGGCGCAAAACCAATCATATAAACGAGATATTCTCCTTCAGAATGAATTTGAATAACTTCTTCAGTGGTCAAATTATTATGCTTTGCAACAAAATCTAAGTCAGGACCAAACTCCCCACCATAACATACGGGAATTTCTATTTCTCTTTTTTCCGTTTGATACATTCCTTTTAGATTTTTTAAAATATCTTTTATCTTTGAATTCATAACATCATAGCTAGAATTCTGTTGCCCAATGCTACCTTCTCGAACAACTTTAATCGGATCATAAAAAAGCGTTACACTAGTAAAAGATGGGATATACTCCACCAACCCCATAATTGGGTATTGTTCAAGATAGCTGGTAAAGGCTTTTACTTTGTTATGTATCGAAACATCAATTTCACGCCCAAAGTTGATGACGATTGCCGTTTCATTAAGTGGATAAATTTCATAATCATAATCGGTTTCGTGTGTGGATTTAATCACCATCATTATTCACCTCTCCCTAATTCCGATTATCGGAACAACCGTTCCGAATTTAAGTATTTAGATAATTATAAATGTTTGAGTTTAAAAAGACAACACATCTATATTATGTTTTCCTGTTTTCCTATAAAAATGAAAAAAATTAAATGAAAGTCGGACAGTGAGAGGAAGTACAATTATTTAAGGTTAATTAACGTTCATTAGTTCGATGAAAATAATAATGATATTCACAAAAAAACTAGCATTGGAGTTCAACTTCCAATGCTAGTTTTTTTGTATTCACTTTATTGAGCCCTACCTTTAGTGATCACTTGTATAATTTCATTATGGCTCATACCTGTAGTTAACTCGTGTTCCCCAATTTGGACATATTTGGCTGCATTCTTTGATTCAACCGCTCGAACGAATTTGGCTTCGTCTTTTATAAGTCCTTTTTCCTTCAGCATTTTGGCTACATCAGGACTTACCATGCCAGAAGTAATTTTTATTTTATGCTTGACTGGCTTGTCATCTTCTTTTTTCTCTTCCTCTTTCTTCTCTTCTTGCTTTTCTTCTTCTTTTTCTTCTACCTTACTTTCGCTCTCTTTTTTTTCTTCGGTAGGCTGTTCAGCCGTTGCACTTTCATCTGCTTGTCCATTTTTCATAGCTTCATAATCTTCTTCGGAAATGACCATAAGGTTATTTGCTTTTAAAAATACTTCAATTGTTTCTTGACTCATTACAGGTTCTTCAGCTGTCGTTTGCGCAGGGGCAAGCACTGACTTAAACAGTAACAAAACGATACCTGTGATAAAAAATCCCATCGACAATCCTCGTGCAGTATGCTTATCCACGTTTCACTCTTCCTTCCGTTTCGTCTTTCATTTTATCTTTAATTTCATTAATTTCCCGCATCAAATTAATTTGAACGTTGCTTACTTGATTCGTAACTTCAGATTGATAGTCTTTAGCAAAAAAAGAATAGACAAACAAACCAGCACTCGCTAAGAACAGCAATATGATTAATAACGTCATTATAAATCCCTCCTTCACTTTTATAGTAAACCTACGTCTATGGGCAACGATTCACGCTATAATTCGACAATATTTATGTAGCCTTAAGAATCATAGCATTATTTTTTCATACAAACAATCACTGACTATTTTCTTTCACAAAAATTGGACCGTAAGACCTGTATAGCTGATAGGTCTTTCCTTTAGTTCTAACCTAAATTCACCAAAAAATCAGTATGATAGGCATACAAAATCATTATTTATTTGTTTGAAGGAAGAAATTAGACCGTGCATAAATCGGTCAAAATGGTTTCGAAGCTAATTCATGAAATTCTTTGAATCGTCTTCATAAGCAATTCGGACCGTTCAGTTAAAGTAGGTATTTCTAAGTATTCTCTGTCACTGTGTGGGTTACCACCGACTGGACCTAATCCATCAATGGTAGCGACTCCTTGTGCCGAAGTAAATGATGCATCTGAGCCACCGCCTGTTTTAGTATCTGTTACTTCTAATCCCATTTCATGACCGACTTGTTGAATTACGTATAAAAGCTCTTTCGTTTGCTCATTTTTTACCATAGGTGGACGATCAATGTATCCTGATAATTCAATTTCAGTTCCATACACATCTGTCGTTGAACATACTTCTTGTATTTTATGTTCAATTTCTTCTGCTTGGTCTAGTGATGAAATGCGTACGTCGACATGCCCGACAGCACTAGGAGATACTGTGTTAATCGAGTCGCCACCTTCGATTAATCCGACATTAACTGAAATTCCGTTAGCATGGTCATTCAATTCATGTAACTTTACAATTTTATAAGCTAATTCTTCAATTGCACTTCTGCCTTTTTCTGGCTCAATTCCAGAATGAGCTGCTCTTCCTTTCACATTAATCGTATAGGATCCCTTACCTCGTCGAGCGGACACTAGCGAACCATCCTTTCGTGCAGGTTCCATAATCAAGGCATACTTTTTTCCAATGGACTTTTCTTCAATCAATATTCTTGAAGTCGGTGAACCGATTTCTTCATCACTATTTAAGACAATTTCAACATTCTTGTATGCATCATCGTTCAACTCAATTAAAGCCTTCATCGCATACAGAACTGAAACTTGACTAGCTTTCATGTCAATGACACCTGGACCGTATGCAAAATCCCCCTCGACCGTATATGGACGTTCGCTTGCTGTTCCTTCTGGAAAAACTGTATCTAAGTGAGCCACTATTAAAATTTTAGGATCGAACGCATCTTTATGGTTAATCACTAGATGGTTTCCAAGCTCTTCTTGCTCGACGACCTCAACATGAAATCCGAGTTCCTCATATTTTGCTTTTAATATCGCTCCGACTTTATCGACACCTTCTTTTAAGTAAGAGCCACTATCTATGTTCACAAGCTGCTCAATTAACTCTAGCATTTCTTCTTGTTTATTGGTGAAACACTCCATAATACCACTCCCTATTTGTATTATCTCTTTTTAAATCCCAGATCGTTCTAATTTCACTATATCCATAAAAGGATTAAGAGTCGATAGCATGTATATTTTACTAGTTTAATATATATAGTTTTTTAAATATATAGTAAATTATGACATCTTAATATCTTATTGCTAAACCACAATTGCCAAAGTGCGGGACAAAGATAGGCGTTTATTTTCTACTGAACGAATAATATAAGTCGATATTCAAAAACTAGTGTCGGAGGTGAATATAAAATGAGTGATTGGAATAAACAAGCGGCGAGAAACAATCACGACCAACAGCCACATAAAGAAAAGAAGAATAAGGAAATTGCTGAACAAATGGTCGAAATGGATGTGTTAGAAGAAGTAATGCAAGATGCGAAGGCGATAGATAAAAAATAGCTGAATTCCATAACTGTGGCCTTAATGATAAGTATACTTATTTAACATCATCGGCGTGTCCTCATCTAAAACCACTACATTTAATCAGTAGTGGTTTTAGATACTGCGTTCGTTTTAGGTCTGAAAGGCTTTTCTAACCTAAAACTTTCTTAATTAAACGTTTGATTAATAGTTGTGTTCGCCTTTTGAAACCGTCTACTGAGGAAAATACAGTAGTGTGGCTTCAAGCTCTTGAATTAAACTTTGACCAGTTGCGACCATTTCTTTCGGAAATGGTGCATCTTTTTGTTCTGGCTCTGCAAATTGATTCATTAACGAATTGTACTCCATTACATTGTCGTCGAGATCGTCTTTGTAATCATGGTTAAGTAAAAAAGGTTTACCTAGCTCTACTTTGACACCTTTTTGGTCAATCTCCCCATCTACTGCTTTAAACGGAACTCTTAAGTATAAGTATTTATCTTCGTCAGCATCGATCTTATAGTCAAAATAGCCATGATCATAATCCCAGTTCCCACCAATAATATAGCCAAGCGGTTTCAACTTTTCTTCTAAGTGTTGAAGCTTGAATTGTTTATTTTCTATGGCAGAATTTAATTCAATCATCCTGCTTCACCCTTTCCACATCACGTTATTACTATTAGCTTACCCCGTTTTACATTAAAAATGCCCTACCAACTCAAACGAGTAGCAGGGCATTATCTTACTTAAAATCATTCAGTTATAGACGCTTTTCAAGTTCTGCTTTTTCTTTTTCAAATCCTGGTTTTCCGAGGAGCGCAAACATATTCTTCTTATACGCCTCAACCCCTGGTTGATCAAATGGATTTACACCTAAAAGGTAGCCACTAATCGCACAAGCTTTTTCGAAAAAGTAGACCATATAGCCAAAGTAATATGCATTCATCTCGGGGAGATTTAATATTAAATTCGGTACACCACCATCGGTATGGGCAAGCATCGTTCCTTGAAACGCTTTTTTATTAACAAAATCAATCGTTTCACCAGCTAAATAGTTTAAGCCATCAAGATCATTTGCCGCTTCCTCAATGGTTAGCTCTTCTCGGACTTTCTCTACATTAATGATCGTTTCAAATAAATCACGGCGGCCATCCTGAACGTATTGTCCCATCGAGTGTAAATCGGTTGAGAAGTTAACAGACGCAGGAAAAATTCCTTTTTGATCTTTTCCTTCACTTTCACCATACAATTGTTTCCACCATTCTGAAACATATTGAAGAGATGGCTCATAGTTCACCATTAACTCAATCGTTTTACCTTTGTTGTAAAGAACATTACGAACAGCGGCATATTGATACGCTTCGTTTTCTGCAAGCTTAGGACTACTGTATGCTTCGCGCGCATCTTGTGCCCCTTTCATCATTGCTTCAATATCAATACCTGCAGCTGCCAGTGGAAGAAGCCCTACCGCAGTAAGTACGGAAAACCGACCGCCCACATCATCAGGGATAACAAATGATTCATATCCCTCTTCTGTAGCCACCGTTTTTAACGCACCTTTAGCTTTATCAGTTGTAGCATAAATACGAGATTTCGCTTCTTCTTTTCCGTATTTCTTCTCTAAATAGTCACGGAAGATTCGGAAAGCTATCGCTGGTTCTGTAGTCGTTCCTGATTTAGAGATTACATTAATGGAAACATCTTTTCCTTCGATGACAGTCAATAGATCTTTCACATACGTAGAACTAATGTTGTTTCCAACAAAGAATACTTGAGGAGCCTGACGTTTGTCTTTTTCTAATATGTTATAAAATGAATGTTGTAGTGCTTCAAGAGCAGCTCGAGCACCTAAGTAGGACCCACCAATTCCTATAACCAAGAGAACATCCGAATCAGATTTAATTTTCGCTGCAGATTTCTGAATCCGTGAAAACTCTTCTTTATCATAATTTACCGGAAGGTCAACCCATCCGATGTAATCACTGCCTGCTCCAGATCCATTATGTAATTGCTGATGGGCCGTTTCAACTGCCCCACTTAAATAATCGATTTCATGTTGCTCAAAAAATGGAAGTGCTTTTGAATAATCAAAGCGTATGGTTTTCATTGTGATCCTCCTAAACAAATTCTCCACCCTATTTTTCTTTTTTATCTTTTCCTTTATGTGAAGGAGACATGCTCATTTTTACAATGCAGCAGTTAATATTTTCTCTGTATCTTCTTTATTTAATTTCTTATAATTACCATAATCTCCAAAAACAGTAGCAATACTTGCCATTTCCTCAATACGGCTATTATCAATGTCATAATCAGCTAATCGCGACGGCGCACCAATGCTATTCCAGAACTGAGCTAGTTGTTCGATTCCCTCTAATGCAATTTCTTCATTTGTCTTTCCTTCAGGTTCAACACCAAATACGCGTGTAGCTAACTGAACGTGACGCTCTAAGTTTTCTGACATGGCATATTTAATCCAGTGTGGAAAAATAATCGCAAGTCCACCACCATGCGGAATGTCATATACAGCAGAAACGGCATGCTCGATATTATGCGTTCCCCAGTCTCCACGTGCCCCCATTTGTGTAATACCATTTAACGCCATTGTACCGCAATAAAGGATCGTTTCTCGGTAATCATAATTTTCTAATTCCTCGACTAGTTTGGGACCTACTTCCATTACCGTTGTGAGAATCGACTCACAAATTCGATCTTGTAAAGGTGTATTTGATGCTTTGTGGAAATAGGCTTCAAGCACATGACTCATCATATCGACAATTCCATAAATCGTTTGATCTTTTGGCACAGAAAACGTATGAACAGGATCCAAGATTGAAAATTTCGGGAAAGAAAACGGACTTGACCAGCCAACTTTCTGATTTTTTTCCCAATGAGTGATAACAGAATTAGCATTCATTTCAGATCCTGTTGCAGCTAATGTTAAAACAGTTCCTAACGGTAATGCACCAGTCGGACGTGCTTTTCTCGTAATAACATCCCATATCTCCCCATCAAACTCAGCTCCAACAGCAATCGCTTTCGCTGCGTCAATTACACTTCCTCCACCTACAGCTAAAATGAAGTCAATGTTTTCTTCACGACACAAATCAATACCTTTTTGAACCGTAGTTAGTCGTGGATTAGGCTCTACTCCTGACAATTCAGCAACATGCGCATTAATTTTTTCAAGTTCGCTTAAAACATTGTCATAAATGCCGTTCCGTTTAATACTACCTCCACCATACACAAGGAGAACACGATTTCCGTATCTTCTCACTTCTTTACTAAGTTGTTCTAATTGACCTTTTCCAAAAATTAACTTCGTTGGATTTACAAACGCAAATGATTGCATGTATTCAACTCCCCTTTCACCCTAATTATTATCAAGTTCATGCTGAGTTGCAACTAATGAGACTGCATCTGATATTATTTGATACTTATTTGATATTTACTAGCAGATTCCTTTTAAACAACGGATTAATTTTTCGTCAAATTTTTTAGAACTGCGTATAATGCATATTTCTTCGCAATTTACCTCATTCTAAACAAAGAGCACTATCTTTATCAGTGCTAATTTAATTAATGGAGGTGGATGTTATGAGTGGCATTCAGCGTACAGCGTTAGTATTGGCGATCATAGGGGCCATCAACTGGGGCTTGATTGGTTTCTTCCGATTTGACCTAGTAGCTGCAATCTTTGGTGGTCAGGCAGCTGGTTTTTCTCGCTTCATTTATGCACTTGTTGGTTTAGCTGGACTTTATTGTATTTCCATTCTCTTTAAGCCTGATGAAGAGCTGGAAAGAAGTCCTCAGCCTGAGCGTTAATATTGAATAAATACCTATCTATATTTCGAAAAAGAAAAGGAGAGACCTGTTTCCGTATCAGGTCTCTCCTTTTCTTTCCTATTAGCGCTTTGAGCGTTTGTTTAATTCTGCTTGAATTTCATTTGATTGCTTTAACCAATCTTTTAGCTTATCTTCAAGCGTGTTGAATCCTTGAGTCGTGTTTTGTTTTTCTTGTTTTCTGCCGCCACCTTGTGGACGTGCTCCTTGTGGACGTGCTCCTTGTGGACGTTCTTTTCTTTCTGGACGCTCTGGTGCTGGTTGAGTTGCACGAATAGATAAAGAAATCTTCTTCGTGTTCTCATCGATTGTTAAAACCTTTACTTTCACCTCATCTCCCACTGATAAAACTTCATTAATATCCTTAACGAAACCGTGAGCTACTTCAGAAATGTGAACGAGCCCTTGTGTTTTTTCATCTAATGCTACGAATGCACCAAATGCTTTAACACCCGTTACTTTTCCTTCTACAATGCTACCTACTTCTAAATTGGCTACCATACAAATA
The DNA here is from genome assembly GCF_002019605.1 of Alkalihalobacterium alkalinitrilicum. Taxonomy (NCBI): domain Bacteria; kingdom Bacillati; phylum Bacillota; class Bacilli; order Caryophanales; family Bacillaceae; genus Alkalihalobacterium; species Alkalihalobacterium alkalinitrilicum. The sequence goes on along the minus strand of NZ_KV917368.1, from coordinate 4,407,003 downwards.
CAACTCCTAAATATTTTTTAACCTTCTTAGTCTAACACAACTCTTGCATTAAATCAAAAAAATTACTTTTTAGCGGCACTCTTTACATCCTTTTCATTAACTTGTTTATTGCTACTTTTATTGTCTATTTCATTAAAATTGCGGTCTGTTAACTTCCCATACTGATATTGCTTTTCGTGGAGCTCTATTTCAAATGCATCTGCCCACTTCTTTAATTTATTGATCTCATGACGCGTAATTAAAGAGATGACGGTCCCTTCCTTGCCCATTCGCCCTGTTCTTCCCGCTCGGTGTAAATACCCATCTTTTTCTTCCGTAAGCTGCAAGTTAATGACATGCGTTACATTTTGAATATCAATACCGCGTGCAGCAACATCTGAAGCGACTAAGATATGGAGATCTCCATTACTAAATTTCTGCATAACATCAGCCCGTTGGAATTTATCTTGCTCACTCGAAAGGGCCCCTACTTTCATACCGTGATACGTTAACTTTTCCACTGTTTCCTTCACTCGTTCTAAGCTGTTTACAAAGATCATCCCTCTGGTAATATTTAGATTACGGATAATCCCTCTTAAATGATCAATTTGCTGCCTTCGATCTCCGACAATAAAAAGATGTTCGATCTTATTTTTTACTATTCCCTGATTTACAGAAAGGAAAACTGGGTCTTTCACCTTTTGCGATAACCGGTTAATGAGTTCTGGTGTAGCTGTAGCCGAAGCATAGATAAATTGACAATTCCCTGGCATTTTCCGCTCTAATTGTACATAGTCTTCATTACTTTTTCTATCTAAAATTTGTCGATCCGCTTCATCAAATACAATGGCTACTAGATGATGAAGTTTTAATTTTGTTTCTGCTAATTCAAGGATCCTTCTCGGCGTTCCAACAACAAGCTGTGGCTTTACTTTTTTTAATTTTTCAAGCTGCCGTTTGATGTTGCCACTACCGATTAATGCTTCTACTGCGAACGACGTTTCTTTTGTTAACTCTTTTACTTCTTGAAAAATTTGCATCGCTAACTCTTGTGTAGGTGCAATAATTAGTACTTGAAGTTCTTTTTTTGTTTCATCGAGTTTTTCAAGTAAGGGAAGCACGAAAGCTAATGTCTTTCCACTCCCTGTTTGCGAATGTAACACTGCATTTTTACCTGCTAAAATTTCTGGAATTCCTTGTTCTTGGATTTTTGTAGGAGTTTCAATTCCTTGCTCTGTTAGTGCTTTTACGAAAGTATCAGAAACGCCTAATTGTGAAAACGTTTGACTCATCATTATCCCTCTATTCTATAATTGCAAGCTTTTTGTATTGTTCATATTGTTCGACAGTCATTTGATGTAATACATTTAAAAATGATTCCTGGTATGTAGCAATTCCCTGTTTTTGTGAGTATTCGTATGCGATCTCTCCTGCGATTCCATAAAAAGCTAACCCTTCCGCTAACGCTTCAATTGGTTCGTCTGGTTTCATCGCAAGAAATGCACCTAATACAGCACCTAGTAAGCAGCCTGTCCCTACGACTTTCGTCATCCAGAAATGTCCATTTGAAATTTCATATGTTTGCGATCCATCTGTTACTACATCGACTTCACCAGTAATGACTGTTATTGTCTGAAATAATCGACTCGCTTTTTTTGCCAACATGTCCTTCGGTAACGAGGTTGAACCATCAACACCCTTTATGATACCACTTTCGCCGAGTAATGCCGCAATTTCTCCACCGTTTCCTCGAAGAACCGTGACATTAACTTCATTTAGAATACGCATCGTCGTTTCTGTTCGATAAGACGTTGCCCCAGCTCCTACTGGATCAAGGATCACAGGGACGCCAGCTTCATTAGCTGCTTTTCCTGCCATAATCATCGCTTCCACTTGTTCTTGGTTGAGGGTCCCAATGTTTAGTAATAATGCTCCAGCGATTTTAGCCAAGTCAGCTACTTCTTCTTTTGCATAAGCCATTACGGGTGATGCCCCAATCGCAAGTAACCCATTAGCAGTAAAATTAGTCACAACCACATTCGTCATGCAATGGATGAGCGGTTGCTCTATTTTTATTTTTTCAAATGTATTCATCAATTACACCTCAATTTATTTTATTCACTAGTATAAACCTTTGCAAGAAAGGGAATAACTGTTTACTACCATATAGTATTCCCCCTTTTAAGACAAGGCGTAACCGCTTTGTCTTTTTTTTGTTAAATTATTGCGTGCCATTTCTTAGTTTAGATAAAAATAACGAAATTATCGTCCTTCTAACAAAAAAAAAACTCCTACCAATATGAAGTACTAACAAAAAATGGCTATCAAATTAACCTTCAATTTGATAGCCATTTAAAATATTATATTTTAATTTACGATAAGAAACAGGATCCTTTTCTACACTAGCTTAGTCATCTTTATGAAGCTAAACAGGAAACCTCTTTAATTTCATAAATTTTAGCGTGTATGCTTTTCTAAAAATCTTCCGATACGGCGAACTGATTCTTCAAGATTTTCCATCGATGTTGCATACGAACAGCGAATATGACCTTCTCCACCTTCACCAAAAACATCTCCAGGTACAACCGCAACCCGCTCTTCGAGAAGTAGTTTTTCTGCAAATTCCCCAGAGTCATATCCCGTATTTTTAATGGATGGAAACGCATAAAATGCACCACCAGGCGTATGACAAGGTAAGCCAATTTCAGCATATGATTTAACAATAAAGTTACGACGCTGATTGTAGCTTTGAACCATTTTTTTCACATCGGCTAAGCCATTTTGTAGTGCTTCGAGCGCCCCATACTGAGCAGGTGTAGATGCACACATCATCGTATACTGGTGAATTTTTAACATCGCTGCTGTAATGTCTTCTGGAGCAAGGGTGAAACCTAGACGCCACCCAGTCATGGCAAATGCTTTTGAAAAACCAGAAATGACAACGGTACGATCACGCATATCTGGTAAACGAGCGATGGAATAATGACTCGTTTCATAAGAAAGCTCCGCATAAATTTCATCAGATAACACAAGTAAGTCATGCTTCTTAATAACATGAGAAATGAGTTCTAGCTCTTCCTTTGTCATTACAGCCCCTGTTGGATTATTAGGGAAACAAATCATAACTAACTTTGTCTTTGGTGTAATCGCTGCTTCTAATTGAGCAGGTGTTACTTTGAACTCATCTTCTTTCTTTGTACCTACTGACACTGGAACGCCTCCAGCGAGAGAAACAATTGGAGCATACGATACAAAAGTCGGCTCAACGACTATTACTTCATCACCTGGGTCGACGAGGGCACGAATGGCAAGATCAATCGCCTCACTTGCACCAACCGTTACGAGAACTTCACTATCTGGACTATAAGGCAGGGCAAATTGCTGACTCATATATTTCGATATCTCTTCTCTTAATTCAAGGAGGCCTGCATTGGCTGTATACGCTGTAAATCCTCTTTCTAACGAAGAAAACGCAGCTTCTCGTACATTCCAAGGGGTAACAAAATCAGGTTCACCGACCCCGAGAGAAATAATATTATCCATTGTCGACGCCAAATCAAAGAAACGGCGAATTCCTGATGGTTGAATGGATTGAACAGATTTAGACAAACGACGGTTTACTTTAGTTGATTGGACCATTACGGAGTCACCACGATTCTACGGTCTTCTTCTCCATCTTCGAACACAACCCCATCATGCTTATATTTTTTTAATTGAAAATGAGTTGTCGTCGAAATAACAGAATCGAGCGTCGATAATTTATCTGATACGAAGCGTGCAATTTGCGACATGCTTTTTCCTTCAATAACGACCGATAAATCATATGCTCCAGACATTAAATAAAGAGCCTTCACTTCAGGGAAACGATAAATTCGTTTGGCAATATCATCAAAACCAACCCCGCGTTGTGGTGTGACTTTGACGTCAATCATCGCTGTTACATTTTCCTGGTCATATACTTTACTCCAGTCAATGACTGCAGAATAACTTAAAATGACCTTCTCTTTCTCTAACTTTTTCAAAATCCCCTCAACTTGTTCTTCACTTAACTCCACCATTTTCGCTAGAGTATTTAAACTAACGCGTCCGTTTTCTTCAATAATTTGAAGAACTTCTATTTCTTTACTATTCACTCCAATACTCCCCTTCCTGTCTAATAGCTACATGTGTACTTTTATTTCGTTAATAATATCATATTAGTCTAATGAAATGGTCTTGCTCTTTTAAAATTTCAGACCAAATTTTTTCTAATTTTTACACGTTTCTTCAATATGTTAAAATCATGCAAGACATGACTTGTTTTTAAGGAGGTTTTTTTATGCCGATTATAAATGAAGACTTACACGAATTTGTTCCCGATAATAAAAGTGTTGCCCTACTCATTATTGATATGATTAATGACTTTGAATTTGATGACGGGAAAAAACTGTTTGCGCACGCCTTACCAGCCGCTAAAAAAATTGCTAAATTAAAAGCTGCTGCTAAAAAGCAAAAGGTCCCCATTATTTATGTAAACGATAATTATGGTAAGTGGCAATCTGATTTTCGCCATCTTATCGACCATTGTTTACATGATGGCGTTCTTGGCAAAGAGATAACGGAGCTTTTATTACCAGACGATGACGATTATTTCGTCTTGAAACCTAAGTTTTCTGGTTTTTACTCTACGCCACTAGATTTATTATTGCAGTACCTAAAAGTAAACACCCTAATGATTACGGGTGTTGCTGGAAATATGTGTGTACAATTTACAGCCAATGATGCATATATGCGGGATTTTGTATTATACGTGCCTTCAGACTGTGTCGCCTCAAATGACCCAATGGTTAACGAAGAAGCACTCCACCTTATGAAGACAGTACTAAAAGCATCCACTCTACCTTCAATTACTTTAGATATCGAAGAAATAATTACTAAAGCGAATGAAAGTGAGCCCAAACCACTTTAAGTGGTAGGTTGCCATTGAATTGATTAAAAAACACCTCTCCTATACCACAATAAAAGATCCCTAGTCAGCCCTCCCTTTGAATCCACTTTTTTAGTGAAATAAAAGAATTGCAGTCCGTCTCATAATGTACAAAAAAACGCATGGATATCCGCTCTGAAAATCCATGCGTTTTTGCTTGTGATTGGAACTTATTACTCTTTCATTTTGTATCGTCTAGAATACTTCTTTTAAAAAGTCCTTATCATGAGAGAGCCAGTGGTTCATCAACTTTTTTGCTCCTTCAAGATCGTGGAGCTTCGCTTGTCCGCATTGTTTTTCATTCGCTGCTGGAACTTCTTTTAGTTCGACTGAATAATTCATCGTTTTATCAAGAACATCGATCATATCTTCAATTGTTGGTTCTCCACTAACAATTAAATAAAACCCTGTTTGACATCCCATTGGTGAAAGATCAATGATGTCGTAATGATCTTGGTCCTCCGCAAAGCGACGAATATTTAAAGCGAGTAAATGTTCTAATGTATGAATAGCTTCAGGTCTCATTGCCTGTTTATTCGGCTGACAAAAACGAATATCAAATTTATTCACAACCCCGTCAGTTCCAATCTTATGTGTTCCACAATGACGGACAAATGGAGCTTTTACAATGGTATGGTCAAGTTCAAAACTTTCTACTGATGGCATAGATGCTCACTCCTATACAAAATTTCATTTTCCAACAAGTATACGTGAAAAGACAAGCTTTTGTCTAATAAATTCTGAAAATTACACAGAATTCAAACAAATGTCTTATTTCAGTATCTCAATGCTACAGTTAAAATGAAAGAATTAAGCTCGACTTCTAGTGGACCTGCAGTTAGTTTTTTATCTCGACTGTTCAGTCATTCCTGGTTCATAGCCATTTAATTTAGTGCATTTAATATGATGTTCGGTTGCAAAATCATATAAATCTTGATCGTACGTACTTGGTGTAAATTTAGTTAATTTCCAGCGCATGCCTTTATGTGGTTTAATCAATACGGTCGGAACATCTCTTAATCTAACGAAGTACATCTCTTTAATTTCACTTGCACTTGCTTCTTTCTTGATGAGAGCTAAACCAAATAAATTAATTTGGTAGGATAATGTCTTCTCATTTATTTTAAATTCATACGATAAAAACATTGCACACACAAAAATAACGAAAGCAATATAAGGCAAAAATAGAACTCGTTCGTTAAACATAAATAAGTTTATGACCGTTAAAAAAATCAAGATAACCCAGATCGTTTTTCCTTCTTTTGTTTGGTACTTTTTCTCCAATTTACTTCCCCTCCAACAGTCCATTATCCTTATTATAGTACGAATTTCAAAAGAGCCCAACACATTTCCCTTTCATATTTCTGTCAATTCCTTTATAATATTTAGAGTAACGAAATAAATTTCAACAAGAAGGTGTGTACCTTGACGATAGAAAAAAAGAATATTGTCATTATGTGGTTTGCGAACTTTCTAGTTGCTGCTAGTGCTACGATGGTGTTACCATTTTTGTCATTGTACATTAAGACGTTAGGAGATTTTTCAGAAGCTTACGTTCAGCAATGGGCAGGTTACGTGTTTGGTTTAACGTTTCTCGTTGCCTTTTTGGTTTCACCGATCTGGGGTAGATTTGGCGATAAATACGGTCGTAAAAAGATATTAGTTTTTACTTCGGCAGGAATTGGGATTAGCGTCCTATTAATGGGGTTTGTATCCTCGGTAACTGAACTATTCATACTTAGAGCATTTATGGGGTTTGTCACTGGCTTTATCCCAACCTCTGCTGCTTTAATTTCAGCCCAATGTAAAAAAGAAACAGCAGGCCGAACGCTTGGAACGCTTCAAACTGGAACGGTTAGTGGTGGATTATGTGGACCTCTATTAGGTGGAGTATTAGCGGATACGGTTGGGTTTCAATACACTTTTACAATTACAGGTGTCGTGATTATTTTTGCTTCTATTCTCGTTGCCTTCGGTATTAAAGAAGTTGTATTTAAAGAAACGAATGCTGAAAAGAAAGTCTATACGAGAAAAGAAGTTGTGATGCATATTATTAAAAGTCCAATACTAATGTCGGTCATGATGATTTCTCTCGTTATACAAGCGGCTAACTTTAGTATTCAACCCTTATTAGCTCTTTACGTACACGAGTTAACGCGAACCGAAAATCTTGCATTTCTTGCTGGTTTCGCTTTTTCTGTAACAGGATTAGGAAATCTTCTAGCTACTCGAAAATGGGGCGATTTAGGAGATCGACTTGGACACGGAAAAATCCTTATTATTTTATTGTTTTTATCGGCTTTATTTTTTATTCCTCAAGCACTTGTCACAGAGCTTTGGCAATTAATAATTTTACGCTTTTTATTCGGACTGCAAATAGGCGGCTTGCTTCCTTGCATGACAGCTTATATTAGACACCTTGCACCACTATCTGTACAAGGTGAAGTATTAGGGTATAATGTCAGTTTTCGATTTTTAGGGAATGTCGTTGGACCCGTGATGGGTGGCGTAGTCGCTGCATCTTTTGGGATCGCAATGGTTTTTTATATTTCTGGCTTCCTACTCGTTCTTAGTGGCGTCTTTTTATGGATAGCTGTTGCACGTGAAGGGAAAAGGAAAGAAGATAAAGAAACCCATTTGTCAGCTTAAAATTAACAGAAAAAAATCGCTAGGGAGTGAATTGGCCTTAGCGATTTTTTTTATAACGAGTCTGAAGATTCAAACTGGAATTTTAATAGGGGTATCCTCCTTTTACTGACAATATCTGTTCCCAAACTACTTTTTAGAAGTCATTACCCCCTTTTTATTGGTAGCTTTTAAGCCTAATCTGTGCTTTAGTCTACAATATTTCCTTTTATTGGAAGTGTTTAAACCTAATCTGTGCCTTAGACGATAATCCTCCCTTTTACTGGAAGTGTTAAAGCCTAATCTGTGCTTAAGAGATAATAGTCCGTGTAATGTTTATTCGTTCTGTTTTGGGGGATTTATAGTAAGGGAAGGATTCCTTCTTATGCTGTGGAATTTCTACAGAATGAAAGTTACTTGATCTTGTTATTAAAGAAAAGGATGAGCGCTATGCCAAATCGCGTACCACCTCTTTTATTTTTTGCAGAATTATATGAGCAATTTAAAAAAGACCCGATTCAAGATTGGGCCGCACAGCTTGCTTTTTATTTTCTACTTTCTATTTTTCCGTTATTAATTTTTATTTTAGCGCTTCTTCCATATTTACCTCTTGATGTTTCACAGGTTTATGAGTTCGTTGAAGATTATGTGCCATTTGAGCTTGCTGATTTATTTATTACGACCATTTTAGCACTTGTAGTAGAGCCTAAAGGAGGCTTGCTCTCTTTCGGGATCATTGCGACAATCTGGTCAGCTTCCAACGGGATTAACGCTTTAATCCGTGCGCTTAACAAAGCTCATAATATCGATGAAACTCGATCTTTTATTGTTGTTCGACTTTTGTCGATCCTACTTATGTTCGGTTTAGTTATTGTATTTATTGTTACACTCATCTTACCTATCTTCGGGAAGTTAATACTCGAAGCAATAGACGCCATTTTCCACATCCCATATCAGTCCTTTATTTTGTGGAACAGACTTCGCTGGGTCATTGGGATTGTCATTATGACCGTCGTTTTAATGTTACTGTATATGATTGCACCCAATCGAAAACTTGCTTTTAAGGATGTCGTTTACGGTGCTATTTTTGCAACCATTTCATGGCAGCTTATTTCTCTTGGGTTTTCTATATATGTTACGAATTTTGCTAATTACTCTGCCACTTACGGTAGTTTGGGTGGGGTGATCATACTGATGTTTTGGTTTTTCTTAAGTGGGCTTATTCTAGTCATTGGTGGAGAAATCAATGCTACTTTACAAAACATCAAAGCCCATGAAAAAACGAGATAACATACAAACCCCTCAGTTGGATCTTATCACCAACTGAGGGGTTCTTCCTAACTTTATTTAGGAACGGCCACTTGAAGTGGTACTTGATCATCATCGGCAACTTCATCATTGAGATGATAGAATACTTTCTGGAACCAAGCAATCGTAATCGTAATCATTGATAGAATACCAAGAAGCGTAAACAATGCGGTTAGACTCCACATTTCTGCAAAAAAACCACCGAATGCTGCCCCTAATGGCATGCCTGACTGGGCGAGCAACGTACGTACCGCAAACACGCGGCCACGAATTTCATCAGGAACTCGTTTTTGGTAAAACGTTGTGTTATTAATTGTAAAAACCATCGCGAAAAAACCAGAGAACATCACAACAATGAGTGCCAACCAATACGTCGGTACCCATCCTAGCAGAGCAAGTAACGCCCCACCCATCCATAGACTACCTAACATCACTCTACGAAGGTTTTTCGGTTGTTCAAAAGTGCCCGTCACAAGAGAACCTAGTAACATTCCTAACGGAAAAGCGGACATAAACAAACCATACTGAAACTCATTACCACCGAGATGATCAAGGACAAATGGAAGAAACATCGGCATCGCTGCACCCGAACTAAAATTAGAGACCATTAATAAAATTCCTATCCAGAACAATACAGGATACAACCGATAAAATTTAAGTCCTGCCTTAAATTGAACAAACCACGTTTCTTTCTTCTTGCTAGCGACTCTCTTTTTCGAACTAGGTATGAATAATAGGACGAAACCAGATACGGCCATACAGGTTACTAAAAATGCCAAAACAGGTACAATGCCTAGAACAGACATGAGTAACCCACCAAGCGCTGGTCCAATTAACATCATTAACTGCATTGTCCCCTCTAAGAAAGAGTTTCCTTTTAACAAGCGATCTTTCGGTAAAATTTGTGCAACATAAGCCATACTCGTTGGGCGAAATAACGGTTCTGCTATTCCCATAATGGCTGCCACTACATACAAATGCCATACATTAAGTAATCCTAGTGGATATAATATGAGCGGGACTAAAAAAACTCCTGCACGAACCCATTCTGATAAGATCATAATTTTCTTGCGATCAAAGCGATCTAAGTATGGTCCTGCTAACAACGTCGTCAATAAAGACGGAACCATAAACGTAATCCATATACTTCCCATCGCCATTTTTGAGCCTGATAATTCGTAAACAAGCCACGAGATAATAAATGTAGCAAATGTTCCCCCGAGTGCCGAAGATGCTTGAGCTAACCAAACTGCGGAAAATGCACGATTTTTTAATAAATCTCCCATTCTTTTCGCCTTCCCTTTATCACGTAATAAAATCGGTTAATAAGTTTTCTAAACCTGTATATCCATCTTCTCTAAACCGATATTGGTCTGGTTGACTTTCATATACTACTAAGCTTAGTAAGCCTGCAGAACGAAGCACAATTAAATGGTGGTGGACGGTACTTTTAGCTAAACCGATATGCTTTTGGATATCCGAAAATGTTCGGTCACCTTTTGCTAGATATTTTAAAATTTTTAAGCGGTTTTCATCCGTTAACGCCCGTAACTTTCTCATTAGTAAAATGGAAGGACTACCAGCAGCGTTCGGCATGGCATCGACAGGATAAAAATAAATGCGCTGACTTACCGTCTTGTCATGTAAAACGGTAGGTGAATAATGATACTGTGGAATTAACACAATTTCTCTGCTGCTTTCTTTTGGTGGAATAATACCGTTTGTTAATTCCTCTACTACTTGGCTAACCGTTTTTTTCTTTAAGGCTTTTTTTGCGCTTTGTACACTTTCTCTTAAGTTATTGAAGATTTTCTCATCTATCGTTGTAAAATACGTGTTGTACCATTCTATTAAAAGTGGAATAACATCTTTTACATCTGGAGGTATTTGCTCTTTAAATTCTGTACACTCGTAAGCGGGCTTGATCAGGTTTTTCGTTTCTTCCTCCTCTATTTGTGTTAACAGTTGCAGAATACTCTCGTTTTCATTAACCTTCTGAGACAATAAGTAATACTGAATGACCGCTAGCTTTGTACGCGTTTCTTTATTAGACACTACATGTAAAAAATCATCACTTAAGACTGGTTTAATTGCGTTGACCCAATTAACCCCTAAATCCATCTTCTTATGTGCTCCTTTATCTGAAAACACATAAAGACTTATTAAAAATTCAAAGATCGGATGAAATTTGACTGTCACTTTCATTCAGTTCGACTCCTATCGAATTATTTATAGTTCGATTATAATCGAACTATAAACTTTCTACAAGATCTCTTTTTGTGAATATTTTCAAATTTTTATTTGTACTTTCATCATTTAATAGGTAAGCTTTCTAACCCCCCCCCCAAAAAAAGACTTTCTCCTCAGAGAAAGTCTTTCGTCAGCTATTTCGCTAATCCATCCATTAAATATAAATTAAATAAATTCGCAATATCTTCTTTCGATAATCGATCGTGCTTCACTCCCCAAACATGGGCAAGGGAGATATACATTTTTAAGATAATAAAAGCTGTTATTTTAGGGTCACATGCTTTCAGTTCACCTTTATCTAACGCATAGTGTACTTCTTTTTCGATAAACGCAATAATTTCTTCTTCTAGTCGAGCAAGCGCATCGATGCAAGCTGGTGTCCCAAACTCTTTTACTTCTTGATAAAGCTTTATTGTTAAAGAATGTTTTTCGCGATAATCAAGAATTCGAATTAACGACTGGTGTAAATTTCTCGAGAAAGGTTGGTTGCGATCGATTTCTTCCAAAGCAACTTCCTTCATTTCTCTAGCTAGATCATCAATAATTTCTTGAAATAACTCTTCCTTTGTTGAAAAAAAAGTATAAATGGTCGCTTTTCCAACTTTAGCGATTTTTGCTACATGATCCATTGTTGTTGCTTTATATCCGTATAAAGAGAACGACTTGGTTGCAGCATTAATAATGATTTTCTTTTTATCTCGTGCCACGATTTACCCTCCGCACACTTATGACTAAAATACATTTTTATGTCAGTAAGTATTTCTGTCTATAGTTACTATTTGCAAACTAGCTCGCACTTAGACACTGTATTTATAAAGTGAAACTTCCATCAGTGATGGTTTCCCTCTTCCCCCACTGATGGTTAGTTGAGGCCCACACGATGTGGGTCACACAGACGGTGCCACAGGACGTAGCGCATTTAGTCTGTGTTCATTTAGCTATTACTGCCAGTTGTTGTGGGATAAATTACGGTTGATAATGAATTGGAGAACCTGGTCCTAAATCAATTCCAAAGAACATCCAAACAATTAGCATAATGATCCAAACGATCGAAAATACAATCGAATAAGGGAGCATCGTGGAAATTAACGTTCCAATCCCAATCTTCTTATCGTATTTTTGCGCAAATGCAATCACGATCGCAAAGTAAGGCATAAGTGGTGAAATTACATTTGTTGTCGAGTCAGCAATACGATAAGCCAACTGTGTTAATTCTGGTGAATAACCAAGATTCATCATCATCGGTACGAATACTGGCGCCATAATCGCCCATTTCGCTGAGGCACTTCCGATAAACAAGTTAATAAATCCTGCTACAACAATAAAAGTTATGAGTAAAGGTAATCCTGTAAATCCAGTCGTTTCTAAAAATTCAGCACCTGAAATCGCTAAAATTAAACCTAGATTTGTTTCGTTAAAATAAGCTACAAATTGCGCAGCAGCAAAAGCTAACACAATATAAGCCCCCATCGTAGCCATTGTATCTGAAAGTTGGTCAGCTACGTCTTTATCCGATTGAATGGATTTTGTAACTTTTCCATAAACAAAACCAGGAATAAAGAACATGATTAAAATTATCGGCACTAGTGATGAAAAGAATGGTGAGTTGATCACTTCTCCATTTTCACCACGTAACGGACCCCACTCTGGAGCAATTAATAAAGCGATCGCTGCTCCTGTTACGATAAATGCAAGCAAGGCTCCAATTAACCCTTGCTTTTCAACAGTCGAAATTCCGTTTACGGTTTCTGTCACTCCACCTTTGTATTTCCCTAAACGTGGTTCAACAATTTTATCAGTTACAATTGTACCAACGATCGTTAGTACGAATACACTCGCAATCATGAAATACCAGTTCATCGCGTAGTTCATCGCAGCTGCATACTCAGGGTTTAACACAGCAGCGGCCTCTTGCGTTAATCCACCTAATAACGGATCTAATGATGTTAATAATAAATTCGCACTAAAGCCAGCTGACACACCAGCAAACGCTGCAGCAAGACCAGCTAAAGGATGTCTTCCTAATCCAGCAAAAAGAACAGCCCCTAATGGTGTTAACACCACATAACCTGCATCTGCTGCCATACTAGACATAATACCACCGAATACAAGCGCTGCAGTAATTAGTTGTTTCGGAACCGATGTAACTAGAGCACGTAACGCTGCACTAATTAACCCCGACCGTTCCGCAATACCAATCCCTAACATCGTCACAAGTACCGTACCTAACGGTGCAAAACCTGTGAAGTTAGCAACCGCACTCGTAAACATATATTTAATTCCTTCTGCACTCATTAGGTTTTTAACTTCTAATACTTCCCCTTCATTCGTCGGGTGCTCGACAGAAAGACCAAAAGCCGAGAAAATTCCTGATAGTAATATAACAATAAAAGCGAATATCACAAATAATGTTACTGGATGTGGAAGTTTATTACCGACACGTTCTATCCCATCTAGAGAACGATAAATAATCCCTTTGTTATTATCCCTCATGTTTCTCCTCCTTAATAAACTAGTAAAAATATTATATTAGAAACACATTTGCACATTATAAACAATCTCGGATTAGGAAGAAAGGCAAATACAATAATTAAGAATTTTTAAACATTTAATGAACGGGTAAACTTTATGTTTCCATTTACTTTTTTTCTCCGAAGTCTTGAAGCGGGGCTATTACTGCCAGTTGTCGCGGAATAAAATGGGTAATAACACCAAACCCAGTGCTATTTACTAGTGAAAGTACGCGCATAACAGCAAAAATATGTACTAATTTAGTTAAAAAGTGTAAAAATACTAAGAAAACGCTGTTTCGATGTATATTTATTATAAAAACGGTAACGATGATAGCAACTAAGTAAAATTAGTAGATTTGGGAGGGAAAATTTATGAATAAAACTGAACTTATTAACGCTGTCGCTGAACACTCTGAGCTTACGAAAAAGGATGTCTCAACTTGTGTAAACTCACTTTTTGAAGTCATTTCTGATACACTAGCAAAAGGTGAAAGTATACAAATTATCGGTTTTGGTAACTTTGAAGTGAGAGAGCGCGCTGCAAGAAAAGGTAGAAACCCACAAACGGGTGAGGAAATCGAAATCGCTGCAAGTAAAACTCCTGCATTTAAAGCAGGGAAACAGTTAAAAGAAGCCGTTAAATAAGCTTACATTCGAACTACTTATTTCAACTGAAATTTTACTGCGAAGCGAAATCGAAAACTGGAGCAAGACTTATGTGAGTAGACTAATTGAAATACATGGATTAGAGATTAATCTTTTCTTTCCATCCACTTAAAAAGTACAGCTTTTTAAGTGGTACAAAAAAGGCCGTAATGTGCGGCCTTTTTTTATTCCCTAAATTTTTCAAACACAAGAATACGGGTATGCCTTTATAGCTCTCAAATAGAGTTAAAATGACAATTTATTCAGCATAATACATTACAGCAATAGCTCCAGGTCCTGTATGTGTACTAATGATTGGCGTCGTAAAAGCAATGTCGGCTTTATCTACTTCCGCCTGATCAGTTGAAAGTGCTTGCTTAACTTGATCAGCAAGTGACTCTGTATCAGCATGAGCGATTCCAATCGATTTTACCGTTTTTCCATTTGTTTCTTTCTCAAACTGCCCTTGAATAAACTTAATGAACTGGCTATGCGTCCTAACTTTTGTGACTGGTGTGTAAACTCCATCATCAAGTGACGCTACAGGTTTTATTTTTAGTAACGAACCAATTAACGCTTTTCCTCTACCAATCCGTCCACCTTTTACTAAATATTCTAACGTATCGACCATGAGATACAGCGATGTATTGGATCGCACTTCTTTTAATCGTTGTAAGATTTCTTCTTTACTTTTTCCTTCTAACTTCATCTTTGCTGCTTCGATAACTTGAAAAGAAAGAGCAGCTGATATAAACATTGAGTCAACGACGGTAACTGGTACATCGACTAACCCTGCCGCAGTTTCTGCCGCAGTTACTGTCCCACTCATTCCAGAAGTCATATGAATAGAGATGATTTCACTACCATCTTCCCCTAATCGATTATATGTATCTACAAATGTACCAACAGCTGGTTGAGATGTTTTGGGAATTTCCTTACTACTCTTTAATTTACCTATGTATTCTCTCGATGTTATATCCACTCCGTCTAAGTATGATTGACCTGCGATCGTTACTGATAGTGGGACAATTTCAACACCTAAATCTTTTAGTTGCTCATAAAAATCAACAGTAGAATCAGTTACAATTTTTATTTTTTTCATACTTACCCCTTCTTTTTACGCAGTTATAAAAGTAAAACTTTCATCAGCGAGGGTTTTCCTCTTCCCCCACTAATCGTCAGTTGATGCGAGATAATGAACTTCTTTTCTATTTAAATATTATATACAAAGCTTAAGCTTCTACTAAGTAATTGTAAAGAACTGTGCATTAGTTAACTAAAATATAAATAAAGTTAACTATAATAGAAACTTTATATTGACACTCTTTAGTCTATTAAATATGATAATGTTAACTAATATTAAAACAGAGGTGAACATATTGACGACGAAACCGAAATTTAAGACGATTGACTTAGTGATGGTCCCATTATTCGTAGCTTTAATGGCGATTGGTGCAAACGTAACATCATTTCTAGTTATTGGGGGTGTTCCGATTACTCTCCAAGCCCTATTTGCGATTATGGCTGGTGCTTTATTAGGAAGTAAACTAGGTGCAACCTCGATGATTGTTTATCTATTAGTCGGCTTAGTAGGTGCCCCCATTTTTGCTCAATTTAAAGGTGGACTAAGTACGCTCGTTTCACCGACATTTGGATTTCTGTTATCATTTATCCTTATCGCTTTTGTTGCAGGCAAAATTGTCGAAAAGTCGAGCATCGCTTCTTTGAAAACATTTTTAATCGCTAGTTACACAGGACTGGTCATAACGTACGTACTCGGCACCAACTATATGTATTTTGCTTATACTACGATCGCTCAAGCTCCAGAGGGATTCACGTATGGAATGGCTTGGGGATGGATGATTGCACCACTCATTAAAGATATCATCGTGGCTGCGATTGGTGCTGTTATTTGCGAACGGGTCTACCACGCGACACGAAAAAACGCAGCAAAATACACTGTTGCTTCTTAGAAATAATCCTACAACAAAGAAGCACTAACTGTTGATAAAATCATTTTGGACGTGAAATTGTTAAAAACGAACAAAAAACTTAATATTTCTTTAAAGGAAAAGTTAAAAAAAAAAGAAAACCAATATAATAGACTTGTTATGGTCTAAAATTTGGTTTTCTTTTTTTGGTGTTGGTTACGAAGTTGGTCTTCAGGTTAAAAAGTTTATTAAAACTGCCATCTGTTTAAAAAGCTTTAAGAAGCCACATCGCCTTTTCCAATTTGAAAAGAATCCAATAAATATCCGCTGGAGTCTTTTACAAATGTAAAGCATACTGTAAGGACATCATTGGCTGGATAACCGTACCTAGTATACTGATCTGCGGTTCCATACTCTTCCAGATTATAAAACTCGATATTGATATTTTCCCCTGTTACGGTTAACCGATCTCCATATTCTTCAAAGAGAAGCTCTTCTTGAGAAATTAACCTTAGCCCTGGATTAAGTATCGTTTCTCTCACCGTTTCATAATACCCATTTGTAACGTTAATTGTTGATTGATAAACATTTGATTCTTTTATGTACATTTGAAATGGCTCCTTATAAACGAGCATTTCATCGTTATCATCAAATATTCTTTCAACCATATACTGCAGCCCATTTTCTGTTACTTTTCCATCGAGAAGCCTTTCAATATCTTCTACCTTATGAAACTGTTCATTATAAAACAATTCCCCATACGGACTGTGATTTTGAAAAAGCTTAGAGGATGTCGCAAAAATTTCGTTTAACTGATAGAAGATTCCTCTTTCATCGATCGATGAACACCCACTAATGACGAGGAAAAGCAATATAATAAAACCACCCTTTATTCTATACACCATACGCATTCTCCTTACCTCGAATACTTATATTATATAGACGCTTTTCCCCATGATTAGGTTTCAAAAACTTACAAATTTCTGCTAATTTTTTTAAAATGCCCAACTAAAGGACCATTGCTGCAATCCAACCAAAAACGAGTAATGGAATATTAAAGTGAATAAATGTAGGGACACACGTATCCCAAATATGATCATGTTGTCCGTCTGCATTTAACCCTGCTGTAGGACCAAGTGTACTATCTGAAGCTGGGGCCCCCGCATCACCTAATGCTCCAGCTGTTCCAATCAATGCAATAATCGCAAGTGGACTAAAACCTACTGCTGCACCTAATGGAACGAAAATCGCTGCAATGATCGGTATAGTTGAAAAAGATGAGCCAATCCCCATCGTAATAAAAAGTCCAACAAGTAACATTAATAATGCCGCTAATGCCTGGTTTTGACCTATAACGCCCGCCACTTGTTCGACTAAAGCATCTACATGACCTGTTTCGCGAATAACTGCTGCAAATCCAGATGCAGAAAGCATAACAAAGCCGATAAACGCCATCATTTTCATACCATTCGTAACAAGTTCATCCGACTCTGTCCATTTTATAGTGCCACTTAAATAAATGACAATTAATCCTGCTAAGGCTGAAACAATCATTGATTTGGTAATCAGTTGCACAATTAATGTAATGATAATAGCAAGGATAGCGAAAATAACGGAACGCTTTGTAAACGCCTTTTCTGAAATGTTTGTTTCTCTCATTAACTCTTTTGTTTCATAGTTTCGCTGTTTACGATACGTAATAAACACTGCGATAAGTAATCCAATAACCAAACCGAAAACAGGTAACAACAAGGCTGCAGGAATATCAGCTCGATTTATCACAAGCCCACTTTCTGCCATATTTGTTTCTACAATATCATGGTAGATCGCCCCGAATCCATAGGGAAGTAAAATATATGGTGTCGTTAAACCAAACGTAATGATTGTAGCAATCGCACGGCGGTCCACCCCTAATTCATTTAAGATTTTTAAGATCGGTGGAATTAAGATCGGAATAAAAGCGATATGAATTGGTACTACATTTTGTGAAAAACAAGAGATTGTTAATATGATAATAAAAATTAGTGCTTTTGATAATGCTCTCTTGCGACTGTCGCCCTCTTTACCTACGATAGCTAATGCTAGCTTTACGATCACATCAGGTAACCCCGTTCGACTTATGGCGACGGCGAATCCACCTAACAAAGCATAACTTAGCGCTACATTTGCACTGCCACCTAGCCCATTTGTAAACACATCAATCGTATCAGTTAAACCTAGGCCACCAACAACTCCACCAGCCAATGCACCAATGACTAGGGCAATAACGACGTGAACACGAACTAAGCTTAACACTAGCATAATAAGTACTGCGATGATAACTGCATTCATTATAAAATCCTCCTTACAACACTAAACGCTTTAGTATATTAAACAATTAATATACTAAAGCTATCATTCTCTTTTTATGAAGTCAATGTAATATTCTTCTAAAATAGTATACCCTTAGATAAAAATCGCACTTTTGGAGTTGAACGGATTATAGTTTGAAGAGGGGGCGTGGTTCTATACGGTTACGGTGATATGCTAGTTTTTTTCTTCTTGCGTGTTTTAAGGGTGCTCCATAGTTCCCACTCCCTTCTCATTTCCTTCTCCACGGGCATCATGAACGCTCCATAGTTACCGTTCTCTCATCATTTCTTCTCTCGCGGGCATTATGAACGCTCCATAGTTCCCGTTCTCTCATTTTTTCTTCTCTCGCGGGCATTATGAACGCTCCATAGTTCCCGTTCTCTCATTTTTTCTTCTCTCGCGGGCATTATGAACGCTCTATAGTTACCGTTCTCTCATCTTTTCTTCTCTCGCGGGCATTATGAACGCTCTATAGTTACCGCTCTCTCTTCTTTTCTTCTCTCGCGGGCATCATAAACGCTCTATAGTTACCGTTCTCTCATTTTTTCTTCTCTCGCGGGCATTATGAACGCTCCATAGTTCCCGTTCTCTCATTTTTTCTTCTCTCGCGGGCATTATGAACGCTCCATAGTTCCCGTTCTCTCATTTTTTCTTCTCTCGCGGGCATTATAAACGCTCTATAGTTACCGTTCTCTCATTTTTTCTTCTCTCGTGGGCATTATAAACGCTCCATAGTTACCGTTCTCTCATTTTTTCTTCTCTCGCGGGCATCATAAACGCTCTATAGTTACCGTTCTCTCATCTTTTCTTCTCTCGCGGGCATTATGAACGCTCTATAGTTACCGTTCTCTCATTTTTTCTTCTCTCGCGGGCATTATGAACGCTCCATAGTTCCCGTTCTCTCATTTTTTCTTCTCTCGCGGGCATTATGAACGCTCTATAGTTCCCGTTCTCTCATTTTTTCTTCTCTCGCGGGCATTATGAACGCTCCATAGTTCCCGTTCTCTCATCATTTCTTCTCTCGCGGGCATCATGAACGCTCTATAGTTACCGTTTTCTCTTCATTTCTTCTCTCGCGGGCACTATGAACGCTCTATAGTTACCGTTCTCTCATTTTTTCTTCTCTCGCGGGCACTATAAATGCTCAATTTCTTCAAGCTCCCTGTTTACAACAAAAAAAGACTGACTCGCAGCATCCGCCTCCATAACAGCGGTAGTGGCTAAACTTGAGTCAGTCTTTTCGTTATTATTTATTCTGCTGCTTTGATTTCAGCTTGAAGCATTTCTACAATTAGTTTCCCGTCTTCTCCAACTTCATTAAGGAAAGATTCGTGAACTGGCATCGCTAGCTCTCTGAATGCATCTCTTTCCGCTTCCGTTAGCTCAATTACTTCTGTTGGATATTGTTCATTATCAACAATTTCATCAAGTAATTCTTCATTTAAACGCTCCTGAAGCTCAAAGCCAACAGGTCGCATCTCTTCAACCGTTTCATCGATCAGTGCACGAATGTCATCTGGTAAACCATAATAGAAATCAGGATTTACTGTTGTCATTGCGACATAAATATTATGTCTTGAAATCGTCATATGACTCTGTACTTCATGGAATGAAGCATCCTCAATAAAGAAGATTGGATTTTCTTGACCATCCACCATATTACGATTTAATGCATCGTGTAATTCAGCCCAACTTAACGCTGTTGGGTCAGCACCGTACGCTTCATATGATTTAATAATTAACGGTGATTCTTGTGTTCTCATTTTAAAACCGTTGAAATCTTCTGGTGTACGTAACTCGCGGTTCCCCGTCCACTGCATCGCCCCTTCCGTCCAGAATGCAAGTGGTAAAATATTATGTTCTTCATATTTATTTGCAAGGTGAACGTTTAACGCTTCACTAGTATTTAAAACGTGTTGGTTTAATTCCATATCATCTGAAAATAAGAATTGAAGAGCGAACAATTGACCTTCATCAACCATTGTACCTGTAAATCCTGGTGATACGATTGCAAATTCGATAATACCACTTTGAAGTTGTTCTACTTGGTCGACTTCACTACCAAGTCCACCAAATTCATATACATCGATGTTAATTCGTCCATCTGATTTTTCATGAAGACGATCCGCGAACTCCTGTGCATATTCAAATTGCACTTGACCTTCTGTTTCTTCCGTCGCAAACATCCAATTGTACGTTTCTTCTCCATCTACCTCGCCACCATCTGCTTCCTCACTTCCACATGCTGCAAGAATGACACTCATCACGATGGTAAACGTAAGTAACATGAACTTTTTTTCTTTAAAAAACATCAAATACCCCCTGTTTTTTTATATGAAATTCTCTTTTACATAAAGTAACGATAGAAAAGAGAAATTTCTTCAAACAATATAATTAAAATCGAGGCAATCACGAGCATAACAATATAAGGCGGTGTTCCTCGAATTACATCTAAATAAGATTTGTTAAAAACTGCACTAGCGGTAAAAATATCAACCCCAAATGGTGGTGTCGCCGAACCTAAAGCCGCTTGGAACGTAATAACTACCCCTAGATGGATCGGATCAACTCCAGCCTGCATCGCAATCGGAAAGAATATCGGTGTTAATATAACGATAACGACGATTGGATCGACAAACATACAGCCAATAAAGAAAAAGATCGCGACAATAAATAACACCGTAAGTGCTGAGGGATCGCCACCCATTACATTGTTGGCTACCATTTGCGGAATTCGTGCATAAGATATGACATATGAAAATGCTTGACCCGCAGCAACAAGAATAAATACAGCTGATGTAACAAGCCCCGTTGATAAGGCAATTTTCGGAATATCTGTAATTTTTACTGTTCTGAAGATGAGTACTTCTAAAATGATTGCATATAGAACTGAGATCCCTGCTGCTTCCGTTGGACTGAAAATTCCCGAGTAGATCCCACCAATGATAATGACAGGAAACCCTAATGGGAGTAACGCTTTTCGTGTAAACGTAAGTCTTTGTTTCCATGAAACTTTCTCGACCGTTGGGATCTTTTTGATTCTTGCATAAATATAGCTGTACACAGCGAACATGATGAAAACTAATATTGCAGGTCCAATCCCTGCCATAAATAATTCACTAACGGAAACACTTGAAGCTGAAAGTGCATAAATAATCATTGCAATACTCGGTGGCACTAATAAAGCTAAGTCACTTGAATTTATGATAAGAGCGATCGCATTTGAATCTTTATAACCTACCGAACGTAAACGTTCGCGCATCGGTTTACCAATTGCCACAACTGTTGCCTGTGTGGAACCAGAAATCGAACCAAATAATGTGCATGCTGCAGCGGTAGTAATCGCATAACCGCCTTTAAGATGTCCAATAAACGCACCAACAAAATCTAGTAGCCGTTTCGATGTTTTTCCCGTGGACATAATGTCTGCTGCAAAGATAAACAGCGGAACCGCTAATAGAACATAAGCAGAAATTCCTTGAATCATTTGTTGAATGAGAAATATCGGGTCGATGTTGGGGAGAAAAAATAAGACAACGATAAGTGGCGCTACAATTAAAGGTATTAACATCGGAAAACCTAGCACTAAAAATATAACCATTATCGTCATTAGAGTTGCTACCATAGTTGTCCCTCTCTATTCTTTTTTTTCATAGATTAAAAGGATTGAACACTCAATTTTCCGAGTAATCCTTTTTCTCAGTTGCTAAATACACCTCTTTTTCTTTTATGTTGATCCACATATTCCGTAAAAATTGTATTCCTCCTAAGGTTAACCCGAGTGGTATAAAGGTGAGTAAAATCCATACAGGAATTTGTAAAGCAATCGTTACTCTCCCTCTCTCAAATACGGAATACATATAGCCATACGCGTAGTAAGCTAGGACAAATAAAATAATCGCTGTCACTGCTGGAATAAATATCGCAAGGGCTTTCCTAATCTTTGGCGGTGCGATATCAAAAAACGCTGACATACTAATGTGTCGACCTTTTCTAGCTGCATAGCTGATGCCCATAAATGTCGCAAGGATCACCGCAAACTCACTAATCTCTCCTGCAAAAGCCCAACTTTTTCCTGTGAGTGCTCGACTTAGTACATTACCGACAACCATCACAGAAATGAGGATGACCGAATAACTTAAGATCACTTCTTCGACTTTCATAATTCCACGGTCGACTTTTTGAATAATATTCAACTAGTTAAGCCTCCTCGTTATGTATTCTAAGTTGTCTGAAAACAAGACATACAATAATGATACTGGGATTATTTTTCCAACTCAACCAGCTAAAATTGGCGGATACCTTGATGAGTAAGCATATATTATGTTCAAGTACACTGACCCATATTATGTATAGTAATCCTCTAGTCTCCTTACATATGTGGCGAAATCCTCCAAAAACGCCATTTGAATTCCGAAAATCCAAAAAGCCAGACCCCTTCATCTACTAAAGGGGCCTAGCTTCATATTTCCTTCTATTTATCAAATTGTTCAGCGAGGGTCGCTAAAGTACGAGCCATCGCTCCTGTACCACCTTTTGGTCCTGTTTCTGTCCCTTTTGAGCTCCAAGCTGTTCCCGCAATATCAAGGTGCACCCAAGGCGTATCACCTGCAAATTCACCAATGAACAATCCAGCCGTAATACTTCCACCTGGACGGCCAGGAGAATTATTCAAATCAGCGACGTCACTCGTTTGCAACATTTTTCGGTACGGTTCAAAGCTAGGTAATCTCCATACCCACTCGCCTGAGTCGTAAGCTGAATACAGTAGCTTTTCCATAAGTTCTTCGTTGTTCGTCACAGCTCCTGTCGTATATTCACCTAACGCAATGATCACAGCTCCTGTTAGAGTCGCAACATCCACTAAATAGCTCGCACCTAAGTGTTTCGCATAAGTAACGCCATCAGCCAAAATTAAACGTCCTTCTGCATCCGTGTTTCTTACTTCGATTGTTTTCCCACTTAATGAAGTAATGACGTCCCCTGGCTTCATCGCTAAACCATTGAGTAAATTTTCTGATGAAGGAATAACAGCAAGAACGTTCGTTTCTGGTTTCATCTGTCCGATAATATCCATCGCTCCAAGAACTGCAGCTGCCCCGCCCATATCCATCTTCATTTCATGCATATTGGCACCTGGTTTAATACTGATACCTCCCGAATCGAAGGTCAGACCTTTACCTACAAATGCTAAAACATCGTTCCACTCTTTCTTCCCTTGGTATTTCATGACAATCATCTTCGGTGGTTGTTCACTGCCTTGAGCGACAGCAAGGAGAGCACCCATCCCTAGCTTCTCCATGTCTTCACGCTCTAAAATATCAATTTCCATACCATGTCGTTCGGCAATTTCTTTAGCACTTTCCGCTAAATCGGTCGGTGTTAGTAAGTTACCTGGTGTATTCACTAATGCCCTAGCTAAGTTGGTTCCACCTCCATACACCTTTCCAGCGTGTAACTCTTCTAGTAATGGTTGCTCTGAGCCATTCGTAAAAATGGTGACTCGTTCTAAAGACTTTTCGACTTGATTATCTTTTTCTTTATAATGAGCGACTTTGTAACTTGTTAGTTCAATGGCTTCAGAAAGCAGGTAACCATAGTGCTCCTCGTTTTCTTCATGTACAAACGAATCTAATATCACAGCCACACTTTGTAGTTGATCGGCATGAATTTTTTTACTTAAAGTCGCGAAGGCGCTACGAATTTGCTCATCGTCTATCTCAGACCTTTTCCCAACACCTACGATATAAACCTTTTTCGCTTTAAGCTTACCTAAGGTATGAAATGAAAAGACACTTTTAAACTTGCCATGAAATCGAGCTTCTTTTAACATCTGTTTAAGCGTCCCGTCTATGGATGCGTCTACCTCATTTAAACTCTCTGGCCAATGTTTATCATCTTCAAACAAGGCTATAAAAATCCCATCTACTTCTTCATTTTTCCAATTTTTTAATTCTACTACGTTATACATTATTTGCCCCCTTCACCTATTTCTTCTATTATAACGATTAGTCTATATTATTTCGAGTATCGAATTTAATTTCACTCTTGTAAAAAAAGAGCGAGTTGAGGAAGTTTCGGTAACTCATTTACTCGTTCAAACGGGACGCGATCGATGTCCTGTGGTATAATGGACAAGCACAATTTAATAAATTGATCAATTTCTTCCAGATCGACACCCCAGTAATAAGGTCTATACGGTTGTATATAGTGGAGCCCCGCAGACATCATGAGTCTGGCTCCTTTTACATTTCCATACTCATAATGATAGATGGCGACGGTCATTTGTAACATCCCTTTAAGAAAATAGTTACTTTTATCCGTCATCCAAATTTCTTCTAATAAGTCGTGACATGTGTAGTAGTCACCTTCATTGAAGTTCACAAAGAATTCATAGTATTCCAGTGGATACAACGGTTCATCCAATATATTTCACCTCTCTACAGGTTACAAATGACAAATAATCAGGAATAGAAAGTATGTCAGCTCACTGAAAACATAAACTAAGTCTACTCTTAATGCAAATATAAAGAATTTATTGTACGTATGCAAAACAAAACAATCCAGATTTTTTTGAACGACCTCTTACTATAGAAAGGACGAACATAGAACAATGGAGATTTTTCAAAACTTCCCTTTATGGGCTGCACTCATAGCGATCGGTTTCGCTCAATTTATCAAAGTACCTCTAGCTTTTATTCCAACGCGAAAATTTGACTGGAGGCTCCTAACAAGTACAGGTGGAATGCCAAGTTCTCATTCAGCTGCTGTTACTGCTTTAGCGACAGCCATTGCCCTTGAATATGGATTTAACTCACCTCTTTTTGCGATCTCGACTGTATTCGGGATTATCGTGATGTTTGATGCAACAGGGATTAGAAGACACGCAGGCTATCATGCGACCGTCCTCAATCAACTCATGGCTGATTTTAATAAGCTTGTCCATGAAGTGAAATCATGGCCTAAGATGGAAGAAAAAGAAAAAAGAGAAGAATTAAAAGAACTTTTAGGTCATCAACCGATAGAAGTATTTTTTGGTGGATTATTAGGAATTGTCTTAACACTTTTTCTTCATGCAGTGTTATAGTAAATGTAGAGAAAACCTTCATGCCGAAGGTTTTTCTTTATGCCTTCCCAGCCTACAGAGTAAATATAAATAATGATATAAAATCACGAGGAGGAATGATGATGAAAATTATTTCCATTTGTCCTAGTAATACAGAGTTACTTGGGTATCTAGGGCTTGATCAACAACTGATTGCTATTGATGATTATTCGGACTGGCCAGAATCAGTTCAATCCTTGCCACGTCTTGGCCCTGACTTAAATATCGATATGGATAAGCTAGCCGCTTTTGAACCTGACCTTGTTTTAGCGTCATTGAGTGTACCTGGAATGGAAAAAAATATCGAACGATTAAAAGAACGCAATATTCCCCACATCGTTCTTAACCCTAATTCGATTAAAGAAATTTGTGCAGACCTTCTAAAAGTAGGAGAATTAACGGGATTAATAGATCACGCTAAAAAAGTCGTCCAACGCATCGAAACCTTAATTGAAGAATATCGTGCCATTAGCAAAGAAATTGTAGACAAACCTCGTTTATATTGGGAATGGTGGCCAAAACCTGTCTTCACCCCAGGAAAAACAAACTGGCTTACTGAAATAAGTGATTTAGCTGGTGGATTTAACGTATTTTCTGATATTGAAAAAGCAAGTGTCCAAACCGATTGGGATGATGTCATCCAGAGAAAACCTGACCATATATGCCTCGTTTGGGTAGGTGTGGAACAGGATAAAGTAAAACCCGAAATTGTTAAAAAGCGACCTGGATGGAATGAGTTTGCACCGATAGTAAATGGAAACTTACACGTATTAGATGAACCGCTTTTCTGTCGTCCATCGCCACGTCTATTAGTAGGCTTACAAAAGATTGCTGCATTATTACATCCAGATAAATACCCTTTGTTTGAAGGTAAAGATCCATTGTTAGATTCAAAGGTTCAATAAAGTGAAATTTCCATCAGTGAGGGGTTTTCCTCTCCCCCCAATGATGGATAGTTGAGGCCCACAACGATGTGGGTCACACATACGTTGGGATAAATGTTTTTCTAAAAAGTACGCCTTTCAAATAAAACAGCAAAGAGACTGATTCCATGTGTACGTACCTCTTGTGCAAATCAAGTAGGAAATACTAGACATATTAGCGTTTCCTAATGGTGCGTGACACTTTTTAAATCAGTCTCTTCATTGTTTGTAGATGATTAAATCATTTATTGTTTTTTCGGAAAGAATTATTTCAACCACTTTTTTCTTACAGTTAGAATAACAGTTGCCTACGAAATACTTGAACGGTTTCGTTCTCATTTAAGTCATTAAGGTCTTGTTCAGATAATCTTCCATTTCCTTCTTTCACAACGAAAACTTCGACTTCCTGTTTACCCCATTTCTCAAATACTTCTGCTACAGTGTCATAATATAGATCAATTTTGTTGCCTTTAATCGCAGATCCAGTATCCGCAACTACACCGTATCCATATCCTGGGATATATAAAATACTCCCAATCGGAAAAGTACGTGGATCAGCTGCAATCGTAGAATATAAATCCCTGCGTACTTGTACTCCAGAATATGTAATACCGTAACTTGGATGCCCAGGATTTTTTCCAGTTGATTCATAACCTGCTGTATAGCCTGTTGCAACCACCTTTTTTGAAGGGTAACGTTCCCAATCGACGGCGTCATTTAAAGATAATGGTTGTGCGTCAGCTGGAAGTGTTTTTGCTTCATTTTTATGTTGTATCATCGGTAATTCTTTTGACATTAAGTTACTATCCTTCAATCTACTCTCATTTACACTGAGTGGCTCAAACAACCCAAACTTTGTCCAACTCGACCATTCTTCCTCATTCACACCAGTGACCGTCTGATAAGTTGTGAAAAATGCAAAACAAAACATTAAAGTCATGGTTATTCTGCGAAATGTATTTTTCGCAACTTCCATTTCCTTCACTCCTCTCACTGACTAAGCATCTCCAGTTTGAACAAAATTATTCAAAAAAGAGGAAGAAGTAAATTGGTTATTTGACTTTTCTGATTATTTATGCGTTTCTAAGTACTCTAAAAAAGTGAAGCTTCCATCAGTAAGGGTTTTTCTCTTCCCCACTGACGGTAAGTTGAGGCCACACGATGTGGGTCACCACAGACGTTACCACTGGACCTGGCGTATTTAGCCTGTGTTCAAATCCCCTACTTATCCTTCTTATGATTCCTCGAAGTCTTAAAGTGGGGGGATTACTGCTAGTTGTTGCGGGATAAAAAGAAAAAAGCGTAATGGGGTAAACATCCCATTACGCTTCTATATCATGCAATTCATTAAAACATTCGGTATCCTTTTGAGCGGAGTAATCGGATAACAACACCAGATAAAACAGCACCCAACATACCGCTTGACAAAATAATGATATCCGCAGGTTTAAGTGAAATTAAATCAGAACCAAGTGCTTGAAACGAAGCAATTGGAGCCGTAAAATATTCCATTAACCCGACGTTATCTACAATTAAAATTACAACAATTGGATAAATAATGGCCATTACCCACGTCGCTCTTAAAATCATGTTTAATAAAAAACCAATTCCAAAAAATAATATTAAAAATAACAATACCGATATAATTAAAACGGGTAAACCCATAAGGAAATCCACTAACTTGCACCCCCAAATAGAAAAGCACCTTCACTTTATCATGAAGTTATACATAATACTACAAAGGTTAGTTTACTTAATCTACGTACATGCGTCAATATAGAATACTTGAACGACTGGTGAACATTTTAAAAAGAAGTTACGATTTCTTTTCAGTCTAGAGACCAAAGCATATAAGAACAGCAAAAATAGTTATCTTTGGAAGCTTGTTAAAAAAACAAAAAAAAACGTAGTATTATGAAACTACGCTTTTCTCAACTTTCTTATTCAATTCTCCATGACCTGAGCAAACTTCACACGTTTCACTTCCACCTAAATACAATTCGAAATAACCGACTCCATTACAATATGGGCATTGACCATCTTTGAGAATAATTTGTTTTTTCTTCATGTGAGAAACCCCCTTATGATATTTCTGAAGTTTCAGATAATTTTATCAATTATTACTCAAAAATGCAAAAGAGAAAAACAGGTTGTTTTATGCCATGTAAGCGCAATCAAATTAATTTATCTTTAAATTTCACTTTTTATTGCAGAATTAGTAATTCAATTCAGTTTTTTATAAAATGACTACACTATCTTGAAATCACTGATGTGAAAAGGTTGTGCTTTAAAGAAATGCAAAAAGAGGCATTCAAGTATGTAAGCTCTGTTTCTAAGAATTTTTGAAGAAAAAAGCTGACTTCTTAATGTAAAGTCAGCTTTTGAATAATCTGCTTATAGTGGGTTTTTGCCCTTTTTCAGTACAAGTGGTGTTCCTCCTAGCATATATAAGTAACGATTATCGATCATCTTCTTCATAAAGTT
Organism: Alkalihalobacterium alkalinitrilicum; assembly: GCF_002019605.1. Classification (NCBI taxonomy): domain Bacteria; kingdom Bacillati; phylum Bacillota; class Bacilli; order Caryophanales; family Bacillaceae; genus Alkalihalobacterium; species Alkalihalobacterium alkalinitrilicum. The sequence continues at coordinate 4,377,922 of NZ_KV917368.1, read as the reverse complement.
CGCGGAAGAACCATAAAGCTTACGATCAAACACGATACCAATTGCTTCCTTACCACCTAATGACGCAACTGTACCTTTAATTTCTGGCTTAAAACCTTTCGTTGGTGCGTTATGAATTAGCGCTTTTAGGTTAGAAGCACATACTGCGGCTTGTTGCATCGCAATTTGGGCAGTTGGAGGATATGGACGATTAATTTCTTCATTAATAATTAATGCACAATCTCCAATAATAAAGATGTTATCATGACCTGGTGCACGAAGATCAGGATCGACTTTTACGCGACCACGCATGTTTTCAAAGCCTGCTTTTTCAATAAGTGCGTTACCACGTACACCCGTTGCCCAAACTACAGTCTCTGCTTTAATCTCATTGCCATCAGCTAAAAGTACACCGTGCTCAGTTACTTCTTTAATTGGGCAACTAATCTTAAACTCAACTCCACGGCTCTCTAATAAGTTCATTGCGTACTCGACTAACTCTGGATCAAATCCAGGTAAAGCCGTTGGTGCAGCTTCAATCACATACATTTTGACCTTTTCACGTGGCACATCATATGCAGCACATAATTCTGGAACACGTTCTGATAATTCACCGATAAATTCAATACCTGTGAAGCCAGCCCCAGCTACAACAAATGTTAACAACTCATTACGTTTTTCGTCTTCGTTATTGTAAATTGAAAACATATACTCAATATGGTCTCTCACTTGACGAGCACCGTTAACCGTCCACTTGCTAAATGCGTGTTCGAAAACACCTGGGACGCCAAACGTTTCAGGTTCAGAACCTAATGCAACGACCAAATAGTCATAATCAAGTTCACTATTTTCAAGAATTACTTTTTTCTCGTCCTTTTTAATATCCACAACAACATCTTTTATAAAGTGAATTTTACTTAAATTTAATACCTCACTAATTTTCATACGTGTTTTTTCAGGGTCCATAGTACCAGCAGCTGGCTCATGTAACCATGTTGTTTGATAGTGGTAATCATGTTTATTAACTAACGTAATATCTGCCTCATTATAACCTAGCTCCTTCGAAAGGCGTGAAGCTGTAATCATTCCCCCGTAACCTGCACCTAAAATAACGATTTTTGGCTTTTTCAACTTAATCACTTCCATTTTCTTTTTAGTTAAATACTATCCGATGAACCTACTAGTTTGTGATTTACTTCACGTAAAAATATAAAATGTTATAAAATATTACAAAAAGGTATAGATAAATTCCCAAAATAGTCACAAATCACATCTTTAATGATATTGGTTTTCTTCATATTTTTCAACCGTCTTTTTTATAATTTCTTCTTAAATCCGTACGTTTATTCTTGTATTTATATGGAATGTAAGGTTTTATAAAGTTACGATATTATCTTACGCGTTGGAAAAACTACTCTAATACAGATAATTTCACATTATTCCTTTAAATTGCTCCATATTACGTCTATAATATTAAATGAACAGTTAAAATATTTCGAAAATAGTGGAGGTGCTTATATGACAAAAGAACGCTCAGTTTATGATATAACGATTGTCGGCGGTGGGCCAGTCGGATTGTTTACGGCGTTTTATGGTGGAATGCGACAAGCAAAGGTAAAAATTATCGAAAGTATGCCTCAACTAGGTGGTCAACTTTCTGCATTATATCCAGAAAAATACATATATGACGTAGCAGGCTTCCCTAAAGTCCGTGCACAAGAGCTTGTAGATAACTTAAAAGAACAAATGAAGAAATTTAATCCAACCATTGTTTTAGAACAATCTGTAAAAAAATTAGAGAAACAAGATGGTCAAGTCTTTAAAATTCAAACGAATAAAGAAGAACATTTTTCAAAAGCAATTATTATTACAGCTGGCGCAGGTGCCTTCCAGCCTCGCCGCCTTGATATAGCGGGTGCAGAAAAGTATGAAGGAAAGAACCTCCATTATTTCGTTAACGACTTAAGTATTTTTGCTGGGCAAAATGTTCTAGTTTGTGGTGGTGGTGACTCTGCTGTCGACTGGGCACTTATGTTAGAACCGATTGCTAATAACGTAAAACTCGTTCATCGCCGTGATAAATTTAGAGCACACGAGCATAGTGTAGAACTTCTAAATCAATCCAAGGTCGATATTCAAACGCCATATGCCATTAAAGATTTAATTGGAGATGGTGAGAAAATTACTCAAGTCGTCCTCGAAGAAGTAAGGGGAGAAAAGGAAGTTACCGTTGACGTCGATGCTGTTGTCATAAACTATGGTTTCGTCTCTTCCCTAGGCCCGATTAAGGAATGGGGGCTTGAAATTCAAAAAAACTCGATTATCGTAAATTCAAAAATGGAAACGAATATTAATGGGATTTATGCTGCGGGTGATATCGCAACCTATCCTGGAAAAGTCAAATTAATTGCTGTCGGTTTTGGTGAGGCACCAACGGCAGTCAATAATGCAAAATCATACATGGACCCTGAAGCAAGACTTCAACCTGGTCACAGTTCAAGTATGTTTTAGATTTCAGAGATAAGAATTCCTCTTAAAGGGCACATGGAATAGAGCCATCTGTAGGAGATAAAGGAAACACGAGGTTGGCTAATCTTCTACCCTAGGTTTATGCTACCTAAAATACAATACATTTAAAGGCTGAATTTATGTTCAGCCTTTTTTATTTTATACGATATCGCATAAATGTATGGTTTTCTTTCTATAATAAATGCCCACCAATCACAAATTCAAATAAACCCAATATGATACATAAAAGGAATAAAAACTAGATAGAGGTGTTTTAATTGAATTCATTTTATTTTGAGAAAAATCACAAATCAAAATCTCATTGTAAAAAAACTCCCCATGCCAAAAAGAAAGATGATAAAACCTTATTTACTGATTTTGATAAAGATCAAAATACAAGCCGTACGATCCCAGCTGTAAATTGTCCCACTCCTGCTAATCCAATTGCTAAAGTAGAAATTTGTACCGATGAGAAAAAAGATAAAGTGCTGCTCCATGCTACAGTTGAATGGAAAGTACCCGAACTCCTATCCATCAGTGCATGTTTCTCTGATTTGGGGTCAACGAGTACTGGGCTTTTTGGAGTACCTGTCACGTTCCGAATTTGGAGAATCTGTGATGATGAAACCCCTCAAATTATTTTTGAGACAACAGACACCTCTTCTCCATCAACAGCTACATTAACAAGTTGTCCTAAAGATGAATGGGAGGATGCAGCCACCTGCTCCCCTGGATTTCAAGTCACGACACTTTCTTTAACACCAGGAGCCAGTACGACGACAACTCATTTTCATTGGGTTGACCAAAACCCATGCTGTGGACTAAACCGCTATTACTTAACCGTTGACCTAGGTCCAATCCCCAAAGACATTTGTGACCCTCAAGTCCCGATCAAGGTCGATTCACGTGTTTTTACAGCAGCTAAGTTTAGTGATGTGTGCTAAATAATTATGGGATAGATTAGGGACTACACTAGCCTATCCCTTTTATTCTTTCTAATGTGTCATTACTATAGCTAATAATCGTAACACCTTATTCAATATACGGTCCGAGCTGATGACATGCAATATCTCGATATGTTTGCGGACTTTTTTCTGCTTCAGGAACATACGTAACTCTAACAGTTGCACAACACGTTTTTTTATTTATATTCGTTAGAGTAATCGTAGCTACTACTGGAAAATCAGGGTGAACTGGATCATCAGAATTGACTCTAAATGCTCTTCCATTAATCACTAAGCTTTGAAATTCAACTGGAGTTTCTCCTATAAAGCGTTCACAAAAACAACCACAGGTCTTCTTTTCTTCCTTGTGTTTTGGTCTATGAGTATCATGATGAGGACGTAGAGGCTTAATTGGATTATGACACCCACAAACGTTATGTGATGGTGATTTATAATAACTCATTTACCTTCCCCCTTCTCCTTTTGATGACCTTTACTTTCATCATTACTATACTTTATGCATCAAATATTAGTGCGTATAGAGTAATGACTATTCCGAGTATTATTAGAATTTGCTAGCTAAAGAGAGTGCTCGTTAGTTCAATAAAAATAGGCGAAAGTACTAAATATGAAAAAAAAACCTTTAATACACCACTTAAATGAGGAAATAACAACTACAAATTCAAAAAAGCCCAAAACTTTGAATCACACAAAATACTTTGTAATCATTAAATATACTTTAGGTCTCTATAGCTCTCTCATTTTCAAACATAAGAAAAAGCACTTCGTAACATATCAAAAATACGTTAGAAAGTGCTTAACATGTCTTTACACAAAAATATATGAGCGTAGACAAAATAGCTTATTTTACTATAAATCGTAATATTTTTGCTTAATTTTAGATAAAATAAACGATCAGTTTCTGATTAACAATCTTCAGGTTTTCCAGCATTTTCAGCTGTTCTAAACGAAGAGCCACAGCCACATGATGCGATGGCATTTGGATTTTCAATGGTAAATCCTCCGCCCATCATATTTTGTTTGAAATCAATCACAACACCATTTAATACAGGTGCACTTTCCTGATCGACCAAAACTTCTAGACCGTCATAATCTAACTTCTGATCGCCCTCTTGCACTTCTTTATCAAAGCCCATGCCGTATGAAAGACCGCTACAACCGCCACCTTTAACACCGATCCTAAGCTTCAAACCTTGCTCTTCTTCTTCATTTAACATTTCTTTAATACGGGCAATTGCTGACTCAGTAATTGTTATCATTGAAATTCCCTCCTCTACTACATCTTATTTTACTACCTATACATATTGTTCTCAAGGAAGGACGTTTTCTTTACTGTCCTAACAAAAAAAACTCTTTTTTTTGCTTACTTAATATTTCGTTATGTTTTTCATCTAGTTTCTGGCTGTATTCTAATACAAGTGGGTGGTTAAATCCATATAATAGTGCTGTTGAAACCATTTTTTCTCTTAATACTTCAATTTTCGAAAGGCATTCTTCACAACATATTCTCTCCAAACCACTCACCCCCAACCGTCGCCTAATGGACAAAGATCCCTGTTCTCTTTTTTAAATGGACGACCTTATATTTTATTTTATCAAAAACTCCCATTCTTTACAAAAATAAAATAGCTAATCAACCGCTCTTTTTGTGAATATTTTAAGAAAATTACAGTTTTTTACTACGATACTATTAGTTTTCCCATTTCCGTAAATTGCTAAACCACAAATCTAGTATTTACAATTCTTCTCACTTTATTTTTTTTGTTTTTTTCTGATAGTATAATAGAAGAACATTTGTTTACACATGAACAACGACTTATTTTTAATAACCGTGGTAGATAAGATATTCACTACACTTGGGCGTTAATGATTTCGGTGGTACAATAAATATGTAAAATAACGAATTCATTATATCTCAGTGATATTGTCTACACCTTGAACGTAACTAATTTTTTTGATTTTGTATCCATATTTAACTCGTTAAAATAATTGAAATGAAAAGAGGTAATGTAATGTCTACGCTGACTCTTGATAAACGGATGCAAGAGATTGCAAACAAAATACAAAATGGTGAACGTCTCTCAATTGAAGATGGTCTCTATTTATACGACACACCAGATTTATTGTCTGTTGCACAATTTGCAAATGACGTAAATTATAGAAAGAACGGAAAAAATGTTTACTTTATTGAAAATATGTATATTAACCCAACAAACGTCTGTGAAGCAAGCTGTAGCTTCTGTGGCTTTAAACGTAAGCCAGGTGAAGAAGGCGCATATACAATGGATGAGGAAGCATTGCTAAAATATGTTAGTGATCGCTGGAACAATAATATTCGTGAATTCCACATTGTTGGTGGTCATAATCATGAAGTACCGTTTGATTACTATTTGGATACGATTCGTACGTTAAAGAAACATTATCCACAAGCAACGGTTAAGGCCTACACAGGTGCGGAGATTGAATTTTTCTCAAGAATTGCTGGCATTTCAATGAAAGAAGTGCTTGAAGAATTAATTAAAGCTGGATTAGATACATTGCCAGGTGGTGGCGCTGAAATTTTAACAGAACGCTATCGTGAAAAAATGAGTCCTGATAAAGCCTCTACTGACCAATGGTTAGAAGCGCATGAAATTGCTCATGGTCTTGGATTAAAGACACACGCAACTATGCTATACGGTTCAATTGAGTCAAAGGAAGAACGTTTAATTCATATGGATCGTTTGCGTCAATTACAAGACCGTACGAATGGTTATATGGTCTTTATTCCACTTGCGATGCAACCGAAATCCATTAATGCAGGATTAAAACGTCGTACTTCTGCTTTTGATGATATGAGAACTGTAGCGATTAGCCGACTGATGTTGGACAACTTCGATCATATTAAAGCGTATTGGATTAATATCGGCGTTCAACTAACACAAATGGCGCTAACATTCGGTTCCGATGATATCCACGGTACTTTAATCGAAGAACGCATCTCGCACTCCGTTGGAGCGTTAACATCAGCAGGAATTACTCGTGATGAATTAATTCACCTTATCAAAACAGCAGGAAGAACACCTGTCGAGAGAGACACTTTCTATAACATCATAAAAGAATATTAATTAAAAGAAAAGCGGAAGGCACTTGCTTAGCCCCGACAAGCAAATGTTCGGGCAGACACAAGTCGCTTTTTGACTTTTATCCTGACAGGTTATTTGACCTCGAGGAGCTGGGGACTACAGCTAGACATAGAAAAGCGAAAGTCCCCTGCTAGCTCCGACAAGCAAATGTTCTGGCAGGTAAAAGTCCGCTTTTTGACTTTTATCCTGACAGGTTATTTGACCTCGAGGAGCTGGGGACTACAGCTAGACATAGAAAAGCGAAAGTCCCCTGCTAGCTCCGACAAGCAAATGTTCTGGCAGACGGAAGTCCGCTTGAAATACACTTAGCGTTCTACATCACAAAAGTCGCATGGGAATTTATCTCCTATGCGACTTTTCATGATTTAAAAGGACTTAAGTTCCTTTATTTTGTTAAGCTCTGCTTATTTTCGAAAATATTCTCCTGTACAAACCGTTTCTGCTGCGCCTGTCATCAGCACATCGCCATCAACAGTCCATGTGATTTTTAAATCGCCCCCGAGCAGGTGAACTATAATCTCTTTCCCCTTCTCCACTTTCTCATTTAATACAGCGGCGACAACTGCAGCACATGCACCCGTTCCACATGCTTGCGTAATTCCTGAGCCTCTTTCCCACACACGAAAATGTAATTCATCCGCATTAACTGCTTCTACAAACTCCACATTAACCCATTCTGGAAAAATTTCATCTTTTTCTAATACAGGACCTAATGTTTCTACAGGTGCCTCATCAATTTGATCTACAAAAAATACAGCATGCGGGTTCCCCATCGATACAGCTGTCATTTCAAGTGAATATCCATTGCGCTCAAGCGGTTCGGCAATCACTTGCTCCTCAGGGTTTCCAGTCATCGGTAAGTCTTTTCGCTGGAGTCTAGGTTGTCCCATATTAACCGTTACTTCTTTTACTTGGTTATCTGAAACATGAACCGTTGCTTCGACTAAACCACCAAGTGTTTCGATTTGAAACGTTGGTTCTTTTACATATCCATGTTCATAAGCAAATTTAGCCACACATCGCAGACCATTTCCACAATTTTTGGCTTCAGATCCATCATTATTGAACACGCGCATCTTAACTGGAGCTACTTCAGACGGACAAACGAGAATCATTCCATCCGAACCAATTCCTTTATTTTTATCAGCAACTTCGATTGCTAATTGTGGCAATTCTTCCTCTTTAAGGACTTCTTGAAACAAATCAACGTAAATATAGCTATTCCCAAGACCATGCATTTTTGTAAATTTCATATACCTTCCTCACTTTCTTAACTTCTCATCCGTCCAAAAATAGTCATCATCGGCTTCTAAGATCGTCATTTTATGATTACAGCAAGGCATTACGACAATTGTCTTAATGCTTTCTTTTGCTCTTTGCAAATCTCTTGCTTTTAAATGAATGAGCACATTTTCTGCTTCACAATAAGGACACTCACTTAAATAAATATCATTCATGATTTTTTCATACGGCCATGTATTTTCAAAAGGAATTACATCCATCAAAAAAACTCCTTTTTTTCAAGTATGGAACTACTTTCATATTGTCATAATAAAATAAGCCTGCTCCTCGAAAAGAGAGCTGGCATATTTTTAAAACATTGGATTTTCTTCAATATATACATAGATGTTTTGTACTAATTTATCTGTTGAATCCCCGTATACAAATTCTCCATTTACTAGAGCAAAATGTGATACTGCACATTGCCCACAATGTCCTAGACACCCATATTCAATCACATCTAAATTAGGATCTCTTTCTAATTCTTCTTTTGCCTTTTGACTTCCACTTGCTAGATTACTCAGGCAAAATTCTACAATCGGTTTAATCACGATGGTCACCTCTATTTCTCACTCTGCCATTTTTCTATCCCTTTATGATAAACATTTATTTATTCTTAGCACCAATTGAACGGAATAAACACCAACATTTACGAAAACAGCTATATTATAAAATCAATTTTAACACGTTTGCAAAGAAAATACTCAAATATTCTCACATTATGTCTTCTAAAATTTTTTTCACAAATTTGTTGTTATTTAGACATGAAATTGTTATAATTCAAACTGACCACGGTCACTTTTAAGGAGTACTGCAATGGAAAAAAATAAAAAAGAACGAACCAAAGAACGGATTGTACGCGCTGCAATTGGTCTTTTTCGTAAGAACGGCTTTGATGCGACAACCGTAAAAGAAATTACCGAAGCTGCGGAAGTGGCTAAAGGAACATTTTTTAATTACTTCCCTACAAAAGAGTCGATCTTACAATCTTTAATTGAAGAACGCTTGGTAGCTGTTGATCAGTTGATCAATAAGCCTTCCTTTTATCAACGGTCACTTTTATATAAGATTGAAAAAGTCATTGCGGAGTTATTAGCTGATTATAACGATAATCCTGAATTATCGTTAAAAATGTGGGTTCATTCCCTACAATCTGAGCAAACTATACTTACATATTGGGAAAACTTATTAACAAATGCAATCATATTAAACGAAATTGCTTCCACGACATCTGTAAAACACTGGAGTCATCTATTAAATAGTCAATTTTTATACGGCCTTGTCATGTTTGCCGACAGACAACCGAAGACTAAATTAGTTAAGCAAATGATGGAGTTAATTACCATTTGTTTAGAGGCAATATTAGAAAAAAGGGGAAATCATCACATGCATAAACTCGTAGTCTTAGGAGGCGGGTATGGTGGTATGCGAATTTCGCAACGCTTACTCACTAATGACCTACCTAACAATATTGAAGTTACGCTAATAGATAGAATGCCTTATCATTGCTTAAAAACAGAATACTATGCACTCGCTGCTGGCACTGAGTCCGATCACCATATACGTGTTCACTTCCCAGAAGACCCTCGTTTAACAGTTAAATATGCCAATGTTGAAAATCTTGATTTAGAAAATAAATTAATATATTTAAAAGATGAAGATGCTTTTTCATATGACACGCTTATTATCGGCTTAGGTTGCGAGGATAAGTATCATAATGTACCAGGTGCACCCGAGCATACGTTAAGCATCCAAAGTATGGAAGCAACAAGAAAAACATATGAAACGATTAGCAACCTTCATCCAAATGCAGTCGTGTCCATTGTTGGAGCAGGATTAAGTGGTGTTGAAGTTGCAAGTGAACTACGAGAAAGCCGCCCAGATTTAACCATTAAACTGTTTGACCGTGGTGAAATTGTTCTATCAATGTTTCCTCAACGCTTAAGCGCTTATGTGCAAAATTGGTTTGAGGATCATGGTGTTGAAGTTTATAATAAGTCAAACATTACTGGCGTTGAAGAAAATACATTGTATAATCATAACGAACCGATTCACTGTGATGCGATCATTTGGACAGCTGGAATTCAGCCTGTTGAAGTAGTAAGAAATTTAGACGTGGAAAAAGATGACCAAGGTCGTGTGAAATTAACATCTCATCATCATTTGCCAAATGATGAAAACGTCTTTGTTGTTGGTGACTGTGCAAGCTTACCACACGCACCAAGCGCACAACTCGCTGAAGGTCAAGGGGAACAAATCGTTATGGTGTTGAAAAAACGCTGGAACAATGAAACAATTCCAGATACGCTACCAAAAATTAAACTTAAAGGTGTTCTAGGATCACTTGGTAAGAAACACGGTTTCGGACTAATGGGAGAGCGAACTTTACTCGGTCGTGTACCACGTGTCCTCAAAAGTGGAGTCCTCTGGATGTATAAATATCATTCAGGTTGATGCTTAGAAAACGTCAAAAGGAATTGCATATACGCTGCAATTCCTTTTCTCTCTTTAAATTGTTCATTTAGACGTTTTCACTTGATTACGACCTAAATTATTAATATTCATCTAACCTACCCTCTACACTTTTCAAAAAAGTAATCCTAACGTAGCATTTTTTCAATTTTCTCACAGATCGCTTTTAGCTTTGGATTACCTTCTGCAACAACTTCATCGTCTATGACGATTAACGGGTAGAAGTATTCTTCATTATTGATCGCATCAACATACTTCTCGTCAGCCTCTTCTACTTCTTGTTCTATATCTATGTATCGAAATTGTAACGGAGCGTTAGGATATTTGCGGGAAAGTGCAGCCTCTAACCATTCCTTCGTTTCTAATGAAGTTGGTAAGTTGACACAACTTGCACATTTCACTTCTGCTCCGTAAATACTAATCGTGACCGTACTCAAGTCTATCGCCCCTCAACATTTTATTAAGTTGATCATACACTGTATAATAATAAATGCCAATCGATATACCGTATTTCTGAATATTTTAATTGGAAATCGTAATTCTCAGTGCACAATCATAGATTTTTTAGTGAATGGATATTATAATTGAGGAAAGAAAGGAGTTGTTATAAATGGCTAGTGAAGAAATGCGTTCACAAGTTGAAGAAGTATTAGATAAGCTTCGTCCATTCCTTCTCCGTGATGGTGGAGATGTTGAGTTTGTAGATATCGACGACGAAGGTGTTGTAAAAGTTCGTCTATTAGGAGCTTGCGGATCTTGTCCAAGTTCAACGATTACGTTAAAAGCTGGTATTGAGCGTGCTCTGCTTGAAGAAGTTCCTGGCGTAAAGGAAATCGAGCAAGTATTCTAATCATTTCAAAAAGCTCCCCGCTCCAGGTAACACACTGGTGAACGGGATAAAGTGATGAACAGTAAAAAATCGCATTGGGATCTCAACTTCCAATGCGATTTTTTTATTAGATTGGATTTTGCTTCACGTAAAGCTTCAAGCGTATTTAATCATTTATTTCTCAGTAATTGAATGAAAAAGTTCGACTTTTATCCCTTCAGTGGCTGGTTCAACGAGCTCAACGGAAAAACTAGGATACTCCTCTGACAATTTCAAGCGCAATTGATCGCCTGAATTTTTTTCTGTAAAGCAAATGATCGCTGGCCCTGCACCACTTAATGCCGCACCATATCCACCAAGCTCACGTATGGACTTCATTACATCTTCTAATCCGTCAACAAGTGGTAAACGATACGGGTGGTGGAAAAGATCACGAGTCATCATTTCCCCTGCTAACTGCCAATTTCCCTGTATAATCGCAGCCACTAATACATTCGCAAGTCCACTGCCTCTAATGGCCTCTTTAAAAGGAAGTTGTTCGGGTAAAATACTTCTTGCTTTTTTCGTTAATAATTCTTTATCGGGTACGAGCATCACGAGATCAATTTCAGGCACGCCACAATAAACAACATCTGTACGTTCCTCGCTATGACTACCGACTATTAGGCCTCCATAAATCGATGGGGCGACATTATCAGGATGCCCTTCCCACAGGCTAGCAAATCTAACTTTTTGATCCACTGTCAATTCAGCTTTTAACAATTGATTCGCTAATTCAATTCCTGCGACTATTGCAGCTGCACTACTTCCTAAACCTCTAGCAAGCGGGATATCACTAATCATTTCCACATTACACGGTGAAAGGTCACCACCAAGCTCGTGCGCGATATGTTCTGCTACTTCATATATGAGGTTTTCTTTGCCTTCTGGTACCCCTTTTAGCTCGGCTGAATTCGAATGAAAATACCACTTTTCGCTCGGCTGTACTTTTAACGTTAAATAGCGATTAACGGCAATGCCAATCGAATCGAAACCTGGACCTAAATTCGCAGAGCTCGCAGGTACCGTGATAAGCATTTTTTCTAAACTCATTGATGTACACCGCCCTTAATATGTTGCATAAAGGCTTCCTCACTATTTGGTAACACAATTGGTTTCACTTCAACTGTATCCATTGCTGTCGTTGGATCCTTTAAGCCGTTCCCTGTAAGAACACAAACAACTTTTGCACCTTTTTTGATCTCACCTGTATTGATTTGTTTTATTAGCCCTGCAATTGATGCACATGAAGCAGGCTCTGCAAATACACCTTCACGGCTAGCTAATAATTGATATGCTGCTAAAATTTCTTCATCCGTTACCGAGTCGATATGACCATTGGACTCGTCACGTGCAGCTACTGCTTGCTTCCAACTTGCTGGATTTCCAATTCGAATGGCTGTCGCAATTGTCTCTGGACTTTCAATAACTTCGTTACGAACAATCGCTGCTGATCCCCATGCTTGGAACCCACGCATTTGTGGTAATCCTGTTTGCTTAGCTTCGTTATATTCTTTAAAACCTTTCCAATACGCTGTAATGTTACCTGCATTTCCAACTGGAATGGCTAACACATCTGGAGCCTGCCCGAGCGCATCGCAAATTTCAAATGCGGCTGTTTTTTGCCCTTCGATGCGGTAAGGGTTCACTGAGTTAACGAGTGTGATCGGTTCTTGTTCACTAATTTTACGAACGATATCTAAAGCATTATCAAAGTTTCCTTTAATTTCTAGAACTTCTGCACCGTACATAACGGCTTGCGCCAGTTTCCCGAGAGCGATCTTCCCTTCTGGTATAACGACGATGCAACGGAGACCTGCACGAGCTCCGTACGCTGCTGCCGCGGCAGAAGTATTACCAGTTGAAGCACAAATGATCGTCTTACTACCTTCTTCCTTAGCTTTTGCAACCGCCATCACCATTCCGCGGTCTTTGAACGATCCTGTTGGATTCGCTCCTTCTACTTTTACATAAACGTCAACTCCCCATTCTTTTGACAAGTTTTCTAATGGAATGAGTGGCGTATTTCCTTCTCTTAACGAAAGCATTGGTGTATTCTCATTAACAGGCAAAAATTGTTTGTATTCTTCTAATAAACCTTTCCACTGACTCATGACTTATTCTCCTCCCTCGACACGGTAACTACTTTGAACAGAATGAACAACATCTAGCTGATCTAATGCTTGATAAATTTCTTCATATGTTCTTTTACTTGTCGTATGCGTAATAATAATAATTTCGGATAAATTCGATCCTTTAATCGGTAACTGTAATAACTTCTCAAAGCTTACACCGTGTTCTGCAAACAAGGAAGTAATCGCCGAGAATGTACCTGCCTTATCAACAACATGTAAACGCAAGAAATATTTAGACTGAATTTCCTCATCCGATTTTAACTCTTTATGATAAAGAGGTGTGGTAATATGACGTCCAGTTACTCCAAGACGCATATTTTTCATGACCGTAACAAGATCGGACACAATTGCTGTTGCTGTCGGTAAAGAACCCGCCCCTGGGCCATAGAACATCGTTTCTCCAACCGCTTCACCATAGACGTATACCGCATTATACTCATCGTTTACAGACGCTAGTGGGTGCTCGCTCGGTAATAAGGTTGGTTGAACACTCACTTCTACTCGACCTTCATTTCGTTGCGCTAAACCGATTAGTTTCATCGTATACCCAAGGTGATCACAATAATGAAGATCATCTTGGGTTACTGTCGTAATTCCGCGGACGACAACATCTTCTAACCCAACATTCATAGAAAAACCTAATGTCGCTAAAATAGACATTTTTCTAGCTGCATCAAGCCCTTCAACATCTGAAGTTGGATCACTCTCGGCAAAACCCAATTCTTGAGCTTCTTTTAATACGTCTTCATAAGAACTTCCTTGCTTACTCATTTTCGTTAAAATAAAGTTTGTCGTTCCATTGACGATCCCCATCATTTTTGTAATTCGATCAGAGGCTAACCCTTCTGATAAACTACGAATGATTGGAATTCCCCCTGCGACACTTGCTTCATAGTACAAGTCACAGCCATTATCTTGCGCAATTTGAAGTAACTCAGCACCATATAATGCCATTAAATCTTTATTGGCTGTCACGACGTGTTTTTTATTTTGCAACGCCCGGACGATATAAGATTTAGCTTCTTTTACTCCCCCCATGACTTCAATGACAATATCGACATTCGGGTTATCAATAATATCCTCTGGATTCTCTGTAAGTTTGTTTTCATCTATTTGTACATTACGTTTCTTTTCAAGAGATCGAACAAGCACTTTTCCGACTGTCACTGGACATCCAACTTTGTGCATTAACTCTTCTTGGTGTCCTTCAATAATTTTAATAACACCCGTCCCAACCGTTCCTAATCCAAGCAAGCCGATCGAAATTCCGTTCACATTCTCCACTCCTCACATGAGTTGTTACATTCTTTTTGTCTATTTATATGTGTATCCTGAATAAACAAATGTATATCTATAAAGGACATTATAATTCTACCACACTTAATTTACAAGGGGTTATTTGAATTGTTTTTCAATTATAATAATTCTAACACATTGTGCTTGATTCCATTATAGAAAATTCGTGAACAATATGATTTTTACGTAACCTTACTCGTTTCTCCTCGATTTTCATGGTTATTATATCCGTTTTCTTCGTAGTGAGATTTCACTCAACCTCTGTGGCGATCGCTTTTTTTACAAAAAAAAGGATGACTCTTTAGAATCATCCTTTTTACCTCATTTTACCTTTTGAATTATTTTTTCGTATAAAAGCTCTGGAGTCTCTGCTTCTATACGCTCACCATTTAGAATACAGTGGGAATGCGTTGCACAGTGATGGCAGTTTCCAATGCAACTAAACGTTTGAACGGAAATGTCCTTTCTTTTTTCAAGCTGTGAAAACAATTCCTCGCTCGCGTTTAACCGATTGATAAAACAACATTCAATGGCATGGCGCATTCTAAACTCCTAATTCTTTAAAATTAACAGCCGCCAGTGGTGGTTTACCTTCTAAGACTTTTTTGATGTTTTCAACCGTCATCTTCACCATCGCATCTCGCGTCTCTACAGTTGCACTTCCGATATGCGGAATTGCGACCACATTAGGAAGCTGAACGAGTGGATGGTTAGCTCTAACTGGCTCTTCAGCAAACACATCGAGGCCTGCTGCTTGAATGACACCCTTTTCGAGCGCTTCTTGTAAAGCTGCTTCATTCACTAAACCACCTCTTGAAGCATTGATGAATATAGCCGAGTTCTTCATTTGTTGAAAAGCTTGTTGATCAAATAATTCTTTCGTTACAGGGGTAAACGGGGCTAAGCAAACAACATAATCAGACTGCTGTAGCAATTCTTCAAACGAACAATACTTTGCACCCAGTTGCTGTTCCGTTTCCATTTTTCTTGAGCGGTTGTGATACAAAATTTCCATATCAAACCCTTTAGCTCTTTTTGCAACTGCTTCGCCAATGCGTCCCATTCCAACAATTCCAATCGTTTTATGGTGTACATCTGTGCCAGCTAGCAAATAAGGGCTCCACTGTTGCCATTGGTCATTTTTAATATAATCCGTTGCTTCAGGAATTTTTCTTGCTGTTGCTAATAATAATGCAAACGTTAAATCTGCCGTTGTATCGGTTAATACATCTGGTGTATGGCAAACGACAATGCCTTTATTCGTCGCATGTTCCACATCGATATTGTCATAGCCTACTGCCATATTGGCAATCACTTTTAACTTAGGACACTTAGCTAATTGTTGTGAACGAAGTGGATCAGAAACTAGCGAAAATAATGCGTCCGCTCGTTCTAATTCTTTTTGTAAGACTTCAGATGGGACAGGAATATCCTCATGTTCCCACATACCCACTTCGGCTATTTCGTAAAGGTCTGATAGTAAGTGTTCTGGCATTTTTCTCGTAACAAAAACATATGGCTTCATATAGTAATTCCTACCTTTTTTTAATATGATCATCTCATATCTCTTGAAGCCAATCAACCTTTGGAACACCAATAATCATTTCGCTATTTCCGACTAATTCATGAAAATGTGATAGAAATGTCTGATTTCTCTGTTCTTGATCTAATAAATCTAGAAATTGTTCTCCATAAAATAACCGTTCATTTCTTAATTGCGTGCCGTAATAATTTTCTAGCGTCTCAAAGTACTTTAATGGAAACAATAGCCTAGCATATACCATTCTCCAGGCATAAGCCGTTAGCGGCTTTACACTTTCATAGTCATAAATAAAAGAAACAATCTTTTCTTCCGAATAATCTTCACTATAAAATTCATGGCGAATGAGCTCTGCAACATCGCGACTCGGGTGATCGATAATAAAGTCCGTAGGAAGTTTAACTAACGATTTCGACACTCCTGGAGAACTAACCCACGTATTTTCCATAAAACAATGATGACAAATGACAGATTGTTCATTCGCTCGATACGGTTCATCAATATCACTATCTGCTACATACTGAATCGCATTTTCAGTGAGCCCCATATAATAGGGAAAACTCATAATGAAAGCATCATCAATTTCTGTTTGTGGAAGCTGTTGTAACATTTTTTGATACCATTGCTCTAATTGTGTTAACCGTTTCTCCCAAATGAATTTCCATTGCCCAAAGTAGTTTGACGTGGAATGTCGCCCCGATTGAATATTCGCGCCTTTATAATGAAAAAAAGCAAGGGCGTGGCCAAGACTCTCTTCCTCTTCCCCTCTCCATTCTTCAGATCTATTAGGCAGTTTAAGTAAATACCCGTCAACACCGTCAATTAATGCCACCGATTGTTTTTGAACGGTCGGAAACACTTCAGCAACGACTCGTTCACCAGTTGTCTTTAAATGTTCAGTCATTAGCATCATATCTTGTATTGATTGACCTGCAGTACGGTCTATCGGAACGAACACATAATAGTCTTGATTCGCCATAAACCCTTCATAGTCCCCTAACATAAACCGCTCTTCACAGTACAGCTGATAATGGTCGTAGATATTGCGTTCAAACATGTTGATTCACTCCTCGTCAGCCAACTTCATAATATAGTCTATGACCCAAATTTAAAAAAGTGTAACAACACATTAAGCCTGTTACGAGTATGACAAGTATGTTTTTACTGGAACAACATACAATAAAGAATATACGAGTCATTTGTTAACACCAACTGAGTTTGTACAAATCCAAATAAGATGGACAACTAGTGCTGGAAATTTTAATTGAGGTGATGAGAATGAAAGAAGAGTATAACCTCGAGCAAGTCGCAAGAAAAGCGTTAGAAGAACGCGGAGTTACGCTTGATGATATTGCTGATTTGGTTTACTTTTTACAAGTGAAATACCATCCTAATCTAGATATCGAAGAATGTAAACTCAATGTTGATCGAGTGCTATCGAAACGAGAAGTACAAAATGCGATCATAACGGGAATACAGTTAGACAAATTGGCAGAACAAGGCCTAATTGAAGAACCATTATTAAGTATTATTCAAGAAGATGAGGGCTTATACGGAGTAGATGAGATCATTGCTTTATCTATTGTTAATGTATATGGATCCATTGGTTTTACAAATTACGGCTATATCGACAAGCAAAAGCCTGGCATACTTGAAAAGTTGAATGATAAAGAGTCAAAAGAGTGTCATACGTTTTTAGATGACATTGTTGGCGCGATAGCTGCAGCAGCATCAAGTCGATTAGCTCACCGGGCAGCCAATTGTGAGTAATGTTAGTGTCTAATAATAAAAAAAGAACGAAATTTATCGCATTTTTTTCTTCTGTACTAAACCATGGCCATTTTGGACAATTAAGTGAAACTTCATCCATGGGGTTTTCCTCTTCCCCCACTGATATTTTGTTATAGCCTACACGCTAGGGTTACACAGACGGTGCCACAGGACGTTGCACCGTCTATGTTCACTTTAGTTGTGATAGCAATTGATACGGGACAATAAAATTATTCCTCCAAAAACACATACTCCGTCAACGAAGAAAGCGAATATGTTGGTTGGTGTTCGACTTGTTGTAAATCTTCTTTTGACGTTACTCCCGTGTGGACGATAAGCGTATCAATGCCAGCACGAATTCCCGCCATAATGTCTGTATCGTAATTATCACCAACCATTAAGGTCTCTTCTTTTCTAGTACCTAGCTGTTGTAATGCCTGCTCAATAATGATGGACTCTGGCTTTCCTATAAAAGTTGGTGTCACCCCTGTCGAAACTGAAACAACTGAAGTTAGTGAGCCGTTTCCAGGCATTAATCCTCGTTCCGTCGGTATTGCTTTGTCTCCATTTGTTGATACAAACATAGCACCATTCCGAACAAAAAGACATGCTTTCGCGAACTTTTCATATGTAATGTGTCGATCAATTCCCATCACGACCACCTCTGCATCCTCTTCGACTATTTGCAGGCCTTTTGCTTTTAATGCTGATTCCAACCCGATTTCTCCCGTCATAAATACTTTCGCGTTCTCATTTTTATCTGCAATGTAATTGGCTGTTGCTTGACTCGTCGTAAAAACATGATCCTGCGTGCACGGTATTCCCATCTGATTTAACGTTTCTGACACTTGTGCTGGTGTCTTCGATGAGTTATTTGTCACAAATAAGTAAGGGACTCCTGAATGATGAATTTCGTTAATCCAATCCACTGCTTCTTCAATTCTTTCCTTTCCTTTATATACCGTTCCGTCTAAATCAATTAAGAAACCTTTATACCTTTTCATTTAACTCTCCTTTTAGTTATGGTATCTTACACCATATATTTACTTTATATTATAAAGAATATAAAAAAAGAAGCACAGCTTTATGCCATACTTCTTCGATTATTCCTCATTGACAGGAGGTTTAATTTTATAATAACAATGTGGTGTTTCATTAATTGCCATACACGTTTCACATTCGATTTCCTCTGTTTCTAATAAGTCTTGAAATAGAGACTGTTCACAAGCGCAAGCGACAGGAAACTCTTCTGCAATTTGAGAAATAGGGCAGTTGTATTCTTTAAAATGAATGATACCGTCATCTGTTTTCTCCCACTCCACCATATAACCGTTCTTTGTTTGCAAATTTGCTAATTCTTGAATTCGTTCATCAAAGCTTTTTCCTTTAAACCGCACTTCTAACTCTTCTTTCATACGTTGCCGTCGTAATTCAAACAAATCATCAATCATTTGCTTACCATTTAACTTTTCAATATCTTTCAAAAATCCTAATGTAAGTGCTGCATAATTACGTGGAAAAACTTCTTCGCCTTCTTTTGATAATGAATAGAGTGTCGATGGCCTCCCCATAGCTTGCCTCACTATTTTCGTTTCAACCATTTGATCTCTTTCTAACGTACTTAAATGCCTTCTGACGGCCATTTCTGTAATACCAAGAGAACTGGCTAAATGAGCAACCGTCAAGCTTTTATGTTTTTTTAACAATTGTAAAATTTGCTCGCGAGTTGAGGAGGTTTTTTTATCCATCCTATCCACCACCTTCCTTAATATTGTAATCGATTTCAGGAAGTAAGTAAATTTATTAAACTAAAATGTTTAGAAAATAACAGCAAATGGCCTTCCCTACAAGATTATTAACATTAGGTTTTTCGTATGTACCATTTTTGAAATATTTTAGCCTACCACATCAGGAAGTCTTAAAATAAAAAGACCTAGGCCACCAATCGGTAACCTAGGCTTCATTAATGAAATTATTTATTTTCCATCCACTCTGGTTTTCCGAATCCTTGGAACTCAGCGTCAATGACTTGTTCAAATTCAACTGACTCCACAGCTGCTTGAATATCTTTGACAAACTGTTCATCTAAGTCACTCGTGTTCACAACGACACGGTTTTGATAATCTTCAAACAAAGTTTCCAATTTAAGGGCATCGAGAAGTTCCATATTCGCTGCAAGCGCAAAGTTACCAGGGACAGCAGCTAAAGCGACACTATCAAGTGTTCTTGGTAATTGCGCAGCTTCAATTGGTCTGAATTGAAGATTTTTGTAATTATCCTTTACATCTTTTTCGGACATGGTTAATGGGTCGACATCTTCACTAATTGTAATTAACCCTTCTCTCTCCAAAATCAATAATGCTCTTGCTAAATTCGTAGGGTCATTAGGAATTGCAATTTCTGCGCCTTCTTCAATGTTTTCAAGAGTGTCAAACTGCTTAGAGTAAATCCCCATTGGTGCAGTAGGGATAGCGATAACATCTGATAACTCTAAATTATTCCCTTCAGCAAACGAATTCATGTAAATGATATGTTGGAATACGTTCGCATCAATCGAACCATTTCCAAGGGCCAAGTTAGGTTGTACATAATCACTAAATTCTCTTACTTCAATCGTGTAACCTTGTTCTTCTAAAATCGGTTTGATCGCTTTTGTCACCATATCACTGTAAGGACCAGCTGTTGCTCCAATCGTTAGCTTTCCTTTATCCTCAGCTTGCTCTGTTCCTCCATTAGTAGATTCAGCGCTTGCATCTTCAGAATTACTTGAACATGCAGCTAAAAGACCTACTGCTACAATGGCAAAAATGAATAATTTTAATTTGTTCATTTGGTTCTTCCTCTCTAGTTGTTTATTATTTTATTTAAACTTTAGCTACTGCTAATCGTTAAATACTTATTTAATGTTTATCGTTTATCTACTCGTTTCGCGATGAAATCACCCGTATATTGGATAAATTGTACAAGACAAATCAGAATAATAATGGTCGTAAACATTACATTATTGTCATAACGATAATACCCAAAGCGGACAGCTAAATCACCAATTCCACCACCGCCAATAATCCCTGCCATGGCTGAGTAACCAATTAGGCTGATCGTTGTGATCGTTAATCCTTGAATGATTCCCGATTTCGACTCAGGTAATAGCACATCTTTTATAATCATCCAAGGGGTTGCTCCACAAGCAATCGCGGCTTCGATGACCCCTTTATCAATTTTCCTGACCGCCGCCTCTACTATTCTCGCAAAAAACGGTATAGCGGCTACAGATAAGGAAACCGATGCTGCTGTTGGTCCAATCGTCGTTCCTGTGATCAACTGCGTTAAAGGTAACAAAGCGACAAGTAAGATGATAAATGGAACCGACCTAATTAAGTTAACAACTACTCCAAGGATCGATTTCAAAATTTTGTTTTCTAAAAATAAATCACGATCCGTAACGAATAATAAAATGCCGAGCGGAAGACCAACAATAACGGCAATCGATAATGAAATCGAAACCATATAAAGTGTTTCTAGAAATGCTTTATTTAACTCCGGCAACAACGCGATCACTGCTTCTACCATATTGAATCACCTCCACTCCTTGTGTACGTTCAACTAAATAATTAATGGCATTCTCGACTTCGCTTTCGTTTCCATTTAGCTCCATAATAAAAATGCCAAGTGGAGTTTCTTTTATATATTCGATCTTACCATGCAAGATATTGCCCTTAACTGCAAATCTTTGCAGCACATCTGATACAATCGACTCTCCAGCGATCGCTCCATGAAATTGGATCTTAATGATCGTTCCATTACAGCTATTAGTTAAAGCTTCTGGAAGGTTAAATTGTAAAACACTTTGAATAAAATCTTTTGTCAGTTCTTCTTTAGGATGAGCAAACGTATTGTAAACGGAACCTTCTTCAATGACTTGTCCATTTTGCATAACGGCCATTCGATCACAAATTTCTTTTACAACTTCCATTTCATGTGTAATTAATACGATCGTCAAATCTAGTTCTTGATTAATCTTTTTTAAGAGATTAAGAATGGACTTGGTTGTTTTCGGATCAAGCGCTGATGTAGCTTCATCACATAAAAGAACTTTAGGTTCATTCGCTAGAGCACGCGCAATTCCAACCCTTTGCTTTTGCCCTCCACTTAATTGAGAAGGGTATTGGTCCTTCTTATCAGCAAGACCAACCATCTCTAACAGCCCATTGACTCGTGTTTCGGTTTCGCTTTTTGACTTATTAGCCGCCTTGAGCGCAAATGCGACATTTTCAAACACGGTTTTTGAGCTAACAAGGTGAAAATGCTGAAAGATCATCCCAATCTTTTGTCTTGCTTCTCTTAACTCTTTTTTATTAAGTTCAACAAGGTTTACATCATCGACTTTTATTTCACCTGAAGTCGGTCTTTCCATTAAGTTCAAACAACGTAACAATGAGCTTTTCCCAGCCCCACTATACCCCACAATTCCAAAGATCTCACCTTTTTCAATTGTTAGGGAGACCTGGTCAACGCCAATGACCGTTCCTTTTTTTGTTTTATATTCTTTAACTAAATTGTTTATTTCGATCATAGAAGCACCTTCTTTCCTAATTCCATATTTACACATCTGATAACTTGGTTTTTTTACGATGTATGCCTGGAGTGGCTCTCATTTTGATATGAAAGTCTTTCGTTAATGTTCCTAATATCCACTAACAATTCATCCCGACACCCATCAGTGTTTTAACGCTTTAATAAACTACCAAAAAATGAATAAAAAAAAGCTTCTCTCCTACATAGAAAGAAACAGCACGAACATATCGTAGCCTTATCTTCCAGAATGAAAGTATTCTGTAGGAGTTAGCACCATGCCAAAATGGCGGTTGCCGGACGTCATTGGGCCTATTCCCTCAGTCTCTCTTGATAAGATTTAATTTTTAGAAATTTAAGAATGAATTCATCATAAATAAAAAACATAATAATGTCAATGTTATTTTTTTGATATAATAAATTATACGAATAGTCAGAAAATATACACATGTGTAAAACCAACACATTTCAGGGTGAAAAATGGTGAAGAAAATGAAGAGGAGGAAAAAGACAACGGAAGTTCTTCAAACGTTATGTGGGCAACGCAAAAAAGAGCAGCACGCCGTGTACCGCTCTATCCCACACCACAAACTTTTGAACATCGACCTGCTTGTACAAATGACTTCATGGATTAGAACTAAGATTATTCTTCTTTTGGTAAAAAAGCTGATACTGGTCCTAGTTCTGACTCAAGATAATGACGAACCGCTTCTGGAAATGCTTCAATAGCAGATAAGTTTTCTATTAAAACGTTAACTAAAATAGGATGATCTACGGTTACGTATGCTTGTACTAGTTGTTTTCGCAAACGAATCACATTTCTTAGCTGTTCTGCAATTCTCGGTACAACTACTTTTTCGTCCTCTAGAATATCTATAATATCTTCGTAACTGCCTGGATCTCGCATAATAAAGCCGTCAATCATTGCATTTCCCACATCAATGATGGACTCAATCAAATTATGACCAATTCTTTCTAACGCCAATTTTTCAATAACGCTTTCCCACGTTGTTTGATTTCGATACAAATTTAATAATTCCTCAATATGACTAAGCGTAGTTTCAATTTTTTCACGATCTACAAAATACATTTTATATCACCCGACGTTCTTTTTTTTAGGCTGTTAGTATCAGTTATCACTATACATCTTTACGCAAAGCTTGAAGTAACAACTGATGCTTTTCTAATAAATAGTATAACATATTTCCGTAAAAACCTACGTATTTCAATAATTTTTCACTTTATTTGTTCATACTGTTTCCTTATTAATGATGATTTTGTTATGATTAAACATGATTGAACATATAGAGCTACGAACTGGAGGAGAATACATTGGATCGTGAACTAGCATTAGAGATCGTCCGAGTTACAGAAGCAGCTGCTCTTGCATCAGCACAATGGCTTGGCCGTGGAAAAAAGAATGAAGCAGATGATGCGGCCACAACAGCAATG
This sequence comes from Alkalihalobacterium alkalinitrilicum, assembly GCF_002019605.1. Taxonomy (NCBI): domain Bacteria; kingdom Bacillati; phylum Bacillota; class Bacilli; order Caryophanales; family Bacillaceae; genus Alkalihalobacterium; species Alkalihalobacterium alkalinitrilicum. The sequence continues at coordinate 4,353,959 of NZ_KV917368.1, read as the reverse complement.
CGTGCGATGTTTGATTCAGTCAATTGCAATGGGGAAGTTGTTATTGGTGAAGGTGAATTAGATGAAGCGCCAATGCTTTATATAGGTGAAAAAGTGGGAAGTGGTAACGGACCTGAAGTCGATATTGCCGTCGATCCTTTGGAAGGAACAAACATTGTCGCCAAAGGTCATCCAAATGCAATGGCGGTTATTGCCGTCGCTGATAAAGGAACACTTCTTCATGCCCCAGATATGTATATGGAAAAAATAGCCGTCGGTCCAAAAGCTGCAGGGCTCGTCCGACTTGATGACCCCATTGAAAAAACGATTGATATTATTGCAAAAATGACGAATAAGCGTATACACGATGTAACCGTCATCATTCAAGAACGTGAACGTCATGTAGAATTAATCGAAAGAGTTCGTCAAAAAGGTGCACGGGTAAAATTATTCGGTGATGGTGATGTGGGAGCTTCTATCGCGACAGCATTACCTCATACAGGGATCGATTTATTTGTTGGTATTGGTGGTGCGCCAGAGGGTGTCATTTCAGCTGCTGCGATAAAAGCACTCGGCGGCGACATGCTAGCACGTCTTAAGCCACAAGACGACGAAGAATTTGACCGTTGTAAGAAGATGGGGCTAGAAGACCCACATCAGATTTTGACGCTCGATGATCTCGTTCGTGGTGATGATGCCATTTTTGCAGCAACAGGTGTATCCTCTGGCGAATTACTACAAGGTGTCCGCTTTTTAGGTGGCGACTTAGTTGAAACCGATTCCATTGTGATGCGTGCAAAAACAAAAACGGTACGATATATTAAAGCACACCATCATTTGGAATATAAACCACATTTACAAATGCATAATTCATAGAGGTGATAAAATGTCTGAACGCTTTTTTTTGTACGATGAAGAAGAAACAACAAAAGCCCGCTACGTAAGTTTTATGGGAGAAAACCAACGCTTTGATCTAGCAATAATTAAAACAACAAAGCATTATGGAAAACAGCTTGTCCTCGATATACAATCGAATCGTTTTGCGATTATTGGACAAGATGATTTAGAAGAACCAGGCTATTTAGAGCATGTATACAAGCTTAATGATGAAGACGCGGAAGAGCTACGATCTTTCTTACAAGAAATGATGTAAAAGAGTTTTCAAAAAGGTAAGGCTAAAACGGCTGGACAGAAGTTTCGTTACTTGTGACAAATAGGATGATTTACCGATAAATTGAGACTAAACTGTTTTAAGCTTTTGCTTAGAGGCTAAAAACCACCATCATCGGGCAAGTTAACCGATAGGAGGTGGTTTTTTTATGGATGAACAACACCCACAGCGGAAAGATAAAGAACAACCAACCGAAGCATCATATACAGACTTTTCAAATGTCGAGACGCTACGTAATTTTGTTTTCCCAGAAGATTTACCTGATGGCCCCTATGGGTCTCCCTCAGATTATCCATTGGGAAAAAGTACGCCTTGGCATGAGGGGCAGAGATCGTACAGCAATTTCAACTATGAGTTTAAATCTTTACACCAAAATTTACCTCGGCAATTTCCAGGAGCGCATCCGCCACATGATGATCCTGATAAAAATGAAGAGCCACCGTATACGACTAAATAAAATCAACAAAACAGTGAGGGTTAACACTTCCCTCACTGTTTACAATTGGTGTTATCGATTGTTTAAATAACAATACTTAATCTAACCTTCAGCTAGAATCATGTTCTTTATGTACTTACTTCATACTTAAGAACTCTTCCGCCCTTCCTTTACTCTTTTCAAAACAAAATAAGGACAACCGAAGTTACAGTACTCATATAAATACTCAGAAAGTGTACTGATTTTATTATCATAATTTGACTTTTTATTGTTATCTTCAAAGAAACCTCTTAATCGGAGCTGACTATAACCCCAATCTCCTACAATATAGTCATATTTATTTAAAACGTCACTATAACGTCCCATAAATTCTTCTTCATTCCAAGCCTCTCGAACATCTTCTATCACTTCAAAACTCACGCCTTGTACCCGAATCATAAAGATTTCACCTCTTTTACTTCATTCATCATCTTATTTTACCATAAAGTGAAACTTCATACAGCGTTTTGTGCTGTGTGTTAGTTGAACCAATCGGGTTGTTACTCGCACTTGACTCTAATTAGTTTGTTAAAGAGTCTTAGTGCTAGTTAAACGGGGTAAAGTGAAACTTCATACAGCGTTTTGTGCTGTGTGTTAGTTGAACCAATCGGGTTGTTACCCGCACTTGACTCTAATTAGTTTGTTAAAGAGTCTTAGTACTAGTTAAACGGGGTAAAGTGAAACTTCATACAGCGTTTTGTGGGGCGTGTTATACGATGCTCAATAATAACGGTCACACTAATTCAAATTAACCAAAATTTTCATTCAGTAAAATTCGACTCAGTCGCTCAAGCTATAAAAGAGATTTTTCAACTAAGTTATAACAAAGCACTTCTACGTACGAGTTTAAAAAGGAGGGTCGTCTTAATGAAAAAGAAAATGATTACTGCTTGTGTTCTTTCTTCGATGCTGATTACTACAGGTTGTCAAACAATGATGGGAAATGAAGCTCCTAATATGCAAGCAAAACATACACAATATAATCCAAGTGGTGGTGGTGCAGGTATTCTGCATACTGAACGAAATCGCGTACAAAACCCAGAACACGCCCAGTTCGGTTATGTTCGTCACAACAAAGCACAAGAACAGCGCGAACATCGTGAACCCGATGCTTCCTATATAGATCGTGATTTATTAGCAGATACGATAAGTCGAATGGCCGTTTATCTACCACAAGTGGAAGAGTGTGGGACACTCGTCACGGACAAGTACGTTCTTGTCGCTTATGAAACTAACGGTGATGTAAATAGAGATGATGTCGCTCTTCAAGTAAAAGTAACGGCACAGTCAATGGTTCCACGGTACTTAGACGTTTATGTAACGGACAATGCAGAAATGATGGAACAAATTGAACGCTTTGGAAGTCTTAGCAGTTTAACACCGCGAGTGGATGAACTTTTAGAACAACAAATTAATGATATGGAACCTATTTTCCCACAACTTGAACAGTTACACGAAGATGATTTTGAAGTGCAGCAAGATGAACCGTATCCACTAGACCGAGAAAAGCAACTTCCAGAAGATGAAGGACAAGAATCGATGTAACAAAAAGAACGAAAAAGAGGTCAACTCCAGTAGCAATAGGTCAGTAGATACTAATACTCCATCATCAAAGAGCCAGGCACCGCTGGATGGCGCCTGACTCTTATGGAGTAACCTCTATTCGATAAAAGGGGCCAATCGTTTACGAGTTTGCCTCTTTTTCAATCACTTTTGAAGCTTCTTGATGAACTTGTGCTTCATTGACTTGTTCGTCTGCATGATACGAGGACCTGACGAGAGGACCTGCTTCACAATGATTAAAGCCTTTCGACATGGCAATTTCACGCATTTCTTCAAACTCATTTGGATGGTAATATTTTACTACCTTAAGATGCTTTTTCGTTGGCTGTAAATATTGACCAATTGTCATGATATTTACATTGTTAGCTCGTAGGTCATCCATCGTTTCAATAATTTCTTCCTTTGTTTCGCCAAGTCCGATCATCAAACTCGATTTAGTTGGAATATCGGGATGTAATTCTTTAGCCCTTTTAAGAAATTCTAGTGATCGTTCATACGTTGCCCGAGCACGCACTCTTGGCGTCAAGCGCTTCACCGTCTCAATATTATGGTTTAATATGTTCGGTCTTGCATCCATTAACGTTTTGACGTTTTCATACACTCCCATCATGTCTGAAGGAAGAACTTCAATTGTCGTAAATGGGTTTTTTCGACGAACTGCTCGAACGGTTTCAGCAAAGACAGCAGCACCACCATCCTTTAAATCGTCGCGCGCAACAGCTGTGATAACAGCATGCTTTAAGCCCATCAATTGAACAGAATCAGCTACACGTTCAGGTTCTTGCCAATCTAATTCTGTTGGAAGCCCTGTTTTTACAGCACAGAAACGACATGCTCGGGTACATACATCACCTAAAATCATAAATGTCGCCGTTTTACGCTCTGCCCAACATTCATGAATGTTCGGACAGCGAGCTTCTTCACAAACGGTATGTAAATTATTTTCACGCATCATTTTTTTCAAGCCTGTGTATGTTTCATTTGTATTTAACTTTATTTTCAACCAATCGGGTTTACGAATATGTTCTTCTTTTTTTGCCATGGTATCGTTCACTCCAACCATTAATTTTCTTAATACTAATGTATCATGTTTTACCTGAATCTCACAAATACCTTGTTTGATTACCATTAATTAACTCAGATTATTTTCTCTTTAAAATACAAACTAATATTATGAACTTTTGGAGGGTATCGCATGCTACACCTACTAGAAAGGAGAATAACATAATGCTAAAAAAACTCGCAATTATTTTTGCCGTTATTCCTTTTCTGTTTGCTACATTTCAACCTGACATCGTATTTGGGGAACAGAAAACCGAATCAGTATATGAAAGACGCATGAACTTATTCAAAAAGGTTGAAGCTCTAACCAACATTCCTTGGAACTATTTAGCGGCTGTTGACACTTATGAACGAGGATTACGAAAAGCGAGACGTGATCGCGCTGAAGAAATAGGTGCAATTGGTATATACTTTTCACCTGAGCAATGGGTTGGACCATTAAACCCTAACCCAGAAGATACTGACCCATTATCAATTAGTATGTTTGGAGGTATCGGGCTTGACGGTAATGGTGACGGTATAGCAGACAGAGAAGACGATGAAGATATTCTCTATACAATGGCAAGACATTTAGAAACGTATGGATTTGATTTTGATGACTTCAGAACAGCGCTGTGGGAGCATTATCATCGTGATCAAACGGTGAATATTATCTCAGGGCATGCAAAAATTTATGAAAAGTTTGGGACACTCGAGCTAATAAAAAATGCATTCCCAATGCCAATCAATCATAACTACAGTTACCGAAGCACTTGGGGAGATCGTCGCGGCTGGGGTGGACGCAGAATTCATGAAGGTACGGATATCTTTGCGAACTATAACGTACCAGTTCGCTCCACCACTTATGGAATCGTAGAATTAAAAGGCTGGAATAGGTACGGTGGTTGGCGAATTGGGATTCGCGACTTAAATAATATATATCATTATTACGCTCATTTAAGTGGCTTTGAAAAAGGCATCGACCCTGGTACCATTGTCGAGCCTGGTCAAGTCATCGGGTATGTAGGAAGTTCGGGTTACGGTAAACCTGGAACGCAAGGGAAATTCCCTCCACACCTTCATTATGGAATGTATCGAGATAACGGTATTACCGAATGGTCATTTGATCCGTATCCTTCCCTTCGTTCGTGGGAAAAGAAAGAACGGGCCGCCAGACGGAAAAGGTAAGCTACGGGACATAATCTACGTTTAGGTAAGTGTATATTGTATCGGCTGGTAACATAAGATGCGGATTGCAAGTCTCGAGAGATTTGCAATCCGTTTTTTTATTGGACCTGTGTTCATCTGTTTTGTTGCTGAGTTTATCTGGGGTACGATTGCATCTTTTTGATACTTATTTCTTCTAATTTTTTCCTTGCTAGGGTACGATAGTAGCTCTTTCGTTACTTTTTTCCTAATTTTTCCTCCCGCGGGCTCGAATGCTTGTCTTTCGTTACTGTAACCCTGTTGAGTTTCTCTCTCGTGGGAACGCGCAATGCAAAAAGGCACTCAGATACTACCTGAGAGCCTTTTCTCTAAACGAAACCTTCACTTTCACTTATTTGTTTTTCGAAACTTTCACTGCATTTATGATACTTAGAGCTAAACCGCCCCAAACGATGGCTATCCCAACGAGCATCATTGTAATTGCACTTGCACTCATTATAAGTCAGCTCCTTTTTCTTCTTTTGGCATTTCTAAGTCATTTTTCCCCCACTTCATCGAAGCGAAAATAAATCCGACGATGATCGCAGCGACTGCAACACCCCATCCAGAATAGAGTAAGAATGATGTTGCATAGCCTTCATAGTTATCACGAAGATTTCCAATTAAGTTTTGAACCGCCATATACCCTAGAACAACTGGCGTAATGAAACCTAAACAAATTTTCCACCATAAACCTAAACGCATATCAGATACAGAGTCTGCATGACCTTGAAGTTCTGGAAGTTTCTTCACAAACCACACGACTGTAATTACAGATACAAGTCCTGCAAGTGCGACACCGAATGTGTTAATGAAGTAATCAGCTGCATCTAGGAAGTATAAACCACCTTGTGTTGCAAACAAGATTGAGATTAAAGCTGAAAGACCTCCACCAAATGCTACTGCTTTTGCACGCGAAACTTTGAATTTATCTTGAATACCTGCAACAAATGTTTGCACAATTGAAATCAATGATGATAAACCAGCTAATACTAAACAAGCAAAGAATAGGAAACCAAACAGCCCGTTAAGCGCTGGGAATGTATTAATAATTTGTGGGAAAACGACGAACGCTAACCCAACTCCAGCAGCGGCAACTTCATCTAATGGAACACCTGCTTGTGTCGCCATGAAACCTAAAGCAGCGAATACACCGATCCCAGCTAAAACTTCAAAACTGGAGTTACTGAAACCAGTAATGAAAGCATTGTTTGTAATATCTGATTTTCTTCCTAAATAACTCGAGTACGTGATCATAATTGCAAATCCGATTGATAAACTGAAGAACACTTGGCCATAGGCGGCTACCCATACACCAGGAGACATAATTTCACTCCAGTTCGGTTTGAAAAATGCATCAAGACCAACAGTAGCTCCTTCTAGAGTTAAAGCACGAATAACAATAATTAAGAATAAAATTACAAGAGCAGGAATAAAGATACGGTTAGCAACTTCAATACCTTTCTTAACACCTTTAAATAAAACTCCTAACGCAATAACCCATACGATTACTAATGGAATAAATACGGATGGTACGATACTTCCAACTTGACCAGGAACGTCTGCTAACTGTAAATACTCTCCAAATAAAAATCCTTGCGTGTCTTCACCCCAACGTAGACCCAATGCAAAATATGCATAAGCCATCGCCCAAGCGATAATGACCGCATAATAGGTCGCGATCACAAAAGAGATCCCTACTTGCCACCAACCAATCCATTCGGTTTTCTTATTCAATCGTGCATACGATAATGGAGCCGATCCACGATACTTATGCCCCATCGTAAATTCCATAATCAATAATGGGATCCCTGCTGTTAATAATGCGAATAAATATGGGAAAAAGAACGCTCCTCCTCCATTTTCATACGCAACATAAGGAAAACGCCAAATGTTACCTAAACCTACTGCTGAACCGACTGCCGCTAGAATAAATCCAGCACGTGTGCCCCACTGTTCACGTCCATTCATTTTTTCATAACCCCTTTCTTTTTATAGTTTTCTAAATTTTCTATCTCTTTAATGCAAGTATATTCTACTTTTTATTAGATAGTCTACCTTAAATTTATTATTTTTAAAATTTTTAGAATATTTGGTTCTGACGAATTTTATAGTAATTGATCCTAATGACTACGAATCGAATAGTAATTTCTCCTTTCTATTACTAATTTTCAGACAATTCGTTATTTCATTATAATAATTTCACCCTGCTTTGTAAAGAGTTTTGTCGAAAAAAAACGAATATCCTTCCCTTCTATTACATTTTGACTTATTATCCTTCTACATCTGCAGAAAATAAAAATAGAGGCCCCCTATAGAGCCTCTATTTAATTCATTACACTATTCTTTTTAAAACTAATACGGATACTGCAAATGCCACGAATGATGCGACAAAGCCGAGCAACATACTCCCAGTAAATCCAAGCACTAAGAAACCGACAATCGAGATAACGGCCACAAGAATGGCATAAGGTAGCTGTGTAATGACGTGGTCAATGTGATGACTACCTGCTCCCGTACTCGATAAGATCGTTGTATCTGAAATCGGTGAACAATGGTCCCCGAAGATCGCTCCCGCTAATACAGCTGCAAGCATCGGTAATAACATTGTAATATCTAACGTGGCTGCGATATCCCCTGCAATAGGTAATAACATCCCGAACGTTCCCCAAGATGTACCTGTTGAAAAGGCCATTGCACCCGCAATAATAAAAACAATCACAGGTAAAAGAGCAACAGGAATATTGCCGTCAATCAAGGATGCTAAATACTCTCCCGTACCAAGATCACCGATAATCTCAATAATCGTCCATGCGAAAATTAAAATGTAGATGGCAGGTAACATGGATTTAATCCCAGCCCATAATCCAACACCAAAATCACGTGCAGACACTTTTTTCATCATCGTTAAAATAACAGCAACAGCTAAACCTAGTAAACCACCGTAAACAAGAGCCGCTGCAACATCTGTATTTTCAAAAATTTCAAGAACCGTTGCATCGCCTTCTGTCCCTTGTATCCCTGTAATGATCATAAAAAGAACCGTACCGATGATTAAGGTTACAATCGGCAGAACTAAGTCTCTTACTTTGCCATTATCAACAGGTTGAACGTCCATATTCTCCCCAGGAGGTGTTCCTTTTGTTTTATCGAAAACCTCTCCTGTTTCCATTGCTAATGTTTCATGCTTTTTCATTGCACCATAATCTAGTTTAAGCAAGGCTACTGCTAATACAAGCAACACCGCAAATAACGCATAATAGTTCATGGGTACAATAAGTAAAAACGCTTGAAGTGCCTCGTATTGCGTAACACTATGTGTAGCTAAAATTCCTGCGATAATCGTAATGATAAATGCTCCCCAGCTTGAAATGGGTGAAATAACACACATTGGTGCAGCTGTTGAGTCTACGAGATACGCTAATTTTGAACGTGAAATCCGGTGACGGTCTGTTAACGGACGACTCACATTACCAACCGTTAAACTATTGAAATAATCATCAATGAAAATAATAATACCTAAAACAACCGTTACTAATTGTGCGCCAACTCTTGTTTTTACACGCTTTAATGCCCATTCGCCAAAGGCACGACTTCCACCCGAAAGTGCGACTAATGAAGCCAGCATTCCTAGTAATAATAAGAAAAAGATAATATAAAGTTCCCAATCATTGATTGCTCCATCCACGTAAAAAATAGCAGCAATAATACTAAATATTTGCGTTACGCTCCCGATCGGATCAAATCCGTTCAGTAATAACGCACCGACAATAATTCCTGTCCCGAGCGAAATTAATACACGTCTCGTCAAAATAACCATAACTAACGCTAGGACTGGAGGAATTAATGACCAAATTGATGCTTCCATCTGACAGCCTCCTATTGTTTGGATAAACAAACACGATTTTACGTCAAGGTGGCGAAAATCGATGTCGTTCTATTCCTTTATTGTTTTTGAAATGGAACCAAAAAAAGGCCTACTCTTAAGCGCCAACTCACTTCACAGTTGAAATGGTGACTCTTTTTTTGAGTAAGCCTCTCGAATAAACAGTTTCTGGCTCCCCATCAACTAAAGTAGTTCTCCACAGTACCTACTGTGACAGTGTTACACTTATTCAATGTAACCCCAGCAAAGGTTTGTAGACGCAATCCTTCACTTCGGCAAGTTTCCCTTTCGTCAATCCTCCCAGTTGTCATCCTCCAACTGACTACTAATGGCACTTGCGCCTCTACCTCATCGTACACTGATGAGGTGTAATTATTCACTTTCCTTTAACCACGCTATAGTATATCATTATTCTAGTAAAACGCCAATTGTAATTTTTTCTAAAAGTTAGGATAAGTAAAGCTCTATTTTTTAAAAGAGTGAACTCTTAGTCATACACATCTCGCAAACAGAACAAGGTATCGTGATATAAAGAATTCACCCTTTCTCAACAATCACTGATTGTTCACAGCATCTTGAATATCAGATTCTCGTATAAACGTAGGTGCAGGACCTGTTCCACCGACATTGTAATATTCGGGAACTTTCCCTGGAACTAACGTCATACCAATAGGAATGGATGTCTTAACGACTTCCATATCGGTTGCAAATGGAATAACGATTTTGACATCGACTTGAAGGTCAACATACAAAGATAACATCGTATTATTGATACCTGTGTTCTCGACTTCATGCCTCATATTAGCCTTTACATCCCCAATTGCGGTAAATCGTACAGGAATTTGCGGTCCTAAATGAGCTAATAATGCGTTATTGGTCGCTTGCCCTAAAGGGATTGTATAAATAATTCCATCTTGCGTGTACACTTCTTCGTTAAACTCTACTTCCACACCATCCGGAAGACCAAGTTCATGAACTCTTCCTTGCTCCATCAAACGTAAATACTTTTGCACCCTTTGTACTGCTTCTGACATGACTCTTGTAGCAATCGAAGAGTTAAATGTGATTAACGTAATATCTCCATTTTGATCTCTCTCAATGATCAGTAGTTCATCCATATCTAATTGTTCTACAATTTTTTTAGAAATCGCATCATTAATGGCTTCTGTACCTAATACTTGTGTTTCTGTCTTCGCAATGTGAATAAGCGTCGGCCGAATTCCTTTTTCTACTAGCCATAAACCTTGTGCGGTGAGAACTATAAAAATAACAAAAGATAATAGCAGAACATAACGAAATGGAAGCGGACCTTTCATACTCCCTTTGTTTTGATTAAAGAGGAAACCGTTCCCTCTTTTTCTTTTAAGGAGAGGGCCTTTCCATACCCCACGCTGTCTAAAACGAACCACTCTAAAAACCCCCTTTGCAAAAATATATGCAAAAGGGGGACGGCCTTGACCTTAATTTTAATGGGACAACCTTATTTTCATTAAGTAATAGAGATCGTTGTTAAATTTTATTGGAATACATTCATGTAATTGGCAGGTGTGCCGCTGCTTGTTTGGCGCCTTCATCAATTATATAAGCTTACTGTGTATTTCTCTTCTTTTCGTAAACCGAAAAATAGTAATCATATGGATTTTTCTCATCCTTCATCCCTTTTTCTCGCGATACCTCATGCCAGTCGCTCAAGTTGAATTCTGGAAAAAACGTATCACCGTCAAATTCCTCATCAATATGAGTGATGTAGAGCTTGTCAGCGATCGGAAAGGCTTCTTTGAAAATTTCCGCCCCGCCGATAATGAACACTTCTTTATCATGATGATCGATCACTTTTTGAACATCTTCAATCGAATGAAGGACAGTACAGCCTTCAGCCGTATATTCTTGATTTCGAGTGATGATAATATTCTGTCGTCCAGGAAGTGGCCGGCCGATCGATTCATATGTTTTACGGCCCATTACAATCGGATGACCCATCGTTACTTTTTTAAAATAGGCAAGATCTGCAGGCAATTTCCATGGCAAATCATTATTTTTACCGATGACACAATTTCGATCCATAGCTACTAAAAATGAAATCAATTAAAACACCCTTCCTTTATTAAGTACTTAAGCAAGAAAAGCGCATGCGACTGACTATTCCGTGACGAAATGAATAGAGTCAGCCCTCCCTTCTCCTGCTAGTTTTGCACTATGAACGCTTTATAGTTACTGTTTTCTTCCCCTCTCTTGCTCGATGGGCACTATGAACGCTTTATAGTTACTGTTCTTCTTCCTCCCTTGCTCGATTGGGCACTATGAACGCTTTATAGTTACCGTTCTTCTTCCTTCCCTTGCTCGATGGGCACTATGAACGCTCTTTAGTTACGCCCACTACGCTTTTTGCAAACAAAGTTTTATAAATGCTTATCTTTTAAAAAAGACTCAAGGATGAACCTATCCTTGAGTTATATATAAATGTATTATTTATAGCCGTACGTGCAGTTTAAACGGCAACTGGTGCCTTGATTGTCGGATGAGGGTCATAGCCTTCAATTGAAATATCTTCAATCTCAAAATCAAAAGCAGACTTCACATCTTCATTTAAGATAAGTTTCGGAAGTGGTTTCGTTTCTCGACTTAACTGTGTTTTCACTTGTTCCACATGATTTAAATAAATATGAGCATCCCCTAATGTATGAATAAACTCACCAACTTGCAAACCACATTCATGTGCAATTAAGTGTGTGAGCAGGGCGTAGCTTGCGATATTAAACGGAATACCAAGAAAAATATCGCCACTTCTTTGATACAACTGGCACGATAGTTTCCCATCTAATACGTAAAACTGGAACAGTGTATGACAAGGTGGTAATGCCATCGACGGAACATCTTCAGGATTCCATGCGGATACGATAAGCCTTCTCGATGAAGGGTTTTTCTTAATCGTTTCGATCACATCTTTTAATTGATCAAGTGTCTCTCCTGTTCTCGTCTCCCATGCACGCCATTGTTTACCATAGACTTGTCCTAGGTCACCATATTTACGAGCAAAATCATCATCTTCAAGAATACGTTTTTTAAATGCCTCTAACTGCTCCTCATATTGCAATCTAAAAGCTTCATCTTGTTGTGAGCGTAAACCGAAGTTTTCCATATTCGGGCCCTCGTACTCTTTACTCATCACCCAACGTTCGAATGCCCATTCATTCCATATATTATTGTTTTGTTGTAGCAAATAACGAATATTCGTGTCACCTTTCATAAACCACAACAACTCAGTAGCTATGAGTCGGAAAGGAACACGTTTGGTCGTAAGTAAGGGAAATCCTTCGTTTAAATCAAAGCGCATCTGATGACCAAAAATGGATACCGTTCCCGTTCCTGTTCGATCTTCTTTTTTCGTTCCATTTTCAAGTACAAACTTACACAATTGAAGATAATTCATTTCATTCGTACTCAACGTAAACGCAACTCCTTTTTTAACTTTTAGTTTATTTGCTTATTCATTCGCTAATACTGCTTCACAGCTCGTAATCGTCACATTCACTTGTTTCATTAAATCAAGATCATACGGTTCAACTTGTTGATTATTCTCGCTAATCACTCGAATAATAGGCCTAGTGGAAAGTTCTTTATTTTGTTTAAGAACGATCCCTTCTCGCCCATCACTTAAACCTACCGTAATCCCAACTGGATAAAGAGCAATTGATTTTGCGAATGCTTCAACTAAGTCTTTATCGTACAATGTACCGACACCTGAGTACAATAATTCGATCGCTTCATGAGGAAGCATCGCTTTTCGGTAAACTCGATTGCACGTAACCGCATCAAATACATCACATATGCCTATAATTTTAGCATAAGGGTGGATCTCATCTCCCTTAATACCTCGGGGGTAACCTGATCCATTTATTCGTTCATGGTGCTGAAATGCACAATGGGCAGTTAACAAAGAGAGATTCGGTTGTTTTTTCAAAATCTCATACCCAACTTGAGCATGAGTTTTTATAATGGAAAATTCCTCAGGGTCCAAACGACCTGGTTTATTTAGGATTTTAGTTGGAATCGCCATTTTTCCGACATCATGTAAAATCGCTCCAAGACCAATTTCCATCAGTTGTTTTTCGTTATATTTTAATTTTATTGCAAGCGCTAATGTATAGATCGTCACATTTAATGAATGAGTAAAAATATAAGAATCGTACAAATAAACATCGGAAAGCAGAGAAATTGCCTTTGGATTTCCTTTTACTTCAGCTAAAATCGAACGAATCACTTTTGAAAAATTTTGACCTAAATGATCATTGTGAAACGACTTTTGTAATTTGATGTCTTTGCATATTTGGTTAAACTCCGACTTAATTGTATTCGTTGCTTCCACTCGAACTTTCGCAGCAATTCCTTCAGTCGATTCAATATCTTCGGTAAGCTTATCTTGAATATATACAAACGTAATCCCAAGGTCAATCAATCTTTGGATCATTCTGGAAGATAGCAGAACACCTTGTTTTAAAAGAACTTGCCCACTATCATTGATGATCGGCTTAGCAAGGTAAGTATTTTCTTTAAGCGATTTGGTAGATACTAGTCTCATAAAGTGGCTCCTACTTCAATTTTACATAATTTCCATTCCAGACAATTCAATAATTTAACCGTACTTAGATAAACGACAAAATATACCAACTATATTTAATAATTTACATATTTAATCTTTTTTCGACATATTAAGGTTAACATTAGATCCTAAATCTGTTAACTAACTTTTAGGTTTCTTCAAAAATTCAGGACTACGGTTCATAATATTGGAAAAAAACGACATTTATTTATAGGTCTATTAGCCTGATACAAAAGAGGCCAATGAAAATACATTGGCCTCTTGCAATCCGTGTTCAAAAAGAAAATAACAAGAGCTGAAAAGAATTTCAAAGCCGCTAGTTTTCATTCTTTTTGAACTTTTCTTTTTTATTTATAGCATTTTTAACAATGCATCTCTACCTTTCATCCCTGCTTTCACACCTACAGCTTCAGCCTCTAATGTCACTGACTCAAGTGGAGCATCTAATAATTGTTCAATCGTTCGGACACCGACTGCACGACCTGCAATAATTTTACGTTCTTTTAGCTTTTCGTTTAACAATGCAATGTCTAGTGCTCCGCACATAATATATCCTTTGTCACTCATGACTGCCATAAAATTGGTTTTTGGAAGCTTAAGTGTAACAGCAATGAAGGTATGACCATCGATTGAAATCGGATCCATTTCAAGCACTTAAATCACTCCTTCGTTTTTCGGACATTGTCTTTCGCTCCCATAGGGGTTCTACTTGAAAACTGGCTTCCTATGAAAACAAATCGCTTGAACTTCCCTCATGAAGTTGTCGCTTCGATGAAGGCGTTTGACTTATCCTCGCTATTACAATATGAAAAACAAACGAAAAAGTGCAAAGGTTGGACGATTACCTATTTTGCTTTAATTTCCAAAGCAAAACATCACGAAGAAGTTCTGGCATATAAAAAACCTTTGAAGTAGATTCGGCGATCGCTGGATACAATTTACCAAAAGTGAACATATCTAACGTCGCTAATTCATACTCTTTTTTCGGGTCAATCGGGTTGCCATCAATATAAATGCCCACTACGTGTTCAACGTTATCTCCTAATTTTTTTGTTTGAACATCAATACCTGAAAAGGCCATTCTTCCTAAAACTTCCCCCCGAAAGCCAAAACCTTTTAATTCTAGACGTTGCATACGCTCAGTAAACGAATGAAGAATGGTTTCTTTTAAACGATCCCCACGTAACTTAACAACAGCTGGATTAATCGGGTGTGGACATATTCGATGAATATCTCCTCTTGTCACTCTTCCCGCTGGAATACTTTCGAGAAGGACCCCAGCGTTGACCATACTTATATTGGTTTTACACCATTCTTTTAATGCTTCAGCCAATATGATCGGTCCTGTCGATGGTTTGAACCAATCGACAGACAAGTCACTATATAACGTGACAACCTCTTCACTCATAATTTCTTCTTGTTCTACTTGTAATCTCTCTAATAAATTAGTGGTTTGCGGTGATGGTGGCATTGTTTTCGTTTCAATTGCTGCCATTTCAAATTCCACAATTTCTTTCGTTTCTGATTGAATCGTAAGCTTTATTTGGCCAACATGATAGCCAAACTTACCAGCTTGACCGATTAGCGTTCCTTTCACATTTTTCCCTGATTGTAATACGTGGTGAGTATGGGCGCCTAATATAATATCAATACCTTCTATATGCTCTGCAATTTCTTCATCTGCAGGAAAGCCTAGATGAGATAATAAAATGACGATGTCACATTCCGCACGCACTTTTGCTACCAAATGAGGCAAGATTTCAAATGGATCTTGAATGGTCCATCCTAACTTATCGTAAAAAGGCAAGAATGGCGCAGTTACACCGATAAGACCAATTTTCAAACTGTTGTCTAATTGTATGTAATGATAGGACTTTGCCCAAAACGGCACCTCACCATCTTCATCTAGTAAATTGGCTACTAGTACTGGAAAGGTCGCGTCCTTATATAATTGATTTAAAGTCTCTTTAGAAAACGTTAACCCTTCATTATTTCCGATCGTCGTAGCTTGAACACCGATTTCATTTAGTAATTTTACATTACCTTGACCATCTGTTGCATCGGTCATTGGATGACAACGATCAGCATGGTCACCAATATCAAAGTACAGCATGTTTTCATTTTTTCTGAAATGCAGATTACGACGTTTTTTAATAAATTGGTCAATTTTCGGCCAATGTTCAAAATAACTATGAATATCGTTCGTATGATAAATAAACAAAGAATGTTCAGAAGACACTCAAAAAGCCTCCTTTTTATAGTGTAAAAATAAAAGATTCCTCATCGAGGAAGATAGAAAAACTTATACAATTGTCATTCCTTGCCACACTAATCGTGCACCAATAATGACTAAAAAAATTCGCAAAATCATAATCAGTGTATCACTTTTTAATCTCTGACCAATCTGAGCTCCTAATTTTCCACCAATCCATGCACCTGGAATTAATGCCAGTGCATAAAGCCAATCAACATTCCCTAACACAATATGAGAAATCGAACTAGAAATAGCCGAGAAAAAGATCATAAACATGGAAGTCGCAACTGCCAAATGGGCTGGAAAACCGAAAAGTAAGATCATCGCAGGTACCATAAGAGAACCACCACCAATTCCAAATAACCCTGATAACATTCCAACGATAAACGAAATCGGAATGGCTAGCCATGGACTAAATCCGTAGTGGATCGTTTCACCTAACTCGTTCACATATTCTCTTTTTATCCCTTTATTTCCTACCTTTATCGGCTTTAAATGTTCTCTAACCATTAAGATGAATGAAACGATGATGATAAAAAAACCAAAATAAATAAGAAAACTAGAAACATCAATGCCTTTGTTTAAATATACGCCAAATAAAGCTCCAGGTATACTGCCGACCAAAAAGATGGATCCACTTATAAAATCTACTTTTTTCTGCTTAATATAAGCAAGTGTTGAAGACAACCCTGTGAAAATCATAATTAACAATGAAGTACCAACAGCAACTTGTGGGGTAACTCCAACTAATATACTTATGTACCCACTAAGTAACATTAGGGCAGGTACAACAATAATTCCTCCACCTAACCCCATCAAGCTGCCTAATGTCCCTGCAATAAGACCGATGACAACTAATGACAACCATTCCATACATATCCGCCAACTTTCTTGCTGTTCTTATAAAGGGAAACTTCCATCATCAAATAATTTTAATTGTCTTGGAGCAAGCCCTTCATACTCAACCCCAAGCATCGTTTGAAATCGTTTTGCATTTCCAGCTGCATCCCCACCAGAATTGTTATTAAAAAGAACGTAGAGGTCCTTTGTCGACTTTTCTAATAAGCGAATTCTTTCTACCCATTCATTTAATTCTTGATCGTTATAATTATATAAATAACGAACATCTCTCCAGTTCCCCTCTCCTGGATCACGCCAACCATAATGATTTCGACCATGAAAACGAATGAGTGTTTTGTTTTCATCCGTTGCTTCTAGTACGATCGGTATACTACCCTGACCAGCCTGTGGTTCATCACAAATACTGTGAATCCACCGCTTATCCTTCATAAATCGTAGCGTTTTTTCCTTGATGTCTTCTGCAAACCATGATTGATGACGAAACTCAAGCGCAACTGGAAGAGACTGAAGCTGCTCTTTAACATAGCGTAAATACTGAACATTTTCTTTTTTACAATCAAACCAAGGAGGAAACTGACAAAGAACCATCGCTAAACGGTTTTCTCGTACTAGTGGCTGGATGGATTCTATAAACGCTTCAAACATTTCCTCTTTCGATTGAAATGGAATTTCTCCTCGCTGATGACCTGTCATTCCTTGGTATGTTTTCACAATAAATTGAAAAGACGAAGGGGTTTCACGGACCCACTTTTCATAATTACGAACAGGTTGAATCGCATAAAACGAAGAATCGACCTCAACAATAGGAAAATGACTACTATAGGTCCATAGCTTCTCCTGTTGTCTTATGCCCTCATATAAATCATCGTGGTCTCCCCACCCTGTTAATCCGATGTAAATCATGACAATCCCCTTATGAATGTAATGAAATTTTCTGATATGTATTAATAATACTATTGTCATTCCCATTTTCACAATTAATGTACTTATTAATTTACAAAGCTACAGTTGCTTTAGTTAAAGAAGAATTGAAAAACGCTTGGTTTATACCCCAAGCGTTCATTAATGTTAATCATGCTGTTAATGAGATTTAAACTGGTTTTTAGAAAGTTTTCTCCACAATAACTAGACTACTTTCGTTAAGGTTTGCTTTCATTTACCTATTCCCAATCGGCCAATCAAATGGCGGGGATCCTGGTGGTGAATGCTGGATCATATCAATGAATGGAATCGTGTAAGCAAACAAGATTAACGCAATGGCAATCACAATCCATAACTTCCATCTTTCCATCCACATCGGTGTAGGGGGCGCATCCTCCTCTTCTTCTGCAATTGGAAATTCCTCTTCTCCTCTCGGTGCAAAAAATGCTAGCTTTATAAAGATGTACACCATCAAAATGATTGCAATAAACAAAATTGTACCACCTATAGCTTGAGCCATTTGGTAGGCTCCCCATTCAGCAGCCTGTGCCGTTCCACCATAATCTGAGTAGGCCGAACGCCTTGGACCACCAAGTAACCCTTGAATATGCATAGCGGTTGACATAATCAACATACCGACAGCCCATGTGATCGATTGGATAATTCCTAACTTGTTAAGAGACGGTGTCAGTTGTCTGTTCATCAGATGGGGAACGAGCCAATATGTTATTCCGAAAAAGGTTAAGATGACAGTTGTTCCAACGGTTAAATGAAAATGACCTGTAACCCATATCGTGTTATGCACAACTGCGTTCATCTGATGGGAAGCATTGATAATCCCACCTACGCCCCCTGGAATAAATGCGAGCATACCAATAAATGGTGCTAGAAAGCGGACGTCTTTCCAAGGGAGATACTTCCACCATCCAAATAAACCACCACTTCCCTTTTTTCTACCTGTAATTTCAAATGTTGCAAAGAGAGAAAATGCTGTCATTAAGCTCGGAACAATAACGACAAATGTCAGTACAACTTGAATGAACTTCCAAGTTGTATCAATTCCTGGTTCAGATAGCTGATGATGAAAGCCAACAGGGATAGAGAAAAATAGGAACAGAATAAAAGACAATCTAGCGAGCGAGTCATTAAACAACTTTCCCCCGATAATTTTTGGTATAATGGCATACCAAGCCATATAAGCTGGCAGTAACCAGAAATAGACTAATGGGTGACCGAAATACCAGAATAATGTTCGACTAACTAAAACATTAATGGTTTCCGAAAACCCTAGTGACCATGGGATAAACTGCAAGAGCATGGCTGCTGCTAGACCAAGCGTTGCGATAAACCACATAATCATATTAATGTTTACCATAAAAGCTAATAATGGAGATTTTTCGCCTGGATGATGTTGCTTCCATACATATAACTGTCTCCAGTTTATAAAGCATGCAATCCAGCTTCCGATAACGACTAGTGTTAAACCTATGTAAAATGCTGGATGAGCCTGTAACGGTGCATAGAATGTATATAATACACTAGCTCTTCCTAGAAGCACTGAAATAGCCGTTATGACTGTTCCAAGTGTCATTAACCAGAACCCAATCCATGCCCAACTCCGCTGCATTGCAGAAATTCCGACCGTTTTTCCCATCAAGGCATATTGAAAACCAATGATGAAAAACGTCGTAAGAACGAGAGCCAAAACTACACCATGCACGGTCAATACTTGATAATAATCAATACCAAACGGGAGTGTAAAATGGCCCGAGCGAACAAATACTTGCAAAAGCCCCATTAAACCAGCGATTAATAAAGATATAAAGGCTACATAAATAAATGACATATATAGCTTTGATTCTGGTTTGGTGATTGGTAGATAAACTGTTGAAGCTTCTGTCTGTATTATTCGTTTAGCCAAGCTCATTCTTCATACACCTCCACAGTTAAAAACATCATATGGTGACCAACTCCACAATACTCATTACATAACAGGGTAAACTCGCCTGCTTGATTCATTGTCGTTTCCAACTTGCTAATGTAGCCTGGTTCAACCATCATGTTGACATTCGTTCCAACAATATGAAAACCGTGTATCACATCAATTGTTGCTACTTGATAAAGTACAGTTGCTCTTTTAGGTATACGAATATGTCTAATTGGCTTCCCTTCTTCATCAACACCTAGATCATAATTAAATGAAGACGCAACAACATTAACAATGTACTGATCCTCACTAACTTGTGTTAACCCTAGATTTTCCTTTTGAAAAGCTTCATGCGCTTGGACATTCCCTGGATCAATCGTTTCTGCATGACTTTGTGGATGGACACCTAGATGGAATCCACCATATCCTAATACGACTAAGAAAAAGATTAACGTAGCAATTCCCACAGAAATGCAGATCTTTTCAAACTTGTGTATATGCATACCAGATCACTCCTTTAATAATTCAAACACCTCTTGAAAGAAATAAGAAAAATACCCCCACCCAACTGACAATAATAATACCTATTAAAATAAATACGGAAATCAATGTGCCTTTCAAATTAGAATGGCTGTTTTCTTGCTCACCTTTTTTCATTT
Organism: Alkalihalobacterium alkalinitrilicum; assembly: GCF_002019605.1. Classification (NCBI taxonomy): domain Bacteria; kingdom Bacillati; phylum Bacillota; class Bacilli; order Caryophanales; family Bacillaceae; genus Alkalihalobacterium; species Alkalihalobacterium alkalinitrilicum. The sequence goes on along the minus strand of NZ_KV917368.1, from coordinate 4,333,416 downwards.
TCCTCACCTCCCTTTTTCAGATTAGCAAACATTAAATTTTTAATAGTGATGTAGATCACTTAAAAATTCATAATCTTTGAACTTTGAATGAACGTTTCTGAAGGAGGAATGAAGGAAAAATTGGTTGGAAATATGAAAAGAGCTAACGAACTCCTTGTACGCTTCTTTGATGATAAAATAGACCAAAAAAAGACTTTGAGACGAAGCTCAAAGTCTTTTTTTGGTCTATTAGCTATGGTTCAAATCCCATAACCAATTGATCAGTATATGATTGCTAATATATCCATTTATAAAAAAGAGTCGACAACATTAAAAGAATCTTTTTAAATACTTTTATTTCTTATTATTCCTTCCAATTCCACGTACACCAACTGTTTTAGAATTAGCAGCATTTGCTCCCGAAGTTGCAGTGTTCGTTTTAGTCTGACCCATTGCTCCTTGTTGACCTGACGGATTGTTATTATTGTTAGTCACTTTTTAATCTCCCCTACATTAAGTTTTTGTGATAATTAACATTAATATATTGTGTACTTTTTACTGAATTTATTATAAAACGCTACTTATTTTTCTGAATTATAGAATTTTAATAATATGGTATTAAATACGAAACAAAAGTCTTTGTCATACCCATCCTCTTCCATACTCGACATGCTTAAAAAGTCTACATGAAAATTCCCCCAATGTAGTTATGCATGTAAACAGTACTATTAACTTAGAAATGTTTTAAAACAACAATTAAATCGCGGTATTGATATGCATGCAAAAATATTTAATTACATGTATGAAAGAAGTTATTATCCATCATATAACTTAGAGCGTTTACTAGAAAACGATGTAAAACTTGCAAACAAAGCATTAAATCAACCTTTTTAACCTTAAAGAGCCAAACAGCTGACGCTGTAAGGCTCTTATCAAAAAAACATATGAAAAATTATAAAGACCAAAAAGCCAACACAGGCTAGTGCTGACTTTTCCTTAATATAGGGCTTCTAAACTGGGTTATTCTATAGGAGTAAGTTCTAAAATACTAACTAATTTTACAACATAAATAGTATCAATTTTTTGTATCTCACATAACCCACTATTATATATCCAGATGATTTTATAATGGCAGTTTTTATATTGAACATTTGTACCAATTTTCCAAATAGAAATAGACCTCCTTTACAGAATAGAAGCCCATTTTTTAGATTAACACCCTAAAGCGCTTTCAGATAAGTGGTAAATACTGTTGTATACCTAAACATCAAAAGAGCCAAACACTTTGTGCTGACTCTTTTAATCCCCCTATTAAATCTAGTATACGTTAGTAAGGTCTAACAAATGCTGTACCTACAATGATTAATAATATGAATAGTACAACGATTAACGCAAAGCCTGAACCTGCATAACCGCTCATTATTTAACCCCCTTAAGATAAATTGTGAAATACCCTCTCAGAATACCAAGGTATGTTGGTAACTTTATAATGCTTGTATCTATTCCCCATTTAAAATGTATAATCTTTTTCCCAATGATAAACATACATCTTTACTACTCTTTATAAACTAGTTCTACCACCATACCTATGCCTATGCGGAATTGCGCCATCAATAGTTGTTACTCCACTAAATTCATGGTAATGCCCTCCATCTGGAAGAAATATTGCAGGTCCTGTTACCCCACGAATTCTGTGTCTGTGCCTATCATCAATAGAAGTAAAAGTAAAATAGCGGTGTGTATGCTGTACTCCACTTGGTGCAGGTTCTGTTGTTCCAGCGTAGCGATGGTCATGTCCCACATCAAATGAGGTTACCCCTTTAAATTCATGTGTATGAACAGGTCGTCCATCCCATGTAGTTATATAAAGATTGTGCGAGTGTTCAGAACCATTCTCTTCTGAATGGTATAAATATCCTGTTATAGGTACGTTTGTCACTTAATCCATCACCCTTTCTAATTCTCTTGTATCCTATGAGCTAATGTTTGAAAACGAGTGGATTCATGCAATTGTAAAAAAATTATTATTTCACACTAAAAGAACCAAACAGTTAAGCTGTAAGCTTCTTTACGTTCTGACTTCTACATATTCTTTTAATGCCTTTATAACAATTTCTTCATCATCTTCCCCAGTGATATCTGCAATCTTTTTTTTTTCATTTAATTCTTCATCAATCCTTAACTCTAAATACCATATTTTCAAATAGACACAAAAAAGACTTTGAGACGAATCTCAAAGCCTTTTTCCATGTGTATTAAATGGTTGAAATCCCATAACCAATTGAACTGTATATGATTGCTAATGAAAGAAGCGAACCCCGAAAGGTTCGCTTGATCTGATCTATTAACGGATTAACCGATTGAACCTTCCATCTCGAACTTGATGAGACGGTTCATCTCTACTGCATATTCCATCGGTAATTCTTTTGTAAATGGTTCAATGAAGCCCATAACAATCATTTCTGTCGCTTCTACTTCCGAAATACCACGACTCATGAGATAGAACAATTGGTCTTCTGACACTTTAGAAACTGTCGCCTCATGCTCTAATGTGATGTTGTTGTTAAGAATTTCATTGTAAGGAATTGTATCAGAAGTGGACTCGTTATCCATGATTAACGTATCACACTCAATTTTTGATTTTGAGCCTTCTGATTTACGTCCAAAGTGAGCAATTCCTCGGTACGTAACTTTTCCACCATGTTTTGAAATTGATTTTGAAACAATCGTTGAAGAACAGTTTGGTGCTAAGTGATGAATTTTCGCCCCAGCATCTTGATGCTGACCTTTACCTGCAATAGCGATCGAAAGGATTGTACCTTTTGCTCCTTCACCTTTCATGACTACAGCTGGATATTTCATCGTTAATTTCGAACCAATGTTACCATCAACCCATTCCATTGTTGCCCCAGCATCAGCAACCGCACGTTTCGTTACAAGGTTAAAGATGTTTGGCGCCCAGTTTTGGATCGTCGTATAACGGCAGTAACCACCTTTATTAACGATAATTTCAACAACTGCACTATGAAGTGAATTTGTTGAATAAACAGGTGCTGTACAGCCTTCTACGTAGTGTACGTGGCTATCTTCATCAGCAATGATTAACGTACGCTCAAATTGACCCATGTTTTCTGAGTTAATACGGAAATACGCTTGTAGAGGTGTTTCAACCTTTACACCTTTTGGTACGTAGATGAATGATCCACCCGACCAAACCGCTGAGTTAAGTGCCGCAAATTTATTATCAGAAGGAGGAATAACAGTACCGAAGTACTTTCTAAAAATGTCCTCATTCTCTCGTAGAGCCGAGTCAGTATCTTTAAAGATAATTCCTAGATCTTCATAATCTTCTTGCATGTTGTGATAAACAACTTCAGATTCGTACTGTGCAGAAACACCTGCTAAATACTTTTGCTCTGCTTCTGGAATTCCTAGTTTATCAAACGTATTTTTAATTTCTTCTGGAACTTCATCCCAAGACTTCTCAGAACGCTCTGACGGTTTTACATAATACGTAATCTCATCGAAATTTAATCCTGAAAGGTCGCCACCCCATTGTGGCATTGGCATTTTGTAAAATTGCTCAAGTGACTTGATACGAAAATCTAACATCCACTGTGGCTCATTTTTCATTCGAGAAATTTCCTCGACGATCTCACGAGTTAATCCCTTTTTCGAACGGAAAATCGAAACGTCTTTGTCTCTAAAGCCATATTTATATTCACCGATTTCCGGCATTTTCTTAGCCATGAGAAAACCTCCTTATTCGTTTTCGCTTTGTATACCCTTTTCCATCGCTTTCCACGCTAACGTTGCACATTTTATTCGTGCGGGAAACTTCGCAACACCTTGTAGTGCTTCAATGTCCCCTAAGTCAAACGTAGAGTCATCATAGTCTTTCCCTAGCATCATATCTGAGAAGATTCGTGACATTTTAAGTGCATCGTCAACTGATAAGCCCTTAACGGCTTGAGTCATCATTGATGCAGAAGCCATGCTAATTGAACATCCTTCACCGACAAACTTAGCAGCAGATATTTTCCCATCTTCTACTTGCATTTGTAATTGAATACGATCACCACACGTTGGGTTATTCATATTCACGGTTACGGATTCCTCTTCAAACTCGCCACGATTTCGAGGGTTCTTATAATGGTCCATGATCACTTGTCGATATAAAGTATCGAGATTGTTACCTAAAGACATCGCCGAAATACTCCTTTGTTTTTATTAATCCATTGACAAGTGCATCAACATCTTCTTTCGTGTTGTATAAATAAAAGCTTGCTCTCGCTGTTGCTGTTACATTCAACCACTTCATTAATGGTTGCGCGCAGTGATGTCCTGCACGAACAGCAATTCCTTCAGCATCAAGCACCGTCGCAACATCGTGAGGATGAACATCATCGATATTGAAAGTAACAACACCAGCCCTTTTCTTAGGACCGTAAATCGTTAATCCTTCAATTTCAGACATTCGCTCCATCGCATATAGTGCTAGTTCGTGCTCATGAGCTAAAATTGCATCCATGCCAACTTCTTCTAAAAAGTCGATGGCAGCACCTAATCCAATTGCACCTGCAATGATAGGTGTTCCGCCTTCGAATTTCCACGGTAACTCTTTCCAAGTGGAGTCTTGAAGACCGACGAAGTCAATCATTTCTCCACCAAATTCAATGGGTTCCATGTTGTCTAATAGCTTTTTCTTACCGTAAAGAGCCCCAATCCCTGTAGGACCAGCCATCTTATGGGCAGAAAAAGCAAAGAAATCACAATCTAAATCTTGAACATCTATTTTCATATGAGGCGTACTTTGTGCCCCATCGACTACCATAATTGCACCATGCTTATGAGCGATTGCAGCGATTTTTTTGATCGGATTTATTGCTCCCAACACATTCGATACGTGCATGACCGAGACAATTTTCGTTTGTGAAGTAATGGTTTTCTCAACATCACCTAAATCAATACTTCCATCTTCTTGAAGTGGAATATATTTTAACGTCGCACCAGTCGCTTTGGCCACTTGTTGCCACGGAATGATATTACTGTGATGTTCCATTGGTGTAATGACAATTTCATCACCAACACCTACGTTTGCACGACCGTAACTACTAGCCACTAAATTCAGTGCAGTCGTTGTTCCTCGTGTAAAAACAATTTCTTCGGTCGAATGGGCGTTAATAAATTTTCTTACCTTTTCCCTTGCACCTTCATAGCCATCAGTTGCAAGTGTACCGAGGGTATGAACCCCACGATGTACATTAGAATTATAGCGACGATAATAATCATCTAAAGCTCCAATGACTTGAATCGGCTTTTGAGACGTTGCCGCACTATCTAAATAAACAAGTGGGTTCCCGTTCACTTCCTGGTGTAAGATTGGAAATTGTTTGCGAACCTCTTGGACGTTCATTATTTTACTTTCCTTTCAATAACTTCAGTAAAACGCTCTTTTACTGATTCAACTGGAAGTTGGTTAACTACTGGTGCAAGGAAACCATGGATAATTAAGCGCTCCGCTTCTTTTTTTGTAATCCCACGACTCATGAGATAGAACATTTGGAGCGGATCAATTCGTCCAACCGATGCCGCGTGTCCTGCAGTTACATCGTCTTCATCAATAAGAAGAATTGGGTTTGCATCTCCACGCGCTTTTTCACTTAACATAAGAATACGCTCAGTTTGTTCCCCGTTAGATTTAGAAGCACCATGTTCAATTTTCGTAATTCCGTTAAAAATTGAAGTTGCTTCTTCACGCATAACACCGTGTTTTAATATATATCCTTCTGAATGTTTTCCATGATGGAAAATTTGTGTAGTAAAGTTTTGTTTTTGTTTTCCACGGCCAATTGTTACCGTTTTTGTATCAGCATATGAACCTTCACCGATAAGATGCGTTGTATTGTCACTCACTGTGTTTCCATCGTTCATTTGACCAAGTGCCCAATCTACTCGTGCATCACGGCCAACATGCGCACGACGAACGACATATGTTGTTACATTTTCAGAAAGGTTATCAACCGCTCCGAAAGAAACTCGCGCACCTGCAGCTGCATAAACTTCAGCTACGATGTTCGCTACTGTTTCTTCTTGAGGGCTTCCAACATAGTTTTCTACATAAGTTACAGAACTATTTTCTTCTGCAACAACGATAACGTGGTTAAATAGCGCCGTATCACTAACATTATAAATCGCTTGTAAAGGTATAGTCACTTCTGTATTTTTCGGTACATAGATAAAAGTACCACCATTTAATAATGCTGCATGTAGGGCTACTAAACGGTTTTCATCGACATTCACAGCATCCGCCATAAAGTGTTTTTCAACTAATTGTCCGTGTTCTTTAAGTGCTGTCGCTAAATCCGTAAAAATAACTCCTTGTTGCTTCACGCTTTCGCTAACTTGAAGACGAGCAGTTACACCATCTTTTTGGACAAGGATAATTTGCTCATTTGTTGCTTCACCAGCTAAACTTTTTACTTCGTCATCCAACTCATCAAAAGATGGAACTGTAACGTCTTGACGATGAGCAAACTGCGTGAAATTCCAGTTATCAATTTTTGTTTTATCTGGTTTTGGTAAGTCTAATTTATCTGCTAGTTCGAGCGCCTTTAGGCGAAAATTTAATAGCCATTCAGGTTCGCCGCGCCCTGTAGAAAATTGTTTAACATACTCTTTATCGAACGCTAGCTTCGTTTCCACTGACATGTTATCCCTCCTTACTACCTTATGCTTCTACTTTTTCGTCTTCAATGCCAAGCTCATCTTTAATCCAGTCATATCCTTCTGCTTCTAAACGTTCAGCTAGCTCCGCACCACCTGATTTAACGATACGACCTTGCATCATTACGTGAACCTTATCAGGCGTAATGTAGTTTAATAAGCGTTGGTAGTGAGTGATTATTAAGCAACCGAACTCTTCTCCACGCATTGCATTAATACCTTTAGAAACGACTTTAAGTGCATCGATATCAAGACCTGAGTCAATTTCGTCTAGGATCGCGATTTTCGGATCTAACATCATTAATTGTAAAATTTCATTACGTTTCTTTTCTCCACCAGAGAAACCTTCGTTTAAATAACGTTGTGCAAATGATTGGTCCATTTCTAGAAGATCCATTTTTTCATCTAGTTTACGGATAAATTTCATTAATGAAATTTCTTCTCCTTCTTCACGACGCGAGTTGATCGCTGAACGAAGGAAGTCCGCATTTGTAATCCCACTAATTTCACTTGGGTATTGCATTGCTAAAAATAAACCTGTTTGAGCACGCTCATCTACTTCCATTTCTAATAAATCTTTGCCGTTAAAAGTAACGTTTCCGCTCGTAATTTCATATTTAGGGTGACCCATTAGTGCAGATGCTAATGTTGATTTACCTGTACCATTTGGTCCCATGATCGCGTGGATCTCTCCACCGTTAATTTCTAGGTTAAAATCTTTTAAGATTTCTTTACCTTCTATTGCTACATGAAGATTTTCAATCTTTAAGTATGGTGCTGTCATTCTTTACTACCTCCAATATATTGTCTAAATTTTGCACTAAGGTCTTGACGAAAAAAGTGCTTTTGTTTATTCTCAATTTATTCTCATTACAATCTTATAACAAATGCAAACTAAGTTCAACTTTTTTACTAACATTTATACACTTTTTATATACTTATGTTTAGAAAGTATTTCAACGCCTTGTCCAACAACATTAGTTTCTCATCTTCCTATTATCTCATACGTGTGACAGAAAAGCGAAAGTGTCCGTTTAGCGACGTATGAATTGAAGCACCCCCGTATGAGATAAAGGAAACACGTAGAGTGCTAACGATACGATGTTGACTTATCGTAAGGAGGGGCGCGAAAATTCACTAGGCGCTGGACACTGTAGCTAGACACAGAAAAGCGGAAGGCTCTTGTTTAGCTCCGACCAGCAAATGTTCTGGCAGGCGAAAGTCCGCTTTTTGACTTTTGTTATGGCAGAACATTTGACCTTGAGGAGCTAGAGACTGTAACTAGATAAAGAGACTGACTCATGATGAATGAATCAGCCTCTATCTACATTTATTATTTTAACGTGGATTGAATTCTATTGCTAATTTTATTGATCGCTTATATTCTATATCGCGCGCCTTTTCGATTTCCATACGTTTGTCCAAGCTTCGATTATACTCCTCATACCCTATTCCATGGCTTTGTTGCATCGCTTTTTCCATTTCACCTGTGTAATTCGTTTTAATCGAGTGGATAATAAATCAATCCTTTCCATTTTTAAAGCGAACTTTTGATTAGTCGTTTTTTACAAACGAGAGCTTAGTTGCGCTTTATCTACAAACAATCTTATCATCCTGACGATTTATTCCCAACTACGATATAGTGTTAAATTATCTGACAATCTTTCATTTCATACAGTCAACTTTTCTCACGTAGTTATGCTATACAATTCAACACAGATACTCCTTCATGCTCACAAATGGAGAAAATGAACCACTGTGTATGGGCAATCAGGCAGTTTAAAATAAAGGTTAATGTTTCTGCTGTTGTTGATCATCTGAATTACTTAATTCAGAAATTGCTTCTTGAACTAACGTTACCGCTTGACTCATCGCTGCTCCTCCACCAAACGCGGCTGTTACACCGAGCGCCTCAAGAATTTCTTCCTCGCTGCACCCTTCATCGAGACAACCTTTTGTATGGTATATGATGCAATACTCGTCTTGTGCAAACACACTAATACCTAATGCCATGAGCTGTTTTTCTTTTTTTGTTAGTTTGCCTTCTTTAAAACAAGCTTCCGTGAATTCGTTATATTTTCCTGCGATATCTGGCATTTTTTGAAGAAACTGTCCCAAACCTTCTTTGTAGTCTTGCAAAGCCATTTGAATGACGCTGTCCTGTTGCTGATCTTGATTTTGGTCTTGTTGATTCATCGTATGTACCCTCCTTATTAGCTGAACACAATTAACGAACCTATTATGCCTTTTTCTCAGGATTTTATGTATCGTTGTTCAATAGTGCTTACAAGCTGGTGGAAAGAGGGGGTTAGATTTTTTTGTTTTTTGTTGTATAAAGTAAAATCTATTCAGCGGGGGTTTTCCTGCATCCCTCACTTAGTATGAGTTGCACCAACCGGTTTTTTGCTAGAGCTTATCTTCCACTTAGACTTTCTTGTTTCCTTAAAGACAACGATGCTAATAAAATTTGCACGATGGCGCCAGAAAATAATCTTAATTGTCTATATTATTACGTTTGCTGCTATAAACATTGCCTATTATCAGGTAGCATTGATGTGTGAATTTTAGAGCCAGTTAAACGGAGTAGTATTTTTTCGTTGATATATAGGGCATTATGGTGATTTTTCTTCCTTTGTGCTTTCTCCTTCAGGAACTATGAGCTCTCTATAGTGACCGCTCTCTTCTTTTGCTTTCTCCTTCAGGAACTATGAACTCTCTATAGTGACCGCTCTCTTCTTTTGGCTTCCTTCTTCGGTCACTATGAACTCTTTATAGTGACCGTTCTCTTCTTTTGGCTTCCTTCTTCGGGCACTATGAACTCTTTATAGTGACCGTTCTCTTCTTTTGCTTTCTCCTTCGGGCACTATGAACTCTCTATAGTGACCGCTCTCTTCTTTTGACTTCCTCCTGCGGGCACTATGAACTCTCTATAGTGACCGCCAACTACTCGCAACTGCCTCCTGCGGGCACTATGAGCTCTCTATAGTGACCGCCAACTACTCGCAACTGCCTCCTGCGGGCACTATGAGCTCTCTATAGTGACCGCCAACTACTCGCAACTGCCTTCTTCGGGCACTATGAACTCCTATAGTGTCCGTGATCTTCTTGTGACTTCCTATCGCGACCATCATGATCGCCATGCTCGCGCTTCATATCGAACACCTCTTCCTAGTCTTTTTTCAGTTTCTAGAATAAAAAAAGTGTCCGAAAAGCCTAAGCTTTTCGAACACCTTTGCCATCATTTTAATTTATTATTCACTCCAAGGAATAACGGCACCGTCATATCTTTCATGAATGAAGTTTACTACTTCTTCAGAACGTAACACCTCAAATAAAGTGTGGATTTCTGGACGATCTACATCTTCAGAGCGAACAACGATTAAGTTCGGTTGAAGCACATCTTGTCCTTCAAATGCAATACCGTATTTTTCAATATCAACTTCACCCTGTAGTGCAAAGTTTGTATTGATAACAACTGCATCTCCTTCTCCACTTTCAAATGAAGGAGCAAGCAAACTAGCTTCTACAAGTGTTGAAAAATCTAAGTTTTTTGGATTGGAAACAATGTCTTCACGCTGTGCTAATTGACCTTCTTCTACGTCAAGCTCGATCACACCTGCACGCTCAAAGATTGGTAAAATACGACCGTGATCACTAAAAGATTCACTCATGATAATTGTTGCTCCATCCGGAAGTTCATCTAAACTGCTGTACTCTTTTGAATAAACACCGATTGGCTCCGCGTGAATGGGCCCGATGCTTTCGAACTCATAACCAAACTCTTCAATTTGCATAGCTAAATAACCTGGTGTTTGGAAATAGTTCGCATCTAATTCGCCATTTTCTAACGTTTGGTTCGGTAAAATATAATCCGTGAATGTTCTAATTTCAAGATCGATCCCTTTTTCCGCTAAAAGTGGAGCAGCAAATTCCAATACTTCTGTATGCGGAACAGCTGATGCTCCTACGACTAGCTTTACATGTTCTTCTTGTGCTGCTTCTTCTTCACCTGGTGTTTCTTCTGTTTGCGGCTCTTCTTCAGCGCCACCGCCACAAGCGACTAATGATAAAGAAATCGCTGCAGCTCCAATTAAACTTAAGAACTTTTTCATCTCTTTTTTTCCCCCTTGATTAACGTTTATCTGTTTTATTTGTGAAATAATCTCCAATCCATTGAATAACGAAAACAACTAATAGGATTGCGATTGTTGCCACCATAGTAATGGTTGTATTATTCCTCTGGAACCCTTCTAAGTATGCAAAGTGGCCCAGTCCTCCAGCCCCGATCACCCCTGCCATTGCTGTATAACTTACGAGAGCAATCGCTGTAACGGTAATTCCTGAGATTAACGCTGGTAGTGACTCTGGAATTAATACTTTATAAATGATTTGCCAATTCGTTGCACCCATCGACTGCGAGGCTTCAATCACACCTTTATCGATTTCTCTTAAGGCGATTTCTACCATACGAGCATAGAAAGGAGCCGCGCCAATAATTAAAGCGGGTAGCGCCGCATTCGCCCCTAGCATTGTACCCATTAACGCTCTTGTAAACGGGATGAGTAATACAATTAGGATAATAAACGGAATAGACCTAAATACATTGACAATCAAACTTACAATTAGATTAGCGGGACGGTTTTCCCATAAGTTTCCCTTACTTGTTAAATATAAAATAAGTCCTAAAACAATCCCAATGACGAACGTTGCGGCAACCGAGATTGACGTCATATAAATGGTTTCAACCGTTGCTTCCCATAATTTATCCCATTTCATTTTGCTAAGCCATTCATTAAACATGATCGATCACCTCCACTTGAACTCCTTGCTCTCGAATAAAGGCAATCACATTTTCGATCTCATTTTCTGCTCCCTTAATCTGTATAAAAAGCGTTCCATACGCTCCTTCTTGCGTTTGCGAGATCTTTCCTTGTAAAATGTTAACTTCTATATCAAAATTCCGTATAATTCTAGTGATTAACGGTTTTTCCGTTTCTTCGCCAACAAAGCTTAATTGAATGACTTTTCCCGTTTCTTCTTCAATAATGTGGGAAATCGTTTCTTTCGTCTCTTCAGGATCTGTAACTTGTTTTACGAACTGTTTCGTAATACCAGCAGTTGGATGTTTAAAGACCTCAAGAACAGGACCTTCTTCGACGACCTTCCCTGCTTCCATCACGGCTACACGATGGCAGATCTTCCGAATGACGTGCATTTCATGCGTAATTAGGACAATCGTTAAGCCAAGCTTTTTATTAATATCAACGAGTAATTCTAAAATCGAGTCTGTCGTTTTTGGATCGAGCGCAGATGTTGCTTCATCACAAAGGAGTACTTTCGGGTTATTCGCAAGCGCTCTTGCAATTCCGACTCTTTGCTTTTGACCCCCACTCAGCTGGGAAGGATACGATCCGCCTCTACCCTCTAATCCAACGAGCTTTATCAACTCGTCCACTCGCTGTTTACGTTCTTCTTTAGGCACACCAGCAATTTCCAACGGGAACACAATATTTTCACTGACTGTTCTTGACCATAATAAGTTAAAGTGCTGGAAGATCATACTAATTTCTTGTCGCGCTTTCCGTAATGATTTTCCTTTTAATGACGAAAGCTCTTTTCCTGCAACAGTAACCGTTCCTTCTGTCGGCCGTTCTAGACTATTTAGCATACGAATGAGTGTACTTTTTCCTGCACCACTGTAACCAATAATTCCGTAAATTTCACCATCATTTATATTTAAATCAACATGATCTACTGCTGTTACAATTCCGTCTTTTGTTTTAAACAGTTTTCGAATGCCGCTTAAATTTATCATCGTGATCCTCCTTTTTTATTATTTTTCTCCCATCTCTCTATTTTTTCTATCTATACTTTTCCTATATGTTTACTTGTAATAAAGGCGATACTACCTTCTATTAAAAGTTTACTTTTGAATAAAAAAACCTTTCCGTCAACAGATGAACAGAAAGGTTTAATCGCAATGTTAGTCCTTTCTCTCATCTTTCAAGGGATTTCACCTTGCAGGATTTAGCACCTTTCTTAACACTTTTTCGTGTTTTCAAAGGTTGCCGGGTTTCTTCGGGCCAGTCCCTCCACCACTCTAGATAAGAGCTAATAGCTATTAAATTATGAATTTATTAAAGCAATGAGAGAATGATAACATGTGTCGAAATTTGTTGTCAACCACTTTTAATTAAACGTTTATTTAACCTTTCGAAATACGAGATAAAAATAAATAGAGCCAATTAAATACAGTCCACCAGTGATTGAAAAGACGATCGCATATCCATAATATGCACCATATAACATGACAAACGTCATCGAAACAGGCCCCATCACCGCCCAACCTAATTGGAACACCATTTGTCCGACTGAGTTCGCTAACCCTTTTATAGAGTCATCCACGCTCCTCATCATTAATGACATTTGAATCGGATTTCCTGCATTCATTAAAGCCTGACGGAATAAAAATCCAATCACAGCGAACCAAAGATTTTCAGTGTAAGCAGTTAATAACAGAAATGGTAATGAAGATAGTTGTAAAATGACAACGGCTCGAACTTCACCAAATCGTTTCACGACTGCTGGGCCAATCATTAATGCGATTGCAGTGCTCGCTTGACCAAGGGCTAAAATAATACCAACAAGTGATTTGTTAATCTCAAATCGATCGGTAAAATATAAATTTAAGTACGGTATTACAAGTCCTGAACCAAAACCTATAATTAACTGAGCAATGGCAAAAAGCGCAATCATTTTCAAGCCTGATTTCTGTGTTTTGAAAATACTTGTAAATGAACTTGCAGCTGTTTTTTCAGTTTTAAGCTTCTTTTTCTCATTGATTTTTAATACAGGAATGATCGAAGCAAAGAAGAATGCTGCTCCAACGAGTAACGTAATTCGAACACTCCATAAGGGACTTAAAGATAAAAAGGCTTGCAGCGCATCACTTAACGTTCCTCCAACTACATTACCGACAACATTAGCGACCATTATTAATGCAAAATTAAAACTAAACAAATGAACACGTTGTTTTTCAGTAGAGTTTTCCGCCAGCAAGGGAATGGAAGAAACTTGTATAAATGCCATGAAAACACCGGTACAAAATGCACTTACAAGCAAAAGTGACTCGTCCACGAAGACCGCCCTTAGAAGTAAGGTAATGGCAGAAAAAACAGCCCCAACTAAAATTACCTTTTTTCTTCCAACTTTATCACTCATTAATCCCGCAGGTAATAAAAAGATTGCTGAGGCCATTGCGGTCATCGCAATCACTTTTCCATTTACTTGATCGTCATAGCCCAGTTCACGAATATAATAATTGTATATGATCATGAAAATGCCCATACCGACATTTCCTAAAAAGGATGTGAGTAAGAATAACCGAACATTTTTGTTATAACTTTTTAATTGATTACCCCAATCCCCAATAAACTTAGACATTCTAATTTCAATTTCCTTCCCGAAATAAATTTCGCTACCCTAAATATAATAGTCAATTATTTCGAGTTTGCATAGAGTTTTTCACTATAATTTTTTTGTAAAATTAAGGTGAGTTCCATATAAAATGAAACTTCCACCAGTAAAAGTATTCCTCTTCCTCCACTGGACAGAAAAAAATGAGGTGACTTTTCGTCATCCTCATTTCTTTAGGTCGTATTTTAATTTTTTAAATTGAAAATATAAAAAGCAGCCGACGCAAAAACCTAGTAACGCCACTGTCGCAGCCACCGATACCATGCCAACGAGAACCCAACCGAACCAATGTCCTGTTACAAGGAGTAAAATAAACGCGATCCCTAACAAGGATGCTGCAATCATTTGATTAAAGCGTTGAAGTTCAGCCGCTTCGGTTTCATCCTTTGAAGCGTCTTTGTTTAACTGCTTGGCGACAGCAAACGCAATATTTGCCTTCGGTCCAAAAAACAGTGGTAGTAATACAAACAATAATGTTAAGGCTAATAATGCCACACTTTGAAAGCTGATTGAAAGTACTGTTAAAACGACCATTGTATATTGGTTTGCTCTTACAAAAGATTTTGGAATATCCTTCATACTATACAAAGCCTCCTTATCCCGATAAGAATTTATGTGTTTAAGTCATTTTATGTGAAAAGTATCCGTTTTGGCAATGGAAGTGCCTTCTAGTTTTATTTTTGGAATAACGACATTAAGGTTATTTAACTTACGGGTGTTTATACCACGCTGAAAAAAGCGAGGGCTCTTCCCCCTCGCTTTCACCTAACACCACCCTAAGTCACAATCATCGACATACTTATCTTGTTTCTCTGGATGGGCATTTTCATAACGGTACACTTTATTACTGTCAAACTCAAAACCTTCGGCCATCTCATACTGATTTCCCTGGTTTGTCATAATAATTTTACCGATACGCGCCTCATCCATATATAAATTCATTGCTCCGTTTTCTAATTTTCCATCGACTTTACTTGTTACGTCTACTTTCTTCATTTGTTTTTCAATCATAAATCAAACCTCCTCCTTTTCGGGCGGTTATGTTTACGATACCCCAAACTCTTGCTTTTCAAACCGAGAAGAACTTAGCTATTGCATTGGTTGGGAGGAAATTTCGGGAAAATAAAAAGGCTGACTTCAAGCATTGTAATCTCTCATGAGTGCCGCATTTACTGCCATTTCACTCCTAAGGATAACACTTTCCGTCAACCTTTTATGATTAGATCTTAGTCTTCACTAATCATTTCTTGGTATTTTTCAGCTGACATTAATTTATCTAATTCAGACGCATCTGATAATTCAACTACAATCATCCATGCTTTTTCATACGGTGATTCATTTACAAGTTCGGGTGCATCGTCTAATCCTTCGTTAATTTCAACGACTTTACCACTCACTGGAGCGTATAGTTCTGAAACGGTTTTTACCGATTCAACGCTACCGAATGGCTCGTCCGCAGTAATTTCATCGCCAATTTCTGGTAGTTCAACGAATACGATATCACCTAATTCAGATTGTGCGAAATCTGTAATTCCAATATGCACTTTATTTCCTTCAATTTTTACCCATTCATGTTCTTCAGAGTATTTTAGTTCTTGTGGTAAATTCACGAATATCCCTCCAATAATTTCGGTGTTCATCGTTACTATATAATAAATTAGTAACGTTATACAACCCTAGTTACTTTTTCCAATTCTCTTCAAATTCCTCTTCTTTAAACCCAACCGTCACTTTTTCACCATCGGTAACAATTGGACGTTTAATTAACATACCATCTGTTACGAGGATATCTAGTAATTCTTCAGGTGAAGATTCCTTTACTTTATCTTTCAACCCGAGTTCACGATATTTTTTTCCACTCGTATTAAAAAACTTTTTAATTTCTAATCCACTTTTGTTGTAGAGCGACTCTAATTCTTCTCGACTAGGTGGATGTTCAACGATATGTATAGCTTCATACTCAATTTCATTGTCATCAAACCACTTTTTTGCTTTTTTACATGTTCCACAATTTGGATACCAGTAAAATTGTAAGCTCATTGTTTCTCCTCCTTAAAGTTTACTTTATATAGACATTATTCCTTAAACTGGGTTGTTTAACAACTATAATGTTTCACCCTACACATTAATTACGACGTCAAAGAAGCCCCAATTTGGGACTTCTTTGATCTTAGTAGAGAGGAGAATGCTTCCTTGTAGAAAGGAGATTATATTTTTTTTGGAACTAATGCTCCAAAATTGAATAACAAAATGAATTAAACAGTGTAACGCTCTTCTGTTAGTACACGTTCAGCAATTTGGCGCTTCTTCGCAATGACGTTAACTGGAGTGTGACGAGTTAATTTACGTAAAATTGAAATCATTGTACGAAGAGTGTCGCCTTCTTCCATAGCAACTAACGATTCTTTCGCATGTGCCTCGATACGGTTAAACGCTTCTTGGCAGTATACTTGCGTTAAAAGTAATTTCTGCTCGTTTTTATCTAAACCATTGCGGTTGATTGCTTTTTCTGTACGAAGAATTGCCGATTCCATATTAAACACTTCACTAACGATGTCTGCTACATTCGCAAGAAGCTCTTGTTCATGCTGAAGCTTTTGTTGGTATTTTTGCGCTCCAGTACCAGCGATCATTAAGAAGACCTTCTTTGCCATTTTTAATAAATATTTTTCTTGCTCTAACGGCTCAGTTCCAACTTCTTCTGGCATCATCATCATTAATTCTTCTTGAAGTGACATTGCTTTTTCGAGTAAAGGAAGCTCACCTTTCATTGCTTTACGAAGGATAGTTCCAGGCACCAAAAGACGGTTAATTTCATTTGTACCTTCAAAAATACGGTTAATACGAGAGTCACGGTAAATGCGTTCTACTTCGTATTCAGCCATAAATCCATAACCACCGTGAATTTGGACCGCTTCATCAGCACAGAAGTCTAACGTTTCTGAACCAACAATTTTATTTAAAGAGCACTCAATTGCATATTCGGCAATTGCCTCCGCCACTTTACGGCCGTCTTTTTGCTCTTCATCTGTTAAGCATCCTAAGCGGTCTTCGAACAAACCACCTGTACGGTAAATCGAGCTTTCCGCACCATAAATCGCTGTCGCCATACTCGCTAATTTTTCTTGAATTAACGTGAATTTTGCGATCGGTTGTTTGAACTGCTTACGCTCATTTGCATATTTAGCTGCTAATTCAAGCGCACGCTTAGCTCCTCCAACAGTACCTACCCCAAGCTTGTAACGACCTACGTTTAAGATGTTAAACGCGATAACGTGTCCTTTACCAACTTCACCAAGTAGGTTTTCTTTTGGCACATGAACATCTTCTAAAATTAATGTACGAGTCGAAGAACCTTTGATACCCATTTTCTTCTCTTCTGGACCTGTGGAAACGCCATCGAATGCTTTTTCTACGATAAATGCGCTGAAGTGCTCACCATCGATTTTTGCATATACTACAAATACGTCTGCAAATGCAGAGTTTGTAATCCATTGTTTTTGTCCGTTTAATACATAGTGAGTACCTGCTTCATTAAGAACCGCAGTCGTTTTTGCACCTAGCGCATCTGAACCTGAACCTGGCTCTGTAAGTGCGTATGCAGCAATTTTTGCACCAGAAGCAAGATCTGGAAGGTACTTTGATTTTTGTTCATGGTTACCGAAAAATACGATTGGTAATGAACCGATCCCTACGTGAGCACCATAGCTTAATGAAAAACCACCAGCTCTTGAGAACTTCTCTGTAATTACTGATGAACTAATTTTGTCTAACCCTAATCCACCATACTCTTCAGGAACATCTGCCCCTAAAAGACCAAGCTCACCAGCTTGATTTAAAAGGCGACGTGAAACATCAAAGTTGTGGTTTTCGATTTCTTCTATTTCAGGAACAACATCATTAACAACAAACTCTTCTGTTGTTTTACCAATCATGATATGCTCTTCAGAAAAATCTTCTGGAGTAAATACTTTCCCTGCAGAAATATTGTCTAATAAAAAGCTTCCACCTTTTACAATCTCATCTTTTACGTTACTCATTTTTCATTCCTCCATTATGTTTAATTTTTTCTAGACTTTCGCCTGTCAGAACATTTGCTGGTCGGGGCTACCAGGGGACTGCAGCTTTTCTATTAACCTATTAATTCAAATACGCCTGCTGCTCCCATACCGCCACCGATACACATTGTA
Organism: Alkalihalobacterium alkalinitrilicum; assembly: GCF_002019605.1. Classification (NCBI taxonomy): domain Bacteria; kingdom Bacillati; phylum Bacillota; class Bacilli; order Caryophanales; family Bacillaceae; genus Alkalihalobacterium; species Alkalihalobacterium alkalinitrilicum. The sequence goes on along the minus strand of NZ_KV917368.1, from coordinate 4,315,045 downwards.
ACGACACCGAACTGTTCGCCGCGACGTTTCATTTCGTTCATGAGTGTTAATGTAAGCTTTGCTCCAGAACAACCGAGTGGATGACCGAGAGCAATCGCTCCTCCGTTCACGTTCACTTTATCTAAATCTAAGCCTAAGTGACGCACGACTTGTAATGATTGAGAAGCAAAGGCTTCATTTAGCTCAAATAACCCGATATCAGCCAAACTTAATCCTGCTAACTCTAACGCTTTCGGAATTGCTTCCACTGGGCCAATTCCCATAATTTCAGGAGCGACACCAGCAACGGCAAATGAACGGAATTTGAGAAGTGGCGTTAGACCGTTTGCTTTTGCTTCTTCACGATCCATCACAAGGACGCTCGCTGCACCGTCGCTCATCTGTGAAGCATTTCCAGCTGTTACCGATCCTTTTGGATGGAACGCTGGTCTTAATTTACCAAGAGTTTCTACAGTCGTTTCTGCACGAACTCCTTCATCGACACTAAACGTAACGTGCTTCTCTTTTAATTTATTATCTGCTCCTACTGAACGAAGCGTGACATCAACAGGAACGATTTCATCTTCAAATTTCCCTTCAGCAATTGCTTTCGCTGCCCGGCGATGACTTTCTACCGCGAATGCATCTTGATCTTCACGGCTTACACCGAAACGATTGGCAACTTCTTCTGCTGTATATCCCATACCCATGTAATATTCAGGCATTTCTTCAACGAGCTTCGGATTGGGTGCAATAACGTGCCCACCCATTGGAATTAAACTCATCGATTCTGCTCCACCAGCGATAATAGATTTGGCATGGCCTAACATAATGCGCTCTGACGCATACGCAATACTTTGTAAACCTGAAGAACAATAACGATTAATGGTAATAGCAGGTACTGTATTTGGAAGTCCTGCAAGTGCTGAAATGTTTCGTGCCATATTCATTCCTTGCTCAGCTTCTGGCATCGAGCATCCGATAATCACGTCATCGATTTGATTTGGATCAAAATCACCTGCACGTTTTAACGTCTCTTTAATTGTTAGTGCACCTAAATCATCTGGTCTTACATTTGCCAGAGTCCCTCTTTTCGCTTTTCCGACTGGTGTTCTTGCACCAGCGACAATAACCGCTTCTCTCAAATTTCTTCCCTCCATTCTTCCTAATTGCGTAATGGTTTCCCTTTTGTTAACATGTATTGCATTCTTTGTTGCGACTTCGGTTCCCCGACTAGGCTTAAGAACGCTTCACGCTCAAGATCGAGTAAGTATTGCTCGTCTACTAACGTTCCTTTCGGCACTCGGCCACCCGCTAATACGAATGCTAATTTTTGAGCGATCTTCAGGTCATGATCAGAAATCATGCCACCAAATTTCATCGTTTTTGCACCAAGTAACATCGTTGCATATCCTGTTTCACCTACAACAGGAATTAGCTGACGAGCTGGTGCTGTATATCCTTGTTCAAATAAATGAAGAGCTTGTTGCTTGGCGTTGTAAATCACATGGTCTGCATTCATCGTCACACCATCACGTTGACTTAAGAAGCCATTTGCTCGACCTTCGTCTGCAGACGTTGCCACTTTTGCCATCGCAATCGTTTCAAACGTACGATTAGCAACTGCTTGCAGGTCAGATCCCGCGGTGTGATGTTCTAAGTTACGAAGGTAAAGTTCTTTGTTACCTCCACCACCAGGGATAAGTCCCACACCTACTTCAACTAAGCCAATATACGTCTCTGAAGAAGCTTGGATGCTTGCTGATGGTAAACAAATCTCTGCTCCACCACCAAGAGTCATACCAAATGGTGCTGTCACAACTGGTTTCGATGCATAACGAATTCTTGCCATCGCATTTTGGAACTGACGAATTACAAGATCAATTTCAAAGAAGTTATCGTCTTGTGCCTCCATCAAGATCATCATAAGGTTTGCACCAACACAGAAGTTATTTCCTTGGTTACCGATGACTAACCCTTTGTAATTCTTCTCAACTTCATCAATTGACTTGTTAATCATTTGGATCACATCTAATCCAATCGAGTTGTTTGGTGATGTAAATTCTAATCCAGCAATCCCGTCACCTAAGTCAATTAGGGAAGCTCCTGCATTTTTGAAAATAACTTTATTGTCTTCTTTTAATGACTTTAAGTTAATAATTTTCTTGTTTTGCTCAATTGCATTATATTGCCCTTCATGGTAAAAGCTCTTTTCTGAATAAAAACTTGTTTTTCCTGAAGCAAGCATTTCTTTTACCCAACTTGGAACAGTTGCGCCTTCTGCTTCCATCTTCGCAACCGATTTTTCTACACCGATTGCATCCCAAAATTCAAACGGTCCTTGTTCCCAGCCGAAGCCCCACTTCATCGCTTGGTCGACAGAAAGAACATCATTTGAAATTTCGTAGCATTTTTCTGCAGAGTAAATTAATATTGGTTTAAAGATATTCCATAACAATTGCCCCGCACGATCATCTGCATAGATTAATGTTTTCACTTTTGCAGATAAACCTTTCGCTTGTTTAGCCGCTTCCGTTGAAGCTGTTTTTAACTTTTTACGTGTAATGTATTCAAGTGTATTTGGGTCAAGTTCTAAAATTTCATTACCCTTTTCACCTTTTTGTTTAACAAAAAATCCTTGATTAGACTTTGCACCAATCCAACCTTTTGCTGCCATATCACGCATGAATGTTGGTGGATCAAATACATCTTTTTCTTCACCTTCTACTTGGTCGTAAACATTTTTTGCAACGTGTAAAAAGGTATCTAGGCCTACAACGTCTAATGTTCTAAAGGTAGCACTTTTAGGTCGTCCAATTAATGGGCCTGTTACAGATTCAACTTCACCAACAGAATATCCACCTTTAAGCATCTCTGATACTGTCACTAATAATCCGTACGTTCCAATACGGTTAGCGATAAAGTTAGGCGTATCTTTTGCCTCTACAACACCTTTTCCGAGAACGTTTTCAGCAAACGCTTTCATAAAATTAACAATTTCAGGATTTGTAGCATTTGTTGGAATAATCTCTAATAACTTTAAGTAACGTGGTGGATTAAAGAAATGAGTTCCTAAGAAATTTGCTTTGAAATCGTCAGAACGTCCTTCCACCATCGCTTCGACAGAAATACCTGATGTATTTGAACTAATAATTGAGCCTGGTTTACGGTATTGATCAACTTGATCAAACACCATCCTCTTAATATCTAAGTTTTCAACAACCACTTCGATGACCCAATCAACATCTGCGAGTTGTTTCATATCGTCTTCGAAGTTTCCTACTGAAATTAATTGTTTGTTATCTTTCACCGTAAGTGGTGCAGGTTTTTGTTTTAGTAATTTATGAACAGCAGTAGCACTTAATCGATTACGAACAGCTTTGTCTTCGAGCGTTAAGCCTTTTTTCTTTTCTGCTTCTGTTAATTCACGAGGTACAATATCTAGCAAGATCGTTGGTATGCCAACGTTTGCTAATACTGCAGCAATCCCTGATCCCATGACACCTGATCCTAGTACAGCTGCTTTACGAATTTGACGAACCATATTTGTCCTCCTTCTCCTTGAGCACTTGAATGAATACTCATTCATTTTTCTGGTAAAAAAATATCAAACTGCACAATAACTTATGTTCTATCTCCAATATATCGAATTTTTTTCCATTTAGCAAGGGTAATTTCTGAAAATTATTAATTATTTTTTGACTGTAAGTAGCTCCCATGTATTGTTTCGTTTCCTTTGCCGCACGATAAGGTTGTATCAGATTTGATACAATACTTGTGGCTTATGAGGGAGGCTACACGAATGATACAACAACAGCAACCGCAACAAACATCCATGAATCAACAACAGGGAATTATGCCCCAACCCCCTAATGTTGTGACGAGTAAAGACCATCTTTATATTTCTGACATGCTTTCATGGAACTTACTTGCGATGAAAAAATGCCATTTTTATGCTGGCCATTGTACCGATCCAGAAGTGAAAGCTGTGATTGAAAAAGCTGGCCAAATGCATAAGCAGCATTATGATCGAGTTTTGCAACATTTCCAAACCCAAAATCAAACGAACTTTCAAGCACTTCAATAACAGGAGGGTTTCTGCATGAACCAACAGACGAAAATTCAAAACCCTAAAACACAAGTTCCTGAATCACCGCAAATGTCAGATCGTGATTTAATTAATGATATTTTAGCAACCGAAAAGTACATGACGGCTTCGTACAGTACTGCAATGAACGAAGCGAGCCATGAACAATTGTACAAAGACATTAATGGAATTTTTAATGAAAGCCAAAACTGTCAGCGTGAATTGTTTAATGTGATGTTCCAAAAAGGTTGGTATAGTTTTGATGCTGCTTCACAACAACAGCTAGATCAATCGTATCAACAATTTTCTGGATATCGTAATCAATTCCCATACAACTAAGGTGGGAACTACTACAGCTGACTAGCATAAGCAACTTTTTTAAATTTGACAGCCTCCTATAAAAGAAAGAGGCTGTCGTTGAAACAGAGAGATCACAACAAACCATTTAGAGACGAAAATCACCTAGCGGTCTTCGTCTCTCTTTTTTATTGGGAACTACATGAGTATAAGTTAGCGGATCACTTGAAAGGTTAAATAAACGTTTAATTAAACACGCGATCTATTGACTTCGATGTTTTTTATTTAAGGCCTGAATTTCTGTCACGAGCTCTTTCATTTTTTCTTTTGCGTCAGGATATTGTTCATTCCAATGCTTCACAAGCGGTGGCATGCTTTTTGAAATATGTGTGTATAAGGCCCAAGCTTGCACTTTTTCTTTTAACGCTTCATCCCCTTCACCAAGTAAAAGTTCTGTGTATTTTTCAAGTAAACCGTCTAATTGTTGTTTCAGCTGTTCGTCCACAATTTCACCTCATTCTTGATTTTATTATTTCTATTATAACGGAGTACGTAAGCGTTTGAAAAATTATACCATTATTAAATCACCTGCCTTGAAGTGGGAGTCTTAGCGCCAGTTAAACGGGATAAATTACTGCCAGTTGATGCGGAATAAACTCAACGCAAAAAAGATCCAGATAAGGAATTTCAAACAACAAAACCTTATCCGAATCACTACGCGTAGTATGGTTTATATTCTATCCTAATTATTTTTCTTTATCTTTGACACGAAGTAATCTTAACCCATTTAAAGTAACGAGTAATGTGGCTCCCATGTCGGCAAATATCGCAATCCATAATGTTAACCACCCAGGAATAACGAGAAGAAGTGCTAATACTTTTAAACCAAGAGCAAAGGCAATATTTTGTTTTATTATCGTTAACGTTTTACGACTTAATCGGATCGCATAAGGCAGTTTTCTTAAATCATCGCCCATTAAAGCCACATCAGCCGTTTCTAAAGCTGCATCAGTTCCTGCACCGCCCATCGCAATCCCTATATTAGCCGTAGCCAATGCTGGTGCATCATTGACACCGTCTCCGACCATCGCTACTTTACTTCTTTCTTTCATTTGTTTTACCCAATTTAATTTTTCATGAGGTAATAATTGTCCACGAACCTCATCTATGCCTAACTCTTTCCCAATCGCTTGTGCTGTTTCTTTATTATCTCCTGTAAGCATGACCGTTTTGGTAATTCCTAACTCTTTCAATCGTCGAACCAAACTCGGACTCGATGTCCGGATTTGATCAGAAACCCCGATATAACCGATAAGGTGATCTTGTTTTCCAACTAAAATAACGGTTTTCCCTTGTTGTTGTAGCGAGTGCACCTGAGGAGGTAGCACTATGTTCAGTTCTTCAAAATATAACGGGCTTCCTACAAAATAGGGCTCCCCATTCACTAGTCCTGTAATCCCTTTTCCAGTAACAGAACGAAAATCGGCAACAGTTTGCTCAGTGGCTTCAATTCCTGCTAAAGAGGCAGCTTTCATAATCGCCGTAGCTAGTGGGTGCGCTGAACTTTTTTCTAAATAAGCACCGATGGTTAAAACATCTTGATCTGTATAGTCATTGACTGAAATGATATCAGTAACTTCAGGTACGCCCTTCGTTAAGGTTCCCGTTTTATCAAATGCAATTGTTTTGATCGACCCTAACTCTTCTAAATAAACTCCACCTTTAATAAGGACACCGTTTCTTGCGCTATTCCCAATCGCGGTCACAATTGAGACGGGTGTTGAAATGACGAGGGCACAAGGACAACCTACAACTAATACAGCTAAACCTTGATAAACCCACGTAGACCAATCAGCTCCAAAGAAAGCAGGTGGAACAACGGCAACACCTAATGCGACTAACATAATGAATGGCGTATAATATTTTGCGAATCGGTCTACAAACGCCTGTGATGGTGCTCGCTCAGCTTGTGCTTCTTCCACAAGTTCAATAATTTTCGCAATCGTTGTATCTTCTACTCTTTTTGTCACTTTTATTTCGAGTAACCCTTCTTCATTTAGTGTTCCTGCAAACACTTCATCTGCAAGACCTTTCGAAACAGGAATGGACTCACCTGTAATGGCTGCTTGATTAACCGTCGATGCCCCTCGTTCAACCGTTCCATCCATGGCAATTTTCTGCCCTGGTTTAACAACCATAATTTCACCAATATTTATTTCATCAACGGGTACGTCTACTGTCTGCCCATTTCTAATCACTGTAGCCGTACGTGGTGCTAAATCCATTAATGAGCGAATCGATTGCCTTGCTTTATCCATTGAAAAGCGTTCAAGTGCTTCACTTATCGCAAAAAGAAAAACTACTGTCGCTCCTTCCCCCCACTCACCAATGAGGGCAGCCCCTATAATAGCAATCGTCATGAGCGTTTTCATATCAAAGCGAAGTTTTGCTAAATTTTCCAAACCTTGCCAAAACAGATTATATCCACCTATCACCATTGCTGAAGCGAAAATTCCAATCGCTACAACATCTGATTCTCCACGCTGAAACACGAGCACCCAACCGATAATAAGGAGTAGCCCTGAAATGACCGTTTGGGCAAATTGTTGCTGTTTCCAGAATGGTTTCTCTTTCAGTTGTTCTTTTGCAGGATATACTTTTAAATTTTCAAATGCCCCCGCCTTTTCAAGGTCTTCAATCGAAACATCGCCCACAACTTTCAGCTTAGATGCTCCAAAGTTCACCTTCGCATCAGATACGTCCGGTAATTCTTTTACATTATTTTCAAATGTACCTGCACAATTCGCACACGTAAAACCTTGAACGCGATACGTTCTTTCAATTTCACTCATGAACCTTCCCCTCTTTCCCATGCTCAATCCCATTCAGAATTAACTGCTTTACATGGTTATCATCAAGTGAATAAAAAACGAGCTTTCCTTCTTTTCTAAATTTTGCTAAACCAATGTTTTTTAGAAGTCGCAAATGATGAGATGCCGTCGCGGTTGATGCTCCGATAATGGTTGCGATATCACAAACACATAACTCTTCTTCCGACGCTAACAAGTAAGCAATTTTTAACCGTGTTTCATCGGCTAACGCTTTAAAAATTTTGGCTGTGAGGTCAAAAGGCTCTGCTTCCACTAGTTTAGATAGACGGTCTACTTTTTCTCGATCATATTGAAAAATTTCACATTGGTCTGCTTTCCCCATAAAAAAACACCTCTATTATTCAAATATTCATTTGATTGTATAGTTAAAATATACATCACTTCATTCAAACATTCAAATAAATATTTGAATGTTATTGTTAAAAAAAATCTTTAATGCTTAGACCTAGAATGGTTAGCCCAAACAATCTCTAATTGATTTATTATCTTAACCCCAAAAAAACACAGGGTTCATCCTGTGCTCCTATCCTATGTGTTTTCTGTATTTTCTGTGAATGAAACAATCTGGAGTGAATTTGTACGCAGATCTCGAAGTTCTAATAATTTTATCTATGTAAACTATTTATTACTTGGTAGCTTTTAAAGAAATGTACAATAAAAGTCTGAAACTGCTCAACGACTTGAGGCTTATAACGGTCTTCCACCCACGCAACCCCAATGGAACGCGTGCACTCTAAGTCTAATACTTTCAATTTCGACACTTCGGTTTCATCTAAACCTTTTCGATCTGGAATTAAACTTACACCGAGTCCTGCTGAAACTAGTCCATTAACAGTTGAAACTTCTTGGCCTTCAAAAGTGAGATTCGGCGTAAACCCTGCTTTTTGACAGAGTTGATCGGTGATTGTCCTTAAACCAACACCTTCTTTAAAGCCTATAAAAGGGTCTTCAGCAATTTCTGCTAATTCAATTGCTCCCTTTTCAGCTAGTCGATGAGACTTGGGGACAATGATATAAAGCTGCTCACTAAATAATTCCTCCCAGCTAAATCCTACGCGTTCAACTGGTTTCGAAGTTAAACAAAGGTCAACATCACCTGTCGTCAGCTGCTCAATTAAGATATCAGCTGTATTTTGAAACAGTTGAAACGTCACATCCGGAAACGTCTTCCGATACTCTCCTATTAGCTCAGGGACCAAATGTGATCCAAGAGTATGTAAAAAAGACAGTGAAATTTGGCCTCGGTTTGGTTGGATCATGTCATGTATTTCTTGTTTGCCTTCTTCTATTAGTAAAAGCGCCTCCTCTACTTTTGTTAAAAACATTTGCCCGTAACGATTGAGCCTTACATTCCGCCCATTCCGTTCAAATAACGGAACTCCAAGTTTCTTTTCTAACCTCGCAATCGAACGACTTAACGCAGGTTGAGAAATATAAAGAGCCTCCGCTGCACGAGTAAAGTGCTGAACTTGTGCAACTTTTCGAAAATACGCTAACTGCTGCCATTCCATTTAAATTCCTCCATTTATATTTCATTACATTTATGCATTAATATTATGAAAATTATAAATTGGAAGTTATCGGTTGTCAAAAGTATGATTAAAGGTACGGTAGTTGTTGAGGTATAATTATTTTATCTTATCGTAAATGCGTTTATGATACGCACAATTGAACTATTGAGCTTGCTTTAATAGGTAAAAAGAAAATTTCTTTTCATTAACTTTATATTTAAGGGAGAAGAATGTCATTGGACTATATTGAAAAAAAGCATTCAAATTATTACAAAACGATTTTTGCTCTGTTTTCAGGGAGCTTTGTTAGCTTTATGATTTTATATTCAATGCAAACTTTGATTCCGATCTTTTCAATGCAATTTGAGGTTACCCCTGCAGTGGCTAGTCTTGCCCTTTCTGTAACGACTGGATTTTTAGCAGTGACCATGTTAATTACCTCTATTGTTTCAGACTCGACGGGACGAAAAAAAATGATGACGTGGGCACTAGTCATCTCTTCTATCCTTTGTATTTTATCTGCCTTTAGCGCGAACTTTTCGAGCTTACTTGTCATACGTGCCATACAAGGAATTGCTCTTGCAGGCTTTCCAGGCATTGCGATGACGTATGTAAGTGAAGAATTTCATCCCAAAACATTAGGTGTTGTAATGGGAATTTACGTAAGCGGAACAACAGTTGGTGGATTATCTGGCCGATTAATTACAGGGGCATTAACGGATTGGTTGTCATGGCAAGCCGCACTTGGCGTCATCGGTGGAATTAGTGTCTTATTAAGTGTTTTATTTTGGATCCTTTTACCCGAAGATGTCCATTCAAACAGAAGCAAGTATACATTAACAAAAATAGTCCCATCATTGCTTCACAATTTAAAAGATCGAAAACTTCTCGGACTTTATACGATCTCTTTTGTTCTGATGGGCGGGTTTGTCACGGTTTACAATTATATTAGTTTTGTACTCATGGCTCCCCCTTATTTTCTAAGTCAAACACTAATTGGACTCGTTTTTTTAATTTATCTTGTCGGAACTTTTAGTTCAACGTTTATGGGGAGAGTCAGTGATCATTTTGGGAAACCTAAAACTTTACCAGTCACGATATTAATTATGCTTCTTGGTGCTTTATTAACGTTAAGTTCCAATATATGGCTAATTTTACTAGCGTTAGCGGTTTTTACATTCGGCTTTTTTGGCAGTCATTCGATTGCAAGTAGCCTGGTTGGACAATTAGCGACTAATTATAAATCACAAGCCGCTTCTTTATATTTACTTTGCTATTACCTCGGCTCTAGTGTGATTGGAACGAGTGGTGGTGTTATATGGGAACATTACGAGTGGTATGGCATTGTCATTACGATATGTGGACTTATTTTAATCGCCCTTCTGATGGTTACATGGATAGTGTTGCAGTTGCGTCGTGAGGAAAAAGGGCGCGGAGGACGAGTTGATCCGAATGAACAAGGAGCTTAATAATTGTGTTTAAGTAATGCGTTTGGAATTGTTTAAGCAATAGAAAGTCATACAGAAAGACTATAAAGAGGAATTACTTAAAGCGAAGAAAGCCTTTGAGGAAAAGTTTTTTCAAATTCAGTAAAAGAATCAGAAAAAGACCACCTAACACGGTGGTCTTTTTCACGTTATTTTGGTGGAGACGGTGGGAATCGAACCCACGTCCAAGAATGTCGATACTTAAGCTTCTACGAGTGTAGTTACTGTATTAGCATTTCGCACTTACTTCGGCCCAGTAACAGGCTTCAGTAAGGCTAGTCTGATTGTTCTCTTCCTTCGTCCCCAGACGGAGGACAGCCAGCGTAGCCCACTTAGAGTGAGTCCCGTTCCCTACCACATGGGCGATGGAGGGTGGAACCGCAAAGCGCTATTAAGCTGCTACTGCGAAGTTATTGTTAGTTTTGCCAGTTATAGGCGTTGGCGTTTTAACGAGGCCGACCCCCTCGACTCGCAACTTAAGCTCAACCCACCCCTGTCGAATCCAAAACGTCCCCAGATTAGAAATAGCATACACGACTTATTCAGACGCAGCAGCTAAAAACAGAAGTTAGGCATATGAGCCAGTTGTAATCCAGAAGCGATCATCTCGCCGTCTGGAATTACATTATAGCATATCTACACCAATTTTCAAATGACAAATTATCCCATATGCAATTCACTCACACAATGTAGAACAACATGGCTTACAAAGGCACTTGTGTTATACTTTCTGCTTATCGCGGAAGGCACGTTCAATCTCACGTTTTGCATCTTTCTTCTTTAAGTCTTCACGCTTATCGAACTTTTTCTTCCCTTTCGCTAGTCCAATTAGAACTTTTGCAAAACCATTTTTAATATATACTTTTAATGGAACGATAGAGTAGCCTTGTTCTTTAGAAGCTCCGATAAGTTGGTTAATTTGCTTTTTATGAAGCAATAACTTCCTCGTCCTTAACGGATCGTGGTTATATCGATTTCCTTGCTCATAAGTATTAATGTGTGCATTCCATAAGTAGATTTCACCATTTTGTATTTTTGCAAAAGCATCTTTTATGTTCATTTTACCTGCACGGATCGACTTGATCTCTGTGCCTTGCAGTACCATCCCTGCTTCAAACGTTTCTTCTATATGATAGTCATGGGATGCCTTTTTATTTTGAGCAATGACATTACTGTCTTTTTTCGCCATTTCTCATACACCTACCAATTTTTGTCGTCATTTTTACTATTATATCAAATCCCCATAATAATTCATAGTAAAGTGCTAAATAAAGCAAGCGGCTTTATAGTTAACAAGCACCCATAATCCATGCAGTGACAGCAGCTAAAAAGCAACTTGCTGGCCAGTTGACGCTTTGTCTTGGAACTTCGCTTATCGGCAAACTCAGGTCTATTTTAAAGAAAAATCGTTATTTGAAGAGATAAGCGAACTCACTCACTCCAACTATATGCACGCCAATCTAAAAAGACGGCAAACATCATTGCCGTCTCCTTACTTAAACTCCCCAAGTAAACAACTCTCGGTTAACGTTTTTTCTTTTTACCTTTGTTTCGTTTATTCTTAGGGGCATTTTCATAAAAGCCTTTTTTCTTACGTTTGCCTTTATTTTTCTTGTCTTTGTCTTGTCCAGTTTGTCCTTCTTTTCCACCACCAGCTTTTTTGCCGCGTTTCGGTCCAACGATAACTTGAGGTGAAACTTTTCGGTCTCGTTTCTTCGGTTCTTTCATACCCACAATTTCAAAATCAATCGATGATTCTTCAACATTGACGTTTATACAACGAACTTCAAGCTCATCCCCAATACGGAACACATTACCTGTGCGTTCACCAATCATAGCATACGCGCGCTCGTCATAACTATAATAGTCATCGGTTAAATAGCTCACATGAACAAGACCTTCGATTGTATTTTCAAGCTCAACGAAGATACCAAAGTTCGTCACACCACTAATCATTCCCGTGAATGTCTCACCAATTTTATCTTCCATATATTGTGCTTTTTTCACTTCGTCCGTTTCACGTTCAGCATCGACCGAGCGACGTTCCATTTCCGATGAATGTTTCGCAATTTCATCCAAACGGTTTTTCCAATGACTTTGCGTCTTTTCATCCGTCTTGCCTTCGACTAAGTATGTGCGAATCAGTCGATGCACAATTAAGTCAGGATAACGACGAATTGGTGATGTGAAATGCGTGTAAAACTCTGTAGAAAGCCCAAAGTGACCTAAGCTTTCAGGGTTATACTTTGCCTGTTGCATCGAACGAAGCATTACGGTACTAATGACCGTTTCCTCAGGCTCGCCGCGAACCGCTTCAAGAAGTTGCTGCAAAGCGCGTGGATGAATTGAATTTGCCGTACCACGTACAACATATCCGAAGTTCGTAATAAATTCTAAAAATTTATTAAGTTTATCTTCTTTCGGATCATCGTGAATACGGTAAATAAACGGAACCTTTAACCAATGAAAATGTTCGGCAATCGTTTCATTTGCCGCTAACATAAATTCTTCAATTAACCGCTCTGCTACGGACCGTTCGCGGATGACAACGTCTGTTGGCTTGCCTTCCTCATCTACTAATACTTTCGCCTCTTTAAAATCGAAATCAATCGCACCACGTTCAAAACGTTTTTTACGAAGGATGTTAGCTAATTCGCCCATTTGTTTAAAAAACGGAATGAGCGGCTCAAAGCGCTGAAGTACTTCTTCGTCTTCATCTTGTAAAATTTTTCTCACTTCAGTATACGTCATCCGTTCTGTCGTTCGAATGACACTTTGGAAAATATCATGAGCGATCACTTGTCCGTCTGGAGTAATTTCCATTTCACAAGATAAAGTTAAGCGATCGACTTTTGGATTTAAACTACAAATCCCATTCGATAGACGATGCGGGATCATTGGAATAACGCGGTCTACTAAATAAACACTCGTACCACGCTCTTCGGCTTCCACATCAATAGGCGATCCTTCTTTCACGTAATAACTGACGTCAGCAATATGAACGCCTAGCAAATAGTTTCCGTTTTCTAATTTTTCAACGTTAACTGCATCATCTAAGTCCTTTGCATCGGCACCATCAATCGTTACAATGGTTTTATCACGCAGGTCGCGGCGATTTTTTATTTCTTCAGGATCAATTTCGTCAGGAACACCCTCCGCTTGATTTAGGACATCCTGCGGAAACTCTTGCGGTAATCCATGTTTGTGAATAATGGATAAAATATCAATTCCAGGGTCGTTTTTATGCCCTAATATTTCGGTGACTTCCCCTTCAGCACTGTTACGCCCTTCAGGGAATTTAGTAATTTTAACAACAACCTTATGACCTTCTGCTGCTCCTTTTGAAGCGGTCTTTGGTATAAAGATGTTATTCGGAATCCGTTTGTCATCTGCGACAACCATTCCATATTGTTCGTGGTCCATATATGTACCAACGATCTGCTGCATTCCCCGCTCGATAATACGAATAATACTTCCTTCTGGTCTCGTTCCAGTCGATTTCGGGTGCAAACGAACGAGTACCGTGTCTCCATTCATTGCTCCTCCTAAATCGCTTTGCGATACATAAACATCTGTTTCTCCTTGTACCTCTGGAATAATAAAGGCGAAACCTTTCGCATTTCCTTGCACTCTACCTTTGATTAAATTCATTCGTTCAGGAACACCGTAACGATTACTTCGAGTTCTAACGATCAGTCCTTGTTCTTCCATCGTGTTTAAAACTTTAACAAATTCTTTAAATTCACTTGAGTCTTTTAATCCGAATGCCTCTTCTAGCTCGGTAACGGTCAATGGTTTATAAGCCTCTTCCCGCATAAATTCTAAGAGGTGTTGAATTTTTTCTTCAGTCATATTCTTACACTCCTTTCTTTTATTCTTACGATTCAGTCCAGTTTAATTTATTTAAAAACTGTAGGATATCTTCGTGCAATTGTTCCTTTTCCTTGTCTAGCGTAATAACGTGTGTCGAGTTTTCATACCATTTAATTGCTTTCTTATCACTTTCAACGTGCTCATATATAATATTTGCACTATTAGTATCAATCATTTCATCATGACGAGCTTGTACGACCATAACTGGGGCATATATATAGTCTAACTGCTCTCGTACATCATTAATGAGTTGCTGCAAAGCTTTTAATGTTTGCATCGGGGTTTGCTTAAACTCCCTCATCTCTTGCTCAATTTGTTCTTCACTCTTTTGTTCACGACGCTTGTACTCTTTCGCATATTCAAGTACGCCTTCATACATCGCGACTTCCGTTTTTGGATTCATCGGGGCACACATTGGCACGACACCCTTTACCGGTAAAGTGTAGCCGACTTTTAACGAAAATACACCTCCGAGCGAAAGTCCACATACCGCAATTTTTTCATGACCCCGTTCTTTTAGGAAATTGTAGCCTGCTTCAACATCCTGCCACCAATCTTCAGGGCCTGTATGGACGAGCTCTTCGGGAGGGACCCCATGTCCTTTATATAAAGGAGCATGACACGTGTATCCCTGTTCTTGCAAATACCTCCCTAACATTCTCACATCCGCCGTATTCCCTGTAAAACCGTGGAGCAACAATACCGCTCGCTTTCCACCTTCAAATGTAAATGGTTTTGGAGCAACTATTTTCATACGTTCGTACCTACCTTTTCATTTCACAGACCTCAATCTATTCTTTAGTTTCACCTGAAGTTGCGTTCTCTATTAAAAGTGAAGGGAAAAATTCGTAGCCGAATCTTCCCAAATTCATACATTCATTTTCACCGTGACATAAAGTGAAACTTCAATCAGTGGGGGTTTTCTTTCATCCCCCACTGATTGTTAGTTGGGGCCCACACGAGGTGGGTCACACAGACGTTGCCACAGGACGTGGCGAACTTAGTCTGTGTTCACTACTTGTTACTGGCGCTTATCTCCCACTTAGCCTTTCTTGTTGCCCTCAAAGCCTTGAAGTGGGAGTCTTAGCGCCAGTTAAACGGGATAAATACTACTTTCGAATAAAGAATAGTATTGCAGTATACACGATTAATAATCGCCAAAAATGATCATCCTCTAAAATGACTTTTTTAAAGCGTATTATGGCAAAACCAAAACATTTCTAGATTGGTCTATTTTTCCAGTTTAAAATTTTATAATAAAAACCCGACAAAGTTGCCGAGTTTTCTCAACGAATTGAAAAGTACGATCTCGCACTGTAAACAGTGAAAATCGTAGTCCTTTCTTATACTTTATACTTGATTGAATGGTTCCCTTCTTAAAGTATAAAGAAAAGCAGTGAAGATTGCTTCAGCTGCTTTTGGATTATTACATAAAGTATGCTACCGCAATAGTTAAAACAAAAAACAATACTGCAAGGACGACTGTTGCACGTGCAAGAACTGCATCGATACCGCGAGCTTTTTGTTTCCCTAATAGTTGTTCTGCACCACCAGAAATTGCTCCAGAAAGACCTGCACTCTTACCCGCTTGCAATAAAACAACAGCAATTAGGGCGATTGAAACAATAATTAATAAGACGAACATTAACATTTGCACTGAATGATCCACCTCCAAGCACAGTATGCGCTTATACTAATTTATCATAAAAGCAATACTTGTGGCAACTACTTCTCAATAGCATTATACCCACATTTATTTAATGAACAATTAAATTTGTCGATATGTCGATAGTTACCCTCATTATATTTCACTACTACCTAGTCACCCATGGTTACTTCATAGTGACCGCTTTGGCTTTTTCTCTTCGTGGTCGGTCACCATGACGCTTTCATAGTTACCGCTTTGGCTTTTTCTCTTTGGGTTCGGTCACTATGACGCTTTCTTAGTTACCGCTTTGGCTTTTTATCTTTGGGTTTGGTCACTATAACGCTCTCATAGTTACCGCTTTGACTTTTCCTCTTCGTGTTCGGTCACCATGATGCTTTCATAGTTACCGCTTTGGCTTTTTCTCTTTGGGTTCGGTCACTATGACGCTTTCATAGTTACCGCTTTGGCTTTTTTTCTTCGGGTTCGGTCACTATGACGCTTTCATAGTTACCGCTTTGGCTTTTTCTCTTTGGGTTCGGTCACTATGACGCTTTCTTAGTGACTGCTATTGCTTTTTTTCTTCGTGTTCGGTCACCATGATGCTTTCATAGTTACCGCTTTTGCTTTTTTTCTTCGGGTTCGGTCACTATGACGCTTTCTTAGTTACCGCTTTGACCTTTTCTCTTTGGGTTCGGTCACTATAACGCTCTCATAGTGACCGCTTTTGCTTTTTTAATCTTAAATTGATGAACAAACTTAGCTCCTTTTCTTATCCATGTAAAAAGAGGCTGAATTCAAAGTCTCAGCCTCTTTAATAAATTCATTATTTATTTAAGTTATAAAATGCTTTTTTCCCACCATATTTAGCAACGTTTGCTAAATCATCTTCAATGCGAAGAAGTTGATTGTACTTGGCCACACGGTCAGTACGGGAAGGAGCACCTGTTTTAATTTGTCCAGCATTCGTTGCTACGGCAATATCAGCGATCGTGCTGTCTTCTGTTTCACCCGAACGGTGAGAGATTACCGCTGTGTAGCCTGCACGTTTTGCCATTTCAATTGCATCAAACGTTTCCGTTAATGTACCGATTTGGTTTACTTTGATAAGGATCGAGTTACCTACACCTTTTTCGATTCCTTCAGAAAGCTTTTCAGTATTGGTAACGAATAAATCGTCACCCACTAACTGAACTTTTTCTCCAAGTGTATCCGTAAGTTTCTTCCATCCATCCCAATCGTTTTCATCTAAACCGTCTTCGATAGAGATGATTGGGTATTTACCAACAAGGTCGCTATAGAAATCGATCATTTCTTCAGATGTTTTTACAACACCTTCACCATCAAGGTGATATTTGCCGTCTCTATATAACTCTGAAGCAGCAACGTCAAGCGCTAGAACGACTTCTTCACCTGGCTTATAACCCGCTTTTTCGATCGCTTCAAGGATGGTTTGTAGAGCTTCTTCGTTTGAAGAAAGGTTCGGTGCAAATCCACCTTCGTCACCAACCGCTGTGTTTAAGCCTTTTCCTTTTAAAACAGATTTTAAATTATGAAAAATTTCAGTTCCCATGCGAAGTCCGTCTTTAAACGTTTCTGCACCGATTGGCATTACCATAAATTCTTGAATATCAACGTTGTTATCTGCATGCTCGCCACCGTTTAAAATGTTCATCATCGGTACTGGTAACGTTTTTCCGTTGAAACCGCCTAAGTACATATATAGCGGCATACCAAGAGCTTCTGCAGCTGCACGTGCAACAGCCATCGAAACACCTAAAATCGCATTCGCACCTAGTTTTCCTTTGTTGCTTGAACCATCAAGCTCGATCATATGTTGGTCGATGCCAAGTTGGTCTAAAGCATCCCAGCCAATAAGTTCAGGAGCAATCTCTTCGTTTACGTGCTCAACCGCTTTTTGTACCCCTTTACCCATGAAACGGTCGCCACCGTCACGAAGTTCTACCGCTTCATACTCACCAGTAGACGCTCCACTTGGTACTAAAGCGCGACCCATTGCACCAGATTCTAAATATACTTCTACTTCAACTGTTGGATTTCCACGAGAGTCTAGAACTTCACGTGCATAAACATCAGTAATCATTGTCATTTTATCGTCATCTCCTCGTTTTTAACAATAATAATTTCCAGTTTTGTATCCATTTCTAGGATGTCCGTTAATGCCTATTCATCATTCGTGATTAAACATTAAAACCCTCTAACAAACATAAAAATGTAACAAAATTTACTTAATTAATGTTTTTCCTGTCATTTCTTTCGGTTGTTCCGCACCCAGTATGTGAAGAAGTGTCGGAGAAAGATCAGCTAAAATCCCATCTTCTCGTAACTCCACGTCTTTTTTTGTCACGATCACAGGTACTGGGTTGGTAGTGTGTGCTGTCATTGGCCCACCATCTAAAGTAATGACTTCATCGGCATTTCCATGGTCCGCTGTAATAATCGCATGTCCGCCCTTTTTAGTAATCGCATCGACGATTTTGCCTAAGCACTCATCGACTACTTCAATCGCTTTAACTGTCGGCTCTAACATACCCGAATGTCCTACCATATCAGGATTGGCGAAGTTTAAAATAATCGCATCATGCTTGTCCGCTTCAACTTCTTGTAGGAGAGCATCTGTTACTTCGTACGCACTCATTTCTGGTTGTAAATCGTATGTAGCTACTTTCGGTGAGTCAATTAGAATTCGTTCCTCACCAGTGAATGGTTCTTCTCTGCCACCACTAAAAAAGAACGTTACATGCGGATATTTCTCCGTTTCTGCAATTCGAAGTTGCTTATATCCTTGTTGTGAAAGCACTTCACCTAAAGTATTATCTAGGTTCGTCGGTTGGAACGCGACGAAACCTTGTACCGTTTCACTAAAATGCGTTAAACATACGTAATGAAGGTTTTTCGGGAATGCATTTCCACGATCAAACCCTCTGAAATCTTCATTTGTAAAAACTTGAGACATTTGAATTGCACGATCTGGTCGAAAGTTAAAGAAAATAATCGCATCATTATCTTCAATCGTTCCAGTCGGTTGATTATTTTCATCCATAATGACAGATGGCAAGACAAATTCATCGTGAATTTTATTGTTGTACGAGTCTTCTAATACTTCGAGTGCACTTTGGTAAGAAGGACCTTGACCATATACCATCGCTCGATATGACTTTTCCACTCGTTCCCAACGCTGATCACGATCCATCGCATAATATCTTCCATGAATCGTTGCTATTTTTCCGATACCAAGCTCGTCTATTTTTTCACTAAGCGCACGAACATACACTTCTGCGGTAGTCGGTCCAACATCACGGCCATCTAAAAAACCATGAATGTAAACTCGTTCTAATCCTTTTGTTTTGGCCATCTCAAGTAAGGCAAACAAATGATCAATATGACTATGAACGCCGCCATCGGAAAGAAGTCCGTAAATATGTAAGCTGCTATTTTTTTCTTTCACATGATCCATTGCCTGATTGAATGTTTGATTCTCAAAAAATTCACCTTCACGGATAGACAAATTCACTCTCGTTAAACTTTGATATACAATCCGTCCTGCTCCAATGTTCAAATGGCCAACTTCGGAATTGCCCATTTGCCCTTTAGGCAAACCTACCGCTTCGCCCGATGCTTTTAACGTCGAATGAGGATATGAATCCCAATAGCGATCAAAGTTCGGCTTTTTGGCTTGCGTTACCGCGTTCCCCTTTGTTTCTTCTCTTAAGGCAAACCCATCTAGGATTATCAGTGCCACCGGTTTCTTACTCATTTCCCTGCCTCCAAAAGCTGTAAGAATGAGTCTGCTTCTAAGCTTGCTCCTCCTACTAGTGCGCCGTCAATATCGCTTTGGCCAAGGTATTCTGCAATGTTCGCTGGTTTCACACTACCACCATATTGAATGCGAACAGCATCTGCTATTTCTTGTGAATACATTTCGGCAACTACTTTACGTACATGGGCGCATGTCTCATTTGCTTCTTCTGCTGAAGATGATTTACCTGTTCCAATTGCCCAAATTGGCTCATAGGCGATAACAACTTGATTCACTTGATCTTCTGTAAGGCTAGCAAGCCCTTTTTGTACTTGTTCACCAACGAGTGAATTCGTTTGCCCTGCTTCACGCTGCTCAAGCGTTTCCCCGCAACACATAATTGGTACAAGATTATGGGAGAATGCTGCTTTTACTTTTTGATTGACCGTTTCATCCGTTTCATTAAACATTTCACGGCGCTCGGAGTGACCAATAATCACATAATTTACGCCAACATCAGCCAACGCTACTGGACTAATTTCTCCAGTAAACGCACCACTTTCTTCAAAGTGCATATTTTGTGCTCCAACTTTCAGCTCAGTTCCTTCAACGCTTTTCACAAGAGCATCAAGAAATAGTGCTGGTGCACAAACGACGGAGTCGACTTGTTCACTTGACGGAACGTTTCCTTTCACTTGATCTACAAATTGAAGAGCTCCCCCCATCGTTTTGTTCATTTTCCAGTTTCCTGCAATGATTGGTTTACGCAATATGAACATCCTTTCTTGATTACTTATCGTTTAAAGCGACAACTCCCAGAAGGTCTTTTCCTTCCATAAACTCTAATGATGCGCCACCGCCCGTTGAAATGTGACTCATGCTTTCAGCTAAATCAAATTTTTCAACAGCTGCCGCAGAATCTCCACCACCGATAACCGTGAACGTATCACTCGCATCTGAAAGTGCTACCGCTACAGATTTCGTACCGTTCGCAAATGCATCCCATTCAAATACACCCATTGGGCCATTCCAAATGACTAGTTTTGAATCTAAAATGACTTTGCGATACGTATCGACTGTATTTGGACCGATATCTAGACCTTGCCAATCGGCTGGAATTTCATCGATCGCTACAACTTGTGTTGTTGCATCTTTTGAAAACTCATTCGCTACAACAACATCTTCTGGCATATATAATTTCACGCCTTTTTGTTCAGCTTTTTCGATAAATTGTTTTGCTAAATCGATTTTGTCAGCTTCGAGTAATGATTGGCCAATTTCATAGCCTTTCGCTTTCACGAACGTATACGCTAAGCCACCACCGATAATTAAATTATCGACTTTATCAAGTAAATTATCGATAACTCCAATTTTATCTTTTACTTTTGCTCCACCAATAATGGCCGTAAACGGACGATCAGGATTCGATAGAGCTTTCCCTAACACTTCTAATTCTTTTTCCATTAAAAGCCCTGCAACGGCTGGGATATGATGGGCAATTCCTTCTGTTGAAGCATGAGCACGGTGAGCCGCTCCGAACGCATCGTTTACATAAAGGTCAGCAAGTGCAGCAAATTGCTGAGCTAACTCTGTTGCATTTTTTTCTTCTCCTGCATAAAAGCGAACGTTTTCTAAAAGAAGGACGTCTCCATTTTGCATCGATGAAATAGCTTGTTCCACTTCAGCACCAAATGCCTCATCAGTTTTATTTACTTCCTTTTGCAGTAAATCACTTAGGCGCTTAGCAACTGCATCTAGTCGTAACTCTTCTACGACTTGTCCTTTTGGACGACCAAGGTGGCTCGCTAAGATGACTTTTGCTCCTTGTTCAGCTAGATACTCGATCGTTGGTAATGCCGCACGAATTCTTGTATCATCAGAAACTTGTCCGTTACTCATTGGGACATTAAAATCGACACGACAAAATACTTTCTTTCCTGTTAATTCAACATCGCGAATTGACTTTTTATTCACTTCGTGTGAACCCCCTCAATTTGAATTGAACATTTAGAAAGATTTAGAAAAAGGGAGAAAGAACTGCTGGTGCTTTTCCCCTCCCTTACCAAAACTTTCACTATAGAAGATTATAGTCCTTGTTTTGCCATATATTCAACTAAATCTACAACTCTGTGCGAATATCCTGATTCGTTATCGTACCAAGAAATCACTTTAACCATGTTTCCTTCCATAACCATCGTTGAAAGTGCATCGATGGTTGAAGAATTTGGGTTACCGTTATAGTCACCAGATACTAATGGCTCTTCGCTATAACCAAGGATTCCTTTTAATTCACCTTCTGCAGCTTCTTTAAATGCATTGTTTATTTCTTCAGCTGTTACTTCTTTATCTAATTCTGCTACTAAGTCTACTAATGAAACGTTAGGCGTAGGAACACGCATTGCGCCACCGTTTAATTTCCCTTTAAGCTCAGGTAATACTAGTGCAACAGCTTTTGCAGCACCCGTTGTTGTTGGGATAATATTTTCCGCAGCGGCACGAGCACGACGGTAATCTTTATGTGGTAAATCTAAAATTTGTTGGTCGTTCGTGTACGAGTGAACTGTTGTCATCATTCCACGACGAATACCAAACTTATCATTTAATACTTTAGCAAAAGGCGCTAAGCAGTTTGTCGTACACGATGCGTTTGAAATAACGTGGTGACTCGCTGCATCATATTGATCATGGTTAACACCCATAACCAATGTAATATCTTCATTGTTTGCTGGTGCTGAGATGATTACTTTTTTCGCTCCAGCTTCTATATGTTTCGCTGCATCTTCACGATTTGTGAAACGTCCAGTTGACTCAACAACAACTTCTACACCAAGGTTGCCCCAAGGTAATTGTGCAGGATCACGTTCTGCAATAACTTTAATTTCTTGGCCGTTTACCACTAAGCTTTCACCATTTACGGTTACTTCTGCGTCAATCTTTCCGTGAACTGAGTCGTATTTTAAAAGGTGAGCAAGCATATTAGCATCTGTTAAATCGTTAATCGCTACTACCTCTACATTCGGGTTTTTAAGTGCTGCACGAAATACTAGTCTACCGATACGTCCAAATCCATTAATTCCCACTTTTGTTGCCATTATTATCTTCCTCCTTAGTTATAAAAACTTGCAATAAAATTCCTTTGAAAGCTCACACTTTGTTGCAATGAAGTCCCACGCATTTATAGCGGTTTTATATTATTTATATTTATTATTTTTTTTGCTGCACCTTCATCTGTAATAAGAATGCGGCTTTTGCCGTTTTTTAAGTATGCAGAAATGGCTCCATTTTTTGAAGCGCCACCTGCAATCGCGATCACTTGCTTGTCATGATCTAGATGTTCGAGTTGAAGACCTATTGTACGTTCCCTGTGAATAATATCTCCTAATTGACCAAAATAATAACCAAACGCTTCAGCCACTGCTTTGTTAACAATTAGCTTTTGTAAAAGCTCTTCAGAAGCTCCGCGGCGCTGTGCCATCGATTTTGCCTCACCGATACCGTGGATAACGACTGATGCTGAGGTAATTGTGCCCAACACACTTTGTACAGATGGTTCAGCTATTAAAGACGAGTACGTTTCTTCGCTTAATTGGTCAGGTACGTGTAATAATCGGTACGAAGATCCTGTTTGTCTTGCCATTTGAGCACAAATCGTATTCGCTTGATTTTCCACTTCTTCACCAATTCCGCCTCTTGCTGGTACAAATAATAAATCATCTCTTTGGAAATCTGAACTCATCATTTCAGATACTGCAGCTACTGTCGATCCACCTGTAACAGCCACCGTTGAGTGAAGATCAACATGCTTTTTTAGATAGTGAACGCAAGCACGGCCCATCTCTTTTTTGACCCAATCAAATTGGTCACTATCTCCAGGAACTACGATGACCTTATCAAGTCGAAACTCATGCTCAAGTTGTTGTTCAAGAGCTTTCAATCCTAATAAATCTTTCATCATCCCTTCGAGTTTTAGGAGTAAATCTTTACCTTCACTCGTTAAATTCATTCCTGCACTTCCAACATGTATTAAACGTTGGTCTTTTAGAAAGGTAACCTCACCACGTAATATTCTTTCGCTAATGTCCATATTAGAAGAGAGGCTTCTTCGTCCGATCGGTTCCATCAAACGAATGTACTGGAGTATTCTGTAACGCTTCAACAAAACTTCGAGTAAATCAGGCAAAAGTTTTTGTTGAATGTCAAAAAGATTATTCATCCTTTTTCTCCTTCTGTTGTTATACATTCCCTTTTATAGGGACAGTATATGTCCCTTAGTGACAAAATGTGTCCCGTTTAGGGTAAAAAAAAGATCAAAACCTCTCAACTCCTTTATTGTACCAAGGAAATGATCTTTAATTCAAGTTAATTTTTTTTGGAAACTGAAAGTAAACGGTTTCTTATCTTTTCTTCTGATAAAATTCCATAATCAATGTCTTCTCCATCTACAGAAACGACAGGAATCATCACTTGGTATTTTTCGAGTAACTCATCATCTTTATAAATATCAATCATTTCAATATCAAATGGTACACCTTCTTGGATGATTTTTAAAACCGTTAATCCATTATCACATAAAGAACAATTTTCTTTTGTGTAGAACGTTACTTTTAGTTTATCCATTGCTACCTCCACTATTCGAAACGCTTGCGCTTAGACGATGATTGAATTTTCATCTCATCTCGATATTTAGCGACAGCTCTCCTAGACAGTTCAATTTGATGCTGAGATTTTAAGGCCTCTACAATTTTTTGATCCGATAACGGCTTGCGCTTATCTTCTTTCTCAATTAATGATTTTATCACTTCTTTTGCATGAGATGAAGACGTTTCTCCAGAATTCCCATTCGATAAAGCAGTCGTAAAGAAGTATTTGAGTTCAAAGAGCCCTCGAGGAGATTGCATGTATTTATTAGATGTCACCCGACTAACCGTGGACTCATGGACGTCAATCTCTTCGGCAATTTGCCGTAATGTTAACGGTCTAAGTGCTTCAGGACCTTTATAAAAGAATTCTTTCTGATGCCGGACAATAGCTTCTGTAACTTGGTATAACGTCACTTGACGTTGCTTTATATTTTTTAACAACCATTGAACTTGTTCATATTTCTTTCGAACATATTCATTAGCATCAGAACTTTTATCATGTAATAGAGGCTGATATTGTTTATTTAATTGAATTTTCGGAAGCAAGTCGTCATTGACGAGCACGACTAATTCACCCTCGATTTCCTCAACATTCACATCAGGTTGAATATATTTCGGTAAATCATCCGTATAATTCACACCTGGTCGTGGTTGAAGGGTTTGGATTAAATCATAAACTTGTTGAATTTCTTGAAGTGTTACTGACAATTCCTTCGACAATTCTTTCCAACGTTTTTCAGCTAACAATTTCATGTGATGTTCTACAATAATTTCCGCTAGCTGGTTGCGATCTTTTCTTTTCATTAGTTGCAATAAGAGACATTCTTGTAGGTCTCTTGCACCAACACCAGTCGGTTCCATGTTTTGCAACAACATCAACAATAATTCGCCTTCTTCTTCTGATACCTTTAATTCCTCAGTCATTTTCTCCACAGGTTCACTTAAATATCCGTCATCATTAACATGAAGAATGAAATAACGAAGCGCTTCATAACTAGACTCATTTAGATCTAGAAATTTAGCTTGGTATAGAAGGTGATCATGTAAATTGTAACGATCACTGCTGACAAAATCGAGAGGGGATACTTCTTGTTCCTTGTATCCACTTTCCCATTGTCGATCATCTATATCTTCTCTTTGCTTTTCTTTTCTAGTGACCTCACCTTGAAAGTTATCCTCTAACTCAATGAGTGGATTTTCTAAAGCCTGCTCTTGTATATACTGTGTCAACTCAATCATTGAATACTGCAGGAGTGAGATCGCTTGCCGAAGTTCTTTGGTCATATATAATCCAGTTGTCTGTTGTTGAAAAAGACCAACATCCATTCTCATAACTACTCTCCCCTTATTTGCACATAAAGTTCATCCCTAAACTGTAAGCGCTTTCCTGTTATAGTAAACATTTTAAAAAACGACTCGTATCTACATCTATTTTATAGTCTCTTATTATAGTTTATGAACTGTTTTCGTTTCTGTAAAGAGAAAATGTTAACCAATACGCCAAATAAAGTTTGTTTTTTTTAATTTTCGGCAATGATTAAAGAGGGATGAAAGTAAAAAAGGAGAAATAGTATAGTATAACTGAGTAGTTATTATTTGACCTTTATTGACCATTGAAGTATGATATACATAAGTAAAACAAACTAAAAATAAGGGAAAAAGACTACTTTAATTAATGAATACTAAGGAGGATATGATTATGAATTTAATTCCTACAGTTATCGAACAAACAAACCGTGGTGAGCGTGCTTACGACATTTATTCTCGTTTATTAAAAGACCGTATTATTATGCTAGGAAGCGCAATAGATGATAATGTTGCTAACTCAATCGTAGCACAACTACTTTTCCTACAAGCTGAAGATCCTGAAAAAGATATTTCACTATACATTAACAGTCCAGGTGGTTCTATTACATCAGGTATGGCGATTTACGACACAATGAACTACATTAAACCTCAAGTGTCGACCATTTGTATCGGTATGGCAGCTTCCATGGGTGCGTTCTTACTAGCTGCTGGTCAAAAAGGAAAGCGTTTTGCACTTCCAAATAGTGAAGTCATGATCCATCAACCACTTGGTGGAACTCAAGGGCAAGCATCTGACATTCAAATCCACGCAAAGCGTATCATCGAAATGCGTGAACACTTAAATAAAATTTTGGCAGAACGCACAGGTCAACCATTAGAGGTTATCGCAAAAGACACGGATCGTGATAACTTTATGACAGCTGAAAAAGCTAAAGAATACGGCTTAATTGATACTGTCATCTCAGCATCAAACGCAAAATAATAAATTCACAACTTAACGAATGATGTATAGCAAGCTTCGATACATCATCCTAAGCAAATGAACGAACCCCCTTTCCTCTTTTTGCGGCTAGGGGGTTCGTTTTCGTTGGAAAGGTACATGATTGGAAGAGGATATTGAAGTATGTGTATAGGCGGTTCGGATGCGGGTGCGATGATCAATATCCTTCTAATGGTGATTTTAATCTAAAGCTTTTTATGATGAAATTTTTCCTATTATTGGAATTTTTTTGCGCTATCTTTCCTTTTAGATGAAATTTCTTCCTTTTACTGGTAGTGTCGAGCTCTAATTTTCGTTTTAGATTGAAGCGCTGCTTCCTCTTACTGGAAATGTTTAACGCTAATTTTGCTTTTAGATTAGATTTTTACCTTTTACTGGCAGTTATAAGCTCTAATTTCTGCTTTAGACCGAGATATTTCCTCTTATTGGAATTTTTTTTGCGATATCTTTCCTTTTAGATAAAATTTCTTCCTTTTACTGGTAGTTACGAGCTCTAATTTTCGTTTTAGATCGAATTGCTTCCTCTTACTGGAAATGTTTAACGCTAATTTTGCTTTTAGATTAGATTTTTACCTTTTACTGGCAGTTATAAGCTCTAATTTCTGCTTTAGACCAAAATATTTCCTCTTACTGGAAATATTTTGGTCTATAATACGAAATGGTCTACACAAAAAAAAACTGAGCTGGACCTAGTGTCGTCGCTCAGATTTTTTAGTCAGTCTTCATTTTGTACAAATGCTTCGAGTGCTGCAATTGCTTCTTCTTCGTCTTTTCCGTCAACAATAACATTAATCGCAACGCCTTTACCGATCGCCAAACTCATGATTCCCATAATACTTTTAGCATTAACTTTTTTTGTACCTTTTTCGATAAAAATATTTGAGGAAAAACGGTTTGCCTCTTGGACAAATAGAGCTGCTGGTCTAGCTTGAAGACCTGTTTTCAACTTAACTTCAACTTGTTTTTCAATCAACTGAACTACCTCCTTTTATGTCTAATTATTCATTATCTTTTTGATTTTTCAGTTCTTGTTCAATCAAGATTAAGAAATCGCTAAACCTTAGACTCTAATTAGAATCCTGTTATCTGTTTACCTGAGCGAATTCGATCCGCTAACTCATCTATTTTACGAAGACGATGATTGACTCCCGATTTACTTACCTTTCCGGTGGACACCATTTCTCCTAGCTCTTTTAAAGTCACATCCTGATGCTTGACCCGTAGCTCAGCAATTTCCCTTAACTTCCCTGGTAGATTAACTAAACCAATTTCACGATCCACTAAGCGAATATTTTCTACTTGCCTTAGTGCCGCACCCACTGTTTTATTCAAGTTTGCTGTTTCACAATTGACGAGTCGGTTAACCGAATTTCGCATATCCTTCATAATGCGAACGTCCTCAAAATACAACAAAGCTTGATGGGCTCCAATAATATTTAGGAATTCTGTAATTTTTTCACTTTCTTTGATATACGTAATAAACCCCTTTTTTCGTTCTAATGTTTTTGCATTTAGACCAAAGGAATTCATCAACTCACATAATGATTCATTGTGCTCTTCATACAGTGAAAAAATTTCTAAATGATAGGAGGAAGTTTCAGGATGATTTATTGAACCACCTGCTAGAAATGCTCCCCTTAAATAACCACGACGGCAACAATGTTTCTTTACAATAGCAGAAGAAATTGTGCGTATAAAAGTAAATCCTTCACCTATAATACCTAAATTCTCAAGAGTTTTCCTTGCTTCTTGCGAAATTCTCACTAAATAGACATTATTTTTTTTCAATCGCATTTTTTTTCGTACGAGTAATTCAATATGAGTTTGCGGAAATAACCTTTTTATCAGTGTATAGATTCTTCTCGCAATTGCGGCATTCTCTGTCGTAATATCTAACATCATTTTTTGATTATTAAATGCAAGAGAACCATTCATTCGAATTAGAGCCGTTAACTCAGCTTGTGCACAACATTCATTGCCTTCTAATTGAGTGAGCTCTTTTTTTGTAGTTGCAGCAAATGACGACAACAGTCTCACCCCCATCTTTCTCAAACTCAGGCTAAAATTATGTTAGCTGTAAAATCATTTGAGCTACTTTGTTTGCATCATGTCTAATTAGTTTATCTTTATAATGTAAAAATGACTCATTTACAATACGAATTCCGTAAGACTGGAGTTGTTGACTATCGAATTCAACAGGCTCAGCTCCCTCTTCCGCATAGTGAGAAATGATTTCTTTAGGAATTATTTGTTGATTCACCATTATATAGTCTAGAAGCTGATTGCCGCAATGATCTACAATCGCCCGAACATGATCAGATGCTCTGTAGTGATCGGTCTCCCCAGGCTGAGTCATAACATTGCATATATATATTTTTTTAGCCGTTGCCTTTTTTACTTCATCCGCAATGCCTGGCACAAGCAAATTCGGAAGGACGCTTGTATAAAGACTACCAGGGCCAATGACGATGCTATCGGCAGACTGAATTGCTTCGATACTTTCCTTTAACGGGGATACATTAGCTGGCGTCACAAAAACTTCCTTAATCTGTTTACCCACTTGCGGAATTTTAGATTCCCCACTGACTACTGTACCATCCGACATTTTGGCATGCAGCACAATACTTTGGTTGGCCGCAGGATACACTTTTCCTCTAACATTTAATACTTTACTAAGCTCACTAATTCCTCTAGCAAAATCACCTGTTAACGAAGTCATTCCCGCAAGAAGTAGATTTCCTAAAGAGTGACCACTTAGACCATCCCCATTTTTAAAACGATGTTGAAATAATTGTTCTACTAACGGTTCGACTTCCGCTAAAGCGACAAGGACATTTCGCACATCTCCAGGTGGTGGTATATCTAGCTCTTTTCGCAACCGTCCTGAGCTCCCACCATCATCTGCAACGGTCACAATCGCTGTAATATCCACTGGAAACGTCTTTAACCCACGTAACAGAACGGATAACCCTGTTCCTCCCCCGATGACAACGACCTTTTTCTTTTTCACTAGTGTCTATCCTTTCCTTTATCAATATCTCGGTGACTTACATGGACGACATATTCATTGGAAAAATATTCCCCAAAATACTCAGCTAGCGTCACGGAACGATGTTTACCGCCTGTACATCCAATTCCGACCACTAACTGACTCTTACCTTCACGCTTATACTGCGGAAGCATAAATGCGAGTAAATCCCGAAGTTTTTCTATAAACTGTTGGGTTTCAGACCATTTTAATACGTACGAAGATACTTCTTCATCAAGCCCAGTCTTCGGACGCATATGGTCAATATAGTGAGGATTGGGCAAGAAACGAACATCAAATACAAGATCGGCATCAATCGGTATGCCATACTTAAAGCCAAAGGACATAACGTTAACTGAAAAAAGAGCTTGCTCTTCATTTGAAAATCGTTGACTAATTTTCTCGCGTAATTGAATCGGTTTTAAGTCTGTCGTATCTATAATTTGTTGCGCTCTTCCTTTTAACTCTTCAAGCATTTCACGTTCAGCTTTAATTCCTTCTAGTGGTAATCCCTTCGGTGCCAATGGATGGGACCGGCGTGTTTCCTTATAACGCTGGACTAACTTCGCATCCTTCGCATCTAGAAACAACACTTGCGGATTTAAATGTAAATGAGATGTGCTTCCTAATTTATCAATTACCTCAAAGAAGTGATCAAAGAATTCACGTCCTCTAAGGTCAATTACCAAAGCCACTTTGTTCATTTTACCGCCAGAACTTTCAATAAGATCTATAAATTTCGGAATGAGAGCAGGAGGTAAATTGTCGACACAAAAATACCCTAAATCTTCAAAGCTTTGAACAGCAACTGTTTTTCCCGCTCCAGACATTCCTGTAATAATGACAATTTGAATATCTTCCTTTTTATCGGTCATATTGATCACCTTTATTTCTTTTAATAGAGGATTTTAAAAAATAAGGACATATTATTGTTGATTTGCTTCTAAGCGGTAGGAAAGAAGTTGAAAATCGGGTGTATAGTGAAACGTTCCGTATATTGGCTCATCATTGTATAATATGTGATTAAAAATAAATTGATCTCCTGCAGCCATCGGTAACGTCTTCACTTCATCTATTTTTTTCCACGCTAATTTCCCTTCAGGAGATTCTTGAAGTGGAATGCCTTCAAATTGGTCGGTTTTAAACGTAAACAACATCCATTCAGACGTAATTTTTTCACCGTCTTTGATGACAATTGTAAAGATACCATTAATTTTCGGGTCTTTCACCGTAAGTCCAGTCTCTTCACGATATTCTCGTTTAACAGTTTCTATTACTGACTCACCCGTCTCCATTTTTCCACCAGGTACAACCCACCATCCACGACGGGGTTTTTGTAACATTAATACGTGACCATCTTTTATCACTATACAGTTTGTTACTCTCTGCACACGACTCACCTCACGTTCTCATGACATAAGTATACTATCAAACGTTTGCTCTCACAATGTTTAGCTGATTACAAGCAGGATCATTAGATAGTTCAGTGAACATACCTTGTCTTTTTTTGAAAACAGAGATGGATGTTACAGAAGTGAACTTGAAAGAGCGACTCGTTCTAGCATCAGGGAATCAGATGGAGTCTCGATTCCATCTGATTGGAGCTTCCCACCTACGCTATGCTAAGAGGTGGGGGTTTATACCCTAAACTAAACTAGGATAAAAAAAGGGCACGAACAGATTATGTTCGTGCTTTCAACGTAATATATAAAAAAGGGGGTCAATTACTTACTCTTATAGTAACCTTTTTATATTGCATGACTGTTACAAGAGAGTTAAGACGTAATTACGTTTTGTAAAGATTAATGTCATAATTGTTACCATTATATTACATTAACCTACGATTACTCCCCTTATCAGACCAGCAACTATTTTGCTTTTGCTTTTTCCGTAACGGATTCAATATAATGTTGCGCACTTTGAGCTGCAATACTTCCATCGCCTGTTGCCGTTACAATTTGACGAAGTGTCTTTTCACGGATATCACCCGCAGCAAAAATGCCAGGCACTTTCGTTTCCATTTGATCATTCGTTACTATATAACCTTCTTCATTTGTAATGCCCAGATTAAGAACAGCAGCATTCAAAGGAAGCATTCCGATGTAAATAAACACACCATCTGTTTTAAACTCACGCTCTTCCCCTGTTTCCGTACTTACAAGTGTTACACTACCCACTTTTCCTTCTTCTCCATTAATTTCTTTAATCGTATGGTTCCAAATGAAATCAACTTTTTCATTATCAAAAGCACGTTGTTGAAGGATTTTTTGCGCTCGTAATTCGTCACGACGATGAACGACAGTTACCTTTGTTGCAAAACGAGTTAAGTATACAGCTTCTTCTACAGCAGAATCGCCACCACCAACAACGACAAGCTCTTTGCCTTTAAAGAAAGCACCATCACAGACGGCACAATACGAGACACCGCGTCCACTTAATTCTTTTTCGCCAGGTACACCAATTTTCTTGTATTCTGCACCTGTTGTAACGATAACCGCTTTCGCTTTAAACTCTTTACTTCCTGCTTTTACAATTTTGTAATCTTCGCCGTCAATGATTTCTTTAATATCTCCATATGCATATTCAGCACCGAATTTTTTCGCATGCTCAAACATTTTATTCGAAAGATCAGGGCCAAGAATATGATCAAATCCTGGATAGTTCTCAACATCTTCTGTGTTCGCCATTTGTCCTCCAGGAACGCCTCTTTCCACCATGACCGTACTTAAATTTGCACGAGATGTGTAAACTGCTGCTGTCATTCCCGCAGGTCCTGCTCCAGCGATGATGACATCATAAATTTTCTCTTCACTCATCTATCTCACTCCTTATACATACTATATCGAGGTATATTTATCGTGCTTTCTAGACTATTCCTCAATTAGTATTCCTTTTATCTTCTCTATCTATCGTAGTAATAACTTTTTCTGCTGTCCAATATTATGCTCACATACCCTTATGTGTATTAATTATAGCGAACATTTTCTTTCTTTAGCAAACCGTTCGCATCTTCTGTAAGCATCTTTTCTGCATTTTTATCGCCTAGCCTTGCTGCCTTTCGCCAATAGGAATTCGCCCGTTCAATTTCACCACAATGGAAAGACGCAACGGCAAAACAGTGAAGAAACTCAATCGTTTCTTCATACTGATCCTTTTTAAGTAATCGGAGTTGTCGAAAGCTTTCTTCAAAACATTCAACCTTACAAAACGTTTCCGCTAATAAAAACCGCTGATCCATATTCATTGGAGAAACTTTTGCTAGCACTTTTGTTAATTTAGCGACATCTTCTTGTTTTCCCAATTCATAATAAAAATTCGCTAAGTGGCAGTACGCTGTAAAGTTTCCTGGATCCTCTTCTAATACGTTGAACGTCCGCTCAAGTGCTTTGTCATGCTGCCCTTGTAAAAACATGGCTTTCGCTAACTGATTATGTGCAGACCATAAAGTCGGTCGATCTTCAATCATTTTTTCGAACTGATCAATGGCAAGTTCATAATGACCACGAGCAATATGAGCCCGTGCGTTTGCATGACGAACGATGAGCATTTCTTCTTCATCTAGCTTTCCTTCATCTGATTCATCATCTCGTTCAAAGTTTAACAGTTCTAATAAGGACAAAGAATCATCCATGAATTCCCCATCTTCGTTAATCTCCATATATTGAAACGCCATTTCCTCAGCTTTTTCAAACAGTCCAAGGTGAGCATAGTTATTGGCCATAAAAAAGTAACATTCATACATGGATGAATCCAACTCAGAAATAACCATTTGTAAAATTTCATTGGAACGTTCATATTCACCTTTATCTGCTAAAATTGCTGCTAATTGACAATGATAAACCCCATCATCTTGTTTTAATTCGATCGCCTTCTCAAGGTAATAGATGGCCCGATCCATGTTGTTTTTACGATAAAATGAAAGGCCCTTTTGATAAAAATAATCACCGTTTTGAATAAACGGAACCACTTTCCCGAACGTAACTGTAGGTTGTCTTTTATAATTCATGTATAAGGTTTTCCTCCAATGTGAAATTTCAGCTACTGCAAGTATACTATATTTCCTTTTATTTTCATTAGCAAAATTTCGACAAAGCCGAACGATTAGAAAATATTATGCAAGTAATGGACGGCAGAAAAACGTATGAACACTTAAAACACCTCACGAATTAAAACTTTCCACCTACGCTATGATAAGAGTTGTTGTCTTTACTCTAGGCTGGTTTCGTAAACTTTGTTGCTCTTGGATCGTTTTTTTAACATAAAACAGCCAAACTCTTCTATTGAAGATTTGGCTGTTTTAATTATTAACACTAATATTCACTCTCTATCTTTTTAATCCGCTGATATAATTCATTGTTTACAGGCGTAGGAACACCATATTTCTCCCCTAATTCCAAAACGGTGCCTGAAAATAAATCTACTTCACTAAGGCGACCCGCTTCAACATCCTGAGCCATTGACGGTTTTCCTTCAGGGCTTAATGCATCCAACACGCTTAACCAGTAGTTCAAATCTGCTTCGGTTAAATGGATACCTGCTTTTTCGGACAATGCGATAACTTCTCTCATCGCTGCAATCATCGTCTCTCTTGCTTGTCCTTCTTTTTGAATTTCACCATAATTACTTCGGTAAACAGCAACCGTTTGATTCACACCGACATTGGTCATTAATTTGCCCCAAAATCTCTTATCCATATTCGGATCAATCTCATATGGAATCTCCATTTTATCAAAGAAGGTAGCAAAACTTTTGACCTTGTCTGAAATGCTTCCAGGTTCCTGCTCACCAAAACAGATCATCCCTATATTGTCGTAAGTAAGTTCATTCCCCTCTTTAACTGCATCCATCCCCTGGGCTACACTGTATAGAATATTTTCCAACCCAAAGGTCTGGCCAATAATCGCTTCACTTTTTATACCGTTTAAAAGGGATATCATGATGGTTCGCTCTCCGACATGATTTTTTACTGCTTTTATCGCATTTTTCAAGCCATCAAATTTGACGGCAAAAATAAGTAAATCTGCTGGTTCGCCCGATTGTTCAGGAGTTACATATTGGAAATGACACAGTTCACCATTACAATAAACGCCGTCTGTTTCATATTTCTTAATCCGCTCTAGATCAGCAATGATCTTCAAGTCTCCTTTTGGCATTTTCTTTGTTAAATGGTGGCCAAATAAAATTCCTAATGCTCCTAATCCAATAATTGAAACTTTTTTTATTTCCATAACATAAAATTCCTTTCAGCTATATTACGTAAATTTTATCACAGTAAAGATTAAGAGTGGCAATATTCTATACTTTCTTTTTCAAGAACAAAATCTTAAGATTTCTATCTTTCCCTTTTAGAAAAACACGACTTTTTGCAAGTGATAGCAAAATTCGGTGTTTTTTCTTAAACTTTATTCCTCTAAAGAAGTTAAACTTTCCTAAAGTACAAAAAATCACATTGGAAATCAAAATCCAATGTGATTTATGAAGGCTAAGAAAGTAGTCTTCTGTTTTTAGAAGCTCACTATCTTATTTCGTATGACGTTCTTCAAGAACGGATAACACCTCATCGAGAGGAAGTTTTTGCTCGCGTAACAAGACGAGTAAGTGGAAGAGTAAATCAGCGACTTCCCATTTCAACTCTTCAGGATCGCGGTTTTTCGCAGCGATAATCACCTCACCGGCTTCTTCGCCGACTTTCTTTAAGATTTTATCGACACCTTTATCAAATAAGTAGGTCGTATACGAGCCTTCTGGCATTTCCGCTTCACGCTCAGCAATCAGTGTTTCAAGGCGTGAGATAATGGAAAAACGATCTGCATTCGTACTAACCTCCTCACTGAGTAGTGAATCGGCAAAACAAGTGTACACCCCTTTATGACAAGCTGGTCCACTCGGCTCTACTAACACGACTAACGCATCTGAGTCGCAATCATAACGTAAATCGACGACCTTTTGTGTATTGCCTGACGTCTCACCTTTATGCCACAATTCTTGACGTGAGCGACTGTAAAACCACGTTTCTCTCGTCTCGATCGTCTTATCTAACGACTCACGATTCATATAGGCGAGCGTAAGTACCTCTTTACTTTGTGCATCCTGAACGATGGCAGGAATGAGTCCTTTTTCGTCAAATTTTAATTCATTTTTGTTCATCGCATGGGGACTCCCTTCTCTTTAAGTAGCGATTTTACTTCAGCTACAGACGTTTCTTTATAGTGGAAAATGGAAGCAGCTAACGCAGCATCACATTTCGTTTCCGTAAAAACATCGTAGAAACATTCTTTGGCACCTGCTCCTCCTGAGGCAATGACAGGCACGGTTACTACAGCATTGACTGCCTTTGTTAGCGGAAGATCAAAGCCTGTTTTTTCACCGTCTTGGTCCATACTCGTCAGCAAAATTTCGCCAGCTCCACGACGAACCGCTTCTTGCGCCCACTCAACCACTTCCCAGTCTGTAGGCGTTCGACCACCATGTGTATAAACACGCCATGAACTGAGCTCTTCATCATATTTCGCATCAATCGCGACGACAATGCACTGAGACCCGAAATAATCTGCACCTTCTGTAATGAGTTCAGGACGATTGACTGCCGCTGTATTTAAAGAGACTTTATCAGCACCCGCGCGCAACACGCGTTTCATATCTGCTAACGAGTTAATTCCACCGCCAACAGTAAACGGAATCGCAAGCTTTCCAGCAACTTCTTCCACCACTTCGACCATCGTTTCTCTTCCCTCATGAGAAGCAGAAATATCAAGAAATACTAATTCGTCGGCTCCTTGCTCATCATAAAAAGCAGCCAACTCTACAGGGTCTCCAGCATCCCGTAAATTCACAAACTGAACCCCTTTAACAACCCGACCCTCTTTGACGTCCAAACATGGAATAATTCGTTTGGTTAACATCTTATTCCACCTCTTTCAAAGCTTGCTCTAGCGTGAATTGGTTCGTATACAACGCTTTTCCGATAATCACACCACGAACACCTTCTTGAGCATAAGGCTTCACTTCAGCAAGGTCAGCTAATTGACTAACGCCACCCGAAACAATCACTTCTTTTCCTGTCGCATTGGCGAGTGATCGACACGCTTCCACGTTCGGACCTGTTAACATTCCATCTCGAGAAATATCAGTAAAAATAAACACTTCTGCGCCGAAATCAGCCATTTCTTTTCCGAGTTCTTCTGCTTTAACTTGCGACGTTTCAAGCCAGCCTTCTGTTGCGACATAACCATCACGCGCATCAAGGCCGATCGCAATTTTTCCTCCGCCGTACTTGGCAAGCATTTCTTTTGTGAAGTCAGGATCGTTCACCGCCACACTTCCAAGAATGACACGATCGACGCCTTGCTCTAAATAAAAAGCCACATCTTCTTTCGTGCGGATTCCACCACCGATTTGCACTTTTACTTTTAGCTCTTTCGCGACACGAAGAACATATTCAGAGTTCACTGGCTTTTTCGCCTTCGCTCCATCGAGGTCGACCATATGAATCCAATTTGCCCCTGCTTCAGCGAACGTTTTTGCCATCTCAAACGGTGAATCTCCATACACCGTTTCTTGGTCATAATCCCCTTGAATGAGGCGTACACATTTTCCGCCACGCATATCAATCGCTGGATAGATGGTTACTTTACTCATTTGTTTGGCTCCCCTCTACAACTTTCACATAGTTAGCAAGAATGCTCATGCCAATGAAACTACTTTTCTCCGGATGAAACTGAGTGCCCATAATATTCGCTCGTCCTACTACAGCAGGTACTTCTCCGTCATAGTTACTACTCGCGATCACAACACTTTGATCATCTGTACGAACAACATAAGAGTGAACGAAATAAACATGACCATTTTCAACGTCTTTTAATAGTGAATGGTCTGGTTGATGAAACTCCAACTGATTCCACCCCATATGCGGCACTTTGTACGTCTCACCTTCTGCACTTACACCAGGAAAACGGCGAACAACCCCAGGTAACAAGTTCAACCCCTTCGTTTCCCCATTCTCTTCACTTTCTTCAAATAAAAGCTGCATACCTAAACAAATTCCAAGAAGTGGCTTTCCTGACTTTGCCCACTCCACTACGAAATCAGCCAGTCCCTCGTTCTGTAAAATCTCCATCGCATCACGGAAAGAACCTACACCAGGTAAAATGAGCCCGTCTGCTTTTTGTAGTTCTTCGACTTTTTCAGAAACAAAATAGTCTTTATTTAAGCGTTCAAGTGCCTTACTTACGCTATGTAAGTTCCCCATCCCATAATCAATGACACCGATCATTTATAACATTCCTTTCGTTGACGGAACACCTTTAACGCGCTCATCTATTTGTGTAGCATCATCTAAAGCTCGTCCAAGTGCTTTAAATACCGCTTCAATCATATGATGTGTGTTGTGGCCATAATGAACGATTACATGTAAATTCATACGCGCTTCAAGCGCCAGCTTCCATAAAAATTCATGCACTAGCTCCGTATCAAATGTTCCCACCTTTTCGCTCGGAAATTCCGCACGAAACTCTAAGTGTGGGCGATTGCTTAGATCGACAACAACTTGAGCTAAAGTCTCATCCATTGGAACAAACGCATTACCGTAGCGCTTAATCCCACGCTTGTCACCGAGAGCATCTTTTAGTGCAATCCCAAGGCAAATCCCAATATCTTCAGTCGTGTGGTGATCATCCACATCCACGTCGCCTTTAGCATCCAACGTCAAATCAAAGTGTCCGTGCTTCGTAAATAAGTCGAGCATATGGGTCATAAATGGAACGTTTGTGTTTAAATCAGATTTTCCTTCGCCATCAATCCCAAACTGTAATTTAATTTGCGTTTCTCCTGTTATGCGTTCAATGCTACCTGTACGCTCCATTTATTTTTCCTCCTCTAGTCGCTTCTCAATTGCTCGTGCATGCGCTTCTAACCCTTCCAAACGAGCAAGTGTTGTTATTTGTTTACCATTCAACTCAAGGGCTGCTTGACTATAATAAATAATACTTGATTTCTTCGTAAAATCATCGACGTTCAGCGGACTGGAAAACCTTGCTGTGCCGTTTGTCGGTAACACGTGATTCGGTCCCGCAAAATAATCACCAACGGGCTCCGAGCTATAAGGGCCAAGAAAAATGGCTCCAGCATGCTTAATTTTCCCCAATAATTGGATTGGATCTTCTGTTAACACCTCTAAATGTTCAGGGGCAAGCTGGTTCACCGTGTCAATCGCTTCCTCTAAATCCTTAGTTACATAAATCGCACCATAATCCCGAATCGACGCTTCAGCAATGTCTCGTTTCGGTAATGTTTCAAGCTGTACAGCAACCTCATCTGCAACTGCTTGAGCAAGCTCTCCACACGGAGTGACTAGAATAGCCGACGCCATCGGATCATGCTCCGCTTGTGAAAGTAAGTCTGCTGCAATAAACACAGAATTAGCGTTTTTATCTGCGAGAACGACGATTTCACTCGGTCCCGCAATCATATCAATATCAACTTGTCCAAACACCGCTCGTTTCGCTAGTGCTACATAAATATTTCCTGGTCCCACGATTTTATCAATCGGTGAAATCGACTCTGTACCGTACGCTAATGCAGCAATCGCTTGAGCGCCGCCAACTTTATACATTTCGCTTACACCCAGTTCATTCGCAGTCACCAACACGCCTGCTGGCCATGAACCATTCGACTGTGGCGGTGACACCATCACGATGCGCTCGACACCAGCGACTTGTGCAGGAATTACATTCATCATAATTGATGAAGGATAAGCGGCTCTACCGCCTGGTACGTACACCCCGACCGAATCAAGTGGAGTTACTTTTTGACCGAGCATCGTTCCGTCTTCTTTCGTCGTGATCCACGTTTCCCGTTTTTGTCTAGCGTGGAAATCGCGAATATTTGCGATCGCCTCACGAATGGCCGCTAATGCTTCTGCATCAATTTCATCATATGCTTTTTCAAGTTCATCTTTCGTAACGGTAAAAGATTGCAGCCGAACGCCATCAAATTTTTCCGTAAGCGCACCTAATGCATCATCGCCGTACGCTTTTACTTTTTCAATTATTTGGGTAACAGCTTGTTGTTGTGTTTCCGTTCCCGCTTCGATCGTTCGTTTGAGAGAGACGTCTTTTGTTACGTTTACGATGTTCATTCGTCATCCCCCTCAATGACTTTGGCGAGACGCTCCACTAAATCATCAATCACTTCATCTTTCATGCGATAACTTACAGGGTTGACGATGAGTCTTGACGTAATGTCCATAATTTTTTCTAATTCCACAAGGCCATTTTCTTTTAATGTTCGACCAGTCGATACGATATCAACAATCCGATCCGCTAAACCAACTAGTGGCGCAAGCTCGATCGATCCATTTAGCTTGATAACTTCGACTTGCTCACCTTGTTCTTTAAAATATTGAATTGCAACCTGCGGATATTTAGAAGCGACCTTTGGGGCGATCTCGCTTTGTTTCTCATACGTTGGCAGCCCAGCTACCGCTAAATAACATTCACTAATTTTTAAATCAAGAACTTCATACACATCCCGCTCTTCTTCGAGCATAGTGTCTTTTCCTGCAACGCCTACGTCAGCAACACCATACTCCACATAAGTTGGAACGTCCATTGGTTTCGCAAGAATGAAGCGCATTTTCGCAATAGGCGCATCAACGATCAGCTTTCTTGAGTCATCAAATTCATCTGGCAAAGCATATCCCGCTTTGCGTAGTAAATCAGCAGCTTCTTCAAATATACGACCTTTTGGCATCGCTACCGTTAACCATTCACTCACCGCTAGCACCTCCATTCTTTGCTTTTCCAATATAATACACAACCTCGGCAAATTGCTCCGATAAAACATCAACATCTTTTATTCCAGCTAAGTCTTGTAAAATGACCGCCTCGCCTTGCTCTCTTTTTTCCGTTGCAAGAGTAATCGCTTCTTTTCTTCGTTCGTTACTGAAAATAATGCACGTTTGTGGTGTTAGTTCTTTTTTCGTACCAATGGCTTCGACTAGCAAGTCAAGGCGAATACCAAAACCTGTCGCTTGTGCAGGTCGATCAAAATTAGCTAGTAATTCGTCATAACGGCCACCACTTCCAAGCGGTACACCCAAGCGACTGCCATATCCTTCAAAAACAACACCCGTGTAATAGCTCATATGCATGACAAGGTTTAAGTCAATTTTTAAAAATTCAGTCACACCATAGCATTCGAGCGCATCCCATAGTTTCGCTAAGTCTTGTAACGCTTTTTCCCCAGCTTCACTTTGGACTAATTCACTTGCTGCACTGATCTTTTCACTTCCGCCACGTAACTGAAGTAAGTTCAGAAGACGCGTTTTATCAATAGAAGATAGCGGTAAGCTTTTAACATGTTGACGATAACCAACATAGTTTTTCTCATATAAATAACGTCTGAGGACGTTTGCTCGCTCTTCATTTCCGACAACTTCGATTAGTAAAGCATTGACGTAACCAATATGCCCAATCGCTACCTGGAAGTTGTCAACGCCTGCTTTACGTAATGCCGCAATCATTAATGCTATTACTTCGGCATCGGCACTTGCCGTTCCATCTCCAACGAGTTCGACACCAATTTGTTCAAACTCTGCTGGCTTTCCTCCTTCACGCTGCTGTGAACGATACAAGTTCGTATGATACGAAAGACGCAACGGGTACCCTTCATTTTTCAAACTTGATGCCGCTAATCTCGCAATCGGCGCGGTCATATCAGGTCTGAGAACAAGGGTGTTTCCGTCTTGGTCTAATAGTTTAAATAATTGTTGATCTAAAATCGCTGAAGCCTCACCAACCGTTTCGTAATATTCCAACGTCGGTGTTTGAATGGCACGATAACCCCAGCGGGAAACTTCTTCATTGATTTCAGTTGCAATTCTTTGTTTCGTTTCAAATAATTCGGGTAGCGTATCTCGCATCCCGATCGGTTTTTCAAACATAAACGGTTTAGACATGTTTTCACGCTCCACTTTAGTAC
Source organism: Alkalihalobacterium alkalinitrilicum (assembly GCF_002019605.1). Lineage (NCBI taxonomy): Bacteria > Bacillati > Bacillota > Bacilli > Caryophanales > Bacillaceae > Alkalihalobacterium > Alkalihalobacterium alkalinitrilicum. The sequence continues at coordinate 4,273,560 of NZ_KV917368.1, read as the reverse complement.
TGTACTACTCGTGCGTTTCACTTTCTTATTGTGCCTCATGAAGTGAACTTTTTATCGGTACACTTTAGTACGCTAATATACTAACAAGATAAAGGATATTATAAGTAGTTTACACGCATCTTCTATAATCGTCAACCATATTCAACATCACTACTACATTTGATCTTAGTATGTATAACTTAGTATTCTTCCCTTTTATTGAAGAATAGGTTTGTACACAAACTATAGTACCATTATTAGCTAAAAATTGGACTCCAAAGAGGCGAAAAATTTCTTTAATTTGCATAATTAGTCTTATTCAGTTATCTTTGTGGGGCGTTTTCGATATGTTTTTGTATTTTTAATTGCCACTAAAAATTTAATTAGGTAGGACGTCACCTTTATTAGCGAAATCATAAAGTGATTCTTTATTCAGTAAAGTTTTTATCTTCTCCCACTGAATGGTAGTTGAGCCCTACAGGATATGGGTGATACAGTTGCTGCCACAGGACGTGGGCTTTTAATCTGAATTCACCTGTCGGGGTATTACTGTGACCCGCACAGCACGGATGCTGATCACACAGGCGTTATCACGTGATGTAACGTTCTTAGTCTGTGTTTAAATAAACGTTTATTTAATTATTCTTATTGCTTCAAACCATGAAGTGGAAGTCTTAGTGGAGTTTTGCGACGTGCGAAGTGGAGCCGCTCCTTACTTCTCCTGCTCGTTCGGGCATCATGACGCTTCATAGTTACCGTTTTCTTTCTTCTCCTGCTCGTTTGGGCATCATGAACGCTCTATAGTGCCCGTTCTCATCCTCCTCTTGCTCGTTCGGGCACTATGAACGCTTCATAGTTACCGTTTTCTTTCTTCTCCTGCTCGTTTGGGCATCATGAACGCTTCATAGTGCCCGTTTCCTTTCTTCTCCTGCTCGTTTGGGCACTATGAACGCTTCATAGTTACCGTTTTCTTTCTTCTCCTGCTCGTTCGGGCATCATGAACGCTTCATAGTTACCGTTTTCTTTCTTCTCCTGCTCGTTTGGGCACTATGAACGCTTCATAGTTACCGTTTTCTTTCTTCTCCTGCTCGTTCGGGCATCATGAACGCTCTATAGTGCCCGTTCTCATCCTCCTCTTGCTCGTTCAGGCATCATGAACGCTTCATAGTGCCCGTTTCCTTTCTTCTCCTGCTCGTTCGGGCATCATGAACGCTTCATAGTTACCGTTTTCTTTCTTCTCCTGCTCGTTTGGGCACTATGAACGCACTATTGTGCCCGTTCTCATCCCTCCTCTTGCTCGAATGTGCACCATGAACGCTCTATTGTTACGTACCCTGCGCTATGTGCGGCAAATTTTTATAAAATCTTATCTTTTGAAAAAAACAGGTGAACTCGTCCTAACGAATTCACCTGTTTTCACTTAATTAGTTATTCCATTATCTGTTCCTTACTCCGTTGCTCCATTTCGGCTTTTGTATAAATGACGCGCATTGGATTTCCACCAACAAAGCTTCCTGCTGGTACATCTTGATGAACGAGTGTACCAGCCGACACGATCGCGCCATCGCCGATTACAACTCCTGGCAAGATCGTGCAATTAGCACCGATCATCACTTCGTCACCAATTACGACATCACCAAGTCGGTACTCATGAATTAAATATTCGTGGGCGAGGATCGTTGTATTATAGCCAATAATCGAATTGCGACCAATCGATATTTTTTCTGGAAACATCACATCCATCATGACCATTAGCGCTACTGCCGTTTGATCACCGACCTTCATTTTAAGCAAATGACGATACATCCAGTTTTTCATTGAGATGGACGGTGTATAGCGGGCAAGTTGAATCACAACAAAGCTTTTCACGACTTTCGAAAAAGGAACAGTCTTATAAATTTGCCAAAGCGAGTTACTGCCTTCAACGGGATACCGTTTCGTCCTTCTCACAATTACTCGACTCCAACAATTTTCAATAAATCTCTCATATCATTTAAAACATAGTCAGGTTCAAACGATCGAATAAAGTCTTCACCTTTAATCGACCACGCCACAGCAGCTGTTTTCGTACCTGTATTTTTCCCGCCTAAAACATCGTATTGACTATCGCCGACCATAATCGTCGTTTCAGCCGTTGACCCCAGAGCGGCCATTGCTTTCTCTAACGGTTCAGGGTCTGGCTTCACTTTTTCCACATCATCAATTGCAACAATTACTTCAAAGAAGCGATTCAGTCCCATGACTTCAAGACCTCGTATCGCAGTTCTTCTCATTTTCGTCGTTACAACCGCTAATTTAAAACCTTCTTGATGCAAACGCTCGATCGTTTGAAACACACCTTCATACTCTTTTACTAACAAATCGTGATTCGATAAGTTATGTTCACGATACATCGCAACCATCTCTTCCACACGTTCAGGGTCGATTCCTTTAAAACTATCAATTAGCGGTGGACCAATAAATTCAATCACCTTTTCTCGTGTATACTCACCAGGATAATAGTGCTCCAGTGTATGCAAAAATGAGGCGATAATAAGGTCATTTGTATTGATTAAAGTTCCATCTAAATCAAACAATAGAGTATCAATTTTCATTAAAAGCTTCCTTTCCCTTTTCAGTTACTTGTTGCTTTTTCTCGAGTCGGTTCCAAACCAAAGCTACGACCATCGTCAAGAGAATCGCAACAACGAGTCGAATGATAAGTAGAGGCCAAATCGGTATGCCGAGTGGTATGAATATTAAAGTATCTTCAATGACGGCATGACACGCAACGAGGAAAATAAAGACAAGATACAAGTCTTTCTTTTTAACCCCATCTTCCTTTACCGCCTGGATCATAACCCCAGCTCCAAAAGCTAGTCCAAAAAACAAACCAGATGCAAGAGTCGTTGACGTATTCTCCCGGATACCAAGCATTCTCGTAAATGGTGACATCCATTTTGAAAACACCTTCAGCCAATTTAAGTCTTTCATAATTTGAATAAAAATCATCAGCGGAATGACAATGAGAGCCAGTTGTGCAATTCCTATTGTCGCACTTTCCATTCCTTTCCAGGTAATCGCCAGCCAGCCAGATACTTCAGCATGTTGTCCTGAAGAAACAAACCCATACTGTGCGATTTCGCTACCGCCCTTCCAAAAAAGATGAATGATCCACGCAGAAAAAAAGGCTAGCCCAAGACGAACAGCAAGAACGACCGACATTCGAATGCCGACTTTTGCCGCTACTGCTGATTCGATGAAAAGATTATGAGAAAAAGAGAGCATAATCGCTAAAATAAAAACTTCCTTCATTGTCAGTTCCATCGTTAAAATGGCACCAATCGCAGCATATAGATTCAATACATTTCCTAAAATTAATGGAATTGCCGCTTCCCCGGGCAAACCAATCCACCCCATAAGAGGTGCTAACCATTGAGCAACCCACTCAAGAACAGGTGTATAGCCGAGTATCGTAATGATGAGTGTAATAGGAAAAATGATTCTCCCTAATGTCCATGTTGTTTGTAAACCTACGAGTAATCCCCGTTTTAAAGTTCCCACCGTGAGCTCCTCTCCTGAAACTCTTTTATTTTTTCTTTTTCTTTTTTCCTTTTGTATGATTGGTCGTTGTTTTTGCTTTTGGCTCTTCATCTAAATAATTTTTCGTAGCCAATCCTGCTTTTCGGCGATACACCCATAAAACGACTGCACCAACAATTAATACAATCGACATAATTTGGGCCGTACGCAGCATATCACCAATCATCAAGTTGTCGAGTCGCATTCCTTCAATCATAAAGCGACCAATCGAATACCAAATCACGTAACTAAAGAAGATTTCCCCTTCTTTTAAGTTGACACGGCGTAACCAAAGTAAAAGAGCTAAACCTAGTAAATTCCAAATCGATTCATATAAAAAGGTAGGATGATAATACCCTAATCCAAATTGAGGATCATTGATATACATTTGATTAATAATGAACTGAGGAAGCATTAAGTTTTCAAGAAATTCTCGTGACACAGGGCCACCATACACTTCTTGGTTCATAAAATTACCCCAGCGCCCAATCGCTTGCGCCACAATGATACTCGGGGCAGCTATATCTAATAATTTCCAAATTGAAATTCCACGACGTTTAGCAAAAACAATGGCCGTCGCAACACCACCGATCAAACCACCATGAATAGCTAGTCCACCTTCCCAAATGGCAAACGCTTTTAACGGATTGTCCACATAATGTTCCCAGCGAAAAATGACATAATAAAGTCGAGCGGAAATAATGGCAATCGGTAACGCCCAAATTAACAAGTCGGCAAACGTGTCTTTCGGCAAACCACGTTTTTCCGTTTCTCGTGTTGCGAGTAAGTAACCAACCACAACACCTAATCCAATTAATAACCCATACCAATAAACTGTAATGGGACCTAACTCAAAGGCAATCCTACTTAAAGGCTGTATCGTTTCCTCCATACCATTTCACCTCTTCATTCCTATAAATAATAGTCGTCTCTATCTCCTTCTTCAATTACATCGGTTAGCCGATCTGAAAATTCCTGGGCTGCATTAATGCCAAGACGCTTCAACCTGAAGTTCATCGCGGCCACTTCAACGATAACCGCTAAGTTACGACCTGGACGAACGGGAACAGTCAGCTTTGGAACCTCCACGTCAATAATTTTTAACGTATCTTCCTCTAACCCTAACCGGTCATACGCTTTCTTTTGATCCCACAGCTCTAGATTAATGACTAACGCCACACGCTTGAATGGACGGATGGCTCCTGCTCCAAATAACGTCATCACATTAATAATCCCGAGACCACGTATTTCAAGTAAATGTTTAATTAATTCTGGAGATCGACCGATTAACGTATCTTCATGTTCTTGCCGAATTTCAACCGAGTCATCAGCCACAAGACGATGCCCACGACGAACGAGATCAAGTGCCGTCTCACTTTTACCAACCCCACTAGCGCCCGTGATCAAAACACCAATCCCGTATATGTCCACAAGAACACCATGAATGGCCGTCATCGGCGCGAGGCGACTTTCTAAAAAGTTCGTCAATCTACTACTAAGACGCGTCGTCGTTAACGATGAACGCAAAATCGGTACACCTTTTTCCTCTGAAGCTGAAATTAGCTCCTCAGGGATCTCTAACCCTCTTGAAATAATAATACCCGGAGTGTCATATGTGCAAAGTTTAAGCATCCGTTCTTTCTTGTCATAATCATTTAGTTGTTGAAAGAATGACAACTCTGTCCGTCCGAGTAACTGAAGCCGGTTCGCTGGGTAATACGTAAAAAAGCCAGCCATTTCAATTCCAGGCCGTGATATATCACTCGTCGCGATCGGTCGATACACCCCTTCTTCCCCACTAATAAGCTCCAATTGAAACTTCTCTATTAAATCATTTGCAGTCACTTTTGCCATTCCAAATTCCTCCATCCTGTACATCACATTCCTTCACATTATACCCTTAAAAGTACTCACGAAAAAAGGGGAGGAACTTTGAGAACAAAGAAATTGTAAAAAGAAGCGATCTCTCCCTTGTAACCATACCTCTTATTACCTGAAAAGGATTACTATTTTTATTAACAGGTTCCGTTTTCTATCGCAAAAACCTAAATTACAAGATGTAACTTAATTTGCATACAAATTTGTATTGAAATATGTATGCAAAATAAAAATGTCTCAATTCATTTTGAACCGAGACATTTTTTATTTGCTTGTTATAATAACGTACCCCGTTCGTATTATAAGGTCTTATTATAACAGTAGCCAAGGTAGAACCATATGATACCCAAAAAGGACTGCTTATCGCAGCCCCTCTATACAAGTTCAATTACTATTTTATTAAGTGTTCTACCTTAGTTCGTACACTATTTAATACTTCTGTGTTTACTTTACCAAATCTTTTTCTGATAATTGCTTTTGAAAGTGTATAAACTTTGTCTGCTCTCACTGCTGATGTAACTTTAAGAGCACCTTCGTCTAAGTCTTTTTGTTCAATCACGACTGAATAGTCAAGGTCTTTTAATTGTGATGTAATAGCAACAACAAGAATATCATCAGTCATTTGATTATAATCATCGTTTGAAATAATGAGAACAGACGTTGTTTTCTATTTGATAAGTCACTGAATGGTACTGGAATTAAGACAATGTCACCTTGTTTATGCATCATTCCAAACCTCATCATCTATATCATTATCCCAAAAATCAATACTACTTTCGCTCGCTTTTGTTAAATCTTCTGATAAACTTTTTTCTTTTTTCGCCTATAAATATTCAGCAAAGTCCAAAATTTTATCGACTTCTTGCGCTGGAATTTCATCAATAATCTTTAGTAATCGTTCCTTAGCAGTATTCATGATGTTCATCACCTCTTTCATGAATATTTTATCTAACTATATCACTTTGGATTACTTCAAACCATTGGTCTTTTAGTAAAGTTACTCAATAGTTGAAAAGCGACAGCTCTGTTCCGCTATTCGCTCTCCGTTATTTGATGATGTAATTACGAGACATCCTTACTTTTCCTATAATAATTAGCGATTTGCTATTAGTGAAATCAAAAAGAAACTATTATGGAACATATGATTATGAACACTAAATTTTGAAATGCCACTTCTGAATAGTTCCCAAATAACAAAAGAAAAATGAATGGAATGCCAAACTACTTTGACTTAAATAGCCAATACATTCAGTGCTTTTTTTCTGCTTTTTTTGATAATAGTATTGGCGAAAATATGTTTAAAAGAGTCCAAACGTTAGGATAATACCAAGAAAATCAAATTGCAAAACACTCACTCCTTCCAGTAAGCAGTCAAGCTAGGGCAGGTTAGTTTAAGTATGTTTCTTCACAATCTCTATATTAATTTTAACATTATTATACAATTCAATAGGCATTTCAACTTACCTTACATTTTCTTTGTTTGCGATAGGTAACGGAACCCGTTATATTTTTATAAGGCTCTTTTATAAAAGATTGTGGCTCGTTGCTATGTTAACCGAGAGGAAAGACCATGATCGCTGGTTTAAAGAATTAATTACTACCTTTTTTGAAGAGTTCATTTTAGCGTTTTTCCCAGACATCTATGAACAAGTTGACTTTCAGCACACCAATTTTTGCACCAGGAAGTCTACACTGATATTTTAAAAGGTGTGAACCGAATTATGGAATTGATGACTTCGTGGGAGAAGAAAGGTTTAGAAAAAGGGTTAAAAAAATGGTTAGAGAAGGGAAGAACCGAAGAAAAGGTCAAGATCGCCAAACAAATGCTTGAAAAAGAATTCCCGTTGAAGGTTATTTGTGAGTTCACCGGGTTATCAGAAGCCGAAGTCGAAAAATTGAAAGATTAAACAATATAATTTGTATTCTACCTATATTACTCAAACGCTCAAAAGCACTGAACCTATAATAAGTTCAGTGCTTTTTTTCCTTTCGACGCCTTTACGGGAATAGTAATAGTACTATTTCCGTAAAGGCTCCACGATGAGTTTTTGAATGAATGTATTTAAGATCGTAATAATAATGGCGGCTAAAATCGCCATACCGAATCCATCAATCACAAAAGCAGATCCCATAAACGCGGCTGTTAACCTTAATGTAATCGCGTTAATGACAAATAGAAACAGACCTAATGTGATAATCGTTACGGGTAGCGTTAAAAATACTAATATCGGTCGAACGATAAAATTTAAGATCGACAGAATGATACTCGCAAAAAAAGCGGCACCGAATCCCGATATTTGAAACTGCACAAAGAAGTGAGCGACGATCAGGAGCGTCACACTATTAACAAGCAAATGGATAAGCCAGCCCATTAATCGACAATGTCTCCTTCATTCGGTACAACGACAGCTGCAGCAATATAGCCGACTAATAATGGAAAGCCAGCTGTAACAAAGAAAAGAATGACAAACAAAATACGGACAAGCGACGGATCTAGATTAAAATACGCGGCAATCCCACCACAAACACCTGCTAGCTTTCGATCATGCACGGTTCGAAATAATCGTTTATTCATTTCCCTCACCTCACATCTTTACGAACGTTGCTCAATTTGAATTGAGCCTGTATTCGTTTCACCTTCTAATTTAAAACGTGGAGAACATTCTTTGTTTGCGATAAACGAAAGTGTTTTTTGAACAAAATCTTTTTTCTCTTCAACAATTTCTAATCCATTTAAGTCGCATGTAAATCCGCCAACATTTGTTTCAAGCTTTCCTTCAATACGTAGATCTGCTGGTACGGAAACATTGATACTTCCTGTCGTTGCCTTTAAGTCTGCATAACAAGGTTCAGAAACTTCATCGAGACGATAACGGATCGCACCATTGACAGTTTCAACATTAACATCAATAGTTTTCCCTTCTAGTGTAATCGCTCCATTCATTGTTTTCACTTCACACCAGTCATTATGAATTGAAGTGATATCAATTGGTCCATTGACCGTCTCAGCATACAGTCGCTTACCTACCACATCCGTTAGGTGAACGCTACCGTTAACGACTTTAACTTCTAACTTGTCTCCTTGAAGCTTTTCCCCTTTAATATGGCCATTAAACGTATATACTTTAATCGACTCATAATAGTCTTTTGGAATGTAGCACGTGGCCTGAATTTTGACAGATTTAACTTTAGAATAAAAGCGAATACGATCTTCCCGACCTTCAAAAATCGTCTCTTGTAAAAAGGTTTGTCGTCCTTCTTCTGCATCTCGAGCACGGTAAACTTTAGCTTTACATTCGACGCGAATGTCTTCTTCTTCCCATGGAATTAGCGTAATTGAACCATTTTCCAAGGAAAAATCAAGTTCCTTACCATGAAAGTTTTTATGATGAAAAATATGTTCCACTTCAACAAAAGATCCAAAGTTAAAGTCCAAATCTAAATCTTTGATTTTTTGAATCGCATTTTCAATAAATCCTGTTAACACACTAGCACCCGACGTTTGACGATACGTGCGACGCGATTGGCGTTTACTATCCCAATCCACACGTTCAGATAGTGACGTTTGCGTTTGTTGCGGCTCTTCCGTTTTGGTTTCTTTCTTCTCTTTAGGTTCCTCCTGCTGAAGAGCATTTAATAATTTTAATCCTTCTTCAGCCGTAATTTTGCCGTCTTCAATCATCTTCAAAATCATTTTACGTTCTTCCATTTCGACATCTCCTCTATGGAAATCATTTCTTAATTCAATAATACATACGTCGTAAGAAGAGAAAAGTTTCAATTTTATCAAGTTAAACTTCCATCAGTGAGGGTATTTCTCTTCCCCCACTGATGGTAAGTTGAGGCCCACATGATGTGGGTTACATAGACGTTGCCACAGGACGTGGCAACGTCTGTGTTCATTTAGTTGTTACTGGCAGTGTTTATCCCCCACTTACCCTTCTTTAATTTCTCGAACTCCTGAAGTGGGGTATTACTGCTAGTTGTTGCGGGATAAAATTTCACGCAATAAATTCTTAATATGACCTATGACCAAACTTATTTGTTCAATAATTCTTTTTCTTTTACACGTGCTTCCATACGCTTGAAGTCTCTTTCTAAAATGGGCTTTAAGTAATAACCCGTGTAAGACCCCGTGGCATTCACAACAGTTTCAGGTGTTCCAGTTGCGACTATTTGACCACCTTTATCGCCGCCTTCTGGTCCTAGATCAATAATATAATCCACAGTTTTAATGACATCTAAATTATGCTCAATCACAAGAACTGTATCCCCGTTATCAACTAAACGTTGCAGAACTTTTAAAAGACGATCAATATCATGCACATGTAGTCCTGTTGTTGGTTCATCTAAAATATATAACGTTTTTCCTGTTGATCGTTTGTGCAATTGAGAGGCAAGCTTTACGCGTTGGGCTTCTCCTCCAGACAACGTAGTCGCTGGTTGCCCTAATCTCATATAACCTAAGCCAACATCAGCAAGTGTCTCAATCTTTCGCTTAATTTTCGGGATGTTTGCGAAAAATTCGAGTCCATCTTCAACTGTCATTTCCAATACATTGGCAATCGTCTTTCCTTTATACTTTATGTCTAACGTTTCGCGGTTATAACGCTTGCTATGACAGACCTCACAAGGTACATAGACGTCAGGTAAAAAGTGCATTTCGATTTTGATGATTCCATCTCCACGACACGCCTCACAACGTCCGCCTTTAACGTTAAAGCTAAACCGCCCTTTTTTATATCCGCGGACTTTCGCTTCATTCGTTAACGCAAATACGTCACGAATATCATCAAATACACCCGTATACGTCGCAGGATTAGAACGTGGCGTACGTCCGATCGGTGACTGGTCAATATCAATGACTTTATCTACATGTTCTAAACCTGTAATTTCTTTATGCGCTCCTGGCTTATCTTTTGCTCTATGCAATTTTTGGGCAAGTGATTTATATAAAATTTCATTGATTAATGTACTTTTTCCAGATCCTGATACACCCGTAACCGCAACAAAAACACCGAGAGGTATATCGACATTGACTTTTTGTAAGTTATTTTCCGTCGCCGCTTTAATCGTTAACGTACGTCCGTCCGACTTCCGTCTCTCAACGGGCAGTGGGATGAATTTTTCCCCTGATAAATATTCTCCAGTTAAGGATTTTGGATCTTTCATAATTTCCTCTGGCGTACCTTGTGCTGTGATCGTTCCTCCGTGAACCCCTGCGCCTGGTCCGATATCAATGAGGTAATCAGCAGCCATCATTGTATCTTCATCATGTTCAACAACAATCAACGTATTTCCTAAATCACGCATATGCTTTAACGTTTCTATTAGTCGATCATTGTCCCGTTGATGCAAGCCAATCGACGGCTCATCTAAAATATAGAGTACCCCCATTAAAGATGAACCAATTTGCGTGGCTAAACGAATGCGCTGGGCCTCCCCACCTGAAAGTGTTCCTGCCGAGCGCTGTAATGATAAATAATCGAGTCCAACATTGATCAGAAAGCCGAGACGTTCATTAATTTCCTTTAAAATGAGCCGAGCAATCGCAAGTTCTTTATTCGTAAGGTCAAGTTGATCAAAGTACGTTTTCGCGTCTTTGACCGACAGCGCCGTAATATCACCTATATGACCGCCACCTATGAGTACTGAAAGGCTTTCTTTTTTCAGACGGTTTCCTTTACATTTCGGACAGTGATGTTGCGCCATATAGCCTTCCATTTGTTCGCGAATGTAATCGGATGATGTTTCGTGGTAGCGACGGGCAATGTTATTCAATACTCCTTCAAATACAATGTTGTTTTCACGAACTTGCCCAAATTCATTTTCATAACGGAAGTAAATTTGTTCCGTACCACTTCCATATAACACTTTATTTAATAACGACTCTGGAATTTGCTCAACAGGCATATCCATATCGATTCCATAATGATCACAAACCGACTTTAATAATTGCGGGTAATATTGAGAGCTTGTCGGTTCCCATGGAGCAATCGCATGGTCATTAAGCGATCGAGATCGGTCAGGAATGACAAGGTCTAAGTCGACTTCAAGCTTCGTTCCTAAACCGTCACATGATGGACAAGCCCCAAACGGACTATTAAAAGAAAACATGCGTGGCTCAAGCTCTGGAATCGAAAAACCACAATGGGGGCAAGCATGATGCTGACTGAAAAGCAACTCTTCTTCTCCCATTACATCAACGAGACAACGCCCATCACCTAAACCTAACGCGGTTTCAATCGAGTCAGTAAGTCGTGCTGCAATTCCTTCTTTCATCACAATCCGATCAATGACAACTTCAATACTATGTTTCTTATTTTTATCCAACTCAATTTCTTCTGCGACTTCACGCATTTCACCATCGACACGGACCCGAACAAAGCCTTGTTTTTTTATATCTTCCAATACTTTGACGTGCTCGCCTTTCCGTCCTGAAACGATCGGCGCTAATATTTGCATTTTCGTTCGATCTGGATACTCCATAATCCGGTCCACCATCTGCTGTACCGTCTGTGAACTGATTTCCACTCCATGCTTCGGACAAACAGGACGCCCAATCCGCGCAAAAAGAAGACGTAAATAATCGTAAATTTCCGTCACGGTTCCGACCGTTGAACGTGGATTTCGACTCGTCGTCTTTTGGTCGATTGAAATCGCTGGCGACAACCCTTCGATCGCGTCGACATCTGGTTTGTCCATTTGCCCAAGGAATTGGCGGGCATAGGCGGACAACGACTCGACATAACGACGTTGCCCTTCTGCGTAAATTGTATCAAAAGCAAGTGAAGATTTTCCCGAACCTGAAAGTCCCGTTAATACGACTAACTTATTCCGAGGAATCGTCACATCAATATTTTTTAAGTTATGCGAACGTGCGCCTTTAACGATAATATTATCGAGTGCCATATTACCTTCATCCTTCCGCTTTTAGCTCTAAAATTAAATCACGCAATTCTGCTGCACGTTCGAAGTTTAACTCTTTTGCTGCATCTTTCATATCCTTTTCCATTCGTTCGATCATCGCGTGGCGATCCTTTTTACTCATTTTCATCGTTGGTGCCGCTGCTGTATATGTTTCATCCGCCTCTGCAGCATAAGTTGCTTGTATCATATCTGGAATTTTCTTTTGAATCGTCGTCGGTGTAATTCCATGTTTTTCGTTATATTCTTCTTGAATTTGGCGACGACGGCTCGTTTCATCGACCGCAATTTTCATCGATTTCGTGATTTTATCGGCATACATAATAACATGACCGTTTGCATTACGGGCAGCACGACCGATCGTTTGAATCAAGGATCGTTCAGAACGCAAAAAGCCTTCTTTATCCGCATCTAAAATCGTCACTAGCGAAACTTCGGGTATATCAAGTCCTTCCCTCAACAAGTTAATCCCGATAAGAACATCGTACGTTCCAATTCGAAGCTGACGAACAATTTCCAACCGCTCTAACGTTTTGATTTCCGAATGCATGTATTGGACACGAATGCCGACTTCTTTTAAATAGTCCGTTAAATCTTCAGACATTTTTTTCGTTAAGGTGGTCACTAACACACGTTCTTTGCGGGCCGCCCGCTCATTGATTTCACCAATTAAATCATCAATCTGTCCTTCAATCGGACGAACTTCAATCGTAGGATCAAGCAAGCCCGTTGGACGAATAATTTGTTCTACGACTTTCGGTGTTTTTTCTAATTCGTATGGACCAGGTGTTGCCGACACATAGACAATCTGATTGGTCTTTCCTTCAAATTCTTCAAACTGAAGAGGGCGGTTGTCTAATGCAGACGGCAAACGGAAGCCATGATCGACAAGAACTTGTTTACGAGCCCTGTCCCCGTTATACATCCCGCGAATTTGCGGTAGCGTCACATGGGACTCATCAATGACGATTAAATAATCTTCGGGAAAGAAGTCCAACAGCGTATACGGTGTATCGCCTTCCTTCCGAAACGTTAGATGTCTCGAGTAATTTTCAATCCCTGAACAAAAGCCCATTTCCCTCATCATTTCAAGGTCATAGCGTGTTCTTTGTTCCAAACGCTGCGCTTCAAGCAGCTTGCCTTTTTCATTCAGTTCTTCCAACCGCTCTTCTAGTTCCGCTTCAATATTAACGATCGCTCGGTTTAACTTTTCTTCGCGAGTTACGAAGTGGGAAGCCGGGAAAATCGCCACATGATTTCGTTCGCCTTTAATTTCACCCGTTAAAGCATCAACTTCTGTAATTCGTTCGATCTCATCACCAAAAAACTCAATCCGAATACATTGTTCGTCACGAGATGCGGGGAAAATTTCCACAACATCTCCACGAACGCGGAACGTTCCGCGTGTAAAGTTAATATCGTTACGGTCATACTGAATGTCGACTAAATCTCGTAATAATTCATTTCGTTCTTTTTCCATACCCGTCCGCAGTGAAACGACGAGGTCTCGGTACTCTTCAGGAGAACCTAAACCATAGATACACGAAACACTGGCAATGATAATAACGTCCTGTCGTTCAAATAGCGAACTCGTCGCAGAGTGTCTGAGCTTATCAATTTCATCATTAATGCTTGCGTCTTTTTCAATAAATGTATCTGAACTAGGAACATAAGCCTCTGGCTGATAATAGTCATAGTAGCTCACAAAATACTCAACCGCGTTATTCGGAAAAAACTCTTTAAACTCGCTATATAGCTGACCTGCTAATGTTTTATTGTGTGCGATCACTAATGTCGGTTTATTAACTTCTTTGATTAAATTAGAAACCGTAAACGTTTTTCCTGTACCCGTTGCTCCTAATAACGTCTGATAGGTTTTCCCTTCATTTACACCTTTAACGAGCTGTTTAATCGCTTCAGGTTGATCCCCTTCAGGTTGATAGTGAGAGACTAACTGAAAACTCTGCTCCATGGCATGTCCTCCTTACATTTTAGAAAAATTTAACTTTCCCCAACTCCGAATAGGTGAAGCATAAGCATCTCTTATTCTCGAATTCCAAAACGTGACCCTTCTTATATATAAATTCTTTCATAGCGTTCTTTTTTCCAATGTTTTCATTATACCACACTAAGACCCTTTTTACACAAATTTAACGAACGTACATTCCCTAAAAAATTTGGAGTAACTAGAATATTAAAACGTTATATTAGTTTCATTTTTGATTACCTCATTTTCCCGATTACCTGTGTATATTATAATCAATTAACATTTCAATCAAAATTAGTCGGTATCTTTTTTAAAACTCTTTATTTCAGCGTCCCGATGACCATTATTGAGACATGGTTGGAAAAAAATACGCAGCTCGTACAGTACAAAAAGTCTTGGAAGTGGGTCCATTCCTTTTTATCTTTAACGGGGACATTCCTACTCGTTCGGTTTACTATGATGCTCATTCGCTGGAAAAGTTCAGAGAATGAAAAGAAACAACTGACTTCTTAACAGCGGCTTTAGCCTTATAGTAAAAGGAGCGTTAGAAAGAAAACGGTAATAATTTACAGAAAGTTTGCGCTTTGACTTTATCTGAGCGCTTTTTTTCTGTTTTCGAGGTCACTTCCACCTTTTTCTTAAAAATTTTTAAAAAATAACTGTAACTTTATTTCATGTCATTCGTTTTATTAATGAAAGGAGGAGCGCATGAAAGAAACGATCGATTCAATTTATGAAATGTATTTTCCACATATTTATCGTTTTCTCCTTTCGCTTTGTCACGATCATTACACAGCTGAAGACCTCGTCCAAGAGACGTTTTTCCGTGCCCACCTTTATATTGAAAACTATGAAGGTGAAAATATTAAATCTTGGTTATTTACCGTTGCTCATCATGCTTTTATTGATTATGAACGCAAGCGGAAACGAACAGTTATTAAAGAAGAAAACTTTTTCACTAAATTGTTTCATAGAGGAAAAGACTCCGAAGATCAAATGGTATTAAGTGAGGAAATTCAAGAGATTATCACTCTTTTAGAGCATTTACCAAAACAACAAAAATTGGCTGTATTGCTTCACGACTTCAACGAACTTCCCTACCAAGAAGCTGCTACGGTAATGAATGTAACATTAGCAAACTTTAAGGTATTGCTATTTCGTGGTCGACAAGCAATTCGCAAACAGAAAGGCGTGAATGAAGGTGACCGATGACTTTAGAAAGAAACTCGATGCCTATGAAAAAGGAGAACTACGAGACAAAGAACTCGAGCAATTTGAAGAAGAACTTGAAAAGCTTGAAACCTACCAACAGTATTTAGAAAAAAATGAAAAACCTCCTCAAGCATCGCCTCCAACAGTAGGTGATAAAAAGCAACGAAAAATTTTGCGACGAAGCAAATGGAAAGCCCGCTTCCAAACTGCCGTTACCGCATTACTGTTATTTTTAGCTGTGCTTATTGTTACATCGGTTTTAACGACACTCTACTATACTTGGGGAAATCCAGATCGCGGTGAAGTGCTTAGCAATGTGATTGATCATACGTTAACCATCACACAGCCTGACGGATATCTCGGTGGAACAAGTACAAACGCGAAAACGTTTTTTAGAATGGAAGCGACTCGCGATATCCGAAAAAGGGTTGGACATGAGACGATAACGGTTGGTGATATGAAAGTGAACTTTTTATTTTCGATGATGGCGTTTCCCGAGATTACCTATTACGGCAGACAAAGTCAATCCCAACCACACTTTATTCATCCAAACAACTCCGAAATGTACGATGATGTAAACTGGACTCAACTAGAACAGTTACCAGAAGGTACCGTAGCTTCTGCATATGTATCGTTTAATCAGCTATATGGAACGAGCGAAGTGTTTCAATTATTTGAAGAAAAGGATCTTGATTTATCATGGTTCCCTGTTGATACTGGTCTTGATGATCAAAGAGATTTTCACGGCGGTGTGATTTTCGAAACGATTGGTTTCCCGTCTTATCCGATCTGGCATGAAGACGATATGATCGTTACGTCGCGAACAGAGGAGAAAGGCTTATTTGGCAGTATCGTTTCAGAGGGTGCAGTTTCTCCTGAATATGAAGTTGGCGATGAAACAATGCTTCACGAGCAATTTTTAAAAACGCTAAAGTTCTTACAACCTCACGAATCGCAAGTAAACCAACTTGCACGCTATCGTTTCGACCTTGCGGAAAAAATTGAGTTTCTTGAAAATGAAGGCATTGCCCATTACGGAGTTGTCATTACGGGACCAACTAAAGAAATTCTTACTTTAAAGGAAGAATCGTGGATTAGAAACTTACAAGTCGATGAAGTGACGTTTTGGAATTGGAACGAGTATTAAGTCTTGCTTCATGTGAGAGTAAATGATTTATAGAGAGGGAAATACGTTAAGTTATTTTGAGGAATTTTTTTGATGTCAATATTAGTGTATCGATTTGAAAGTATCGTGCAGATACTTCGAAAAGCTGTAGAGAGACAATCTCCCTACAGCTATTTCAACCACTTCGTTTTCTCATTTGCATTGAAATTCTAAGTCCTGCCAAAAAAGAAATAATCGCTAATGTAATGGGAATTGATGACATATGATGAATTTGTACCGCGAAAATCATAATCATGAGCGTGACAATCATTGCACCTATAACACTATAAGCTATTCTAGTTCCTACAACCATTAATAAGACAGGTAATCCAATTGCTAAAAAAATATTTACCATATGCTTCCCCTTTCGATACCGTAATTTTTAGTGTAATTCTAATTATAGATACTACCCTCTCGTCTTAGACCAACGAAAAAGCTTATTCTAATTTTTTACTTGTCATACAGATCTCTCTCTATCACTTACTTGGTTACTAACTTACGAGATAAAGTAAAACTTTCATCCGTGAGGGTTTTCTTCTTCCCCCACTTATCCTTGTTTGATTCCTCCAAGTCTTGAAGTGGGGCGCTTACTGCAGTTTGATGCGAGCTAAACCACCAATCTTGGCGAAACTTGGTGTTTTTTCTGTTTTATTCGCTAAGGATAAAAAACGATTCAGCCATCAAAGATAGCTGAATCATGTTAAAGTCTACGATCGGTTTAAATGACCGAGTTTTGTAATTCATATTCTGCTTTTAATAGGAGTACACCCAGTTGATGATGTTGTCCATCATAGAGCGCTGTTTGCGCAAAGCGAATTTCACCATTTTCATCTTTGACTTCTAACTTACAAAAAGCTGAATTTCTTTGCAGTGCATCATAGAATTGGATTTGATCATTCACTTTTTGGCCATTCACTTTTACAATCATTTCACCGACTTGCAATTGAAGTTTCGCTGCAGGAGAACGCGGGATCACCCCTAGGACCATGACTCCTGCTGGTTGTGGCGTAAAGTATTCTGTTTTCCGTTCATCTTGTTTCTTGAAACGAACCCAAAGTAATTCTCGTCCAACTATCGCCGCACCTGCAACGCCAAGAGCGGCAATTGGATAAAAATACGCAGCGATACTTAATAAACTCATAACGACCCCTAGTAAAATGACACTCGTTCCGATTTTTTTAATAAAAGGAACAGGCATTGAACTTTTGATTAACTGATGAAAGCCGACGAGAAACGGCACAAGGATAATCGAATACGTTCCTTGTTCCCCAATCGTTAGTACTGGCCAAAAGTCCATACTTGGCAGGACGCCATTAGGTAACAGTAGAAACACTGGAACAAACCATAATCGCTTCGATTCGTGTCCCCCGATGAGTTTTCCTCGTTTACTATGCAGATATTTCGGTGACGTATTTTTATGACCATTCGTTCGAATGAGAACTCCTTCACCGATAAGAAGTAACGCCATTAAAAGGACCGCATAGACAACCAGGGTTTCACTAAAAGCAAAAGATAGATCGCCCAACAGTGGTGCAGATATCGTCCAAGGTTTAAACATAAATAAAATCAGTACAAACAAAACAATAGGAATCACATAAGATGGCGTAATCCATCTTACTTGAGTAGTAACAACAGTTACAAGATAGATGAGCGTTACGAGAATTAAAAACTCTTTGGATACCACAATGCCTAACCCAATCGCAACTAGTGAAATCAGTACGCCTGTAACAATCCCAGGCACTAACGAAATGACTGTTTCATCAATAAAATTATAAACTTTTGTATGGAAATCTTTCCGCTCACGTTTTACTCGCGCAATTCCAATCAAAAGCATTGTGAAAAAACCAATATAAAATAGCGGATGTAAAAAAACATAGCCAATCCCTTGTAGTAATGCAATGAACCAATCGATAATCATTTTCCTAGTCCTTCCTCTTGATGGTGAAGAAAAAAGTACATGTGTAGCCTTACTTGCTACACATGTACTTCGACAACAGCCTATTCATTTCCTGCTTTTTACGATTCACTTTGTTTAATGATTAACTCAATAGCAGCTTGAAGTTGATGGTCATTTTTTTCATCACGGACTGCTTCAACAATAGCTTCATGTATAGCAGAGGCAGTATCTTCATCAATGACGCCTGTAGCCTCTAAATTGTTTGTATTTTGAAAAGCCATTACAGCTTTCTCCGTTTGCTTGCTAAAATAACCATCGGTACGATCAGGTTCAAAACCTAAACCTTTTAACATATGCTGCGCACTTCTTACTTGCTCGTTCAGCATATCATGAGTTAAATCTTCTTTAACATGTAACGGTGGTAAATAGAAAAACTCAGGTTGAGATACTTTCACAGTCGGCTCAACGCCCACTTCGTTAATAAAGTTTCCATCTGACGTTAACCACTTAAAAAGAGAGAGCTTAATTTCACTTCCATCTCCTAATTTCAGCGCTTGTTGAACTGTTCCTTTACCGAACGTTGTCTCTCCAACCAAATCATAGTTCCCTGCTTCCTTCAAGGCACCTGCAATAATTTCAGACGCTGATGCACTTCCGTTATCAATCAGACCAATGATCGGATAGTCTTTCTCTTCTTCTAATGAAGAAATATATCTGACTTTTTCTCCGTCTCGATTTTCGATTTGGACGATCGGTTTTCCTCCTGGGATCACCAATTTCCCAATCTCTTCAGCAACATTTAAAAGTCCACCTGGATTTCCACGAACATCAATAATAAGACCGTCGATTCCTTGTTGTTCTAATGCTAACAGTTCTCGTTCAAAACGTTCTGAAGTATCATTCGAAAATGATGTAATTTCTAACACACCGATTGTTTTATCTTTGTGATCCATCGTTTTTACACGAACCGTTTCATGGGGAATAACGTCACGTTTAACCGAAATCTCAATGAGTTCCGAGCTTGTTGGTCGATCAATCGTCAACACAACATTCGTTCCTTTTTCACCACGGATTTTTAAAACAGCATCATATAATGTAAGTCCTTCAATATTTTCTCCGTCAATTTCAACAATACGGTCTTTTGGCATTATACCAGCTTTTTCAGCAGGCGAATCCCGGATTGGTGACACGATTGTAACTTGTCCGTTCGTCATACTTACTTCTGCACCAATTCCTTCAAAATGTGAATCGAGTGCTTCCATAAATTGTGAAGCGGCTTCTTCATCCATATACACTGAATACGGATCTTCTAGTGCATTCACCATTCCTGCTATTGCACCTTCTAGTAGCACTTTCTCATCGACTTCATCAACATAACGTTCGGTGATTAGTTCCATAGCACTTAAAAACTTCGTAACAGCATCAAGATCTTCCTTTGCATCGACTGTTTCTGCTAACACAGGTTGCTTATCATCGCCTACTTGATTATCTAGCCCATTAAGAAACACATACGTCCCACTTGCACCGATTAATAGTGAGATAATGATAGCAAACGCTAGTGTTTTTCCTCGAATATTGTTCATGCTCTCCACCTCTCTTGCAGAAAAGGCACTACATCCAATAGATGCAATGCCCTACTATTCATATAGTTAGTATATGTTAGCCTGTACAATTTATGATTTTTCCTATTTACTACTATACTACAAGCTGAGTCGAGAATAAAGTGAACCTTCTGTAACTAAACAAACTTGTATTAATTATAGGGTGAACTGAGTTTTGGAGTCTTGAATTTAGTTTTTTTTAAGAGAAACTTCCATCAGGGATGGGTTTTCCTTTTCCCTTACTGATGGTTAGTTGAGGCCCACACGATGTGGGTCACACAGACGTTGCCACATGACGTGGCGCATTTAGTCTGTGTTCATTTTGTTACTGGCAGTTTATCCCCCACTTATCCTTCTTTAATTCCTAAAAGTCCTGAAGTGCGGGTATTACTGCCAGTTGTTGCGGGATAAAATAAACAGCCTACCTTTTTTAAAGGTAGGCCATTGTTTAGCAGAGTTTAGTACTATTTAAATTGAGACAAGCTTATTAGGGAGGACGTCTCAGTTCAACACGGCTTATCGACGATTTTTACATGGCATAGTCGTGTTAATATGTTAGGTCATTCATTGCCGCTTACTTTTTGTCTTGCGTTTTAATCTTTAAATGCGAACCATCGCAATTTCCTTTAGCGTCTTGCGTGTTTCCACATGCACATTTCCCCATTTCATTCACCTCCTTCAATTACTTAAGAATGATCAATGATTCGGTTAAATGTACAACTGTATTTTTATCGAACGTTTAGTGGCGTTGACTCAATTTTTTATTTAAATACTTTCATACGCTCTTCTATTGGTTGAAATTCTTTTGCTCCAGCTGGTGTAGTCGGCTTACCAAATGGCATTTGCGCCGCTAGCTTCCAAGTCGTTGGAATACCCCACTGTTGTTTTACTTCTTCATCAATTAGTGGGTTGTAATGTTGCAAGTTTACTCCAAAGCCTTCTAATTCTAACGAAGTCCAAACAACATATTGAAGCATTCCATTTCCTTCACTCGACCACACTGGAAATTTATCTTCATATAATGGAAATTGCTCTTGTAAAGACTCAATAATACTTTGTTCTTCAAAAAAAAGAATAGTTCCGTATCCACTTCTAAAAGCGTCCATTTTTCCTTGCGTATCTGCAAAGTCATTTTCAGGAACAATTTTTTTCAACGTTTCTGTCGTTATATCCCATAATTTATCATGATGTTCCCCTAGTAATACAACAACTCTTTGTGTTTGTGCGTTGAATGCTGAAGGAGTGTGCTTAACCGCATACTCGATCACTTCTTGAATTCTAGCATCAGAAACTACTGCTTCTTTACTAATACCATAGATCGAACGTCTTGCTTCCACTGCTGAATAAAAATCTGTTGCATGATTGCCACCGTTTGCTTCTGCAGATGACTCTCCAAAAAATTTAGTTAATAATCCCATTAAAAACACCTCTTATACAATATTTGAGTTTCTCGTTTATTCTTGTTTAGAAGAGAAAATTACATTATCTACTGCATACGCTGATTTATTCGTAATTGCTAGATAAATAGACATTGCTAAAAATGCTAAGTCCAATTCATATCCATCTAAAAACCCTACTGAAAATTTAAATGTGAATACGGCTCCAACCATAATAATAGCTATTAAGATAGAAACCACTCTTGTCCCAATTCCTAAAACGAGGGCAATCCCACCAACTAGCTCTATTAAAGCAACCACATAAGCTAGAAAACCAGGGATCCCTAGGCTTTCAAAAAATCCAGCAATATTCCCAATCCCCGCTTGGAATTTATCTAACCCATGAATGAAAAACGAAAGACCTAAAACTACCCTTAAAATAAATGCACCTACTTCGTGCTTTTTTAACATGTGCTCCACTCCTTTAGTTTCTATATTTATGATTGATATATTGTAAGTTTAGTTATTAACTTACTTTATGTAAGTAAGTATATTTTAATAATTCACCTGTGTCAAGTAACTTATTTATAAAAAGTAATATTGTTATCGTTTTTTAATTTTTATGGTATGATAAACGTATTAGGAGTGATTGAATATGAACAAATCTCAACTCTGTCCTAGATTTGAAGAAG
The DNA here is from genome assembly GCF_002019605.1 of Alkalihalobacterium alkalinitrilicum. Classification (NCBI taxonomy): domain Bacteria; kingdom Bacillati; phylum Bacillota; class Bacilli; order Caryophanales; family Bacillaceae; genus Alkalihalobacterium; species Alkalihalobacterium alkalinitrilicum. Next base: position 4,251,285 of record NZ_KV917368.1, on the reverse strand, counting down.
CTATGGGTATTTTAAGTAAGCGTTGGACTGGCTTGATTATTTATCAATTACTTTCAGGTCAACAACGGTTTTGCACGATCGAATCAGCCATAGGCATTAGTGGAAGACTTCTTTCAGAGAGATTGAAAGAATTGGAAAGTCAAGGAATTGTTAAACGTGAAATTTTCCCAGAAACTCCTGTTCGAATTGAATATTCATTGACCGAAAAAGGCTTATCTTTAGAACCACTTATGCAGGAAATCGAAAAGTGGTCGCAAACATGGATTAACATGGACGAAACAACCAAGTAATAACGAAAACCCGATTGTAATTTATACAATCGGGTTTTACTTATGATCCTCACAAAAAGCGTGCTAATCACTCATTCATGATTAACACGCTTCTTGTATTTATTAATAGGATGAAACTATTGGATATAGTTCATCGGGTTCACCGAATTGGACTTAGCGTTATTCCATGGACCAGCATGAACTTCAAAATGTAAGTGAGGACCTGTTGCTGTTCCCGTTGCTCCCACTGTACCGATCGATTGACCACGACTGACACGTTGTCCATTCGAGACCGACATCGAATTCATATGAGCATAAAGAGTCGTCAATACTTGTCCATTTACATTATGTGAAATCATAACCGTATTTCCATAGCCATTCATATACCTAGCAGCAATCACCGTTCCAGCTTCCGAAGCATAAATTGGTGTTCCTGTACTAGCCGCTATATCAATCCCGTGGTGCATTCTTCCTCCACCATGAACAGGATGAATTCGCATACCGTAAGAAGAGGAAACTCGTCCATTTACTGGACGCATCAAGACGCCACTTCCACTTGAAGGAGCAGACTCCACTGTAGAGGTAGAAGTTGGAGTACTACTACGACTTGGCTGTTGGTTTTGTTGTTGCTCTTGTTTTTGTCTTTCTAATTCACGTTGCTTTTCTAACTCTTTTTGTCTTTCTCGCTCTTTCCAAGCTTCTAGCTCTTCTTGCATCGCTCTTTCTTGTTGAGCTAAAACTTGATCTTCATCGTCAATTTTACCAAGATGAGCATGAATTTCTTCACCTTGTTCAATGAGTTTTTGCATCATACGATCTTTTTCTTTCTTTTGTTGTTCTAGATGGGCCATTAACCGTTCAAGTTCTACAAGGTGACCTTCTAATTTAATTAACTGTTCTTCGATTTCTGCTTTTGCTTCTTCTAGTAATCTATGATCTTCTAAATGTGCTTCTAAGATACTTCGGTCTTGCTGAGCAATCATAGAAAGAGCACTTAAACGATCAAGAAAATCTCCAAAGCTCTTCGCACCTAGGATAACTTCAAGGTAATTGACACTCCCACCATTTTGGTACATCGAACGGGCTCTATCTTTTAATAGTTCATCACGTTCCTCGATTCGCTTTTCGATGATGACAATCTCTTCTTGTAACAGCTCGATTTCTTCACGAACTTCTTCAATTTCTGCCTGTTTTTGATTGATTTTTTTATCCGTGTCAGCAACTTCCGTATCTATCTTACGAATGTCAGCACTGATTTGATTTTGTTCCGCCTCAACTTTTTTCAATTCCGCTGCTTTCTGTTCAGCTTCTTTTTGCACTTCTTGGCGTTCATCTTGAATATCTTTTAGTTTATTTTCTATTGTCGAATTTGCTCGAACTGAATCATATCCAACTCCAGTAAATATCGTACTTGCAGATATAATGAACGCTAGTAAGACTAAAGTACTCCTTCGCCTCATCCAACAGTCCTCCTCGTCCTTAATCGTTTGTTATTTTCTTTAAGCTTTTAAAAATTTTCGTACGCTCATCATACTTCCCCAAACGCCAATAAACGCGCCGATAACTAGGAGTATACCTGCCACTTGATAGATAGCTGGGAAAACAGGAATGAGTTCAAAAAACATAACTTCAAGTCTAGTACTCATAATCTCATAGAAATAAGAATATCCTGTAATTAGTAGGATAATAGGGATCAAAGCTCCGATTACACCAATTAACAAGCCTTCAACAAAGAATGGCCAGCGAATAAACCCATTAGTTGCTCCTACTAATCTCATAATCGTAATTTCTGGTTTTCTAGCAACGATTGTCATTTTTATCGTGTTAGAAATAAGGAACATAGCCGTAAACATCATACCTGCAATTAAAACAATACCAAACGTACGCATAAAATCAGTCACTGCAAATAGTCGATCCACGACATCTTTACCAAAATTAACGGTATCTACACTAGGAAGTACCTCAATTTCAGCAGCAACCATTTCTGTTAACTGAGGTGTTTCTGCTCTTACAACAAATTTATCATTAAATGGATTTTCCGAACGCAACCCTTCAAACACAGGTGCCATTTCGTCCATACTGTCGATAAACTGATCAAGTCCTGCATCACGGTCAACATACTCGACATTTTCAACATACTGCACATCTTCTATTTCTTGTCTCAACTCTTCTTGTTGCTCTTCATCAGCTGTTAAATCAATATAAACATGGATTTCAACATCCTCTTCCACTGTTGAAGCGAGATGATTCATATTAAGTATTAACAAAAGAAAAATCCCTACTAGAAAGAGCATAATCGTAACGGCACTTATTGAAGCGAAGGACATCCAACCATTTCGGCCAATGTTTTTAAAGCCTTCTTTACCGTGTCGAGTAAGGGTTCTAAATTTCATATCCGTAGTTCCCCCTTATTTCATCGCGAACAACTCTTCCGCCCTCAATAGCAATTACACGTTTTTTAATCGTATTTACAATTTCTTTATTGTGCGTAGCCATAACGATCGTCGTTCCTCGATTATTAATTTCCTCTAAAGTGTCCATAATTTCCCAAGCTGTATCTGGATCAAGGTTACCCGTAGGCTCGTCCGCAATTAAAACGTTCGGACTATTGACGATAGCACGCGCAATCGCTACCCGTTGTTGTTCTCCACCTGATAGTTCACCAGGAAGAAACCGAGCTTTATTTTTTAACTTGACGATTTCCAATACGTTCATTACTTTTCGCTTAATGGTCGCCGGATTTTCTTCAATTACTTCTAACGCAAACGCTACGTTTTCATACACTGATAGTTTAGGTAATAGTTTAAAGTCCTGAAAAACAACACCAATGTTTCGACGAAAAATCGGAACTTGTCTATTTTTTAACTTGGCAAGGTTTGTACCATTAATAGAAATATCACCTTTTGTTGGTTTTTCTTCACGATACATCATTTTAATAAAAGTCGATTTCCCCGCACCACTAGGACCTACTACATATACAAACTCGCCTTTACCTATCGATATATCAATCCCGTTAATAGCACTAACACCATTAGGATACGTTTTCCAAACATCTTTCATATCTATCAACACAATCACTTCCTACATCTGGTTGAGTTTCGCTTCAATTCTTTTTTTCATTAAAATAAAAGTCAATCATTTTTATGAAGGACTCCACTAGCTGTTATTCTATGAGGATTGCTGTTGAACCTTAAATGACAACCTCACTTTATGTCGTTTTTTCTCATCTCATACATTATAACACCATTATTTTTACATAGGTGTTGATTTTTATTACAATTTTATTTCAATTCGAAGGGGGTCACTGTAAAGTTTAACGGTTATTTCTAGTTAATTGGAAAATGTAGGGGATAATGTTCATAGCTGTTAGCGCGAAAAACCATTCTATGTGATGCATTTTTTGTAGTATATAGTACCCTGGATGTAAATTATGTTACATTCTAGTAAAAATCCTGATCTTACTATTTTGCAGTATTGTGAAAATTGACTCTCTTTTATAAGGTCAACGTACCCCCACTGAGAACCTTGTGGTTCCTATTTCAGTGGGGACTTGGGTTTGCTACTCAGGTCTCCTCGTTATGACGATTTGACGCTCTGAATAGCGAGTGTCATTAAGCACTCCCCAAACACTGTTTTTGGTTGGTACTGGCGACGATCTATCGTTTTCCCACTTGCACCACCCTTCCGAAAAAGAGCAATTCTTCCTTACGGAAGAAACCACCACTCAGATTACTCTGGCGTGTGCTACAAGCCCCGACAAGTCGAGTACACATGGATGGTTGACGCACCCACTAAACTATGCGCTAAGCAACAGTTTTACGTTTTTGTACTTCCAATTTGATTGGAGTTTTGACTTTAAGATTTCCATCCAATTCTACGACTTCTGATTTACGCAAAATATTCAATGCCCCGTTGATGTCAGCGTGGATACATGGTCCAGTTTTACTTTGATACTGACCACGATGTATACGTTTACCACTGAATAAGTAGTTCGTCTTATCGTCCTTCGACCAAACAGGGATAGTGTCTCTATCTAAGAAACTAGCTTTTGATGTATAGCTTTCTTCTTGTTTTTTGAAACGAATGCCTTCTTTCAGGCATTTGTTTTCGATGGCAGAAATCAGTTTATGAAATGGAATTTGAACAAATTGTTGATTGTTCTTTTTGCCCATATCGGACTCTTGTTTCCAACCAGCGTTATACCCAATAACAATGGTGTCGATGTTTAGCTGTTTGACTTTTTTAAACAATAAGCCTACGGCTTGTGAGATATAACCATTGATTTGACTACTTCTTTTGTTCCAAAGTTTTGCTATACGGTTGGTTACAACACGTTTTGATATTCCGTTTTCGATATTTTTTTCTTGCAGCTCACTTATCGTTTTGTTGAAATATTGGTTGATAGACTTTATCTTTTTACCATCCATCAAGAACGTATCGCCATGATTTGTTGCACAACTCATCAAGTAGTCTACACCTAAATCGCAACTCAAAGCATTCATCGTTGTCGTTGGTTGTTTCTTCATTTGAGCGACTTGCATTTCATATGTGTAATGCACCTCAAAGAACCGACCTTTTTGCTTTGGCACTATTTCAATGTATGAGATTTTCTTGTTTAACAAATTTTTAGGCATACGAATTTTAATCGAACCAAAATGTTTTCTAAATTCAACGTTCATCGGAATTGACCAGTACCCGTCTTTATCTACTTTTGGAACTTGGTAGATTTCGATAATGCGTTTCTCAGTAGTGGAAGAATACTTCGGAAATTGTGGACGACCAGTGAAAGCATCTGAGTTCGTCTTCCATTTTTTTAGCGCCTCAAAAAAGCTCTTCACGTCCGAATACAACGTTCGGCGAATCGCTTGAACGGAGTTCGATTGAACACCCCAATAGTTAACATCTGCCTTCATTGCAGCGTCTACTTCTTTTGTGGACGCCATCTTATTGTGAATTAAGTAATTTTGTTTCAACGTGTACAATCCCACATTACGTAACGCCTTAGAACTGTGAGACATGCGTTGAAGCAGACAAAATTCTTTAGCCGTAAGGCTACCACGTCCAATATTCTGTTTCTGAGTGAAACGTTGAATATTTTCGGTTTTCTTTTGTTTACGCAATACTTTAATGGGTTTCTTTCTAGCCATTGTGTTCACCACCTTTCTCATCAATTCAATAGATTAATCTACTATTGATTATATCATTAAACAGAAGAATAAGCGAACATTAGTTCTCTTTAAAGTTAGGAAAATTATTTAAAAATAATCATTAAAATGTCCCTCATGTCATAGTACGGAATCTATACCAAACGCCCTTTTACGTACTGTTGAAGAATTCAAGTCACTGTTTCCAGACAAAAAAATCACCACTAACGCCATCCATGAGTGGTGCCAGATCATCCCTTCAAAGGAAACAATAAAGAAAGTACTCGCAAGCAACTATAAACATGTCGGTTATGGGAAACATGGGGGTGGGAATGGGATTTGGTAGGGATTCGAGTGGGAATTGATAGGTATTTTGAGGTCAAATTTGGTTGTTTAGAAATATAGGTTTCCAAATAGTGTAGTGGATTTAATGTGAGCTAACTTTGGTTTTAGATGCTTTTCATTACAGTTTGTGGAAGGAATTCAATCTAAATTCTCTTTTAGGCGCTTTTACTTACAGTTTGTGGAAGATATTCGACCTATATTCTCTTTTAGACGCTTCTACTTCCAGTTTATGGAAGTTATTCATCCTAAATTCTCTTTTAGACGCTTTCGCTTCCAGTTTGTGAAGCGACTCAACCTAAATTCTCTTTTAAATGCTTCCACTTCCAGTTTGTGGAAGCTATTCAACCTAAATTCTCTTTTAAATGCTTCCACTTACAGTTTGTGGAAGCTATTCAACCTAAGTTCTCTTTTAGATGCTTTCACTTACAGTTTGTGGAAGCTATTCATCCTAAGTTCTCTTTTAGATGCTTCCGCTTACAGTTTGTGGAAGCTATTCATCCTAAGTTCTCTTTTAGATGCTTTTTCTACCAGTTTGTGGTTCTCTTTTAGGTGCTTTCACTCAATTAGTGGAAGCATCTAAACTTCTCTCCCCAGTTAATGGAAGACATCCACCAAAACACGAAAAAGACCTCCCACAACATCTGAGAAGTCCTTTAGGCATTATCGATTATTTTTATTGTTCAGCTAACCATGCAGCTAGGTTTTCCGCCTCAGCGCCTTCAACAATGTTTGGTTGCATTGGGCCAGCTCCTTCAGCTAACACATGTACGATTTCATCGTATGTGTACGCTCCATCCGTTAACTTAGGACCTACACCACCTTCAAGGTTCCCACCGTGACAGCTCATACATTTCGCTTGGTACGTCGCTTCGGCTTCTTGTGCATCATATGTAGCACCTGCAGTTTCTTCTGCACCTTCTTCAGCTGGTACTTCTTCAGCTGGTGTTTCTTCAGCTGGTGCTGGCTCTTCAGCACCGCCACCACATGCTCCTAACACTAAAATAGACGCCCCTGTTAATGCTATTAAAAATTTCTTCAAAGCAAAGACCTCCTCACTTAGCATATTTTGTAAATATATCCAATCAGATATACCTACGCTGTAATTATAACTCAATCATTGGTTTTTAAAACCCTCACCAAGTACCTCGGTAGCATTGGTGACAACAACAAATGCAGATGGGTCAGCGCTTTTCACTATTTGTTTCAATTTTGTGACTTCCGTTTGGTGAACAACACACATGAGAACAGGGCGCTTTTCATTCGTGTAGCCGCCATAACCGGACAGTTTCGTGACCCCACGATCCACATCTCTTAATATACTTTCCCTCACTTCTTCTTGTTTATTCGAAATAATTAAGGCAACTTTTGCGTAACCGACTCCCATCTGCACTAAATCGATCGTTTTCCCTGTGACAAATAAAGCGATCAACGCATAAAGAGCTAATTCGATATTAAAAACAATCGCAGAAGTGGCGACAATGAGTCCATCTAAAATAAACACACACGCGCCAAGAGAAAGCCCCGTATATTTATTAATGATTTGTGCGGCTAAGTCCGTTCCACCCGTACTTGCGGCAGCCCGAAATACAATTCCGAGTCCTAGACCGACACCAATTCCACCAAACAACGCACCCAGTAGTGGATCAGTTGTAGCTGGCTCCATATGTCGCGTCAAAAAAACGACGTAAGGTAAAAAAAGTGTACCAATTAATGTCTTAACTCCATACTTCATTCCACCGAGCAACCAGATGCCTAAAATAAATAACGGGATATTAAAAGCCCATTGCGTAAAGGCAGGCTCAATTCCAAAAACATCATAGACAATCGTACTAATCCCACTTACTCCACCTGAAGCAATTCGGTTCGGAAGGAGGAACAAATTAAAGGCGATTGCTACGATCGCAGATCCCAATAGGATTTGTCCATACTCTAGCACTTTACTAAGCAATGGAGGCAATTCATTATTATTTCTTCGTTTTGTCATCATCATCATATGTCTACACTCACTTTTATCGTGAAGTATGTCTGAGAAAGGTTTCAGCACCACTCAACTTCACTCTTATTCGGTATTCCGTTGGATAGTATAGCACTGGATGAATAAAGTGTAAACGCGAACCCATTAACGCTGTACAAAGGTAAAATTCGTTACTTTCAACTTAGCTTTTCACAACAAACGAAAATTATAAGTGCCCAGTCTCACGGGTGCTCTAAGACGTTGGAGACTAGGCACGCAATAAAAGGTATCACCGATGATTAACGAGTTGCTGTAGGAATACTTGGTTAGCCCCCTTTGAATGAGGAAGTTCTACTGCTTCTGCTCCTTTTCGTAAATACGTGTGTAACGCAGCCTTCATTTCTTCATCGACGACCACGTCTTGAACATAAGGCGTCCAATTCTCAAAGCCGTCCGATAACACGGGATGATCTTCAGCTAAAGAAACAACAGCATCTAAGCTAGTTCCAAGATACAATTCTAACGCAAGTAAATCGATAACCGTTTCGTTTGAACGATCATTTTTCAATGCGTAATAAAGCCATTCCTTTGCTTCGCTCCACTTTTCCTGCTCCATTAAAGCCCTTGCATGTTCTTTAGCTATATAGTAATTTGGTTGTTCTCCCTGCATTTCAAGTGCTTTTTCATACTTCCCAAACCACTCGTCATAAGCAAGCCAATCATTCTCCTCCCTTGCTTTACCAACAAGATGATAATAATGGTTAGGATGGTCCGTTAATGTTGATAACCGTTCCATATAGTCGTAGTACTGCTCACGATTTAACTCTTGATCGCCTTCTCGCGATTGATGCTCGAGTAATACCGTTATCATTCGTAAAGCATGAACATCGTGCGGATCTCGTTCCACATCTTGTTTATAAGAAACAAGTGCTTCCTCGATCTGTTTTTTTAATAATAATTGATCACTTGCCGACAACTCGCGATGCATTAAGTGGAAGAACGGGACATCACCCATCGTTTCTTCACTCAGCCGATAGCCAACACTTCGTCCAACCTCTTGCCCCGATTCATCAAAGGCGCGAACCGACCATGAATATTTCCCATCAGGATTAGAAAGTCCTAACAGACGTTCAGGTTCAAAAATCACTCCGTTTTCGTCAAATGAATACGATCCAGTTGTATGAAGATTTGCTAATTCTTGAACCGGTAAAGTAATGGGAGACTGAGTAATTTGCCTTCTCACAGGAACGGAATAGCCACCGCCTTTTTCAAACGGAATAAAAATAGATAATTCATACGTTTTCGCCTCCTCCATTGGCTTCCATGCAAAGGTAATTTCATCTTCTGTTTCCTCAACATTATTCACAGGCTGAATCACGTCCATCAATGGTAAAAACGTAATATTGTACGTGTGCTCCGTTCCGTAATCCACCTGAAACCAATCATACATATCCACAGGCCATGCATAACCATCCACATGGGAGTATTGCAGTCCTAAGCCAACTTGATAGCTGTTTGGCAACACCTCTTGAAATTGATAATAGCCTGAACTATCCGTACGCGTCACATAATAGTCCATCTCTGCATGCGCACTTTGATTGGCGTTCCCTGGGTCTCGCAAGTACACAAAAACACCTTCAAGCGGCGTGCCATCTTCTCGCAAAATATGTCCTTCAACCGTACCAAAATCCTCATTTTTTCCTTCTTTTATCAATCTCTCTATCCGTTGCTTGAGTACCGACAATGGTCGGTCAAAACCATCTGCGTAAGTTTCCTCCTCTTCCCACTCGGCCCACTCTTCTCTCATTTTCATGTCGGCTTGTTCCCACGCTTCAATTCGCTCATGGGCCTCTGTTAGTCGATGTTCTCTTAGGAGTGCTTCCACTAAGTAAGTCGTCCACATTTCAGTAGGTCCGTACTCGTATTGGTGCTCTGCCAATCGTTGCTTTTCTTCGGTTTCGATTTCTAGTAATAGAGCAATTACAGCTTCGGTCTGACCCGCTTCTAGCAACATCTTCGGTCGTGTTAACATGAACATTTCATCCCAATAATAATTCGGATTTCGCTTCCATTCTTCTTCCTTCTGTTCTAAAAACTGAGTGGCTTCCTCCAACCCTTCTGTCTTCCGAAGATAGTGAGCATAATCGACCACCGCATTAACATAATAGGCATTCATTTTCGGGCCTTTATTCAGATAAATAAGTAAGTACGGCTCCGTTTCTTCAAGGGTAAAACCACCCCACGTTTCCTCGGCTTCATGCCAAGTTGAAAGCCCAGGGCTCATATAAACGGGATGTTCATAGCCTTTCGTGCTCCACGAAAGAACGTATTTTTGGATCAAGTTTAACTTACGGGAATCGGTTTTTGCGTTTTCAATTAAATCGATAATTTCATTACCAACCTGAGGGTCACCCGTTGCAAGCAAACGATCCACTTGCTTTTCTTGAATGAACGGTGCGATGATGAACGTTGCAACGAGAAAAAGAGCCATAAACCCTAGACTTCCCCACAACAAATGTTTTCTTTTAAATTTTACGTTCATCACTGATCACCTAACTTTTCTTCAATCATTTCACTCCAGTAAATGCTACTTTTCATATCCACAAGCTGACCTTTATCATCCGCGGTGTTACCACCATTACTTAACGGGATCGTCACAAGCAAGAGAACCACACCGAGCACGGCTGACGCTGGCACAATTGGAAATTGTGTTTCTTGGTTTAACCAATGCTGAAGCCGCTCCGTCCACGTTTTTGGATGCGTCCGTTTTATGACCGTTTCTACATTTTGAAACGTAACGTCTTTCAGTTCATCATCGAGTTTTTCTTTCCATTGCTTCCGATTATCGTTCATACTTCTCACACTCCAACCGTTCTTTTAATCGTTTTCTGCCGCGAGCCAAGTTGCTTTTTACCGTATTTTCTTTCATCCCCAGCAGTTCACTAATTTCCAAAATGTGATAACTTGAAAAATAATATAAAATAAGCACTTCGCGATATTGGTATTCTAAAGCCTGTAGATGGTGGGCAAGCTCTTCCTGACCTTCAAGCTGAATGACCACATCTTCAGCCGATTGGTCATTGACCATGTCGATATCATCCTCTTGTCGGGACCGTAAAAAAATGTGGCGTACACTCCATCTCCTTAACCGCCGCCGACATAAATTCAGCGTAATCGATGTCATCCAACTTTTGAGCTTATTTGCTTCTAGTAAAGTATCCATTTTTTCATAGGCTGTCACAAACATGTCCTGAACGACCTCTTCTGCCTCGTACCGATCTTTCAGTAACAGAAAAGCGATTCGAAGAAAGTAATCCCCATACAATCGCATCACTTCTCGAAGGGCATCTTCTTCCCCATTTTTCATCCGCCGTACAAACTCTTCCATATGATCTCTCCCATATCGCCAGCATCTCTTCAACCTATTTCTTTTAGCGTATCTATACAGTAGAGCCCCCTCAAGATTAAAAGGTTGCAAAAAAAAGAAAAAATTTTTATAAATTTAATTAAGGTCGTTATTTACGACAAACAACATGGTTTGAAGAGAAATTGTTATTAGATACCTTTTATAACGACCATATTCTTGTCTTCCCAATCGTTTAAGGTCCCAAGAAGCCTTCATGGTGACCGTTAATTCCTTCCTCGCTTCATGTCGGTCACTATAACCGTCTTTTAGTTACCGCTGTTCTCATTTTCCCGCCGTTGCGGTCACTATGAACCTCTCTTAGTTACCGCTGTTCTCGTTTTCTCGCCGTTGCGGTCACTATGAACCTCTCTTAGTTACCGCTGTTCTCGTTTTCTCGCCGTTGCGGTCACTATGAACCTTGCTTAGTTACCGCTGTTCTCGTTTTCTCGCCGTTGCGGGCATTATGAACCTTACTCATTTACCATTATTTCCTATCTGTTTCTGTTTGGGCTCCATACCGCTATACAAAAAATGGTGTCAGGCATCTTTAGCGGACTAAAGGTGCCTGACACCATCATTACTTTACATCATGGCCTTATATAAATTTTTTACGAGATTACTTTATTACATCATCGAACGTAAATAAGCGTCGATGAAGCCGTCAAGTTCTCCGTCCATGACGGCGTTTGTATTTCCGATTTCGAAATTCGTACGGTGGTCTTTCACTAAGCTATACGGATGGAAAACATACGAGCGAATTTGGCTTCCCCAGCCGATATCTTTTTGCTCACCGCGAATTTCAGCCAGCTGCGCTTGTTGTTCTTCAATCTTCAGCTGATAAAGCTTCGACATCAGCATTTTCATCGCACGCTCACGGTTTTTAATCTGAGAACGTTCGGTTTGACACGTTACAACCGTATTTGTTGGTACGTGGGTAATCCGCACCGCCGAGTCTGTCGTATTAATATGCTGACCACCCGCACCACTTGCTCGGTACGTATCAATTTTTAACTCTTCTGGCGATACATCGATTTCCACACTATCATCAAGCTCAGGCATGATTTCACACGACACGAATGATGTATGTCTTCTTCCCGAAGAATCGAATGGTGAAATTCGCACGAGACGGTGAACGCCTTTTTCCGCTTTCAGATAGCCATACGCATTATGACCTTTGATGAGAAGGGTTACACTTTTCACACCCGCTTCTTCACCTGGTAAGTAGTCGAGCGTTTCCACTTTAAAACCTTTTTTCTCGGCCCAGCGCGTATACATCCGCAATAACATTGAAGCCCAGTCTTGAGACTCCGTTCCCCCTGCACCAGGATGTAACTCTAAAAGGGCATTATTTTTATCATACGGCTCACTTAATAATAGCTGAAGCTCATACTCATTTAAGGCTTTCGCTAAGCTTTTTACCCCATCATCGAGTTCATCCTTAAATGACTCGTCATCTTCTTCTTTGGCGAGCTCGTATGTGACCTCGAGATCATCGTATTTTTCCTGTAATTCTTTATACGTCACGACCATCTCTTTTAACGCATTCGATTCATTGATGATTTGCTGCGCTGTATCTTGGTCATTCCAAAAATCAGGCTCACTCATTCGCTCATCCAATTCTTCCATTCGAGTCTCTTTGGCTTCTAAGTCAAAGAGACCCCCTAAAGTCCGCTAATCGCTTAGCCATTATCGCCAATTCTTGCTTCACTTCTGTTAAATCCATCTACCTTCACCTCATTAAGTATTTCGACCCTTTTTAATATATGTCAATTGCAAAAAAAAATTGAGTGCAAAGAAGCAGATGCCTCTACGCATCTGCTCCGCTTATTATAAACTACCGCAGCATTGCTTATATTTCTTCCCGCTACCGCACGGGCACGCATCATTTCGTCCGACTGTATTGTTATTACGAACTGGGATTTTTTTCTTTTCCTTACCTTCACCAGCCGCCGCACTCATGTGAACCGCTTTACCTTCTGCAACTTCTTTACGCTCTAGATTTTGCTCAACTTGAGCTTTCATAATATACATCGACACTTCATCTTCAATTGAAGCGACCATCTGCTCAAACATTTCAAACCCTTCAAACTTGTATTCACGAAGCGGATCGTTTTGACCGTACGCACGCAAATGAATTCCTTGGCGGAGTTGATCCATTTGGTCGATGTGGTTCATCCACTTACGGTCGACGGAGCGAAGCATGATAACTTTTTCAAACTCACGCATATGCTCGCTGGTGAACTGTGATTCTTTTTCATCATAAGCAGCTTTTACTTTTTCTAAAATAAGCTCTACCATTTCTTCAGAATCTAGCCCTTTTAACTCTTTTTCCGTAATGACGCCTTCTGGTAACAACATCGTTTTCACGAAATTTTCCACCGCTGCGATGTCCCAATCCTCAGGCACTTCGGTTTCTGGTGTATGAAGCGCCACATGACGGTTAACAGTAGACTCGATCATCTTCTCCACGATCGCGCGAAGGTTATCTGACTCGAGTACTTCCATCCGTTGTTTATAAATGATTTCACGTTGCTCACGCATCACATCATCATATTGTAAAATTTGTTTACGCGCATCGAAGTTGTTGCCTTCCACACGTTTTTGCGCTTGTTCAACCGCACGACTGACGAGCTTACTTTCAATCGGCTGATCTTCTTCTAAACCGAGTCGGTCCATCATCGCTTTCATATTATCTGAACCGAAGCGACGCATTAATTCATCTTCCATTGATAAATAAAATTGAGATGAACCCGGGTCCCCTTGACGACCTGAACGTCCACGTAGCTGGTTATCGATACGACGCGATTCATGGCGCTCAGTCCCGAGAACAAATAAACCACCTAACTCTTTTACACCATCGCCAAGTTTAATGTCCGTACCACGCCCTGCCATGTTTGTCGCAATCGTAACTGCTCCACGTTGGCCTGCATTTTCAATAATTTCTGCCTCACTGAAATGGTTTTTCGCATTTAATACATGATGAGGTACACGTTTTTTCTTTAAAAGATTAGCAACCAACTCAGAAGTTTCAACGCTGACCGTACCGACTAGCACTGGTTGGCCTTTTTTATGAAGTTCTTCAATTTGATTAACAACTGCATTGAACTTCGCAGGCATCGTTTTATAAATTAAATCAGGACGATCATCCCTGGCAATCGGCTTATTCGTTGGGATACTCATAACATCCATTCCATATACTTGCTGGAACTCTTCTTCTTCCGTTTTCGCAGTACCCGTCATCCCTGCTAGCTTTTGATAACGACGGAAATAGTTTTGGAAGGTAATCGATGCGAGTGTCATACTTTCGCGTTGAATTTCCATTCCTTCTTTGGCCTCAATCGCTTGATGAAGCCCATCACTATAGCGACGACCTTTCATGAGACGACCCGTAAATTGGTCGACGATGACGATTTCACCATCTTCAACGACATAATCCGTATCACGATGCATCACGACATGCGCTTTTAACGCCTGATTAATATGATGGTTGAGTGAGACATATTTTTGATCAAAGAGGTTGTCGATGTTAAAGCCTTTTTCAGCTTTATTTACCCCTTCTTCCGTTAAAAGAACAGACTTCGTTTTTTCATCTAATGTATAGTCATCCTCTTTACGAAGAGTACGCACAAATGCATTTGCTTGAATATAAAGATTCGTTGACCGCTCAACCGAACCCGAAATAATGAGAGGTGTTCTCGCTTCATCAACTAAAATCGAGTCAACCTCATCAATTACCGCAAAATGAAGCGGGCGCTGTACCATTTGGTTTTTATATAGCACCATATTATCTCGTAAATAGTCAAAACCGTACTCATTATTTGTTCCATATGTAATATCAGCAGCATACGCTTCTTGCTTTTCTTCTTTTGTAAGACCACCTACATTTAAGCCAACGGTTAACCCTAAAAATTCATAGAGCTCTTTCATAATCTCGCAGTCACGACGTGCTAAATACTCATTAACCGTAACAACGTGAACGCCTTTACCAGTCAGTGCATTTAAATAGACAGGTAATGTTCCAACGAGTGTTTTCCCTTCCCCCGTTTTCATTTCGGCAATATTTCCGTTGTGTAAAACAATGGCACCTAAAAGCTGAACGCGAAACGGACGCATCTTTAACACACGCTCAGATGCTTCACGCACAACCGCATACGCTTCTGGCAACAGTTTATCTAATTTTTCACCGTTATTGTAACGATTTTTAAATTCTTCGGTTTTTGCACGCAACCCATCATCTGATAATTTTTTTGTATCATCAGCTAACGCTTCAATCGCATCAACGATTTTTTCGTATTTTTTCAATTGTCGTTGACTCGGATCACCAATTACTTTTTTTAATAATCCCATCATAGTAATTCTCGTCCTCTCTTCCCTCAATTCAACGAATGGCGAAGGATTGTAGTACCCTATCGACCAACTCTACACACTTAAGTTCAATTTTAGCAGTTTGGGCCTTTCGTTACAAGGCAACACACTTTTGGCATGGTTTTTATTACTTCGATTTCTTCAAAAAGAAACCCTTTATTTCTTTTCCGACAAAATCAAAGATGAAGGGGAATAATTTCTCGGGAAATCGACACCTTAAATGACCTTTTCCCAATCGTTTTGTCTAACTTTCTCCTATCGGTTGACGCAAAAAAGAGTACAGCGTGGTACCGACCCCCAAAAGTTAGAGTAGAAAACTAACTTTTGGGGGTGTTTTTATGGCTAAATATAGTGAGGAATTTAAAATAAAGCTTGTTACTGAGTATTTACATGGAGATCTTGGATATAAATTATTGGCGAAAAAATACAATATGCCCTCTCAAACACCATTACAAGATTGGGTAAGAGCCTTTAAGACCCAAGGAATTGAGGGATTAAAGCGAAAAAAGGTGAAGGAAGCTTATTCTATTCAATTTAAATTAGATACGATACAATTTATGCTAGAGACAGGTGCTTCTTATCAGGAAACTGCTGATCAATTTAGATTGAACAATCCTTCATTAATTCACCGCTGGATGAAAACATTTAATGAACAAGGAATAGAAGGCCTGAACCTAAAGTCAAAGGGGCGACCTTCTATGTCTAAAAAACCAAACAAAAAGAAAAACGAAAATAAAAAACTGACGCGTGAAGAAGAATTAGAACGAGAGAATGAATTACTAAGGCTAGAAGTAGCATACTTAAAAAAGTTGAGAGCTTTTCGGGAAAATCCGAGTGCCTTCCACGAAAAGCACAAGCAAAGGTCGCATTCGAACTCAAAGAAGAAGGGTTCCGATTAAAAGATGTTCTCCTTGTCGTGGGCATCCCAGAAGCAACTTACCATTACCAAGTGAAAAATTCTGGCAAAGAAGATTCGGACGCAAACTTAAAAGAAATCATTACAGATCTATTTAAAAAGTTTAATGAACGTTATGGTTATAAACGAATCACTAATGAATTAAAGAAATTAGGTCATTCCATCAACCATAAAAAAGTGTATCGCATCATGCGAGAATTGGGATTAAAATGTGTGAAATTTATGCGGAAATCGCGTAAATACAATTCCTATAAGGGGAACGTTGGAAACGTAGCGAAGAATCGATTATCACGCCGTTTTAGTACACCTATTCCTCTTCAAAAGTTAGTAACCGACATTACAGAATTCAAGTGTCTTGGCGATGATAAGTTATATTTAAATCCAATTCTTGACCTTTATAATGGAGAAATTACTGCGTATGGAATCAAGAAACGTCCAACGTTAGATCTTGTCATGGAACCTTTAAAAGAAACTATAGAAGTAATAAAAAGTCATGCAACCTATCGAACCACCATCCATTCCGATCAAGGCTGGCATTATCAGCACAACAAATGGGTAAAGGTGTTAAAAGAAAACAAAATTTTTCAAAGCATGTCACGTAAAGCAACCTGCGCAGACAACGCTTCGATGGAGAACTTCTTTGGGATTTTAAAGCAAGAAATGTATTATGGGGAAGAATTGGTAAGCTATGAAGAATTAAAAAGACGAATTGAAGAATATATCTACTGGTATAACCATGAACGATCAAAAGAAAAATTGGCTGGGATGAGTCCAGTTGAATACCGAACTCACTCCAACCAATCAGCTGCATAATAAAAACTCTAACATTTGGGGGTAACCACCCGTCGAATTAGGCTGTACTCTTTCTTAAAAAATCACTCTGGCTCAATTAGGCCGTAGCGACCGTCTTTACGACGGTACACGACGTTTGTCTCACCGTTTACCGCATTATTGAATACAAAGAAGCTGTGGCCAAGCATGTCCATTTGCAATACTGCTTCTTCTGCATCCATTGGTTTAAACGTGAAGCGCTTTGTACGTACGATATCAATGTCTTCACTTTCAATACCCTCTTCAGTTAACGGCTCAATATCGTTTTTAAACATATATTTCAGCGTGCCATCTTGGCGGAATTTGCGATTAACTTTTGTTTTATGCTTACGGATTTGACGTTCTAGCTTTTCAACAACAAGGTCAATCCCCGCATACATATCTTCATGTTTCTCCTCAGCACGAAGTAATAATTGCGGCATTGGGATTGTAACCTCAATAATGTTTTCATTATTCATTACCTGCAATCTTACATGTACCTCAGATAGAGGGGTTGAATCAAAATATTTTTCAACTTTGCTTACCTTCTTTTCTACATAACTTCTTAAAGCTGGAGTTATTTCTAGGTTTTCGCCACGAATGTTAAAGTTCATAGTGAAACTCCTCCTTTCCTATGTACTAATATATTCTATATACCCCTTCTTTACTCCTGCATAAACACAATAATATTTATGTCAGAATCGTGTCAAAAAATCTGATCTTCCCTATGTTTTATATAGTTACTAAAATCATTAATCTTCATTAAAAAACCTGTCCCTCAATAAAAGGAACAGGTTTGTACATTTCGTTGTATATGATGCATAAAGCTAAGAATTCATTTCCAACCTGGGATGTGAATTACAGCTTTGTTACGTTTGCAGCTTGAGGTCCGCGAGCACCTTCAACGATTTCGAATTCTACAGATTGACCTTCGTCAAGAGATTTAAATCCATCAGTATTGATAGCTGAGAAGTGTACGAATACATCGTCACCATCTTCACGTTCGATAAATCCAAAACCTTTTTCTGCATTAAACCATTTTACTTTTCCTTGCATGTTTTCACATTCCCTTCGTAATTTAAATCATTGTGAAAATATTCCACAGTTTCACTATATCAGAACTTCTATATAGGCGTCAAACCCGTTTCGCACCAAAGTTTGCGACAAATATTGACGAAAATTTTGCCTATGAATTTCCGCCCTAAATCGAGATCTTTAACTAAATTATGTTATTAAAATGTTAAATATAGTGAACTGTGGATTTTCGATATTTATTCTTTCTGAAATTCGATTATTTATACACTTTTTCTTTTGAACCATTTTCTAATTCGTTTCATTCAACCGTTAAGTTTATATGGATTCCCCCTTTCAGGAGGTTCAATTTTTGTTGTATATGAGAAAATAAAATGAAGTGCAATGGCCATTTGCCATTTTAAAAAAAACTATAACTGTATAAGATCCGCTTCATCGCTTTTCGCATCAATTACCTTCTTCCTCCTCATATTTTCATATAAAACAATGACAAATGTCGAAACAATCAACCAAAAGACCTTCTTTGATCAGCGCATTTAATCATATATCTGTAATAAAAGTCACACTTCATTTACAATATCTTCAAAATTACTTAATGGTTTATTCAATTCCTTATTTGGTAATATAAAGATACACCAAATCCTGACAATTTGTTCTCTTTTTCGGGCTTAGGTCGACTTCAAATATCTAACACAGCCACCCTTTCCTCTAGAAAGAGCTGTGAAATACTATTTACCACTCGTCTCCCGAGACTCGGTACCTTTTATGTTGTTCCGATCTAGGTAAATAGCCTCAAAGCGGTGTACTAGACAAAAGAACTTCTTCTAGGATCAGTCATCGCACAGAACCCCATTTTCTACTACACCGCAATTTTTTAAAAATTTATCTATTTTTCCCATTTTTCTATTCAGATAAGGGTTTTCCTGCCATAAGGTCTTTTGCACCCTGAGATTTCCCACTGTTAAAAATAGTAAGTTTATGCTAAAGTTAAAAGCTGAAATCGTTTATTATTAAGGGGGTACTTATGAGAGCTATAAAAGCACTAATGGCTAGCTTAGCACTTGTTTTAGTTCTAGCTGCATGTGGTGGAGAACCATCTAACAATGACAACGTGGATAATGCAGATAACGATAACGTAGGAACGGTAGATTTATCCGTTGATGAAGTGATCCAAAAATCGATTGAAGCGATGAATGATTTGGAAAGCTATACAATGGAAATGAACAATGATCAAATACTTGAAGTTCCTGGCGAGGAAGCTTTTGAAATGAATATGACGATGATTGCAGACATCACGATGGAGCCACTACGCCTTTATCAAAAAATGACGATCAATGGACTTGAAGAAGAAATGGCCGAAATGGAATCACTTGAAACCGAAAGCTATTTTACAGAAGACGGAATGTTTGTAAACGATCAAATGCAAGGGGGATGGATCAAATTCCCTGAAGAATTCTCACAAGAAATTCTCGATGCATCACAAATGCAAATGAATGCCGAAGAGCAACTGAAAATGTTCCAACAATTTGCAGAAGACACGCAATTAACTGCCGATGATGCACACTATATCTTAACAGTTCAAGGGTCAGACGATAATTTTAAAGCAATGGCGCAAGAAGCGATGGGCTTTATGGACGAAGCGGGCGTCATGATGGATGAACTACTATCGATGATGGAAATCGAATCTTTTAACTACGTGATCTACATTGATAAAGACACGTTCTACCAAACGAAAATGGACATGGAAATCAGTATGTCAATGACGATTGAAGATGAAACGATGAAATCAACGCAACGTATGACAGGCGTTTTGACGAACTTTAACAACGTTGGTGAAATCGTCATTCCACAAGAAGTATTCGACACGGCTGAAGAATTCAACTTCGACTTTCTAGAAGACATGGAAGATATGGAAGACTTTGACTTTGAAGAATTTAATTTTGAAGACCTTGAAGAAGAAGCAGACGAAACAGAAGATCAGTAAAAGGATGCGCTTTACGCAGAATTACCAGTATACTATATGGATTGAAAATGGCTGAGAGTTATTGCTCTCAGCCATTTTTCTATTAGATGCTATTGGGCTTGCTTCAGTTTTGAGGACAGAGAAGCCCTTTTTGCCAGAAAAAACATCTATTTGCCGCGCTTGGCGGACACAGGTTCCTTTATTTCATGAATTTCATTCGAAAAAGTCGCTTCCGAAAGCAAATAAGTGATATACAGTTCGTTCGTTCCTCTAATTTCATGCATGTTAACAAAATAAAGAAACGAGGGTCCACTTCACATGTTATTCGCAAGCGTAATGGCGAACAAGCGAATACAGATGCTAGCCACTTACTTTTTCTACTAATACTTCACCATAAGAGCGACTCCTGTTTGTTCCCTAATCAACGCTTCGAGCGATAACCGATCACTTTTCGCGTTACCCATTTCTCGATTTCCACAATGATAAAAACAACAAGTCCGATCGCAATCGGAATGATCCAATATTCTGCACTGATCGGTACCGTTCCTAAAATCGTATTCATAACCGGTAGGTACGTAACGCCAAGCTGAATCAAGATGAGCAGCCCTGAGACGAGAAACGCGGTTTTATTCGTAAAAAAGTCTTTCGTTAATGCGAAATTGCGTTCACTTCGACAGTTAAACAAATGGAACAACTGAGCAAGAACTAACACTTGAAGCGTCACCGTATTTACTACAGCCTGATCATATCCGTTTTGGATTAAATCGGCATTCATTGCTAAAATTCCGCCACCGATCAAAAGAGAGACAAACACGATTCGGAAAATATAATATCCGCTCAACAACTTAGTCTCAGGTTCACGAGGTGGCCGATCCATCGTTCCTTTTTCAAGTTTCTCAAACGCGATCGCCAGCGAAATTGTCACAGCGGTAATCATGTTAACCCAAAGAATTTGCACAGGCGTTAGCGGCATCATCGTTCCAAACAAAATACTCGCGAAAATAAGAAACGCCTCGGCACCATTCGTCGGTAAAATAAACAAAATCGTCTTTTTCAAATTATCATAAACACGGCGCCCTTCACGGACGGCACTAACAATCGTGTTAAAATTATCATCAACAAGCACCATTTGCGACGCATCTTTAGACACTTCAGTTCCTTTAATTCCCATTGCGACCCCAATATCAGCCCGTTTTAACGCAGGCGCATCATTTCCCCCGTCCCCTGTCATCGCACAAATATGTCCGTGTTCTTGCAAGGCTTGTACGAGTTGCAGCTTATTTTCTGGACTCGTCCGAGCAAAAACGTCATATTCAATTGCAGCTTGCATTAGTTCTTCTGGTGTCATCGCGTCAAGTTCCCGTCCTTCGATCGCTCGTGTTCCATCTCCAATGCCTAATTCTTTTCCTATCGCAATGGCCGTGTCTTTATGGTCACCTGTAATCATCTTCACAACGATTCCTGCTCGTTTACATTCCTTCACCGAGACAATTGCTTCTTCCCGCGGTGGATCAATAATGCCAGCTAATCCAAGCAACGTTAGACCTGACTGCACATCCTCATGGTCAATCGTCGTCACATCAGAACCGACTTTTTTCATCGCCGCTCCAATCATTCTTTTTCCCATAGAAGCATGTTGTGACATCTTCTTTTCCCAGTACGCTCTTTCCTCCGAACCTATTTCTAACCCCGCCATTTCAAAAAGTCGATCGGGGGCTCCTTTGACATAAATCAGTCGCTCCCCATTGAATTCAACTAATCCCGCCATATACTTATAGGCAGAATCAAACGGAATTTTCGCCAACAGTTCGAGACGCTCAATCGGTTCATTCGCTTTTTCGACTAGTGTTACTAAACAGCTTTCCGTCGGTTCCCCGTTCATGACCCATTGACCTTCTTCATCCTTATACAAACTCGCTTCATTGACGGTTTTCACACATGTTAAGAAATGGTTCAATGCCGTATCAGCCTTCACATCGGCTTCAACACCATCAAGGATGATCTGTCCTTCAGGAGCATAACCTGTTCCTGTAATATCAAATTCATGATCACGTAAAATTAAAGAAGTGACCGTCATTTCATTTTTCGTCAGTGTCCCTGTTTTATCCGAACAAATCACCGATACAGCCCCTAACGTTTCGACGGACGGTAAATTTCGTACAATGGCATTGTTATTCGCCATCGTTTGCACACCTAACGCTAAAATAATCGATAAGATTGCGGGCAAGCCTTCTGGAATTGCCGCAACAGCTAAACCAATCACCGCAAGTAAAAGCTCGGCTGCCTCATAATCATGAAACACATAACCAAATACAAACATCGCCGCCGCGCCGAACAGAATCACGACAGAAATCATTTTACCGAACTTTGCGGTTTGTTTTAAAAGTGGTGTTTGAATTTCTTCCACTTGAGCCATCGATGTGTTAATCTTTCCGATTTCCGTTTCTTCACCGATCGCAACGACAACACCCAAGCCCGAACCCGATGCAATCGACGTCCCAGAAAACACCATATTTATACGGTCACCGAGAACGGTATCTTCAGGCATACACCTGATTTTTTCTCAACCGATACTGATTCGCCTGTCAACGGTGATTCTTCCACTTTTAAATTATCTGCTCGGATCACGCGGATATCCGCTGGCACTTTATCTCCTGCACTTAACAAGACCATATCACCAGGAACGAGATCTTTTGAAGGAATTTCCGTACGATGCCCCCCGCGAATGACTTTTGCTTTCAAGGACAACATATTTCGTATTCCATTGAGTGCTTTCTCGGCTTTATTTTCTTGTACATAGCCAATCACAGCATTAATAACCGCAACAAGTAAAATAACCGCCGTATCAATGTAATGACCTAATACAAACGTAATCAGTACTGCGGCAAGTAAAACATAAATGAGCACATCATGAAAATGTTTAAAAAACTTCTTCCATTTCGGTTCAACCTTCCCAATTGGAAGCTCATTTTTCCCATACTGTTCTTGACGGGCAGACGATTCCTGAACTGAAAGCCCTTTTTAGTATCCGTCTCCAGCTGCCTAACGACTTGAGTTGCATCTATGTTGAACCATTTCGTTTCTTTCAACTTTCAACCTCCTCTACGTTTCCGTTGTTATTACTATTATTTTAGCGTTTTCGTTATAGTAAAATGGCTTTCGATTATGGAGAATTTACGACGTTTACAACAATTTAATACACTAATAAGTTACAGTATGATGAACTTCACACCTAATATAGTTAAAATATGGTTAAATATACTTAGTAGAGAATTCCTAACAATGGAGATGCGGTCAAATGGAGGAGTTAAACATGTTAACCAAAGAAATAGAATCTAAAAGACAGGAAATGTTAAAACTTTCAATGACTTTTGGATTTTCCTCACCTCAGACAATCCAATGCAGTCAAGAGCTAGACCAACTGTTAAATGAGTATGAAAAATTAAAAAAGACGGAAAGCACGTTGCAGACTGGTACGTGATGTTCCATGTCTTATTTTGAACTTAAAGCCATAAGGGTGATAGAAGGAAAATGATTATAGGTACCTTTCCTACTTAATAGGCATGTGGATTTGCGATTCTTAGTCCGTGATTAATAGCAAGGTACCTTCATCGAGTGAGTAGAAACATTTATTCATGATTGAATTTAAGTAGACTAAATAGTGAGCCTAAACGTGAACAGCAACACAAAAAGGAACGACAGTACTAAGTCAAGTTAGTACTGTCAGCCTATCTACTCTATATTTTTTGATCAATAATGAGCCCGACATGTTCTAACATTGTAGCCACCATATCTAGTAATTCTTGAGGGGGCACTTCGCGGATCACTTCGTCTGTATCTTTGTTAACTATTTGCACAGAGATACGATCAAGCTTTTCATGGACTTGAAATTTAAGAGAAGTAGAGTTTAACTCTAAAAACTTATTCATATTCTCGATTTGTTCGTCAATTTCTTCTTTTGTAAAATGATGGTCTTTTGTTTTCTCAACACCTTCTTTTATTTTTTCAGATGCCGTTTTACCTTGACTATTTTCGTTAATAGTTTTGTCTTTACTTCCTTGATCTGTAGTATTGAAACTGGCTGGTTTTTGAACATTTATTAAGTTTTTAGAGATTTCCATTTTATTTTCCCCCTGCCAAAAATTATAGTGTTTCTTCTTATATCGGTTCGGACTCCCTTTTATTCCACACTTTTGAATAATTTTCGGAAAATTGGCTCCTCTTTTAATAAATGCGAGCATATCACCGATAAGCTTAATTACACTATGAATAGACTCCCTTAAAAAAAGAGCAACCTATTGAAGGCTACTCTAAACTCGTTAATTTCCTATAAAACTATCGTGTAAGTACTTACATGTAACTATTTAAGAAACAATGTAGGAATGAAAGTTCTGTTCTAGCTCATGCTTGAACTTCTTAAATTGAGGTAAAAGTGAAAATTGAATAATTTCATGTACTTTCACACAGCTCTTTGACTCATAAGCATTTACAACGAGTTCTATCGTTTTCTTCAATCCATTTTGCAAGTGTCCAATAGTTTCATTGTCAAACTCATGTTTCACTGGCTCTATTGATCTTCCTATCGTTGTATAGGCTACAAGTACATCTTCCATTAGGAGGATCGATTGTTCATAATTTCCTTCACTTAACAATTTTTGTATGTGCTCTAATCCTTCCAATATAGTTTCCGAGAGCTCCAGTGATTTCTTCATCACATCTATATACTTTTCCATTTGGTTCACCTATCTCGTTATTATGTCTTGAGCATGATAATCATTTTTCTGCAACAAAGGTCATCTATCGTACTTTTAGAAAATTAGTATACACTCTAGTATTTTACTTACTTTAAAAAGTTTTTTTACAATCCTCGTTTATCAAAGAAAACACCTTCAGCAGTTGGCCCATCGTATGGATTATTATACTTTTTCTCTTGTGCTTTCTTCACCTTCAAAGCACCGATTTCTTTTCCTAAAAGTAATTTGTTCGCCTCTAGTTTTTTAACGATCACTGCGTTCATATTCATCATCTCAGCCACAAGTTCCTTTTCTTCCTTTTTCACTTGTAGTTTGACTTGCTGCAATTGATCGATGCAAGCTTGTCGCTGTTCTAGTAATTCTTCAACTGAAGAAATATAAGCGTCACTTTTTTCTTCATCATTTTTATGAAAAGGATTCAACGTACACTCATGAAGTTGTTTCGTTACGTCATACAATTCACGGATAGAAACCACTATGCTTTTCCTCCAACAGTCGCACCATGTCGCTGTTGACGGTCTAATTGAAGCACTTGCTTCCACGTATCACGGAACTGTGTGACGAAGTCTTCCGCTTGCTTTAAAGCATCCACATCATTTTTGATATTGGCATCAATTAAACGACTAAGAATAAAATCATACATTCTTAACATGTTTTTTCCTGTTTCGTGTTCGGTTTTTAATGTCACCATTAACTCGCGAATAATTGCTTCAGCACGAGCGATGTTCTCATTACGTTGTTCAATATTATTTTCTTCCATTGCTTTTTTCGCACGGTTGATAAACTTGAGACAACCATTATAGAGCATGAGCGTTAGCTCCCCTGGTGATGCGGTATTTGTCGTATTTTGTTTATAAGCATTTTGATAATTGATAGCCATTTTTATATCCACCTTCCCCATTGCAAAGTTCAATGTAACACTCGTAAATGGTTTTAAAATTATTGTACATAAAGTTTTCTACCTATGAATTTCGCAGGTTCAAATCCATTTCATTTCGTACTAAAAAGTACAATTGAAATGATACATGCTTTATATCGGCATCATTCGCTAAATGTTAAGGAAAAAAGGCAGAAAAAATTGACGATATTTGGGAGTTTATCGTAGTTGTTAAAAAGATACTTACACAAGTAGTTCTAACGGTCGATAAAAAAGAGCACCCCCATGAGGCTGCTCAAAATCATTTCCATTACTTTATAAAGTATATATTCCTATTAACCTTGTGGATATAACTGCGCAAATAACGTCTCGGCTTGTTGGTTTGCTCGTTGAACCGCCGCATCCATTGCGTTGAATTGACGCCAATAACGCTCTTCCACTTGTTGCAGTCGTCTTTCAAAGCTAGAAATTTGGTCATTGATTTGATTCATATTACGCCCTAAGGTAAATTGATTATTTTGTGTTTTTCCTCGCATACCACCCGCACGCTCAGCAACTGAGTTTATCGCTTGATCCAATGTGGTACGAACACGACGAGCGATCCCTTGTTCAGCTGGAATAGCACCATCAGCTGTAAAAAGTTGAAAAACCCCTTCTGGATCTTGTTCTATAGCTTGTCGTAATTTATCCTCATTAACGACTAACTTTCCGCGGTCCATATAGTTGTTACTCGTAGTAATTCCAATCGAAGCTAACTGTTTAAAATCCGTATTAAATCCACCATTGACGGGATTATATAGATCAGTTCTCATTCGATCCATTGGTCCGCGTAGGATAGGATCATTTCTCAATAAACCACTTTGAGCTCTCTCTTCCCATTGCTCAATTTCCTTTTCAGACATCGCAGCTTTTTGCTCTTCGGTCAGTGGTCTGAAATCACGATGGTGATCTTCTGTTAATTTGCCATTCACGAAATCCAATAGCTCATTATACTCATTTACAAATCCCTTAATCGTATCGAATACTTTATCCGTATCTGTGGATGCCCTTAACGTCACTTCATTCGTAAAGGTATCGTTTAAGGTTACCGTCATTCCAGAAACCGTAAAAGTGTTCGATTGCCTCTGTGTTTGCAACCCATTCATTTGAAATACAGCATTTTGGGCACCGCCACTGCCTTGATTATTATCAAATTTTAGAACAGTATTAAAAAATCCAGTGAACTCAATCTCAGGTCCTATAGGATTGCCATTTCCATCTACATTAAACAAACCTGTATTTGAACGCGAAATACTTACTTGATCTGAGTGATTATCATAAAACCCTTGTACTCCAACATTCGAACGATTCATTTCAGTAAAGACAGTATTTAATGATTGATTGGCGGTAAAAACAAACTTATCACTGACTGGTCCATTCTCATTATGAGCGGATATTCCAGCAGTAGTATAACGTTGTGTATAATCGACGGAAACATTGGTCTTTGCTTCAAAAAACTCAAGTTGACCCGTATCTACATTGACAAAAACTTTGCCTGCTTCTAGCTGAGAGCGATCTGTAACAATGTCAGCAGAAGTAAACTCAGTTCCTCCAGCAGTGATCTTCAAACTTTCTAAATCAAGTCCGCCCTTTTTTAACTGAAACGTATTCTGAGCCGTCGAAGGATTAAATTCCTCTGTCGCCTTTTCCGTCATGTAAGTAGTAGAAACCGTTGTACCCTGTTGGATCGTATGATTAAATTGTAACGTACCATTTTCTGCATTTAATAGTACTTTTCCATCCTCAAGATCATTGATATCCGTAACAATATCATAAACTTTACCGTTCACTTTAACAACAATGTCATCTGGGTTTACAATATCTTGATTTGCTAATGTAACTGTATTGCCAGTGGATGATTGCCTTATACTTTCACGATGAACAATCCCCTTCTCCCAAAAGTCATCCTTTGTAAAATTCTGAGATCCAAGCGTTGCAGAAGTATTAATTTTTTGATTATCCGCTGAAATTTTATCACTACTATTATAGGAGGCGGCTTTAGCTAAAGACGTGACGTTACTCAGACGTAGCGACATATTCCCCACAGTCGAAGTGGCTGTTGCGGTTGCTAGGCTAGAATTACTACTCGATACACTTTTTGCTAACATATTCGCTGAACGCATGACGGTATCAAAGATGTTATCTCTAAAAGTATTAAACTTCCGGTTGATTTCTCGATACCCCTCCTGACGCCATTCAATGAGTTGGCGATCCTGCATCATTTTATCTATGGGCATTCTATGTGCTTTCATCAAATCACTGACAATTTGATTAATGTCCATTCCCGTTGCCAAACCTGCAATTCTCATTTTTTTGCCCCTTCCATCTAAATCGAACTTATCTATAGAAACATCTTCCCTTTAAGGTTTTCGACAATATTTTTCAATTATTGATTATATCGGCCACCTACTCATAGTTTTGAAGAGAAAATTAAAATTAGCCCTAATAGATTATTATTTTATATGCACTAACTAATAACCTGAATTATTCATACTTCGAAGTTAAATCACGATTGAACTCAAAAAACCAATAAATTACTTCATTATAAAGTGAAATCATAGTAACTTGGCTACTTCAGTTGTGATTTTAAAAGTTTTGCTTGAAAATATCTGTTTTTAGGCAGACTACTCCCTTGGTCTGGTGTGTAGTTTCTAAAAATTGGTTATTTGATCATTTTTAATTGAATTTCAATTTTTGAACTCGCTGAAGTACTTTCCAAAAGAATTCCTGATACACGAAACTTGAGGCTAGTTTAAAGTAAAGGGAACGTCCTGACTTTACTAATTTACTGGCAACTTTAATAATTCGTGTACGTATGGTATCGATTTGCATGGTCTTTTGTTCTTCTGGAAAACATAGCGTACGCAACCAGTTCGTTAAGTTATAAGCCAACAAACTTAACATCATTTTTACTTCATTTACTTGGTAAGAGTGGCTATTCATTTTATCAAAGCCGAACCCATTCTTGGCTTCCTTGATATAGTTCTCCATCGTTCCTCTTTTTTGATAACTAAGAACGATCGCTTTAGGAGAAAAGGAATCAACTAAATTTGTCACAAAGAAGGAATGAGTAAACAGTAATTCACCAGCTGGACGTACTGACTTGACAATTACTTTTCTAGGCTTCGACCAAGATTTTGCTTGATAGATGGTTTCTTCGTAATAAATTTCCGCCTTTGAAACATCGGAAATGACAGACGAAGGATGGAGTTCATCCGCAATTCGTTGTAAATTCGCATTTGATTTCAGCCGAATCACGTAATAGACGCTTTCTTTTTCGCACAATTCATACAAAGCTGGGACCGCAAACCCACTATCACCACGAAGAAAAGGTGTTGTCTCTGGGAACTTTTCGTTGTAATGATCAATGAGTGGTTGAATAAAATCGACGACACCATTTGAAGTATACACGTTTCCAGGTCGTAGCTTTGCTTTAAGGAAATCACCTGTTACTCCGTCAAAGGCAACTAATGGATGAAAACCAACGGTACCATAATGAGTATTGAAAGCCGCAGCTTCTTGGTCTCCGTAGGTATCGGAATGCGTAGAATCTAAATCAATAATAAGTACCTTTGACTCTCTAAATTGATGCACTTTGTCAATAAGCTCTTGGTTGGCTCGATTCAATTCTTCAATAGATTGGCTATCAAACCGTCTAAAGAAACGAGATAAGCTCGGCTGAGAAGCTAACGCATCTGTACCAATAATTTGAGTAAATACAGGGTCTTTCGTCAATTGATCAGCTGCATCATCGTCGGTATAACCAGCAATGATTTGATAAATCTTTTGACGAATTAAGTTTTCATTCGAATGAATATAGTAACGTCTATTGTCTTTCAGGTTTAAATGTTCAGCCAATGTTTTAGAGAAACCAATCTTTTCATCAAATTCCCTAAAGAGGAACTCACCAGTATCAGACGAGAGTTCTCCTCCGTCATTAGATAATTTAATTTTACGATTGAAATCAAGTGTTAATTGCGGTAAAATAGCCATTATAAGAATCCTTTCTGATGGTTATTGGTTCGCACTTTTAACTTATCAGAAATGGGTTCTTTTTTCATTTATTTGATGCGTTAACGAGTAACAAAAAAGCTTATTAAATGGACATTAGTAGGCAAATATTATTTTTTTATGAATAAATCAGGAATAAGGATGAAAAAGTTAACCGTTACAATATTATAAACGTCATTCCATTTACGGTTAGTATATGGTTGTATTTACATATCAATTATTACCTATTTTTGCAGATGGAAATGACAGAGCTCAAAGATTTATTAAAAGAAATCGAGGATAAAAAAAGAAGAGCTACCAGCTGCATTCTGGTGACTCTACTTCAATTTTAATGATGTATTATGTATTTCACTTATTATTAGACGAACTAAACAACTACAGCTTAATATCGAGGTTCCCACCTAAATGAGGTTGAGCTGCGTGTTGAATGGCTTTAGGGTCAGCTGTTGTCATTAGTTTTTGTAAAGCTTCTCCTTGTTGCTCAGCGTTTCCCATTGCTTTTTTCATTATTGACATCGATGCTTGTTGTTGCACTTGCCCTTGGTTGAGTGCCATTGATAATAAGGCAATATCCATTCCTACACCACCTTTTGATTGTTAATGATCAACTGTATGTAACTGTTTTTCTAACATATCCACTTCGTATTTCAAATCATTGATTTGCCTATTTAATCCGTCCACTTCACCAGGAGTGAGGGTGTTTTCCACGGCATACTCAGCCATTTTTTTCATCTGATGAAGCTTTAAGTCAATCTCATCTAAAATCCGCACCCGTTCCTTCGTGCACTGTAATTGCTCTTCTAGGAATACTTTGTAGTCTTGATTTTCGTCACTCAATTTTCTAGCCTCCTACCTAGTAATCTCACTCTATCTTTATCGTATCAAACACAAGACTATGGTACTAGTACAAAACTTCAAGTGTGACTCTAGAGCTCAATTGAGAAGTCCCCGAAATTTGCACTAATACGGTCTCTCCTCGACGTTTTGATGAGAAATAATTGGGGAGCGTTCAATAAAGGCTTCATTTCCACGTTTGAATCCGACTAAATAAATCGTGCCATCATACGCCCATTCCGAAAATTCAAAAGTAAAAATTTCATCACCAATATATACAAACATAAACTTTGGAAAATCATGAACATCATTAAAATGAAACGTCTTATCATAGTGTTGATAGGTTTCATAAACCTTTTCAAAGGAATCATCACGTTGGATACCTTCTTTTGTAATATCATACCCATGAGGCATTGCGTATGCGAAATGCACCCCTTGCATTCTATTTTCCTCATCATAATAGAACGTCACAGGAAAGTAGGAATTAACATCTTCAGGCTGGCCAAAAATTGAAATGACTTCTTCGCGACTTGTGCCAATAGGAATATCCAAAGCGAATCCATCGAAGTCATTTTCATCATCCTTACTTTTTATTCCATTATATAATAATGGTTCACATTACTCCCTTTATCAAATAGAAAAAGCCCTATTCCACAAGTTGAAATAAAGGCTAGGTATTCGGTGAAAATTGAAGAAATAAAGGGTACCCAGTCAATTCCATTTAAAGGTCATATCCTCCATCCCTTCTACCCAGGGTTTGAATAAATGAAACTCCATCTTGAGCGTTTCTAGAAGCTTGAACTGAACCACGAATTTGTCCACGCATTTTCCCGAAAAGCGCTAAACCTGCTGCAACCTCTCCTGCACCATTGATACAAGTTGAGTGGGGAATAGAACCCCACTAGCCTTATTATTTTCCTATCAGTTTTATAATCCATGTCATCATCATTATTTATAAAAAAAGGTTATAGACTTGTTGAGACATACATCTTTCTAAAATATAAAAGAGACCCTAGCATAACTAGAGCCTCCTAAATTGCTGGTTTTGTGGTTTAGCTAACCAACTAACTAACTTTTCTATTATCCAAGTAATTGTAATACAGCTTGTGGAGCTTGGTTAGCTTGTGCAAGCATTGCTTGAGAAGCTTGAGCTAAGATGTTGTTCTTAGTCATATCCATTACTTCACGAGCCATATCTACGTCACGGATACGTGATTCTGCTGCTTGTAAGTTCTCAGCAGATGTTCCTAAGTTAGAGATTGTGTGCTCTAAACGATTTTGAGTTGCCCCTAAATTAGAACGTTCTGCTGACACTTTTTCAATAGCATTGTTAATAACTTTAATTGCTGCTGTAGCAGCTTCATGAGAAGAAACATCAAGTGAATATTCTACGTTATCATTGTTTGTACCATTTGTAACACTTGTAGTTGCTGTAAATTTCGCTCCTTCAACATCACCCTGAGAACCAGCAGAAATTGTACCAGATACACCTAATGCTTGCGCACGCATATCAGCTATTTCAATTGTCATACTTTGCCCTTGGTTTGCACCAATTTGGAAAGTAGCGTTAAATGTACCACCAACAGCGTTTTGCCCATTAGTAATTCCACCGAGAATTGTCGATGCATAGTCACCTGATACCTTTAATGAAGGAACCGAACCATCTTCTGGAATAGCATCCGCATGAATATTGAAACTAATTGCATCATTCGCCTCTGTAACTTGAACCATATTATCACCAACAAGATCAACAGTTTCTCCAGCCTGATCTTTTGCACGTGTAAGGGCATCAGCAATAACTGCTTGAAGGTGTGCTGCACTTGTAGGATTACCAGAGCTTCCAGCCTGAACTGCCTCATGGTCTAATGTAACATTATAAAGTTCACCGTTTACTGTGATATCAAATTTCTTACCTACTAATGTATCTGCGTTAATTTCATTAGCTCCACTGCCAAAAAGGTCACTAATATCCTTACCTTCAATTTTTGCCGTGGTACCATTTGTTCCCTCCCACGTTGCACCTGCTGCTGGAGTCCCTATTCCTAATTGAGCATATAAATCTGCATGCGCAGCATTACCTGCTACTCCAGCATCATCACCTAGAGCAATTAAAGAATCATCTCCAACAGCTTTTGCTGTGATAGATACTACACCATTTTCAGTTACATTAACATCTGCAACATCTTTTAATTGGATCCCTGTCGCACCTGTTTTAAGACTTTCTAATGCTAATTTCATGCCTTCTGCACTGTCATCCAGACCGGCAAAATCACCAGTTCCATTATTATAAGCAGTAAGCACAGCCTGGTTGTGAGCACCAGAAGTCGCGTCTAAAGAAAAGACAGATCCGTTAACAATAATTGAAGAAGCAGAAGCAGCTAAAACAAAATCCGCTGCTTTAACACTAGCTGGATCAGTAGATTGAAGTAGAGCACCTTTAGCAGCTTCACCTACAGCTTGATTACTACCTAATGTAGTTGGACTAGCTTTCGCACCACCGTCTAATACATTCTGTGTATTAAACTCAGTCGTATTACCAATACGGTTAATTTCAGAAGTTAACTGATTCATTTCCTTCTGAATTTCGTTACGGTCAACTTCTACATTTGTATCATTCGCTGCTTGCGTTGCTAGCTCACGCATACGTTGAAGAATGTTGTGTGTTTCTTGTAATGCACCTTCAGCTGTTTGAATCATAGAAATACCATCTTGAGCGTTACGGTTTGCTTGATCTAACCCACGAACCTGAGCACGCATTTTTTCAGAGATTGCTAGACCTGCCGCATCGTCTCCAGCCTTGTTAATACGAAGACCTGAAGCTAGTTTCTCCATTGAGTTTGATGCTGCATTTTGATTAGCACCCATCTGACGATACGTATTTAATGCTGGGATATTGTTGTTGATAATCATAATAAAATTCCTCCTTGAGTTTTGCTCCGCCCACGTCCTTGTGGTTGGATAGTAGTTTTATAGGCAATATGGAGGAGGTGCCGGCCGAACACGACTTCCATTTGCTATTACACTACTAATATCGTCATCGTTCGATAGATGTTTAATAGTTTTTTACAATTTTTTTATTTAGTTGGTTAGGGGATAGTGGTTAGTTGGGTAGGAGAGATGCTCGGACGAGAAGTTGGTATGTTGGAAAAGTTGTAGGAAAATATCTGTAAACTAAGTGACAATTCCCATTCCTAATAGCTTTTAGTTTTCCTTATCCAACCAAATACTAACAAACTTACCCACTCCATCATGATAATACCTTTTCAATATCACGCTTGGTTTCAGTACTTTCTTTGAAGAGTAAATTCGTATCTGATTCCATACGGGACACTTTAGATTCAAGCGTGTCAAAACGCTTATGCGCTTCTGTTTCAAAATGTTTTAAACGCTGATTTGTCACGGTTACGAGTTCTATGAGCTGCGCAAGCATTTTTTCATTTGAATTTAAACGCTTTTCAACTTGATCGAACCTCTTGTCTACTTGTTCGAACTTTTCATCCATTGAATTAAATTTAATGTTCACTTGATTATACTTTTCATCGATTTTTTGTTCTAACCTTTGTAAATAAGTAATCACTTCTTGACTCATATGTTTCCCACCCTTTATTTTAATCACGCGACAAAGGGGCGATCACCCGTTCTTATTATACATACTATTAGAACCAAAGGAAACAGATGAGCTACAATATTGTGTAAAAGTTTTGTTAATGTTTAGTCATCGGGGAAAGGGACGCTTTTCTCCCGATCGAATGATATTCAACGCTTGCTTGTGCTGCTTCTTCAAGTGTGAAGCAGTTTCTTCCATCAAATATGATCGCATTTTTCATCGATTTTTTATATTCGCTGAGCGGAAATGTTTTTATTTGATGCCATTCTGTTAGTATAAATACGGCATCGGCGTGAGTAATTGCTTCTGAAATGAATTGAGCAAATGAAACAGCTTGCGGTAGTTCTTGTTTGGCATTATCGATTGCAATCGGATCATATGCCATTACTTCTGCTCCTTCTTTATGCAATTCTTCAGCAATCACAATCGAGGCCGCTTCTCGCATATCATCGGTATTCGGTTTGAAGGCTAATCCTAATAAGGCTATCTTTAACCCTCGTAAACTTCCAAACCGTTCTTTTGCCTTTTCAACCAACAGCATTTGTTGTTTGTTATTCACTTCGATCACGGAGCGAAGGAGGTGGAATTCGTGTTCGACATTTCCAGCGATTTGCACGAGTGCTTTTGTGTCTTTTGGAAAGCATGAGCCGCCGTAGCCGATTCCTGCCTTTAGAAATTGACTGCCAATCCGTGCATCCATGCCCATACCTTTAGCAACATCTTCTACATTGGCACCGAGTTTTTCACAGAGGCTCGCAATCTCATTAATGAAGCTTATTTTTGTAGCGAGAAAGGCGTTGGATGCGTATTTGATCATTTCAGCACTTTCGATATCGGTGATAAAAGCTGGAATATTGAAGGCACGATTAATTTCCACGATCGTACGCGCAGCCTCTTCGCTATCAGCACCAATGACGATACGACTCCCTTCAAATGTATCTTGAAGAGCGGAACCTTCACGCAAAAATTCTGGATTAGATATGACATCAACTGGAACGGTCGTCTTGCTCTGAATGAATTCTTTTATCTTTCGATTCGTTCCGACTGGAACTGTACTTTTGGTAACAACAATTGTGGATTTTTTAATATTACGTGCTATATCTGCTGCTACTTGAAAAATGAAAGATAGATTAGCCGTCCCATCTTCTTGTTGTGGAGTTCCGACTGCGATATAAATGACATCAGCATTAGCAAACCCTTCTGAGTGATGTGAGGTAAAAGTTAAGTTACCATTTTCAAGATTTCGTTTCAATAAATCTTCTAAACCAGGTTCATAGATTGGTGACTTTCCTTGTTGGAGTTTCAAAATTTTCGTCTGATTGACATCGATGCACGTTACTTGATGACCAATTTCAGCTAGACAAACACCTGTAACTAAGCCAACGTACCCTGTACCAACGACAGAAATATTCATCTCTAGCCCTCCAAGTCATGAATTAAATGCCAGTATCTTGTTCAACCATCAATGTTTGTAAATAATCTTTCACTTGTTGTGCTAGGTCTTCGCGTTTCAGCGCGAAATCTACGGTTGCTTTAATAAATCCAAACTTATCTCCGATGTCATAGCGAGTGCCTTGAAAATGATAAGCAAGCACGGCATGATTTCGGTTCATTTCATTGATAGCATCAGTGAGCTGAATTTCTCCTCCTGTACCTGGCTTTTGTGCGGACAAGTAATCAAAAATTTCGGGTCGCAATACGTACCGGCCCATAATGGCATCATTGGATTGGGCGACATCAATGGAAGGCTTTTCAACTAGTCCGTGGATGTGTTTAACGCCTGCTTCTATATCAGCACCATTAGGGTCAATAATTCCATATTTAGAAACGTCTTCATCATCAACTTGTTGAACGCCAACAACTGAAGAGTGATAGCGGTCAAAGACATGGATTAGTTGTTGCGTACATGGAACGTCTGAAAGAACAATATCATCTCCTAGTAATACCGCAAATGGTTCATTTCCGACAAACGAACGGCAGCACAAAATCGCATGACCTAATCCTAACGGCTCTTTTTGCCGAATGTAGTGGATATTTGCCATACTTGAAATGGACTGAACTTCTTCCAGTTGCGTCCACTTTTCTTTAGTAGCCAGTGTGTTTTCTAATTCATAGGATTTATCAAAATGATCTTCAATCGCTCGTTTCCCGCGACCGCTGACGATTAAAATATCTTCAATCCCTGATTGAACAGCTTCCTCGACAATATATTGGATTGTCGGCTTATCCACGATTGGCAGCATTTCTTTTGGCTGTGCCTTCGTTGCGGGTAAAAAACGGGTACCTAAGCCTCCCGCTGGAATAATCGCCTTCCGAACTTTCATTTGCAACACCTCCACCATCTCTTTCTAAAAGTGTAGCAAATGAATATAAAGCCACTGTTAAATCTAGTTAAAGCTTCGCGTTAAAAATTTAATAATAAAAGACAGATCCTGTCTATATTAGACAAATACCTGTCTTCTTGTTGGAAGATCTTTCGCGATAGATGAATTCGATTAAAGCCCTTTTATAAAATCCTTCAACCCTGCAATCGAAGTACTAGCTGCGGCATGGCTGTTTTCTTCCTGAATTGCAAGGTAGATTTCCTTGCGGTGGATTTCGATGTTGCGCGGGGCGTCGATGCCGATTTTGATTTGGTCGCCTTCAACGGAAAGGATTTTGATTTCGATGTTATCGCCGATTTTGATGGACTCGTTTGGTTTTCGAGTGAGTACGAGCATTTACTTCCCCTCCCCAGCGTGAGCCGCTTGTTGTTCAAGAAGTAAGTGCTTCGTGCCATATTCCGAGTCAGCCATGACGAATTGTTTTCCTTTTTGTTTTTTCGCATTAATGACGATCGGGCCTTGCAGGTTCACGGTTGTATCTGAAAACGGCTCTTTCACGGTAACGATGGAAAAGATCGCGACGTCCTCTTCTTTTTCAATTTCTAGTTTTTCAATCAGTCCGTCTGTAAGTTTTACTTGATAATTTTGAAAAAAGTTAAATGGGTTGACCATGATAAAAGCGACATCAACGGTTTTTACCGATTGTAATATGTAAAAAGGTGTGCCTTCATCAAAGGGCAAAAGCACAAATTCGGTTTCTGCTTCAAAAGCGGGTAAGCCATTAGCAAACATAATAATTTTTTCGTCAGCGACTTCAACTTGACCTTTAAATTTTGTTTCTAATTTCACGACGATCACCAAATTTCCTTAGATTATATTCAATATTCTACCATATATCTTCACCCCCATACCTTTAGAGCGATGCTGTTATAGCAGGTGAGGAATATATACCGTAAAAAGCCACCAATGTTTTCTGGTGACTTCTTATAGCCCTCGATTCACTTGGGTTCCTACAGCTTGAAACGAGATGCTGTTCTTTTGTTTTAAATAGGCCTGAGTTTGCCATTTTGGGATTGTAAGTTGCGGCTCGTTTCTGTTGATTTGAATATCGACTGTATTTCGATTGACACGAATACTTGTTTCTCCTGGATCATAGTTGATCTTAACCGCAAACGGTTTAGGAATCGTGCCATAATTGATTTCCTTTGGCTTGCGCTGACTATTTTCCGCTACGATATGGCCGATTGCGCCATTTCCGTTTTCAATTTTCATCAGCTGGTCGCCTTGTTGCGCTTGTTTTTGGATGTAACTCAGTACTTTTTGATGTGCCTTTTGCGAAAAATCTTTTGTAAAACGAAAGACGCTCTTAAGATTTGCATCTGCAAATGCTTCGGTTTGGTCAATATACAACTTCGACGCCTTTTTACTGATTTGCAAATTATCCATGTACTGTTGCTGGATTTGTAAGTCAGCTGCCTGTTGGCGAAGTTGTATTTGCGGCCGCTCGGTTTGTAGACCGACCTCACTACGAGTTGTTGAAATTTCTAGGCGGGGTAAGGTCATATTCGTTCCCCCTTTTATTCATTGATAGGAGTGTATCATAAGGGCCTGACCCCGACTAACAAGGGGTCAGGCCCTTTGCTTCTTTGCTTCTGCTGTATTATTTTTTACCTTAAAAAGTCCATGAGTGTTGGCTGCATGATCCTTGCGCCTGCAGAAAGGGCGGCGCGGTGGGCACTTTCTTGGGTCATCAGTTCGATGATGACTTTTTCGATATCCGCGTCTTCATTTTGGGACATGATGCGCTTGGCGATGACTTCTTGTTCCATTAAGCGATTGTCGATCATTTCGACGCGATTGACGCGTGCTCCTAGTTCTGCGCGTTCGGCTACAAATTGGTCGATATGCTTATCAAGGTTGTCGAGCATACCTGTTAGTTCAGATCCTGTCGTCGTTGGGTCATTTAACATCTTTTCTAACCGTAAAATATCTCCAAATAGGGCATTGGAAAAGACATTGGCAGGATTGATGTTAACGGGCATACTCACGCCCTTCAGTAATTCAATTTGAACTTGATCTTTGTTCTCAGACACAGCATTTTTTGGCGAGATGACAATGTCTCGTTCTAATAACTCTTCAGCGATAACGTTGGTGGGATCGTCTGGGTCTGGATATGTGTGATGAACTTCATGATTTGCACCAATTGTGATGCTTCGGGTGCCGTTTACAAATGCATTGGCCTCTTCGTCAAATGTGTAAATTCGACCGTTGTAGGCGACTTCTAAACTGTCATTTGGGAAGTTTGCCATCTCTTCAATGCCCATATCCATTTTCTTCATATCAACGGGTGAGGTTAATGTATCTGTGCCATTAAAAATATATTTATTATTCGATTTCGTATTTGCCATCGACGCGATATGTTCGCGAATTTGCGTCACTTCTTTACCAATATTGGTACGTTGCGTGTCTTCATACGTATCATTCGATGCTTGAACGATTAGTTCACGAATTCGGTGTAGGGCTTGGGTTGTTTTATCGAGTGTCGAATCAGCCGTATCCATCCAATTATACACTTCACCAATATTACGTTTAAACTGATCGACTTCTGTTACTTGCGTACGATAGCGCATGCCATTCATCGCTACAACAGGGTCTTGATGGGCTCGGGTAATTTTCTTTTGGCTTGCTAATTGATCTTGAAGTTGTCCAAGACGATCATAGCCTTGGCTAATATGACGCAAAGTATTTTGTGAAAGCATTGCTTGTGTCACACGCATGGTTATTTTCCTCCACTAATTATCTGTTGAACCTGTTATAGACCTGATCGGCCCATTCGATTAATAATTCGATCTAACATATCATCAATCATCGTCACATTCCGTGCCGCTGCATTATACGCATGCTGGAATTTAATGATATTCGCCATTTCTTCATCTAGTGACACGCTGCTCGCTGACATTCTTCGTTCATCAACCGTTGTCCGTAACGTGTCGGCATTTCGCATCATTCGATTCGCTTCACTTGTGTTAACCGCCATATCACCGATGATCGCTTGATAGAAGCTTTGCACATTGGTCGTTGAACCACCGTAGTTCAGTATTTGATCTTTCACATTAGCTAATGCTTGGGCATTTGACCCGTCCCCTGAAAATGATCGCTGATTAAACGTTTCGAGTCCAATTGACCAATTCATATCTTCACTTGGTTGGTTGCGCGGCACATTAATAACAATGCCGTCTGTAAAAATATGGCCGTTCACCACTTCTTGCTCAGCCCCATCCAACGTATAAAACCACTTGTTTTCAGTCACATCATAGCGCACATCGATTTGTTTCGGATCTTCACCAGTGTACAGTCCAGCAGCGGTCGGCAGAGGACCTGTGTATGTGCCATCAGCTGCTACTAAACTTTTAACATTCGATGCACCTGAAGCGGCAATATTATCGAGTTCGTCTTGGATTTTTCGTGAAATTTGTATATTTGAAGCGGCTCCTTTCGCATTGTCACTCGTTGGCCAAGTGCTCGGATCGCCTGCGTACGTAAAAAAGTCCAGTGCTTCAACTTTTGTACCGTTTGCGACATCATTTAACGACCAGCCTTGACGATGGATCGCGTTTAATTCTTCGACAAACGTATGCACCATTAAGTCGAGCTGATACAACATATCAGGGTAGACGCCTAACTCACTTCCAGCAGCATCATAGTACCCATAGGCTTCCATTTCAGCGACCAGTTTTCCATGAGCTTTAAAATCATTCACGGAAAAAGCGGTAACCCCGCCCGTTGTCTCTATGTTCGCTCCTGAATTGAGCGTATTTGGAGACCCAAAATAGATTTTTTCGATTAATCCTTTTTCTGCAGACGTACCTTGTTCATAGCCGATTTTTACTTCATTTGTTTCAAACGTTTGTCCATTCACAAGTGTAACACCGAACTCTCGACCATTTTCATCCGCTAGTTTAATGGTATATAGACCTTCGGCAACACTCGTTGGGTTTCCACCACTTGAAACGGTTTCGACTTTAATGTTAACAATCTTCGAAAGCTGATCGACTAGGAGATCTCTCTCGTCATACAAATCATTTGGTACATATCCGTGCGGTTCGACTTTTGAGATTTGTAAATTAAGATTATTGATTTGGCGAATGAGCGAGTTCATTTCATGTGTCGTTCCATCAATTTGTTGTTGAAGGTCGCGTTGAACAGTTTTCAAAGAATCAGAGATATAATTAAACGTATCTGCTAGCGCATAGCCTTGCTGACGAACGACCGAACGAGCACCTGAATCTTCAGGATGAACCGATAAATCTTGGAGCGCATTCCAAAACCTGTCCATTGTATTGGCAATTCCGTCTTCAGAAGGTTCATTCATAATATCTTCCATCTTCTGAAGGGAATCGAAGCGTGCCGCCCAAAATCCATGCTTGGCATTTTCATTTCGATACTGCAAATCTAAAAATTGTTCGCGGTACCGCTGGATCGAATCGACTTTTACCCCGCTCCCGATTTGCCCAGGAATTCCAGGCTGTTGAAAAGACGTATTCGGAAATGGCTCACCTGGTGTCAGGTTGACACGCTGCCTGGAATAACCTGGTGTGTTTGCATTGGCAATATTATGCCCTGTCGTATGGAGCGCCGCTTGATGAGCCATCAGGCTACGACGTGCCGTTTCCAATCCGTGAAATGTAGAAATCATTTGCGTATCCTCCGTATTATTCGATCTACTAAACTAGTATTTTAATTGAATTACTAAAAACATTAATAGCTTTTAATTCTAATACTTTGCTTCAACTATACCGTATCAAACCTTTATGCCTTCGAATCAAAAATTGATCGTTTCGTATCTGAGTCGTAGTTTTTTTGTGCCGGTCGTTGATAATTGATTTCTTCTGGCTCTGGCGCCAATAAGTCAAGGGAAAGGTTCACAAACCGCAATGAGTCTTCAATAAGCTGTTGATTCTGTTCATTATTCTTTTTTAATCTGTCTATTTCTGACATGAGCGCACGTTGAAGTTTGGTTAAAATCGGTTGTTCTTCTTTTGGAGCCATCTCGATCACTTGCTCCATCGTTACGCCTTCTGTTACCAATCCCTTACGATTTAAAAACGCTTCGACTACTGACATGCGCTTTTGTTCGAGCTGATTTAATTGGTGAATCAGGGCCCCCTCTTTTTTAATAAGCATATCGAGCGCTTTGATATCACTTTTTTTAATGATGTCTGTTTTTTCGATAGCGAGTTCATTAAACGTCTTATGAAGCTTAATCATCTCGGCTATGACGGCTATGATTTCTTTCGCTGACATACTCATTCCTGGTTACTAAAATCTATAAAAACCTACAATCGCCACCGAACCAAGTGAAAGGTGACATACCGTGGAGATTCTCACTCCATTCCGCCGGAAGGGGATTGGACCCTATCATTTACCTATTGCAAAAGATGATCCGCGGCTCCCTGTTAGGGACGGCGTTAGCGATTAACCATTTCTTCTATCGATCAGTCATCGCCAAAGATTTTAGCTTCCAGGTTACACCTCCTTCAATTTAAATTTGTATTGATCAAAACGTAATGTCTTATGAACGACATTCCATATCTTCCATAAATGATGTTCTTTAAAAGAATCGATGTTCTTTAGTAACATACCTATGTACTGACGTTGCTTTTTCCCTTGTTTTGATCGCTTTACGGATTCTTCCATTGAACCAAGTTTACTAATCAAATAAGGTTTTACAACCGTACGAAGGACATGAAAAACTTCCTTCGGAAGTTTTTCATCATAACCTAACCCTCGTCTACCGATTACAAAAGAGGCAGCTTCGTGAACAGAAATTCCATACTTTTTACTATATTTGAATCGACCAATTACCGATGTGTAGGCTGGATTTACTTTTTTAAAGTGAAACCCCATTCTTAATGCGTTACGAACAATCGCATTGGTTAACTTCTTCTTCGCAAAGGTATGCGTTTGACGGTTAAAGCGCTTATTAGATTCATGCTGTTGTTTAAGTGTGATATCCTCATACACAATCGCTCCGACCTTCTTTTCGATTAACCAGTTAAAGAGATTTTTTACCGTTTCACCAACGATGTTATCTCGCTTATTTGAAGAAGTGTATTCTAGTTTATGGCAATAAAAGATATGGCTTTCAATGAAGTTACCTTGCTTCGTAAGAAGCGTGACGACGATTCGATCAATGTTTAAGTCAATTCCTGCAATGA
The DNA here is from genome assembly GCF_002019605.1 of Alkalihalobacterium alkalinitrilicum. NCBI lineage: Bacteria > Bacillati > Bacillota > Bacilli > Caryophanales > Bacillaceae > Alkalihalobacterium > Alkalihalobacterium alkalinitrilicum. The sequence continues at coordinate 4,208,417 of NZ_KV917368.1, read as the reverse complement.
TGTCGTGATATTCAGGAATCTCATAAACCGCTTCACCGTACTCCTTTTCATCATAAGTAAAATGAACAAAATACTCACCATTTTTACGGACAATCTCTATCGAATAAGCCTGAAACGGCCCTTTCTTTGGGTCATTAGCTATAGCAATATTCACGATTTCTTCCATGTATTTATTTGGCACCGTTACTTCTACCTTCATCCGAGGGGCATATTTTTTACCTCCTGGAGTAAGAAGAGGATTCGCAATTTCTAAGAAGAAACGATCATCATGATGGATCAAACGAATATTTAAGTTTCCCTTTTTAGCCTTATCTCCACGGGCATACAAGTGATTGGTCCGAAGATCCTTCCACTCCTGTTTAGAAATTAACCCTTTTCGACGTAAGACAAAATTCTTCTTTCCACCAAAAATAACAGGAGGGATTGTTTCCTTCTCTTTATAGCTGTTTAGCTCGAAGAGTTTTCTTTCAAGCTTTTCCTTTCTCATACTTAAACCATTTAAACATGTTTGAAGGTCAACTTTTTTAGGTTTTCGTTGACCAGTTTGGTAGAGGTGAATCTTCTTCTCAAGTTTAGTTAGTTTAACATCCGTATCTTCGATACGAGCTGGCAGTCGTTCTTTTTGACTGGCGATGATACTCTGCGCTTGTAAAACCGCATCCTCCGCATACCGCTTATTCATTTTAAATTTTGAAGGAAGTGTTTTGTTTAAATCACCAGGTTTTTCCTCCTCGAGTAAACGATTAAAGGCAAAACGCGACATGGCAGAAAACACTCGCAATAAATCGTCTAACTCACGTTTATCCTGTTTCGACAATCCTTTAAGTTTTAACTCTCGAGTTGTTTTCATTCAGAAGCACCTCCTTCAATCACCTGTATGATTTGAGTTGATACCTTCTTCCCGCCACGTTTACCATAAATACGGGCTGAAAAAGAAGTTGTTATGGCAATAAGATCATCTACCAATTCTTGTTCTTCACTCATTTATTTTTCTTCCGCAATGATAACTTTACAACCTAATTCATCAAACGCTCATTCTGCCTTAATAATTTCCAGATTCCTCTTGTTTTTTCGTAGAAACACGAACATATAAAAAGGCTTGCTTTTCACTAGGTTGATCTTCTATGTGTAAACGGACATCCTAAAGAGCGTATCTTCGATGCCCTGAAGGAGTTCTTTCGGATTGTATATATCTTCTTTTTCCTAATTCAGTAATGTTTGAACGGACACACCCAGTAATTCCGCATCTTCACCGATACTGAGCATAGTGTTTTTATCTCTCATAAAAAACACCCTCTATAGTAAATTTTTATATGTAAATCATATCGTATATTTATACATTTTACTATATATTTATGAAGCCGCTTTTACCTCCTGATGTGTCCAATTACTGTTTCATCCAGTAGTCATACACTTTACTCGCGACAGCTTGTGCATCGACTTTATAGTTTCCTGACTGAACTTGCTCTTTTAATTGATTTACTTTTTCTTGACGAGCGGCATCGATCTTTGTACTTTGTTGAAGTTCTAATGCTGCTTTTGAAATTTGAATTTGATCCTTTTTCGATTGGACTTCATGTTGAGCGGCTTGCTTTTCAACCTGTTTACGATACGGGTTGTTTTGGATATTTTGATAAGGATTAATTTTCAATGATGACACCCCCTATGCGAGTTTTTGTGAAGTTCTCTACTATCTAAATATCTCACGACTGTAGTATTGGCGAAAGTGCTTCTATGTGAAATACTACTTTCTTCTTACCTCATCGTTAAAAAGATGGTAGGTCATCCGAGTACTTTTTTCCTGTTTTTCATTTCGTTTCGCAATTTCCTTTTCCTTATTATGCTGATCAATACCCGTTCTTATGTTTGTATGGCAGCTTGTACAAATTCTTCCTTCGCGAATTATGGTTGCACACGCTTCACATGGATATCCTAGATTCGGAAATTGAGCTAACTGCAAACGCCCTTCACGGATAAAGCGAAAAATATAATCTTCACTTACCCCTGTACCTTCTACCACTTCTTTTATGTGTGCTTTCCGGTTTTCCTTTTTCCGTATAAATGTATAAACGGTCTGAAACATTTGATCGACTTCTTTATGACATTTATTACAAACCGACCGTAATGCTTTTACAAATAATTTGCCACATCGTGGGCAATTTTCCAAATTTTGCATCATAACGATTTCCCCTCACATCCCTAGTATATCCTAACCATTTCATAATGAATTACCATATACATCGGTTTCTGCACTATACAAGCGGTTCATTTAGGATACTTTGAGCTCATGTTAGTTGTCGTACATGGTTGACGAACGGCTTCGCTTCTTTTTCTCTATTTTATATATCGGCAAGTGTGATCGGATTTTTTAGTTTTTGTTTTTTCTAGCTGTGTTTCGTTTTTTATTTTGTGTTACGACCATTCTCAGTGCAACTACCCTCGCGCTATGGTCAACGCTGACACCGACTTCGCTCCACTGTCAATAAGAACCTTTGCGGCGTAACGTAACGTAGCCCCTGTTGTGTAAATATCATCGACGAGTAGAAGTTGTTGAGAAGTTATTTGAGCTTGAAAGCTCTTTACTAACGCAAACGGATTTTCTTTTCGATGGATACGCTCACTCCTTTTTTTCTTACTTTGCTTTTCTTCATGATGCCGACGTTCGAGGGCAAGGACAGGTTCCCCAATGAGCCATGCTAGTGCCTCTGCTTGATTAAAGCCACGTTCATATAGACGCTCCTCACTTAACGGAATGGGAACAAGAAGACGACCGTTGAAGTCACCTCGAAAATGAAATCGTAACTTCTCAGTAAACAATTGGGCCAGTGCATAATCTCCGCGATATTTGTACTGCGCCATCACGTCTTTTACAAACGCATTGTACGGATAAAGCGAACGATTTTTCATCAGCACACCGCGCCACTCTTCCGCTTGTTCCCACCTCATGCAGTCGCGGCACCTTTTCCCATCATGAAAATCACTCGCTAAATTTCGGAGCGACCTGTCGCATAACTGACAAAGAGGCTCGGCCAAGTGGTCTAACTTTGCGCGACACGACTCACAAAGCATGTCTTCCTTTTCTAGCCCCCAAAAGCTCGCCCAACTCGCCTGTGAACGATTCGGAGCAAAACAATACAAACAATTGGACATTTATGAAAAACCTCCTTCCTCGTTCATGCTCTCAATATGCCGTTTCGCCTCCACCATCGCCATCGTTTTTCCATAATGAAAGAAAATAATATCACCACTAGGATAATCTTTATGCCGACCGACGCGACCTGCGATTTGAACGAGCGCACTTTCGGTAAAAATCGCTTCTTCCGCACCGAGGACCGCAACATCAATATTAGGGACGGTCACTCCCCGTTCTAAAATGGTAGTTGTCACTAATAGTTGCAGCTCACCGCGGCGGAACTTTGCGACTTTTTCATGCCGCTTCTCATCTTCAGCATGAACACTTTCACTTGAAATTCCGAGATCCCTAACAATCGGTACGAGTTGCTGGCCAACTTCAATCGTCGGAACAAAAAGGAACATCTGCTTTTTTGACGTGAGGCGCTTCGTGAGCCAAAGTTGGAGCGGCTGTGGAAGACGCCTTTTCGCCAGCTTCTTTTTCCAGTTGCCGCACCATTGAAACTCGGGGACAGGGAGCGGATAGCCATGATACCGTTTCGGGACTTTTTGATGATGCAGTTTCTTTAATTCTTTGGAAGGAGTTGCCGTTAAAAACACCGTCACACCGTCTTCTTTTTGCGCTTTTTGGACAGCACAATGAAGGCTTTGATCGATTGAATACGGAAAGGCATCGACTTCATCAACAATAATGACATCGAAGTAATCACGATACCGAAGCAATTGATGGGTCGTGGAAAGGAAAAGTTGACCGTTTTTTCCTCGATCGTCACTGCCGCCATAAAGGGAGACAATCGCCGTGGTTGGAAAGGCCGCGATAAAACGAGGGGTTAATTCAGTAATAACGTCGGTACGCGGCGCCGCGAGTAAGACACGGCGTCCTCTGGCAAGTGCTTGAGCGATGCCTTGAAACAGCATCTCTGTTTTTCCAGCGCCACAAACCGCCCAAATGAGAAACGGTGTTTTCTTTTCAATCGCTTGTACGAGTTGATCTGATGCGACCGATTGCTCAGCTGATAATTGCCCGTCCCAAGCGAGGATCGGCTCAACGATCTTCACTGGCGGTAGTGGTCCAGCCCAGCGGATCAGTGGCGTACATTGCGACAGGCGTCCTAACATAATGCATTTTCGACAATACGTGCACATTTGGCGGCACCTGGCACAAACAAAAGCGAAAAAATATTCGGCTTCTTGATTGGCGCACCGCGAACAGTGCGGATATCCAGCGCGAAACTGAATTCCATACTCATACTGAATATAACCATTTTGATAATGATCATGAAGGACGTGAAGTGGATACGGAAGTTCATCCAATAGTAGCTCACGGCCTGCAAGGAAGGATTGTAGTTCTTTTGAAAAAGCAAATTGAGAATTGATTGGGGTTTCGGGAAGAGACGGAATCTGACGAATGGATATAGGAGGAGAGATGACGGTAGGGTCAACGAGGTCTTTCAATAACGGCTCAGGGGTGAGGTACTCTTTTCCTGCGACCGTTACAACAGCAAAACGCAAAATAGTCACCACCTAGTTTTATAATGTTAATATATTGATTCTCGATTTCGCTTTATATTCCTATTAAGAAGAGATGGAGTTTTTGTAAAGGTTTTGTATGGATGAAAAAAAGCCGCAGGATTGAGTCTTTGCGGCTAGGTGGGTTTGGTGTTGTTGTGGCATTTTCATTTTTAGGAGGGACGGAATTTCTAGTTTGTCCTTGATCCGGTTCAAGCCCCAGCCATATGTATGTGTAATACGTATGCTATGTATTTTGCTAAATAGTCATTTACTAATGAATTAATCTTCTAGTTTCCAAACAATGATCTTGTTTATTTCATTTGTTGAAGGGTCAAAAAAGAACCGAATGATGTTCCCGTTGCGTTGGAAATCGATGATATCCTCGAATTCCCGAAACGGTTGCCCCCAATACCCGATCACTTCATGGGTAAAAAAACGTTGGTCCATTTCTAAATTCAGCGTCATCGACGTAACATACCGCGGTTCATCGTCTGTTATCGTATAAAAATGCTGCCCATAAATATATGCTGTTTGCCCAACATCATAAATCACATCGTCCGGAAGTGGCCCTAACACACTCGTTACTCGGTCAACGGAGTCACCAATCTGAATTGCGCTTTCAGGATGGATCCCTAACTCTATCGAAATGAGATCAATACTAGGGTTAGACGGCCCAGCATTTTCTACATGTTTATCCGTTATATTGATTTCTGTTGTTGACACTGGTTCTGCGTGCACACCAGCATATGTTGTGGCGAGCTCCAACACATACGGATTTTGGTGCCACTGCGCCTCTCGCATATACGGCTCTGGATTGGCTCCTGCCGCTAAGGCGAGTTCAATTACCTCATACATTTCTGCTTGAATCATCGAGGAAATTGATGGGGCTAACGCAATCGGATCCGCTCCTGCAGCAAATAACGCCTGGAAAATTGGTAAGTTGTTAGGTTGTTCGATAATAGCTAGATCAAGTGGGGCAAACTGATAAACAAAATCTATCCTCGGATACGTCGTTTTTAAATTTACATCAGCATTATGATCCAGTAAAAAGTGTACCATGTCGAGATTTCCATCGGCGACAGCGTAATGGAGCGCTGGGAAATCACCTCGATTGTAGGAATTCGGATCGGCTCCCGTCTTCACTAAAAATTGAATCAGTCCCCATGCTTTGTTCGGTGCCAGTGTCGCAACGAGGCGATCTTTGTTTTGGTCATAACCTCCAAGCAAACCTAAAATAATAAAAATAATTAAGAACCATTTTAATACTTTTTTCATCATTTTCCTTCCTAGTCATCATGTTGAATTTTGTTTAGTCTCTACTCTACCATAGGAATGATAGATTTTGGGATTAATTCTAGAGTATTTCCAATCACAATGGAGCGATTGTAACGACTGACTCGCGCACTTGAACTATAGGATCACTCTTTAGACCCCGTTCAGCCTCTTCAACTACTCGTTGGGTTCTATGAAGGCTCTATAGTTACCGTTCTTGCTTTTTCTACTCCACTTTGGCACTATGAACGCCTCATAGTTACCGTTCTTGCTTTTCCACTTCCACTTTGGTAACTATGAACGCTCCATAGTTACCGTTCTTAGCTTTTTCAACTCCACTTTGGTAAATATGAACGCCTCATAGTTACCGTTCTTGCTTTTTCAGCTCCACTTTGGTAACTATGAACGCCTCATAGTTACCATTCTTGCTTTTTCTACTCCACTTTGGTCACTATGAACGCTTCATAGTTACCGTTCTCGCTTCTCCTACTTCACTTTGGTAACTATGAACGCTCCATAGTTACCGTTCTTGCTTTTTCTACTTCACTTTGGGCACTATGAACGCCTCATAGTTACCGTTCTTGCTTTTTCTACTCCACTTTGGGCACTATGAACGCCTCATAGTTACCGTTCTCGCTTCTCCTACTTCACTTTGGGCACTATGAACGCCTCATAGTTACCGTTCCATTGGTTCCTCCTATTCCTATAGGCTCTATGAAACAATTTTACTGGCTCGTTTCTAATTGGTTTACTCTTTTTTTAATACTATTATCTACAAAAATAAATTGCTGATGCTGCCCAATCGAACAAAAAAACTTCCGTACCTAAGCACGGAAGTTCGTTTATCAATGACTAAAGAGCAGCACCCAATAGTGCCACTAGAGCACCTACTAATACTGCCACTAATGGAATGACCACAAAATTAACCATCATTTTGTTACGTTTTTTCTTTTTTTGAATTTCTTCTGGTGTTAAATACACGTTCTAAACCTCCACTATTGTTTTTTCATCATACGGAGGACGATCAGTTCGGTAACTGGCTGGCATATTGAAAAGAACTTCAATGAAGCCCCTCTAGCTTTGCGTCATCATTTTTCAATGATTTTGCCCTTTTCGTATGATACATTTTCTATATCGACATTATACGACAAATGTTTAATGAATTTATATAAATTTTTATTAAATTTTCCAATCAGCGCAAAAATCCTACATTCTTTTAGTCAAAAAAATAGCCAAACACCGTAATGGTGCTTAGCTATGACCATACTACTCATTTTTCACAAACCAACTTACCCCTAAACTTCCTTCCCCTAAATGCGTACCGATAACAGGACCAAAATAACTGATTGTCACTTCCGCTTGAGTGTATTTGGATTTAAGTTCATCCGCGATCGATTCTGCGTCATTTAAACGGTTGGAATGTATGACAGTAATTTTCGCTGAGTGTTGACCAGCGACTTCCTCAGCCAACAAATTATAAATGCGTTGAAGTGCCTTTTTCTCCGTGCGAACTTTTTCAAACGGTTGAATTTTACCATCCACAAAATGAAGAACAGGCTTGATCTTCAACAAGCTTCCGACAAAAAGCTGTGCAGTGTTTAGTCGACCACCGCGATGAAGATGGTTCAAATCATCGACCATAAAATAGGCGTTAACCTGATCTCGCATGATTTCAAGGGTGGCTATGATTTCTTCTATATTTTTTCCAGCTTTCGCAAGTTCGGCCGCTTCAAGTACAAAGTAGCCTTGCGGAGAACAACTGATTTTTGAATCAAAACCTTTTACAGTAAAATCGTCTACCATGTCCACAGCACTCATAGCCGACTGATATGTACCGCTAATATCACTCGATAACGTTATACAAATGGCCGCTTCGTAGCCATCCTGCTTTAGTTGTTCAAATAACTCAACAAAAAGACCAATCGCTGGCTGAGATGTTGTCGGTAATTTCTCAGTCGTTTTCATGCGTTCGTAAAACTGGCTAGCTGTAATTTCGACTTCTTCTTGGATCGATTCCTCCCCAAACACAACGTTTAGCGGAACCATTTTGATATTGTTTTGTTCACGAACTTCTTCTGGCAAATAAGCAGTACTGTCTGTAACGATAGCAATTTTACTCAAGAAAATAACCTCTCTCTTTAAAAGTATTGATTATGTATACGTTATTCAATTTATTTTAAAATAGCAAATAATCCACAGACTTACTTCGACAAACTATTCATTAAATCCTGCTATTGACTAGTTCAAGATTAAGGTAATTTCCTGTTCAAATATCTTGTCCTTTACAATGTATGCAACGTTTTCAGTAACCATATCTATGAGCAAAACAGCGTAATATAACTTGATATCTTTAATACTGGATGTCGTTTTATATTAGCTTGTAAAAGGAAAATACTCTTTTGAACCAATTCCACGCTCATACCTTCTTTTTAAATAATTAACTTCCAGCTCCAATTGCTGTACAGGATCTATCTTTGTTTTGATCCCCAGTTGATTTGCAATCTCGTCATTGTAATGAAAGGTAAACTTAGTCGGGCCTACGAAATAGACAACGATGAAGTCTTTCATATCCCCGTTCCATGTAAATCGGTCGATCTTTAACGTTCTTGAAGAATATTCAGGTACGATCTCAATGCTTTTAAAGATACCATCAATCTTTTTCTGAGTGTCTCTATTCATATTATCCCCCATTTTACATAGTAGTTCTATTAATTGTTTGTTTATATTAGAAACTCGAGCATATGGCGACTGTTTCTCCTAACTTCCCCTTGTACGGGAACTATCCACTCTCTTGCGTTCCTGTTTTCTCCTAATCTCCCCTTGTACGGGAGCTATTTACTCTCTTGCGTTCCCACTTTCTTCTATTCTCCTACAGAACTAACCCTAATTGAGCTCCTACCCTTAAACTCATCCGTCCTATTCTATCACAAACAAAAAAGGCAACCCTGCACCTACTGGCAAAGTTACCTTTTCGCTAACAAATATCTACTATTGAATAATTAACGCACCATGACCCAGCCATTTTTAATCGCTTCTACAACAGCTTGCGTTCGGTCGTTTACACTCATTTTTTGTAAGATATTACTTACATGGTTTTTGACGGTTTTCTCACTAATAAATAGCGCTTCACCGATCATTCGGTTGCTGTAGCCGTCTGTCATTAATTGAAGGACTTCACATTCACGACGTGTTAAAATATGAAGCGGCTTGCGGTATTCGACTTCACGGAAGCCAATTTCAGACGCATCATTTTCACCTTCATTCGCCAGGCGACGATAATCTTTGATTAGATTATGAGTCACTTTCGGATGAATATACGCGCCTCCTTCGCCAACGACTCTCACTGCTTGAATGAGTGCATCTGCATCCATTTCTTTTAATAGATATCCAGCAGCTCCCGTTTTTAAAACGTGCGTCACATACGATTCGTCATCATGAATCGATAAGATCAACACTTTTACATCGGGATACTTTTGAATGAGTTCACGAGTAGCCTCCATCCCATTCACTTTCGGCATATTAATATCCATTAAAATTACATCAGGCTGGTGTTCTTCAACCAAAGCTAAAGCTTGTTCCCCATCTTCACCTTCTGCGACGATATCAAAATTATCTTCCATAGCTAAAATACGTTTTACACCTTCACGAAAAAGTTGGTGATCATCGATGATGACAATACGTATTAGTTTTTCTGTTTTTACATTCATTGGTTTCACCTCTCATAAACGTTAACTGCTTTAATTTTAATTTCAATTTTAATTTCAATTTTAATTTTAATTTCTTGTTTTCATTATTCGTAACATGTTCAACTAATTATACAGGGACTTCGATCAAAATCGCTGTGCCTATATTGAGTTTTGATTGTATCGTTATTCCGCCTTTAAGCATATTGACTCGTTCTTTCATTCCAAGTAATCCAAAGGACCCTTCTTTTTTGATCGATTGATCAAAGCCTTTCCCGTCGTCCTTAATTATAATTATAACTTTGTTTACTTTAATTTCAATTTTTACTTGGACCTCTTTTGGGTCTGCATGTTTATGGGCATTTTGTACTGCTTCTTGAACCAATCGAAAAAGCGCGACTTCGAGCCTTGGATGTAATCGGCGTTCTTTACCTAGACTTTTAAATCTTATAACAATACCTGTGTGTTCTTCAAATGTACTTAGGTATTTAGTTAGGGTTGGGATTAAACCTAAATCATCCAGTGCCATTGGTCTCAAATCATAAATAATTCGTCGTACTTCAGATAAGGATGACCTCACCATCTGTCGTAAATCTTTTATTTCTTTTAGCGCAGCATCTATACCTTTATCTTGATATGTTCTTTCAATTAAATCTGAGCGAAGCATTACGTTGGCAAGCATTTGGGCTGGTCCATCATGAATTTCCCGCGAAAGTCGTCTTCGTTCTTCTTCTTGCGCTTCTATAATTTTCAAACCGAACTCTTGTTTTTCTTTTGCTTCCTCTAATTTTTCACCTAACTGTTGAATGTCACTTGATAAGAAGTTATATACAACTGACATCTGCCCCACTAGCCGTTCCGCTCGTTCGACAGTTTCCTTCAATGAAATTAATCGCCGTTCGATCGAGTCTCGCTTTTCCCGCAAACGCATTTCCTCTTGTTGTAACACCGCAAGCTGAACTTGAAATTCATTTGCCGTCTCATAAGCGGCTTTCACTTCATCTTTACTATATTTATTAAAATTTTTACTCACTTCAGCAAGACGGTTTCTGGAAAAACGTGCGTGTAACTGCGTACGATCATTTTCTTCGATCACTTTTGCAACCTTCAAACGAATCTCTCTCAGTTCTTCATTTAAGATCGAAAATTCCTTTCGTGATTGTTCACCAATTCGAAAGACTTGTTCCCGACTTTCATCGACGGTTTCCATCGTTTTTTTTATAATAACCTCTAATTCTGCTGATTGTGCCAATGCGCCCACCAACCTTACCATGATCCTTCTATCTTTTTTAGGAGTAGATATAATCTATCAACTATAACTGACACAAATAGGTTTCTACTATCTATGATCATTTTACCATAACTCGGCGGATAACAAGGACAAAATTAGCATAACATTCTTTTATTACAGTACTGTTTCGAACATGTGTAAAACTGTGGTATGATTTTAAGACAATTTATACCAAATAACCACGTATCTTAGCATATTTTGGAGGTTTCTATGTTACTTTCATACCGAACCGTTAAAAGCTACGGCGAACACGAAATCAATATTCAACGTTCTCGATTTATTACCTACGTAGACCGAGCAACAACAGAAGAAAAAGCTCAACAATTCATTGAAAAAATAAAGAAAAAACATTGGAACGCCACGCACAACTGCTCGGCTTATCTCATTGGTGAAAATGATGAAATTCAAAAAGCAAATGATGACGGGGAACCAAGTGGGACCGCTGGCGTTCCGATGTTAGAAGTATTGAAAAAGAGAGGCTTGAAAGATACCGTCGTTGTTGTTACTCGTTACTTTGGCGGAATCAAACTTGGAGCAGGCGGCTTAATTCGCGCGTACGGCAGCGCCACAAGTGAAGGCCTAAACGCCACTGGAATCGTCGAGTGTACCCTTATGCAAATTGTTCATACAACGATCGACTATCATTGGCTCGGAAAAGTCGAAAATGAACTGCGTCATTCGCCTTATCATTTAAAAGAAATTCACTATTTAGAACAAGTTGAAATTGAGACGTACGTTGAAAAGCAACAAACCGACCTATTCATTGACTGGATGAAAAATTTAACGAGCGGCCAAGCCGTAATTACGACAGGAGAAGTCGAATATTTAGAACAAGATCATGACTAAAGTAACTATCGTTCGACAATATCTTTACGGAATTTGTCTCATGCGATAAAATTATTATTATGCCTATATATTCCTGCATAACTACTATTTACTAGTAACACCATACCTTCCATCAGTCATTAGGTCTATTTTTGTACCTATATTGATGAAACATAACAGAATTTCGGAATATTCCCTCAATTTATCTACTGTTATTCGGGGGATACGTCCTGAAATTCCGCATTACTCTACTATTGGAAAGGAGGTCTGGGAGTGAAAGACGTGAAATGGGGATCACCTATAAGTATTGCCTGCATCGGAATCTTTTTCGGTGGATTAGGTATTTTTCTAGATACGATTTGGAAATATTTTTTAAGTTTCGGATAATGCTAGATTAGTGTTAAAAAGGAGGGCAAAAAGTGCCAAGAAGTTCAATATATCGAACACCCCACAACAAGATCTCTCACCATTTCGCCGCACTTTTAAAACCTCTCATATAAAAATATTATAGGAACGAGGAATAATTTATGGTGAGAAGTAAATGGGCGATCGTGTGTTTATGTGTTATTCTTCTTTCTAGTTTTTACGTCGGTTACGATAAACATACGAGTGCAAATCAAAGTCAAATTGTTGCAACAGGGTCGGTTCAAGCAAGTTCTCTGAACGTGAGACAAACTCCATCTACAACTGGGACTCGCGTCGGAAGTCTTTCGCGTGGTGCGACCGTTTCCATCTATGAAACGAACGTCAATGGCAGTTGGCTCAAGATTAAAATGAATAATCAGTGGGCTTATGTACATAGTGATTATGTAAGGGTCACTCCAGTTAGTAATTCATCTAGCAACTCTAGTAGCAGCATAGGGCCTGTTATTGCAACTGGAACGGTTAACGTGAACTCACTCAATGTCAGACAATCACCATCCACGACTGCAGCTCGAGTTTCTAGTCTTTCACGTGGTGCAAAGGTCTCAATCTATGAAACTGGCATTAGCGGAAACTGGCTCAAAATTAGAGTGAACAACCAGTGGGCGTACGTGCACGGCGAATACATAACCGTCTCTAATAATAGTAACCAGAATAGCAACAACTCAAACAATAATAGTAGCAACTCAGGTTCGGTCATTGCAACAGGAACGGTCAATGTCAACTCGTTGAATGTCCGACAAACCGCTTCCACAACTGGAACTCGCGTCGGCAGTCTCACGCGCGGCGCTTCGGTTTCCATTTACGAACGAAACGTCAACGGTAATTGGTTGAAAATTAAGATGAACAATCAGTGGGCTTATGTACATAGCGACTTTGTCACAATCAGCTCCAATTCAAACAACCAAAACAATAGCGGTTCATCTTCAAATAATAACAGCAGTAATAATTCAAACACAGTAATTGCAACGGGAACCGTCAATGTCAATTCACTTAATGTCCGGCAGACCGCATCGACATCTGGCACTCGCGTCGGCAGTCTTGCACGAGGCGCTACAGTTTCGATTTACGAACGAAATGTTAATGGGAACTGGCTCAAAATTAAGATGAACAATCAATGGGCCTACGTTCACGGAGATTATGTAACGGTTACGACAAGTAACAATAATCAAAACAATAGTGGTTCATCAAATAATAATAATAGCTCTAATACTGTCATTGCAACTGGTACCGTCAATGTGAATTTACTTAATGTGCGGCAAACCGCTTCCACAACTGGGACTCGTGTAGGCAGTCTTTCTCAAGGTGCTTCGGTTTCCATCTTTGAAACAAACGTCAATGGCAACTGGCTCAAAATTAAGCTCAATAACCAATGGGCTTACGTTCACAGCGATTATGTAACGGTAAAGTCAAACAACCCAAACAACAGTGGTTCAAACAACAATAATAACTCCAATACCATCGTTGCAACTGGAACGGTTAATGTTAGTTCGTTGAATGTTCGTCAAACTGCATCAACTTCTGGCACTCGGGTTGGGAGTCTATTAAGAGGAGCTACAATATCCATTTACGAGCGTAACGTCAATGGTAACTGGCTCAAAATTAAGTACAACAACCAATGGGCGTATGTTCATGGCGATCATGTTACCGTCACCTTGGGTAACAATAGCCAAAACAGTAGCGGATCCACAAATAATTCTGTTCCAGCAAATGCACTAGCAGGTAAAACGATTGTTATTGATCCAGGGCATGGAGGTAGTGATCCAGGTGCGGTTGGAAACGGGCTGTTAGAAAAAGACGTTGTTCTTCGCGTATCACTTGCTCTTCGCGACAAATTACAAGCGGCTGGAGCTAAAGTGGTCATGACGCGAACGACAGATACATTTGTATCGGTGAACAATCGTTATCAAGTTGCCAACAGCTCAGGCGCTCACTCATTTGTCAGCATTCACACGAATTCACTAGCGAATTCAACTGCGCACGGTACTGAAACGTTTTGGAATCGTACAAATCAACACGCGGAAAGTCAGAAACTCGCACAAGTAGCACAAAAGCATTTAATCCAAAGCTTGAATACGCGTGACCGCGGGGTTAAAGAAGGTAGCTTTGCAGTTGTTCGGTACACATCGATGCCGAGCATCCTCGTAGAATTAGGGTTTATTACCAATCGAAGCGATGCGCAAATGATGAAAACAGATAAATTCTATAACGATGCTTCAGATGCCTTGTTAAAGGCGTTAGTCGAGTTTCATAAATAAGTATTTTTCAATTAACCAGTGATTTTTTTTTGAAGAAATCACTGGTTTTTTATGAACGAGAGTTAATTCACAAATCCTATCTATTTTTCTCTCGCTCACGGGCTTCATTCCTCAAAGTCCCATTTCCAACGAACTATAAATAAGAGCCAACATGAAATGTTGACCCTCTCCTAAATGATTACTTATTAATCGCCATATTTACTTAATAATACGGATAATAAGGGTAAGGATATGGATATGGGTACACTGGTGGTGGAACGATGTAAGGTAATAAGGCCAATGCAGCTAAGCTAGCAAGGGGAAACTGACGACGGCGAAAGCGTCTGAAACGTCTTCCAGGAAATCCATAGCCATAAGGAGCAAACTGGCGATCATACGAATCGCTCTCCTCATCCCTTTCCATCACATCTTCACCTACTAACACCGAAACTTGATCATTTCCAACATTGTCAATGATTCCGTCAAATGTGCTTCCGTCATTCATCGTTAATGTAACATGATAGTACATTAACCTTTGACATTCATCATGTAAAGAGTGCGAGGGGTTGTAATAATCGTGTCTTTCTGATGTCATTTTTTATACCATCTCCCTTCAACTACATGATATTCATTCATTTAATATAACATTCCATATTATATGCAAAGTAAAGAATACATAAGTCATCAGATGAAGGCTTCAAATTTGTCCATACTAATTCATCTAATCGCTGAATAAGATGAACTATACATCACCTAGACAAGGAGTTTTTGTATGCTTAAAAGAAAACAACTCCCACCGCAACTACTACTTATCGTTGCTGTTGCAGGATTAGCCTTCATCGTCCTCCTTCTATGGCCATCTCAAGCAAACCAGGCTACAAAAGTCGTCAATGAATTTTATAAATTAGAACAACAAGGTCGGTTTTCTTCGTCATGGGAACTGCTGCATCCAGAAATTCAAGGACGGTTCCCAAAGCCAAGCTATATCCAAGACCGCGCGCATGTGTTTATGAGTCATTTTGGTGCTGATTCGTTTACCTACTCTTTAAGTTCACCAAACAAAAAAAGAAAATGGAAAATCACAAACGATGCCGAGCCGATGGACACGGTTTATAACGTAACTGTGACAAAATCTTATCGTGGGAAATACGGAAAGTTTTACTTTAAACAAGAAGTATATGTTGCTAAAGAGGAACGCGAGTGGAAAATTATGTGGGATTATAAGGATTGATCGATCACATCATAAAATCACCAGTTTTGTCATAGATTACGGTTCGCCTGCCCCTACATTACTATGCTTATACTGTTTTTTATGTTAGTTTTTGGCAATGTAAGGGAGAGTGTCTAGGTTAAAACAACGCTCAATTACATAAATATAAACTCCTAAACTATACAAAAGCTACCATCCGCCCTTACGCGATCTGGTAGCTTCTTCAGCGTTATTTTCCAGGGCTCTCAATGAGTATACGTAGATGTTGCTCAATATCATTCATCAGGTCTTTTAACTCAGTGCCATCTTTTTCACCCTTATTATAGGCATCTAACAAAATATCAAGTAACGGATTTGGCTTCGACATTATAAATCTCCTAGTTTAATTTTTTCCTGTAAAAAATTGAATGACTGCACTCGCCCAAACTTCATGTCCCCTTTGATTTGGACGTGAATCCTCAATGTAGTCATTAATTTCTTCATCTGTAACATCAGGCCACACTTCCCAGTGATCTAGATATGTGTAGCCACTTTCTTCCGCATATGCTTTTAACTCATTTACCTGTTGCAAATAATAATTTGGTCGATAAATAGGATTCGGTGGCTGGATAACAACGAAAACATCAGGCGATGTTGCCTCTATGTCAGTAAGAATCGTCGTAACATTCGGTAATGTTATATTCATTGTCGCATTCCCGTTATCATTGAAGATAAGCGGTTCGAAAATTAACACATCTGGTTGAAAGTCAACTACTTCACTATGTAAACCAGCCTCTAGCACTTGGTGTGTTGTCCGATTTCCGACCTCAAATATAGTAACATCTAAAATGTGTTCACCGAAAGTATCATTTAATTCCTGTACTAGTAAATCTACCCAAGGCGTTTCACTATCATCCTCAACAGCCATTGCATTTGACCCAAACAAAGCAACTCGTAAACGTTGATTATTTTCTACTGCTGCCATTAGCTTTTGTTTTAACTCTGGGTTTAACCCTTCCATAGACTCAATATCTGTTGCATGACTAATATTACTAACTGGTTGATTACTAGTCTGTAAACTTGTAGCTATATTCTTTTCGGTACTCGCATCTTGAGCAATCTCATTCAACTTTTGATCATATTGTATTTTTCCAAATACTAAAAGTCCTACACAAAGTAAGATCGACAAAACAAATATAATATTTTTCATATAAAACTCCTCACTCAATATTCCACTATTTATTATATAGATTTTCCTGCCATTCGTATATAATTTTTGGGACTTTTTATCAAAAATTCGGGTAATTTGACTTTATTCCCTACGTAACAGGTATGTATTTATAAATTACTGTCGACACTATGAATAAAAACACGAAAGCTGGAACAGAATGTATATTTTATTACTTGTCATGTGGATTTATTTATTAATCATTCTCACATGCACAAAAAATTTTACTAGTATAATGCGGGGAGAACCTGTCCAATTTCAAGTGACAACAGAACCAACCTTTGGTCAATTTTTTGATATCGCGATCTATGCGAATCCTAGTCTGCCATTTATTTTGCAAAAAGCAGGCCATTTTATCTGCTTTTTCATTCTTGCCTTACTACTCATTCAAGTTTGTAAAAACATTCAACTTTCACTGGTGATCGGACTTTTATTTGCAGCTGGAACTGAGCTCGCTCAACCTTTTTTCTATCGAGAAGGTTTATTCATCGACTTGATGATCAATAGTCTAGGAATCCTTTCCTATACTCTACTTTATTACATTTGTGACAAGTGGATAGCTGCTGTTTCAATAACGGACGAGACACCAAAAACACGAAGTCGAATCGTTTAAAATACTTAATAATCAATAATCAATACATAATTTGAGGTGAATATCATTGCTACGCTTAATTCTTTTTGCTTTCATTGCCTTCTTTATATTAACAGGAACAAACTTTGGGAAAAGCTTAATGGCCGAACATCAGTTTTTTGAAGAAGATAAACTCCTTCCAGAAAAATGGATCGGAAATGGAACAGTTGAAGAACAAAACCTACATAGAACTTCAGTACCTCAACCCAAACTCACTCCTGATCCAACTGTAGAAGAGGCCCCAATAAAAGAGCAAGACGATCCAACACTATCAAAAGATGACGCTATCACAAAAGTACTAAACGAATTTTCGTTAACAGAGTTGTTAGCCTACGTTGAACAAGTGAAAAGTGGAATTACTGCAGAGGACCTCGCGGAGATAAAAGAAACGGTCAAGGATCGATTTTCTACTGAAGACTACGAAACGTTAAAACAAATCGGAAAAAATGAATTTAATAAGATATTCGGTCCTTCTGAAGATTGAATAAAAACACTAGTCTTTAACATGCGAGCACCCAGCATTGAGTGCTTTTTTACAAAAAGGGAAGTTTAACGAATCGGTTGCATACGTATTGAAATAATACGGGGAACGATTGACAAAAGGGGAACCAGTTCCGTTCGATTGACTCGTTCGCATAGCCTAAAGCGATCTGGACTATGTACTTCTGATTATAAACCCGTTCAAGGCACTCACAATGATTAAAGCGGCATTTCGCGTTCTACCTATGAACCAATGCTTCGCAAGAATAATTCCCCCCACTTTTTGAAAAACTAATCATGGTGATTGCTATGAAAAAAATATTTAGCGAAAATTGGGTGTTTTTCATCGTATTAGCTTATATTATGCTTGGCGGCGGTATTGCACTAGGATTAACGATCTTTGATGTATTTTTTCGTTAAGTGAGTTTGTGAAAGCCTTTTGATACCTCTTATTAACCATATTCCCCACTTTATTGGATAAATAGTGAATCTATAACTACAGTAAATTTCACACTCATATAAAGAATAAACCGACTACTCACAGAAGGTAGTCGGTTTATTCTTTTTGTTGTTGTTCTATTAAAACCCAATCCGCGACCAGTTAAATAAGGACCCTGGATCCATTTTTCGATCTGGTGCGTACTCATCGTGTCCGATGACATGATTTCGACTTTTTGATATGGTGGGATAGCGTATGTAAATATCGTCCAATAAAGAATTCACCGCTTTGTATTGAGCTGACGTGTATCCGATATCGTCAGAAGCTATTTAGTCGTACGGAAACCCTGGAATCATCGCTACCATTTCTTTACGTGTTCCGATCGCCAGAAGTTCAATACCGATCGAATAATCATTCATGTTATCCTTATATTGTGGGTAACCAGAAATGTTTCCACTCCCCGCATGAAAAGCAACCCGACCTTCTCCCACAAAGCGATAAATATGCCCTTTCCGATCAATAACATAATGCGCTGAAACCCCGTAATCGGTAAAGATCGATCGGATATCGTTCATATTAAATGGATCGTCAGGTTGATTCACCCCATTACTCATAAAGTGAAGCATCACATGGGTAACGTCCGTCGTACGCGGTCTTGAATTTTCTAACGGGAGCATTAAATCCGTTGTTGCCACTCCTGGGTCCCACGAAACAGGCTTGTTCACTTTCGTGGCCGTCTCAGCAGCAATTTGCGTTAATGAGGTTTCCTTCTTTTCCTGTTGTTTTTCCCTAACTACCGTTTCCCTTGTGGTATCGTCCGTCTGACAAGCTGTAACGATAAATAACAAAAAGAGCAATACTGTCGTCGCCTTTAATATTCGGTAAGTACTGACTAAACAACTTCTTTCCCCCTACAAATGATCACAACACACGAAATATGTTGATTTATGTCTATTTTACCACAACTATAGACTTGTTTTCCTAAAATAATTAAGAGGGTAAAGTATGTTTTAAGTCCTGAGCTTGTCTTTCAATAAAAATAATCTTTTTTCCAGTCATTCCTTTTCAGAGCACATAAAAAAGCACACTACTAATTCGTAATGAGCTTTAATACCTATCTGTCTCCATAAGTGTTTGCCCTTTAAGTAACTTTTCTTTAATCGAAAAAAGTCTGAGTAGCAATTTCCTTTAACTCAATGACTACTCTTGATGGTCAAACTCAAATTTTTGGACAAACCCACATTGTGAACAAGCTTTTCCTATTTGTTGTTTGGAAATGGGATCAACATAATAAATTTCTTCGCTTCCACAAACTGTACAGTCAATAACATGAAATAGTTCTCTCTCACCTAGTACCGCATCTAGCAACAACTCGAAGGACATCTTATTCACCCCAGTAAACGTTTTCATTCACTTTACCAAAAATACGCGTGGAAGTAAGGCGAATTTTGTAGACAAACTAGGAATTTCTTACGACAATTTGGGACTTTTTTCAGAATGACCTTCGACATTGTTCGGGCTACTCGGTGATTGTAAGACCATTACAATCATCAACTGTCTATCCTGCTAGTGATAGATCCAACACAAAATTCACTGTTCTTGTGTTACCTTTTCTTTAGTTACCAGCTTGTTCAGATTTATTAGCAAAAAGTCTATTATTTATGTAACTATGGATGTAGATGTATACAAATCCTTTGATCGTTAAAAGATGACACTACTTCCTTAGTAGATAAATATAAAAAATACCCGCCAAGCATGTTTCACCATGAACTCAGCGAGTACTTCGTCTTCTCATTAGTTTCGCGATCAACCAATACATCCCAATCCCAACAATTGCCCCAGCGGTATCAATGAGAACATCTCTTACTTCACCTGACCTTCCAGGAACAAACAGCTGGTGCACTTCATCAGAAATTGCATAAAGGATACAAATGGATAAGGTCCACCCCATACTGCGGTAGCCAACTACACCACTTCTCCTTAACGCGTTCAGCGTTAACACTCCAAAAATCATGTAGGCAAAAAAGTGAGCATTTTTCCTGACAAGATGATTGAAAGTACCAAGATCAAAATCTGCATGAGGTATAACTTTTTCAACTGTTGTTACAATAACCTCTGTTATTCCTTCACTTAACTCGCTCGACACGGTTGCGGGTTGATGAGAGAGGTAGAAAATAAGCGCCATCCAGAGGATAACGGCTGTCCATGCAAGTATTTTATACATTTTTCTTAACTCCTAAGGAACTACTCCTTAAATTCTTCAAGTACTTATTCTATACTACCCACAGCTTATAATCTACCACTCTATCCATAGCAATCGTGTAAAGATAATAAATCTATAAAACGAAATAAACCCTCTGATCATAGAGTGCCATTACCTTACTACTTTTAATATGTATCCAGTATTCAATACATAGAGACAATACTCCCTCATAGATTATCCCTACTCTTTTTATCATAGAACTTTATACTTAATCGCCCTTCAACCTTTCAACACTTTGTTTTTTGATTTTTCTTTTAAGTATTGCTTAAACTCTTGTTTCGATACGTTTAAAAGTTCTGCCAACTCCACTAATTCGAGCCATTCTTCATTTAAATATTCCTCTTCTTCTTTACTCATTTCTATATTTTCTCGATGACCCATACGAACACCCCTCATTTTAAGAATTTCACTTTATTAAGCCATACAGCGTTCCACTAAGTTAGTAATAAAACTAAGTGGAATGAATAAGAAAAATTCGTCGTTTTCCGTTAGAATTACCTTCACGACGCTATACCTCGTTCAACGACAAATTAAACCACCATTTTATATAATTTTTTAGATCAGATTTTAACAGAAAAACTTTCGGCCGTAAAACACACTGTGGAACACAAGATTTTTCGGACTAACCATTTCCATTTACAATTACGCTCTCAAAAAGAGTCGATTTCTAAAGTGATGGCCCTTTTAAATAAACGGTATGCGAAACTATTATGATACAAAGTATCGTTGCTGAAGTTTGTGTTGTCGTCACAGTGACGCCTCATGAAGCAATAGAAGAGTAGCTCATAGGGGATTTTTGCACAAATCTTTTCTAACATATATAAGATTTCAACGAAATTATTGCGATCATGAAATAACAGCTCCCGACGGTTGCCTTGACAAACAATGTGATAAAACTGATCAGCAATAATCACTCACCTTCTACTACTCATACAGTGGGCCACCACCGACAGACAAAATACATCCCTCCCAAAGAGTATTTACACTAGGAATTTTTCAAAAAGTGATAAGTAATAAGATGAGGATAAACATGCGGATAATATAAGAAGAGAAAATCTGAAGCAAACTACGTTTTATTATAGAAAAACGTAAAAAGTACTGTCAAACAAAACGTGAACTTTGAATTTAGTTTCTTCCGACAAATTTCAGGGTATTTCGGGGCGTCACCGTGAATTGCGCCCCTGCTTTTTACCAGTCTATTTCAAGTTGATTGATTTTGCGATTTAGCTTTTTAAGGCTTAGAAAGAGAAAGAAACGTTCCATTGCCTCACGGTTAGCTTTAAGCGCTTCTATCATTATGTTCATTTTTTCGATAGACAGCTCAAGATCTTTGACCATGACTATCTCAATGTCTTCATAAGAGAGAGGTTCAACACAAAAACTACTCGCTAAATTCATGATCGTATAAAATGAATCAGTTGCATCTTCTGCATGTACTTCATAGGATAAGTGTTTCAGTAAAGATTTTATGCTTCGATAGTTTTTTTCGACAATTACCTCTCTTATGACCGTTTCTATCATCTCTTGAAAAGAAACATCATCTGTTTCTCTTAGAAACCTAGCTGAGAAATACCTTTTTAATCCTTCTTTTCCATTGCCAATTAGATCAGCAATTAAACGGACATCCTCAATTCCTTGTGTTAATAGACCTTCGGCAGTCTTTGTTTCATCAAATTGTCGTAAATTTTGATCGATAAAAGTGAAGATCTCTTTAAACTCAATCTCTATTTCTTTTTCAACTTCATAAGCTAAGAAAAAGTTAAGCACATCATCTGTTTTTAATGCTTCAATAAATTCTGCTTGTAAGGCAAAATCAAGATGATTAAACCAATTATTAAAATTACTGAAGGATTTCTTCGAAGTCACGACTTCCCTCCCCTTCCTTACCCAAAGCAGTGTAATGTCCTGCTTCATAATCCATTTTGTGTTGATTATTGACCTTACCTGCCGATGGCCATTTCTCTTTATTGGCTTTAGAATAGGAAAGTAGACTAGCAACTTCCTGAAGTGTCTCTTCTACCGACATATGCTGAGCTATAAATCCTTTATGACTTAAAGCACGTTCACGGGAAATAGGTTGTTTACGTACTGGTTTAGACAGCTTTTCTTTTTTCTGAGCGAGCATAGACTTTATTTGGTTGAGTTTCTGTTCAAATTCTTCAACCTTTTCTATCTTATTGACAATCTCTTCTCCTAATATAGTTAGGAAATACCAGCGATATTTTCCAACTTGATGGGCTGCAATCATATCAATTTGCCTTAGTTTACTTAAGACATTACTTGTGTATTGCTTGTTATCATTCAACTCGCTAATTTCGTTACGAATAGCTGTCGGGGTAACTTCCCTGTGATGGGCAATATATTTCAAGATTTTCTTATCTAAATCATTAAGTTCTTTCACTTTTTGGTCAAGGTCATATGGCTTTTTCATAATTGAAATTAATTCAATGAGCGTATGCGCTTTACCAATATTATAACTACGCATATCTTCAGGCTTCTGATTTGCAAATTGTCGTTCTAAACTACTTTTTACTTTGTTGGGAATAGCAAAATTACGCTCAAGTAGCGATTCAGCAACGTACTTCTCTAGACTATATAGATCATAGCTAACTTGCTCTGGATCATCATTTAAACGCTTCCGTAATGTCCTTATTTTTTCCATTACTTTATGTTCCATCTCTATCCCTCCTCAGCATCCCTTTTAGTACACAGATAGTACACCTTACTGTCTATTGTATGTAGTTTTACTTTTTTTAGCAATCTTTTCTTTCTCTCTTTTTTAGCACTGTTTTTTTGTGCGCCTTCAATCATCTCTTTTATTGTATAAACTTCCCCATCTTGATCACTTGTAAACGGCTCTTTAATCCCTGGAAAATAAGCAACAATTTTGTCGCTATTCTGAAAAGAACCCGTATTGTTACAGATAATAACTGTTGTTTGCGAACGCTCTCCTAACTCTTGCATTCTTCTCAAAAATTTCCCTGTTGAGGGACTTTGGGTTAATGTCATGACGAAAAGGATATTAACATGCCGCTCTGTGATAATTTCTTCAACATTAATGTTCAGCAAATCAACACAAATTAATATGGCGATTCTCCCTATTGGTGTTTCAATAATCTTAATTTCCCGCTTATCAAATGCGCTTTTTTCAATACCATGATTTTCTCGAAATGCTGCTAAACTTCCTTGATAACCTTTGTACTTAACAACTTTAAACTTATTCATTTTGCATACATGATAGAAGTCACTACCGTCACCTAGAGCAATCGATGATACATTATAAAACTTTTCAGCCTTGTGTTGTTCATGAGGAAAGATCAACGTTGTTTTTTCATGAAACGAACCTGAAATAAGTAAGGCTAGGTGCTCAGGTAATCCTTTGGCATCAATCTCTGTAAAATGATCTTCTATTTGTATTTTAATCTTAGTTTGTAATTCCCATGGCGCCGCCAGTTCGGGAAGAATAATGAAGTTTGGTTTTTTGGTTAAAACTTTTTCAATGTTCTTTTCTACATGATCATAATAATCTGCGTTTATAATTTCTTGAAAAACAAATGCTTTATTATAGTTCTCATCTTCACTGCTGACTTCCCATTTATAGTCTTCGAATGTGAGATTCCCTGGTAGGAAACCAACGGATATATCTTCAATCGTTTTTCCTTGAAGTAATTCAAACGGATAAATTCGTTGATGTTTTACTTCATAATATTGATATTTCGATTGAACAAGCTGAAAGTTTTTTACATTTGCAATTAGAGAAATGTAATTGGGATTAACAGGTGGATTAATTTCATTTTCTGAAAAGTATTCCGTAATAATAGAGGGTTTCTTCCGAATTAATATTCCTCGGACCGTTTTCAATTCCATTTCAAACCGAAACTGATCTAGATCATCTCCTATTCCAGCAA
The DNA here is from genome assembly GCF_002019605.1 of Alkalihalobacterium alkalinitrilicum. Classification (NCBI taxonomy): domain Bacteria; kingdom Bacillati; phylum Bacillota; class Bacilli; order Caryophanales; family Bacillaceae; genus Alkalihalobacterium; species Alkalihalobacterium alkalinitrilicum. The sequence goes on along the minus strand of NZ_KV917368.1, from coordinate 4,183,904 downwards.
GGTGCTCATCTAATATATACAACCAACTAACTATCGTAAGTAATAATTCTTCAAGATTAGAAGATACCAGTAAAGATTTTTCAAATCGTTGTTTCGTTTCAACTGATAAATCCTTGTCATCATATGTATCGTACGGATACTCCCGTGTATGATGTTTCCATGCGTCCTTTATCTCTTGATGAATTTTTTGATACAATCCATCGTCATCCTGAATAATCGTCTCAAATTCTGCTAAGTTAATATTATCTAAATGAAAATAGAGATTAGCATAAAGGTCAAGTATGGTTTTGTGCTCAATTTTTTTGTTTTCACATGAACAACTATCAGCTTTACAGCGGATCTCACCTTTCGCAAAATTAATTAATTTACAGTCTGAACAATTGAGCTTACTTACAATACTACTAATTTTTTCTGAAGTACGTTCCGTCACTGATCTCCACCTCCTTCACTACTATTTTTTTAGCTCCCTATTCTAATAAGATCGCAACAAACAAACTCTTAAACCTGAACAATAAACAAGTTGATAAAATTAGTTTAATAGAAAAGTCAACCTCGTTTGGTAGATCACCTTAAAAAAATCTATACTTCATTTTATAAAAAGAAGCAAAAATTTACAATAAAGTGGAATTAATTAGACTATGCGTTTACCTCCCTCCTAATGTTTGTTAGCTGAGGTCCAAATGATGACCATAAATACGTTGCCAAGGGACAAGGGACGTGGCTTTTGTAATTTTTATTTAAATGTCAGGTTGCTAATCATACTTGAAGACACTCTGATTTGAGTTACAATCAAGTGAAATGAGAGTGTTGAGCGTTGAGGATTCAGTGGAGAGGAGTTACAAAAATTAATCATAAAATTTTATAAACAAATTTCGGGTCGTCACTGTGACAGAAAAGAACTTTTTCTAGTTATTACTTCGTTGCACTTTTATTTACTGTTTTTCTTTTGATCAGATCTTCCATAAAACTGAAGCAGCGCTAGGCTTTCTGGTAGTCGCTGGATCGATTGGTTGTCCATGTCTAACTTTTTCTCTACACGATGCAACAAGTATAGGGTCACGAACACAAGGAATCCAAACTCATTTAAAAAGCGTTAGCAATGCCTCCATCATAAAATCCTCCTTTCTTTCTTCATGAAAAAGGAGGAGGCAGAACCTCTTCCACTACTCTCTATCGCTCTATCGACAATTTTCACGATATTTCGGGGTGTCACACAGTGAATTGCGCCCCTCTTAGTTGACAGGTATAAATTCGGGAACTTTTGACTATCACTAGGGTAAAAGGAGCGAATTTGAATGTCTACTAATAAAACTAATAACAGGTATTCACCCGAACTAAAACTTGAGGCTGTTACAAGAGTCCTAGCCGGTGAAAGTGTTAAGACTGTTGCGAAAGACTATGATGTTAAAGATCCTGACTATATCTATATATGGATTGAAAAATATGAAACTTATGGCGAAGCAGGCTTAAATAGAAAAATTAGAACCTATCGCGGAATCGATAAAGATCAACAAATTAAAGAGCTGAAAATGGAGAATGAATTGCTAAAAAAGTACCTACAACTTCAAAGAAGGGAGGCAAAAGGTTAAAGTTCGAAGCTATATATTTATTAAGGTCAAAATACCCCATCTCAAAAATGTGTGAAAATTTGGGGGTTACTAGAGCTGGCTACTATAAATATGTGAAAACTAAAAGAAAAAAGAAAAAGGAATCTCCCAAAGATAAACAGTTAAAGGAATATATTGGTATAAGTTATCATGACCATGATAAAAACTATGGGTATAGAAAAATACACGCAGAACTACGAGATAAGTATAATATCGATGTAAGTGAGAAAGTAGTAAGAAGATTAATGCGAGAGTTAGGCTATAAAAGCCAAGCACGCAAAGAAAAAAGGAAATCTATTAGTGGGAAAAACACATTAGGCGCTGGTCATATTTATGAAAATCTCTTAAAAAGAGACTTCTCAACTACCAAATTAAGCGAAAAATGGGTGACTGACGTGACTGAATTTCCAATAGGTAATAAGAAATTATATTTATCTGCCGTAATGGATCTTCACGACAATTATATAGTAGGATATCAATTATCTGATGTAAATGACGTTCAGCTTGTAGAAGATTCACTTTTATATGCACTGGAAATTAGAGTAATTGATGAAAAACTAATCATTCATTCTGACCGTGGAATGCAATACCGATCTAATAGATGGAAAGAATTAATGGGAACTTATACGATTAATCCGAGCATGTCTAGGAAGGCTAATTGCATTGATAATGCATGTATTGAGAGCTTTTTCTCCTTTATAAAAGCAGAACGTAAAGTACTAAAAACAATAAAAGATTTAGAAGAAGCTAAAAAAATCATTCATGATTATACCCACTATTATAATCATAATCGAATCCAAGGAGTTTTAGATTATAGAACACCCGCTCAATATGTCAAAGCGAGTTAACCACAGGGCATACATGCCACATTTTCTCCTTCTCATCTTGACAACTTTCACCTCAGATAGGCGGAAGGCTGTCAAGTGCTTTCCTTGATGGGCTTCCGCCTATCTGAGACACTTCATGATGATGAGAAGAAAAAGGAACCAAGCCTTGTCAAACCTGGTCTCCTAAATAAAATCCGAATTTATATTGTCTACTTTTGGGATCGCAACGCACATTGACACCTTAACTACTCTCCAAAACATCGGCTATTCGCTTACTAGCTAAGCCATCACCGTAAGGATTACTTGCTTGGCTCATTTTTTCATATTCTACTGTATCTTCGAGCAATAACTTAAATGTATTATAAATAATTTCTTCGTCGGTCCCAACTAATTTCAAGGTTCCAGCGGCAATGCCTTCAGGACGCTCTGTTGTATCTCTCATCACTAGTACTGGTTTACCTAGACTAGGAGCTTCTTCCTGAATTCCGCCACTATCGGTTAGAATTAAATACGATCTAGAAAGGAAGTTATGAAAGTCCAATACTTCTAAAGGCTCTATAATTTTCACACGATCACAATTGCCTAATATTTCATTAGCTGCTTCTCTAACTACAGGGTTCATATGTATTGGATAGATCGCCTTAATGTCTTCACGCTCATCAACAATCCGCTTGATCGCTCGGAACATATTTTTCATTGGTTCACCTAAGTTTTCTCTACGATGAGCCGTAATCATAATTAGTTTACTATCTCCTACCCACTCTAAATGATCGTTTGTATAATCATCACGAACGGTCGTTTTCAGAGCATCAATCGCTGTATTGCCTGTAACATAGATCGTTTCTATGTTCTTCCCTTCTTTCACTAAGTTCTCCTTTGACATTTCCGTAGGAGCAAAGTGATATTGAGCTAAGACACCAACTGCTTGACGATTGAATTCTTCTGGATACGGGGAATAAATATTGTATGTTCTTAAGCCAGCTTCAACATGACCTACAGGAATTTGTAAATAAAAACAAGCTAAAGCTGTTACAAATGTAGTTGATGTGTCGCCATGGACTAATACTACATCTGGTTTCACTTCTTCTAGAATACTTTTCATTTTCTCTAAAATATTTATCGTCACATCAAATAATGTCTGTTTTGCCTTCATAATCGATAAGTCGTAATCAGGCACCACATGAAAAGCACTTAATACCTGATCTAACATTTCTCGATGTTGACCTGTAACACAAACAACCGTTTCCAGCTTGTCCCGTGTTTTAAGTTCTTTAACTAATGGACACATTTTTATCGCTTCAGGCCTAGTTCCAAAAACAACCATTACTTTTTTCTTCATTTTCATCTACTCACTTTACTATATATTTTCTGCCCAATCGAAAGGATGTAGAATTTATGTATTAAACACTTCTTAATGTACATCCCAATATTTCCTTTTATATTATCACAAAATCTATAAGGTCATTCTGAACAATCTTTAATCATTAAATTCACGGAAAGAGACCCAGTGAAAATTATTTGAACCAACGAGTTAAATTGTAGCATCTTTTGATCATAAATTAAATAACCCACTCCTAAGAGTGGGCATCCTATTATTCTTCATTTTCAGTCTCTTCCCATTCAATCTCTACTCCCCACTGACGGGCTAGACTGTTTAAGTTCGACTCGTACTTCTCGTAGAAAGTATCTGATTCGACATAAAGTGCCTCCGCTTCAGCACCTTCTAACCAAGCTTGATCCGCTTGAAGACGTAACTCCAATGCTTGTACATGCAAATTATGAACTTCTTTTAGCTTGTCATTTTCGATGCTATCTCCATACTGCTTAGCCTCAGCTATAATACTATCTAATGAAGGCAGGAGTACCTTTTCAGTAAAAGTCACTAATTCCTCTTCTGTATCAATCAATTCTTCTTCATAAAGTAATAGATTATAATTATCTGTTAAGTGATTCGTTTCCTCAATATACGTTAACATTAAATCTGTATTGCCTGAGGCATTTTGAAAAAAGTAATATCCACTAATACCTAGAAACACCACAGTAATGATTGCACTAATCATTTTTTTATTCACTTTTCTAATTTCCCTTCTTATTTAACTGTGTCGCGACTAGATAATTATAATCCCATTCTTTTGAAATGTAATAGTTCTTTAAGACTATTTATTTATACCTGAACATTTATTTTTTCGACGCGGTGCAGCAAGTAGAGAGTCACGAACACTTACGCAACCACTGAATGAAGATGGATCACAGCATTTTTATTTTCAACTTGACCTTATTTATTTTCAACTTTTCATGATTTAAAGATTTCTCGACATAGAAGATCAAATTTTGACAGACTTGTAACGACGAGAACCACCTAGCACCTACGCTAGATGGTTCACTCATCCTCACATACTACTTCTCTTCTGCTCCGTTCCTCCATAATATTGAAGTGTTGCTAAGCTTTCGGGTAGTCGCTCGATCGATTGGTTGACTATGTCTAACTTTTTTTCGACGCGATGCAACAAGTAAAGAGTCACCATCACAGGAAAGCCAAACTCACTTAAAAGCGGTAGCCACGTTTCCATCATCAAAATCTCCCTTCATCATTTAAAAAAGGAAGAGGCCTAACTTCGCCTCTTCCTTTCCCTGCTAATAATTAAAATTCAATCATTTCCACTGTTCGGTCAACAACACGCGCACTCTTTTTCGCTACTAAGTTTCCACCAGCTGATGTAAACGCATTTTCTGCAATGATCGCATCCATAGCGGCACCAACCGCAGTCGGATCAACTGGATATACCGGGTTGTCGAGTGAAAGTGTCACCGTTTTCGCTTGCTCATTTTCAAATACAAGTTCTAGTCGTTTCGTCATCCTAAACTCTCCTTTCTATCATCATTTCATAAAGTTAAGCCTCAAGATTATACGTATTGCTGCGTTCCATCTTATAAGGTGTCCAACCTTGAAGCGGTGTTAACGCATCAGCGACAGCTTTTAACTGCTCGTTCGTTGCCCCCATTTTAATGTTGTTAAAGCTCTTCGTTTTCAAGATCGGCTCACCGATTTGATTGATCCCTGTTTCGAATACAATCACTAAGCGAGAATTAGTAAGCATGTTCTCACCCCCTTTCACCATGTATATATGGGAAAAGGGACAAAAACAACAATGTACCTAAAAATAATTTTTTAGGTACATTGCTAAAAAAATCATAAATTTGTAATTATCAAAAGGGTTCATAAAGGAGGAAAAGGAAGTGAAAAAGTGGCTTCCTGTAATTTGATATAGTCTAATCTCCAACGAAAGTCCAGGTTCTCATCGCATATATCGGGAAAACATTAAAGGATTATGTTCGACAAATCTCGGGGTCTCACTGTGGCAGCTTAGAACTAATTGCACAAAAAATTATCAAAATTTGTATTATACTGGTTGGAAAGTTCTTTTATTTCATTTATAATGTGGTTAAAGTATTAAACATAAATACATGTATTAATAATAGTTTTAAGATAAAGGCAAACTTATTGAAAAATAAGGACGCAAAGCCACAGGTCTAAGGTACTATACTATGACGGCTGGGTTACCGAAAGAACTGGTAAAGATGGATACCTATTTTTCGGGTTCCATCTTTTTTATTTACATAAAAAAGGGGGATACGTACTCGTGTTAATTAACAATTTAATACGTGAGGAGAATTTCTATCATCATTTTCAACCCATTTATGACTTGAACAATTGGCGCATACTGGGATTTGAAGTTTTATTAAGATCTAAGCTATTTCCTAATCCTGAAGCTACGTTTATTGAGGCTAGAAAAGAGAAAAAGCTTTATGAATTGGATTCGGGGTCCATTCATAAAGCGATTTCCACCTACCGTTCAGCAGGCTTAACGAAAAGTAAAGGAAAATTGTTTTTAAATATCTTTCCATCGACACTTTTACATCCAAATTTCCCAACTTTTCTTAATAAAATTATCGCTGAAGATGTCCTTCTTAGTCAACAAATTGTTTTAGAACTTTCAGAATCTGAGATTAATAACAAAATGGACGAACTGAAGCAAAAAATAGCTGTTTTAAAGAATTTTGGTTTTTTGATTGCTATCGATGATACAGGAAAGGGATATTCTAATGCCCAAAGCATCGTCGAGTTAGATCCAGATTTTCTGAAGTTAGATCGCTACTTTTCAAAAGATTTACACCTTTCAAAGAAAAAACAGTCCTATATTCAACTATTGAATAATTATTCTGTACAAAACGATTGTTCAGTGATTTTAGAAGGTATTGAAACTCCTTCCGAATTAGCTGTAGCTAAAACATTAGATATCCAGTATGGTCAAGGCTTCATATTAGGAAAGCCTTCATTACTAGAACAGATTATATGAGGTACAGCTATGATATATCTTGATTTGGAGCTAATTATAATGCTGCTGTTAATAGTATTATTTATAGCTACTCTATCCATCTTATTTGTACAGAATAAAAAAATTGAAATGAACAGAGTAACCCCCATGAACGTCGACAACAACAACTTGATTAATGATCAAAGAAAAACAGCGTCATACCAGGTGAACCTAAACCTCAATCGTCGAAAACATTTTAGAGTTACCCTTACAGAAGATTGTGTAAGTGAATTTTTATATTTTGAAAATAAAAAACTTGAACAATTAAAACATAAAAAGTTTACTGGGAAAATACAAGATATCAGTGTTAGTGGACTGAAATTTACATGTCCATATAATTTACCCGTCAAACAAAAAATTGTTTTCAATATTACTTTCTCTATCAAAAACATTCCTTTTACATTAAAAGCACAATTCATACGTAAAGAGGAATATTTACAAAAAGACACATTCATCTACGGTGTTCAATTTATTGATATTAGTAAAGATGAACAGAAGCATCTGAATCTATTACTTAATAAAATTGAATTACAAAGAAGACAGAAAATGGTGCTTTAAATTCGCTAATGTTAGTCAGAGAAACTCATACGAAGTAACCATCCTATCCACTCCCAAATTAGTGGAGGTGGTTACTTATTTTTTTGGAGTAGAAAAATTTCAAAAAGTCTACAATTGCTAGAAATCCTTATTTAATATTACCCACATCTTCATGATCGTTTAATTAAGAGTTAAAGAGGGTTTATTTTTAACTTTGGCGCAGATTTTTCCAACTTGGTCTGGTATATTTTTCAATTCCTCTAGTTTCTTTCTGTTTCTACATCTAGAGATTAGAGATTAATCCCTTTTATTCTTCTTCCAATTGATTATACCTTTCCCTTCCTTAATCAAAAAAGAGCCTGCCCTCACTTTATCAATGATAGAACAAGCCCTATTATTCTCTTACGAATTTCGTCGGTAAAATTCAATTCCTACAGTATCTATATGTTCCTTAAGTTTTTGATTGTTTAAGGCTGAGTAGTGTAGAATATCAAAAAAATAAGGAAGTGGGTATACTTCATTCAGCAATTCACTTAATTCATCTATCGTTCTATCCGTTATTTCTTGTCCTAATAATGCTATATCAACATCTGATCCACTTTTGTAGTTACCTAAAGCGCGGCTTCCAAAAATTTTAGCTTGGTCGATTTCAGTAAATTTACATAATCCTTTAATGATATAATTAATGTCCCTTTCTAACAATCCAAACATCATTATCGTTCCTCTGACAGTTTTTCGTACATTTTCTTAAAGACAGGTAAGAATTTCTCAGTGATTTCACTGACAAACTTTCTGGCTAATTCTTCATCATAAGTATGAGTAGTTAAATTACGTTTGGCTAGGGCATCCATCCATACATGCCCTTCTTCAATTAAGCCAATTTGAAAGGCCTGTTTAATTGTTTCTATAGGACTTTTCACGAGAAATCCTTCTGCCTCAAGGTAATCCTTCAACACTTTCCATGCTAGTTCAAAAGTAATTTCAAAAAATTAGATAATACCAGCTCTCTCTAAGTCTGTTTTAAGCTCCTATTGAGAAAACTTATTTAATAGTGTATAGGTTTTTTCGAAGTTCTCAAATCTTTGTTTCCAGCGTATTTCTTTTAATGGTTCCATTCAGGACATTCCTCCCCTGATAAACATAATCCTATATTGCTTATTCTCCACCATTAATTATTCCCTTTCATTTACGAGTTAACCATTCAATGATCTCCTCAGCCTCATGCCATAGGTGTAAATGTTGATCTGCATAAATGATTGCCTCATTCTCATCACCTAGACTATAGGCATTAGGAATAGCGGTAGGTAACCGTTTCTTCATAGATAAATAGTCGATCACATAGGGGTTACTTTCTTTTGCGTTATTTAGTAATTGCTTTGCTCTTTTGGTCGGACCATTTTGTAAATACTCGATCAACGCACGATTATAAGTAGCACTCGCCGATAACGTATCTTTATATTCTTCGAGTAAGCCTTTCGCTTCTTCATACATTTTCTCTTCTACATATGTAACAAATAACTCAAAACGAACACCTTGATTATCATTTGGATTTAGTTCGAGTAATTCTTTGAAATGTTTAATCGCTTTTTCCCCACGACCAGTATCTAGTAAATAGCAAGCATAATTCAACTTTATTCGCATATATGGACGAGTTTCAACTAGACCCCAAAAGTGTCCTTTATTTTCATTGAAATACGCTTTTCCTAACTCTTTCTCCCCAGCTTTCATTCCCTCGAAAAAGAGTTCTTCTGGATCATCTTCATACATAGCTAAAATATTGTACGCATCAGGACTATTTGGATATAACTTCAACGTCTGCTCTGCAAGCCTTTTTCGCTTCATTCCCTTTGCTTCATAGGCTTCGTAGATTAAGTCTTGTGCTTTATCTTTGTTGGAGAGATTGCTATTAGGTCGGGTGCTGCCACCGTCCAAATATTCCGTTAAAAATGCGTTCACTTCTTCTATTGAATCCAAGTCCTTATCCTGTATTAGTTGAGTGACTTTAGCCATCTCACGTTCTAATGACATTTTGGAACTTAAGAAATCATCTTCAAAGATCCCCCCTTGCTCGAACATCTCGTCTTCATCAACTAGATCTTCTCTATCAAAATCGAGAAGATTTTGTTGTAATTCCATAATATCTTCCCAAAGTACATTCTCTAATTCTTTATACTTTGTCGAAACACTGCTGCTAGAAATCTTAAATTCCTCTGCTAACTCGGTTTGTGTGAGCATATTTCCAAACGGCACTAACTTATCTAGTAAATAAATCATCCCCGCTACATACAGAACTGGTTTTTGAATTCTTGGATTTTTTCTATCACAAAACTTTTTCCATAAAACAAGTCCAAGACAAGAAGAGGCTGGGACAAAAGTATATTAGTTCGGATTTTTGTATTTATTGGCTTCTTTATCCCGCGATTATTCGCCTTTAGAGTGGAGCTTTTTAGTTATGTCCCAGCCTCTTTTTGTTACGGTTCAACTACCCAAATGGCTTGTCCATTCGTAAAAGGCTCTTCAAAAACCACTTCATAATATGAACTTTCTGGTACATCAAACGCCACTTCTCCACGCATTGTTCTTCCAGGTCCAATCTCACCGTCCATGCTACCTTTTGCATCTGTATAGATAGTTATAGAATGTTTAAAATGCTCTTCATCATATATAGCGAAATTCATCATGGATGAAATATTATAACTTTCATCAGATGTATTTTCTACGGTAAAGTCAGCTAGTAGAAAAGTTGCTTCATTAGGTGTCTCCCAATCGCTTCCTTGACTATATGCAACATCGTTTAAAGTAATAACAATATCATTGAAATTAACACTATCTCCAATCGATAAATTCTCTTCCGTTTCTCCTTCACCCTCTGGCTCTTCTTCTGCTTCATCCAATTCTTCTTGAAGCTCTTCAGCAGCATTTTCTTGTTCTTCTTGCTCCTGTTCTTTTTCTTGTTCTACAGGACTCACTTCCGCTTCACCACATGCATTCAGTGAAATAAATAACAAAAATATAAGTAATATTTTAGCCATTACCTTCATCAGTTTACCTCCTCGTATATTAACCGCAAGAAAATTGGTACGATTGGTGTATTCGCTACTACGCACCAATCAATTGTATACACCACCTGAAAGGAGAGGATAAGTCTTTTTTATTCAACATCCTTTCGATGCCCAGCTTCGCATAATATAAGGTGAAAATTATGAATTATGTGAGGTTTATTTGGTTTATCCTTTTTTAGTCGTTTTTTCTTTTGACCTCTTTTAATTTCCATTTTTTTACTTTTTATTGTTTGACATATTACCACTGGGCTTCATTAATTCTTCATTCCTTCTATTAATTTGGATAATTTGCTTTTAAAATTCACATCCCACTATTGTACTTTCTGTAAAAAGATGAAAATTTTTACTAGTATACTGAAAAAAATTAATTGAACAATAACCTAAATGGTATTTTAGAGGGTGAAGTTGATGACTAAAAAAATAAAGGAAACAAAGTGTACCTGTAAAGCTTGTGGGAATGTATGGTATTACGGCAAAGAAGATGTCACGAAAAACTTCGGTGAAAAGTTGCAAAACTTAGGAAACGAAATGAGTAATACAGGGAAAAACATGATGTGCTGTACAGGGTGCTTACCAGCGTTGTTCATTCCAGAAAAAAACTTGAAGGAAGTGCAGGATTTGGATAAGTGTCCTAAATGCAGTTCAAAAGCTATTAACAAAGAAGAGATCGTTCACGAGGTAGATTAAAATGATAAAAAGTTTGATTATCACATCAATTAAAGTTTACCAAAAATGGATTTCACCACGAAAAAGCTTTAAAATGAAATGTCGATTTTATCCAACATGTTCTCAATATGCTATTCTTTCGATCCAAAAATACGGAGTAATTAAAGGATTTGTAAAAATGAAAAACCGATTGAAACGTTGTAGACCTGATAATTTCGATAGTTGTATTGACTATCCTTAACAAAGAATGCGAGTCATAATCTTAAGTTATGACTCGCATTCTTAAAAGTAAATTTCGGTCCACTTCCATAATGATACGATTAATATTTTCCATATACTCTCCCACTTCTTCAACCTTGTTCCGATAGAGTTAAGCCTACGTAAAATGAGATTTGGCGAATTTCCGTTAAATAGGCTTCTTCCCGTCTATTTCCTCCTCTTTAGCTACTCCATCTCCTTCATCAACCATAACTTTTTGTTCGACTTCCTCTTCATCCATCATAGCCTCGTCTTCGTTCGTTGGTTCGATGATAGAGTTATATCTAAAGTGTTCAACAAGTATGGGACTTTCATTAGTTCCATACTCAGACTGACGGTTAACAATAGGCGGAAAATTAAATAAACTAGCTTCTAATATTGCCCTTGGGAGAGATACAGCAGGTGTTCATTGGCGTTCTGACGGGATAGAGGGTATCAAACTCGCTTAATCAGTAGCCATAGAGGTCCTTCGTGACTTCAGAAAAACCTATAATGAACACTTTGATGGATTTACGTTAACAAAGTATGACGGTACCAAAATAACCATCGATTAAAGAGCGGGGTCTGACCCAACAGTGAAACTCTCATCTTGGAAAATAATCTCATACAACTTGGACACAATAAATAAAACTGGTGAAATAGTTCAATTACCAAGGGATATGTAAGCTGATTTCCTTTGAAGGTCACTTTTTTATGTTTAAGGAGAAAATTATGTTGAAATATACGGGGAGAATATCAATTTGTTTAATCACTATTGCTGTTACGATCATTATCTTAATTTACCGTCATGTGGAAAACAGTGTAGCCTTGTCGTATTTCGTAATTCCATGTTCATTATTTTACTTCTACCTGTAGTCAGGTGGTTAGGTAAGCAGTATGATAAGGCAAAATTCTTGAATGAAGAATTGCAACAAAGTAAAGCTGAATTCGAGAGTCTTTTTCGGAACAATCACATATTTTTTTGGTCTAATGATGTTATTCATAAACAATTAAAAGTATCAAAAGGAATTGAAAAAATCTATGGGTATACTCAGAGGGATTTTGAGAAAAATTACGAGCTTTGGCTTGAGGTCTGCCATCCCGAGGATAAAGATAAAGTCGATCATTACTTTCAAGCATTGTTATCAGGTACACCTTATAGATGTGAGTGGAGGATTTTTCACAAAGACGGGGCAATCAAGTGGATTGAATCCTTTGGTAATCCTGTCTTTGATCCTGCTGGAAATGTCGTAAAATTAAACGGTGTGACGTATGACAATACAGAACGAAAACAATTAGAAGAAAAACTTCAATACATGGCATACCATGATGTTTTAACAGGGTTGCCGAACCGTGACAGGTTAAATGATTATCTTCATGAAACCTTGTCTCAGCATAAGACAAATCAGCAAAGTCTAGCCGTTCTGTTTATTGATATTGACAGGTTTAAATTCATTAATAATGCGTTGGGCCACATGATTGGAGATACTTTCTTACAACAGGTGAGTCAACGGTTTGTTCAATGTGTACGTGAAAGCGATGTCGTTTCACGGTTTGGCGGTGATGAATTCATTGTCGTACTTGAAAATTCAGATCAAGCCCAAGCGAAAGCGATTGCCGAACGAATCATAATTGACTTTTATACTCCGTTTATATTAGACGCCCACGAATTTTTCACTTCGGCCAGTATCGGGATCAGCTTATATCCAAATGACGGTTTGGATCCGGAAACACTGATTAAACAGGCCGACACCGCTATGTATTTAGCTAAAAAAAGCGGGAAAAACACCTACCAGTTCTATATTCAAGAAGATAAAAACATTTTGGACAGAAAAGCCATAATAGAGCGTTCGTTAAAACGTGGTCTGATGAACGATGAATTTTATTTGCATTATCAACCAAAGGTATGGTTGATAACAGAAGAAATTTACGGGGTTGAAGCGTTAATTCGTTGGCAGCACCCAGAATTAGGCATCGTCTCTCCCACCGAATTTATTCCAATCGCTGAAGAAACAGGAGTGATTGTTCCACTTGGAAAATGGGTGCTTAAACAGGCGTGCAAACAAAATAAAAAGTGGCAGCAAACTTTTGATATTCGAATTATGGTAGCCGTCAATGTGTCTGTCAGCCAATTTCAAGATCAATATTTTATAGATTCCGTTAAAGAAGTTCTAGAAGAAAGTAAGTTATCGCCTGAATATTTAGGACTCGAAATAACGGAGAGTGTTATGCAAAATCCTAAGCAATCGGCCGCGATTTTTCAAGAATTGAAAAACCTCGGTATCAAAATTTCGATTGATGATTTTGGAACAGGGTACTCTTCTTTTAGTATTTTAGGAAATTTACCGATTGACTTAGTGAAGCTGGACAAATCATTTGTAAGCGAGGTTACATCCAATTCCTGTACAGCCGCGTTGGTCAAAACCATGATCGAAATGGGAAAAACGCTGGACTTTGATTTAATAGCGGAAGGAATTGAACATGAAAAACAGGCCGAATTTTTAATTGAAAACGGATGTAAATATGGACAAGGTTATTACTACAGCCCCCCTCTGCCTGCATCTGAGGCAGGGGAATTGCTAAAGAAAGCGTTTTTGTAGATAGGTTGTAAAATATTTGCCGAAGCACCACCTACCGTGGAACATCGTGTGAAACAAGATTTTTCGGGGTATCACTGTGACACCCCGATGAATTAAAACCACTTTTTGGGTAAGCATATAACCGTAACAGATTAATAAGAATTGGGAGGAAATAAAAATGAAAAAAGCACTTGAACAAGCTGTTGAACATGCTAACGAAACAAACCCCTCTTCTCGTTCTGGAGGCAAACCAAATGCATCAAAAAAGGACAAAATGAAAAAATCAAACAAACATGACTAAATAACACTTCTCTCGAACATAACCCATTCATGGTACACGTGTTACCAAAGAACTAAAAAAAACCAGGGCAGGTAAAGTTAGCTTTCATATTCCTTTGCCTTCCCTTCCTTTCAGATTTGGGAGCAGTTCACAGAACCCGCCCGTAAGTATACCCCTCTGAAGGTGTTTTCTACCCTGTTGTAAAAGATAGAATGAACAAATATGAGGTTTATACTGAAAAATGATGAAGAAATGAGGATGAAATAAAGAAGAGAAATGCTTAATAGAACTAGAAAGTGAATTATTCGATGATATCAAACACTAACCTTCAAACTCCCCGTTACCGAGTAAGAAGCAACAACTAAAAAAGCCATTATAATGGTACACACCTACTCACAACACAATGGCTTTTTTTCAGTAGTAGAGACAACACCCTCTATCCTGCGTATTAGTAACAAAAATGTCCGCAGAAACCAAAACACACGACAATGCAGTAAAATAGACGTCGAGTAACCCGCACCTTATAAGATGCGTGCTTACATAAACTATGAATAGAATTTGTCCTTTGAATTGTTCGTCAATTCCAAATTCCTCCATATCCACTACTTCGACAAATTTCCGGTCGACACAGGGCATTTCGCCTATATAATTCGGGGTGTCACAGTGATGGATTCCCTGTGGATATCTATACATTAGTACCAATAATCCTTTCGTCCCCTGTGTGTAACTCGTAAAAGGTGGATAACCCTCTGTATAAATAGAAGGTTATCCACCTTTTTGGTGATAACATGTTTTTTCTAGGATCTAATCTACAATCAGCTGACCAGGGCCTGATTTGAACCTTTTTTACGTTTTGGTGGGCTCATAATTCTCATAGAATAAAGAATGGCCGAGTGCGGTAAACACTCAGCCAATGCAACGACATGCCGCATGAAGAGCGGCTGACCTGAAATTTCAAATAATATACTTAGAAAAAGTAACTACCTTACTCTTTGGTCAGATCGGTGGGTAGTTACTTTTTCTTTTTGTTGGAGACAAGTGCAATAATAGTTCTTATTATTTCAACTCAAAAACAAAAAACTCTATCTAGAATTTAATCTAGTATAGAGTTTTTACATCTAATCTTTTATTTTCACTTTACCCCTGTAAGAACCGTCCCCTTGCTTCCCTAATCCCTGTCCAACGGAATAAACACGACGACATAAATGCTTTTCAGCACTGCCCATGCAATAATAAACGGCAACTTGATTAGCCACCAGCACACTTTTAGGAAAAACAATAGAATTTTAAAAGGTAATAAAAGTAATGATTTTATAAATTGCATCAACTCACTCCTATTGATTTATTCTTCAACCAGTCGATCATTTTCCCACTGCCCTTCTTCAATTGAACCATCTTTATTCGTTAACGTCCCATAGCCATGTCGTTTAAAACCTTCGACTTCGCAAACATACCGTTCTCCATTCGTTAGTATGAATTCTCCTTCACCAGAAGGCTGCCCTTCCTTCCATTGACCAGAGTAGATATTACCGTTTCTATCGGTGAACTCACCAGCGCCATGTCGTTTACCGTTTTTCCAGTCCCCTTCGTATTTACTCGTCATCCATAAAACTTGAGTGCTTTCTACACCATAACCTTCTTTTTGATCGTCTTTCCATTCCCCATCATAAAAGCCTTGGAGCAGAGAACCTAATTTAAAACTCTCAGTACCCGTTCCGTCTCTCAAATCGTTTTTCCATTCGCCTGTATAACTCTCAAAAGAATTTGCTAGTACGCCTTGCCCGTGTTTTTCTCCATTTACTCTTTCTCCTACATAGCTAGCCATTGATATCGGAGAATTACTTTCCTCTACGCGATCCATAACGAGGCCAGCAAAAACAAATAGAATAATAGAAACAACAAAGGATAAACCATGAATTTTAATAACCGCCCAGCGCGTTTTTTTTAGCGCCTTTCTTAGCACCAGTGAAGGTGAAACTAATCCTAACAGCAAAAATAAGAAAAATATAAGAGACGTACATAAGGAGACCGCCAAAATAAAAATACTCCAATGTATTCCAAACGTTATCGTAGCGAGTAATAGTAAGATAAACGTCGATCCAACCAAAAGTAATACTCGTAATCTTGGGTATTTGCTTGTACCAACAGATTGTCTGAAAATAAGTTTCGGCTTAATCTGACCGACGATAAGAAGGATTAAAGTAAGAATAGTAAGAACAAATAGGATAGAAATCATTCAGTCTCTTCCTTTCTAACGAGATTTTTAATAGTCCGACATAAATCATTTAAAACTGACTATCATACAAGACCTGTGTTATAGGTATTAAGGACCACAACCACAAAGCCTACACTACCATAAATCTATAAAACTAACAAATATTTACATAATACTGTAATAAACTTTAATTTTTGTCTTTTTTAGACATATTTATTATGATCTATTGTATAAAATTCCTAGATATGTAATAGTAACACTAAAGACTTCAAGACTATTATACTACTTATATGGAAGGTGTTATTTGTGTGGACAGCTATTTTTGCATTACTATTCCTACTCTCAATCGTCGCTATTGTCATTGGTTTAATTCGCCCCAGGTGGGTTATTCGTTGGGGGGACCAACAGCGGAAAACTAGAAAAAAAGTTTTAATAACATACAGTATTTCAGCAATAGTCCTCCTTTTCTTAGTAGGGTTTACCGCTCCAGAATTAACAGAAGAGCAAAAGCTAGAGCGATCATTTGAACTGCTAGCAAGTGCACAGACGCAAATGGAGGAGAATAAATATGAAAGGGCAGTCAGGAGCTTAGAACGAGCGCTCTCCTATAACCTGGAACTTAAAGAAGCAGAAGAACTCCTCTCAAATCTTCATACATTGATCGAAGAACAAGAACAATTACAACTTGCAGAAGAGGAATTTAAAAACCAATTAAAAGAAGTTGAGCGCTACATAAAAGATAAAAAATATGGAGAAGCTCTAACCGAACTAGAACTGATCTTAGAAAATCATCCTGAAGAGGAAAAAGTCATTTCGTTAATCGCTGAAGTTCACCAATATATCGAGAAAGAAAATAAACTTCAGGTAGAAAACGCACTGAAAGAGCTCGTCAAAGAAGCAGAAAGTAAAATAAAAAGCAAGAAGTATAATGAAGCTGAACAATTATTACAGACCGTACTAGAAGAAAATGACCAAATTGAAGAAGCGCATCAATTACTTGCCAAAATCGCTGACATCAAAGCTACAGAAGAGGCAAAAGAAGAAGAGGCAAAAAAAGCGGTGGAAGAAAAAAGAGCGAGAGAAGAAGAGCGAAAAGAAGAAAAAGAGAGACAAGCCCAACTCAAAAAAGAAAAAGAACAAGAAAAAGAAAAAGAACTAGAGAAAAAAAGAGCGGAAGAAAAGAAGGCACAAGAAAAAGCAGCAAGCCAAAAACAACAAGAACAAAAATCAGATGCGTCTGAAGTCAACGAGGAATACTATTCAGTAAAAAGCGATGACTATGATGGCAGAGAATATATATACAATGTACCTCCCGTCTATACAGAACTTGGACTGGTATTTTCCTACTTTAGTGTGAGCCAAACAAGTGGCTTCTTCCGAGGTGACCGTCATGTTGTCAGCTTCTATGTTTATAATGAAAGTAATTGGCCTCAAGAAATTACTAATGGAATGGTAGCGTTGAAAAAGCATAACGGAAATACGGTTTGGCCAGTTGGCGGGACTATCCAAAACGATACAGGCAATTATATCGGGTTAACACTGATGAGTGGCGATTGGGCTTATGTTGAAATTGAGTTCAGTATTCATGAAGAAACGTTACACGGATACTCACTTTACTTACCGCTAAATACAGGAACAATGATCCCTTTATTGTATTTTTAATTCTAACAATGCGAATCTGCCCCCCACTGCTTCTAGTAGGGGGCACTTATCCCGTTTCTCTATCTTTGACAAATTTCAGATAGTGACGGATTTTTAAGTGAAACAATATTTTTCGGGGAGTCACAGTGAATTGCGCCACATTGACATTACACCAAATAAAAAGTACCATTATAAGGAATATGTAAAAGTCATTACACAACTCTTAACTCTTTAGAGTTTTCTAAAAATAGGTGAGTATATGAGCGAATTTAATTTAAGACCCATTCATAAAGAAGAAACAACCAAAGAGAGAGTGTATAGGCAAATCAAAGAGGCTATTTTAAAGGGCGATATTACGGATAATCAGTTTTTTACTGAAACGCAGTTGGCTGATTCCCTAAATATTTCTCGGACTCCTGTACGGGAAGCACTACAAAATTTAATGAAAGAAAGTTTAATTGTATCAACGCCTCGAAAAGGTTTTAAAGTGAAAACCATCACGCCAAAAGAGCAGGAAGAAATATTACTGCTTCGAAAGTCGATTGAAACGAAAACCATCGAACAATTGGCAAGGCAAATTACGGAAGAACAATTAGCCTACTTTAAAGAACTAAGAGCCAAGCAAATCAAAGCAATGAAGGCCAATGATAATTTAACCTTCATTGAAATCGATCAAGAATTTCACTTATCCATCGTTCGCTTTATTGGCTATCAATTAATTGAAGAGATTTTACTTAACTTACATGAACTTACGCGATTAATAGGGTTGAAAGCGATTAAAAAATACGGAAGAATGGATGAGGTAATAGAAGAACATCGCAAAATTATTTCTGCATTAGAACAAGGCGAAGCCACATTAGCGGCTAATTTAATGTATGAGCATCTTACCGCCACTGGGGAATCTTTAGATGAGATTATTGCCGAATAGTGCCTTTTCCTTTTATCGTATCAAAGAGCATTTTAGTGCCATAGATGATTGTAAGCCTCCTATACACGCATACTTAAATGCTCTTCATAGACAAAATTGATATAGCGCTGCTTGATTTCAGTATCAACCGATACATTTACTCTTTGTAATAGATATACCTCTAAATAAGGTTTAGTGAAGTCCAAATCTCCTACAATATCCAACTCCATCATTTCCAAATCAGACTGGTCACTTTCATTTTCAACATTTGAAAATGATGCAATTCCCCAAAGGATTTCATTTGACTTCTTAATAATTGTCGTATAACTACCTGATTTCGGGAAGGCAAACCCTTGACTTACTTTGCATTTTAACGAATAGTGACTAATATTCATCAATCGATTTCTCTCATAAACTTCAACGGGCTCACATCTAATTTTGTGATTCCTTCCTAACATAAAATTTGCGTGTTCAATTCCGCCACTTTTTATCAAGCTCCTTATATTAGTGCTCGATATTTTTTCATGATTTGCATCAATCGATTCAATAATATCTACTGACAAAAAGCGCTTAGCCGTAATAAAATCTTCTGGATTTCCTTGTCCAAACCTTCCAAAATGAAAGTCAAATCCTACAGTTACCGCTAAGACCTTAAGGGGAATTAAGAAATCATGAATAAACATATCTTTTGTAATTTTTGCGAAAGCTTCATTGAATTCCACAACATAACAAACATCGACTCCTAGTTCTCCAAAAATTCTTAGTTTGTCTTCTAGTGGAGTAATGCTTGTGACACCCGTTTTACCCAAAACTTCTTTTGGATGCGGATAAAACGTCATAACCCCCGACTGAAGCTGATATTTCTTCGATTTTTCGATGGCCGTTTTTATGACCTTTTGGTGACCTTTGTGAATTCCATCAAAATTTCCGATCGCAATGGAAGACTCAACAAAATGAATAGGATTTTTGAATGGGTAAGAAAGGTATGTTACTTTCACGACTGCTCCCCTCCTTTGATTAAATAATAGATCCCATTTTAATTAATTAAAAACATTGAAATTTGCGGGAAATACGTGATAATTAGTAACACGATAAAAGATACAACTAAAAATGGAACTAACGCTTTTAATAGTTTTTCATATTTAACATCTGCTAGGGATGAAGTAATAAATAACACAGTACCAACTGGTGGAGTCATTAACCCTAGTGTTAAATTGATAACCATGATTAAACCGAAATGGATTGGATCTATGCCATATTGCAAGGCGATCGGTAACAAGATAGGAACTAAAAGAATAAGAGCCGCAAGCCCATCAATGAACATCCCTACAACGAGTAAAATAACGTTTACTAATAATAAAAATACAAGTGGACTTTCTGCAAAGCCTAAAATAGCACTAGCAATCATTTGTGGAACTTGTTCAAACGTAAGAACCCAACCGAAAATATTAGATGTTGCCACAAGAAACGTCACCGTTGCTGATGTTAATACAGTATTGATCAGTATTTTAGGGAGATCTTTAATCTTTAACTCTTTATAAATAAACATCCCAGATATTAAGGCAATTAATACAGCGAATGCAGCAGATTCTGTTGGTGTAAAAACGCCTGCAAGTATTCCCCAAATGACTAGAATTGGGATACTTAGCGCGGGAATGACCGACCCAAAGGTTTTCAGAATCGTCCCATAACCGGCCCGTTCTTCTTTTGGAAAATCTCTCTTGATGGAAATGAAATAAATAAGGATAGAAAACGCCAATGCAAACAAGAGACCTGGAATAATACCAGCGATGAATAAACTTCCTATCGATTGTCCTGCGACAACCCCATAAATAATAAATGGCATACTCGGCGGAATTAAAGGGCCAACAATCGATGAAGCGGCTGTTAAAGCTGAACTGAAATCCCTTGAATACCCTTTCTTCTCCATCTCAGGAACGATCGTTCGACTCATAATCGCTGTTTGCGCGTTTGCCGATCCAACAATCGATGCTAAAAACATGTTAGCCGCTACGTTGACATAGGCTAACCCTCCTCGAATGGAACCGATCGTTACAGAGGCAAAGTTGATTAAACGTTTCGTAATCCCACCTGAATTCATGAGTTCACCAACAAGTACGAACATAGGGATAGCTAACAACCCAAAATTTTGTACCCCGTTAAACATTCTTTGTGGAAGAGAATTTAAAATACCGACATTGCCTGTTGTCACGATATAGATAATGGAACTAATACCTAAAACAAATGCAATCGGCACACCTAAGAAAAGTAGTATAAAAAACAAAGCCGTGTTAAACATGAGTCTTCTCCCTTCCAGCTAGACCTTTATAAATATTATCGAGGCTAAAAATAATAATAAAAATCATCGAAACAGGAATGATCGAATAAGGAACCCATAAGGGAATAGCCATCGTTGAAGCCATCTGATTAAGAATATTTTTATCTGTAATCCAGAAATAGCTGAAGTAAAAGATTAATATACCAAATGCTAGAATATTGAATTGAATAAATAGCACTACGATATTTTTCGAAACTCCTTTGAGTTTATCTACAATAAAAGTAACGGATGCTAAAGTCGATCTCTTCACCCCTAAACTTCCACCTAAAAAAGTAATCATTCCAAATAAAAACAACGATAACTCATTAGCAAAGTATATGGGCGCTTTGAAAATATAACGAAAAACGACGGCAACAATTAAGTTTATTGTAAGAGCTATGATTCCGATTAAACTTAATCCCACAACGACCTTTTCTGTATAGTTACTCATATGGTTTAATATTTTTCCTAGAAAATTCATCATGTGCTAAACCCCTTATGTTTAATAATGGGAGAATAGCAGCTACCATACAGTAGCCGCAATTCGATCGTTCTTATTGACCTCTAATTTCTGCTGCTTTTTCAAGAAAAGCTGCTATATCAGAATTTTTACCTGCATAATTTTCATGAATGGCATCAACAAATGGTTGAAACGCCTCTCTGTCTAGCTCATATAAAGACATTCCTGGTTCATTCGTTAGCTTCTCTAAGTTTTCTGCTTCACTCGTTGCTAGGTATTCAACATTATGATTCATAGCTGCTGTGACAGCGCTGTTAATGACTTCTTGATCTTCTTCAGTCAACGTTTCCCACAACTCAGAATTAATTAGGATAGCTCCCTGCCAATAAATGTGGTTACTTGGCGTTAAGTGTTTACCTGTTTCATATAGTCTTTCTGGGATGATAGACTCGGAGTCAATGTCTACACCATCAATAACACCTTGTTGCAATGATGTATACACTTCTGTTAACGGCATAGGTGTTGGACTTACGTTTAAAGCGCGATAGTATTCAACCTTTGCAGGACTTGGTGTAATTCTTAAACTCTTTCGATCCAGATCATCTGGTAACTTGATGGCTTCGTCTCTCATTAAGTACCATCTAAACCCAGAAGATAAATATCCTAGCCCTTTAACGTTATAGCTCGAAAGACTATCAAATAAATTCATAGATTCTTCACTCATCCACAAATCATAGGCTTGTTCATGGGTATCGACGATAAATGGCATTAACCATGAGGCAAAGGATTCAGATACTTCACTTAATTGAGCAGTTGTAATGACCATCATATCGATATTCCCTTGATCTAACTGTTGTAGCATATCTGCTTCATTTCCTAACTGTCCACCAGGAAACAATTCGAGATTAAACTTTCCATCGGCTTGTTCTTGTAAGCTTTCTTCAAAGACTTCCAAAGATTGATTCCATGAATGTACAGGTTGTGTAATATTAGCAATCTTTAAATTAATCGTTTCTTCACTTGAACCTGTCCCAGTGTTTGCTGTTTCCGTGTTAGTCTCTGTTGTATTGGCGCTTTCACTGTTTCCACCACCACACGCCGCAAGAAGCATCGACACAATAATTACTGAAAGAAACCATAGTTTTTTAGCCATTTTAATATACCCCCTTTTGTATCTTCACTATCAACTTTCACAGAAAACACGATGTTTCAATTGTGGAAAATCATCTCTTACTTGCGTAATGACACTAGTATCAATTTCTGCTGTTAATATTGCCTCTTTTGTGGATGCCGAAGCTA
Organism: Alkalihalobacterium alkalinitrilicum; assembly: GCF_002019605.1. NCBI lineage: Bacteria > Bacillati > Bacillota > Bacilli > Caryophanales > Bacillaceae > Alkalihalobacterium > Alkalihalobacterium alkalinitrilicum. The sequence goes on along the minus strand of NZ_KV917368.1, from coordinate 4,160,894 downwards.
ATACGACACCCCAAGGATCAACGACCTTGCTATTGCCAGCAAGCTCTACCCCTTTTGTTTTCCCAACACAATTACAAGAAATTAAAAAGCACTGATTTTCTAAAGCTCTCACCTGATTAAACAAATTCCAATGCGCTAACCGTTGGTGCGGCCATGCTGAAGTAACGAGTAGAATTTCAGCCCCCATTTCAACTTGTTTGCGATATAATTCAGGAAATCTCAGATCATAGCAAGTGGTGAGGCCTACCTTCCCAAATTCCGTTTCAACGACAACGGGTTCCTCACCGCGAGTGAGGATCTCACCTTCTTTTGAGCCATAACGAAATAAATGAACTTTGCGATACGTCGCTAAGATCGAACCATCATTACCAAATAAAATACTCGTATTATAGTAACGGTCTTCCTTTTTTTCTATGAAACTACCAGCAAACAACAACACGTTTAATTCTTTCGCTTTTTCGGAAAAAGTTTGTATAAAAGAACCGCCTAATTCCTCTGCTTCTTCTTTATACTTGTCAAAAGTAAAATAACCTGTTGCCCAAACTTCTGGTAAAGTAATTAAATCATAATCTCGTAATTCATCTATCATAGACAAAACTCTGTCCATTCTCTGTTGTTTCGTCTCAGTGTCTTTAATTTCAAGTTGGACTGATGCAATTTTCATGGGTTATCTCCCTTCATTCGTTTCACTTGCTATGGAATTAATCGACAGTTAACGGGAATGATCCAACTGCAGCAAAATTTCATTGGTGTTTTGCAAATGTTGAATCATTTCTTGATATGCCAAATTTGGATCTCTCTTCTTTAAACTGAGAATAATGTTTTCATGCTCCTTAAGTACATCGTAAAATCTTCCTTGTTTTTGAACCGCTCTTAAACCTATTAACTGGGACAAGTTTAGAAGATTTTGAAGGATCTCTTCGATGATTGTCATTCCTGAAAACCTAACCAAGTTTAAATGAAAATGTTGATCTAACTCAATAAAGCGAACACTATTATTGTTTTGAATGGCAAGCTGTTGCTCTTTATTGATACTTTTAAGCAAGTCTATTTCATGATCTTTGATGTTCGGTGCTACCTTTTTAACGACTTCTGCTTCCATAGCAGCCCTTAAGAGAAAGATTTGCTTCTGTTCATCAACAGTAATCTCCCGTACTTCAAAGCCTTTACGGGGAATACTAACAATTAGACGTTCTTTAACCAAATCTTGTAATGCTGCTCTTACTGGAGTTCTAGAAGTATTTAAAGATGCAGCCAATTGCACCTCAGTAAAGCTATCTTGGATATCAATTTTACCATTGAGTATGGCATATTTTACTTGATTGTATATTTTGTCTTTCGTCGTATCTTCTTTCTCTATTGGTTTCAAATTAAATCCTGTCACTCCTATCCTCCCCACACCTAATCTAGACAAGCAGCTTGTAATAGATTAGTATTCGTTTCTCCAATCCATACTAAACGTTTCGTTACTTCGCGTAATATCGAACTTCATATATTTTACATCCATTTGGTGCTTTCCATGGGCCATGTCTCATTCCTGGTGGTCTGCAAGCTACCATCCCACTTGTAAACTCTTCATCGAGTTCCAAGTCAATAATGGACCCTTCGATAATGTAAAGTTCTTCCCAAAAATCGTGAATTTGCACACCATTTGGTGACGTATCTGTCCCTGGTTCAAATTCTAAAATTCTTGTTGCTACTTCTGAGCCTGGAATTTTCGCGATGATTCTTTGTGATAATCCTTTTACTGGCTCAATCGGTTGTGACTCAAATTTTTTATAGTCCAAAAATTCCAATTCTGGTTTTGCTGCCATTTTAACTGCTCCTTTTTAGTTCCTTAAAATTTTCTTCTGTCTAGCTATCGTTACATTGATTACTATTTTGAGTAATAACGAACTTCAAATATTTTACATCCATTTGGTGCTTTCCACGGTCCATGTCTCATCCCTGGTGGTCTGCAAGCTACCATCCCACTTGTAAACTCTTCATCGAGTTCCAAGTCAATAATGGACCCTTCGATAATGTAAAGTTCTTCCCAAAAATCGTGAATTTGCACACCATTTGGTGACGTATCTGTCCCTGGTTCAAATTCTAAAATTCTTGTTGCTACACTGGTGCCTGGCACCTGCGCTATGATTCTCTCAGACAATCCCTTTACATTCGTAAATGGCTTTAACTCAAACGTTTTATAATCTAAAAATTCCAATTCTGGTTTGACTGCCATCGTTATACCTCCTCAGCATCTTTCAAGTATTCAACTTCATAAGCAAGTGTGAGTTCACGATTTTTTATAGGATCGTATAGACGAGCTTTAAACTTTCTACTTGACACAAACTCTCCATCGACGATTGGAAGCGTTCCACAAAAGATGACGATTTCCGAGCTAAAATAACCACGTTCTTGAATGATTTCTAATAATTGTTTCGGTTCCATAAATTCTGATAATTTACCTTGCTGATAGAGTTGCTCTTTTCCATTCACCTCGACCCAGCTTTCTAGCACCAGTTCATCCCAATAAGGTTCAATCGTTTCTAAAGGCCATAATTGATCGGTTATTGGTTTAGCCGTTACTTGCTTCGATTTTTGAACGGATACAGCCTCTAGAGAACGATCGGTATGATCACTACCTAAACCGACATACCATTTCCCATTAATGTCACATAACACGACTTCTGCTTCACCGCTTCCGCCATTGCCTACTTCTGTTAGAACGGAGTTTGTTTGCAATAAATGATTAGAAACTTCATATAACATTGGTACTCTTTTAGGGGGCTCAACACCTAACTGTTCTTTTAATTCGTCGATATGTTTTTTTAACGATTCTTGATCCTTCGATGTATATCCCGCAATGACTACTTTTTGCGGGGTCCACTCAATTAACTGATCCTCAACTTTAAACTGCATCGTACCACTCCATTCTCTCTATTCTATTTATTAAGTTCTGCAACTGGTAAGCCATAGCTTTGTAAGCAATTATCTACTAACGCTTCCGCTTCGTTAAAGCCATAGTTTCTGTAGGCATAGCCTTTTACTACAAATGGTGCACCACCATAGAATAATTCATATTGTAAATGTCTTCCGCCAAATTCTGTTCCGATAATATCCCAAGCTAGTTTATATAATTTTACTTTTTCAACCGCATCTACAGATGAAGAACGAATGTATTTCTCAACGTCTCCTTTTGTTTCATCATTTACTAATTCATGGAAGGATGACGGTACTTGTAATACGCCTCCACCCACTAATTCTCTGACAATTTGAATCACCTTTGGATACAGCGTATTTTGTTGTCCCATCGCTCCATATAAGTAACGTGGATGTGGCCTTGCCACTCCATTTTTATCAATCTCACAATTGTATTCAGCTGCAAGAAGTAAGCCTTCCGTAGTTGCTACTAATGTGGCCAATTCACCTAATTTTTCTTGGACCGGTGGGAGTTTAGCAACTCCATTCATCTCGGTAATTTTCTTAGCCAACCCAATAATGAATTTTAGCTTCGTCATTAAACGAGTTTGAGCTTGTGTATTTCCCAAAACATGAGCTGGACTTTCAAAAAACTGAGAACGTGCTAGGTCAATATCTTTATAGACAAATACTTGATCCCAAGGAATAAAGACATCATCAAACACTAATAAAGCATCACTTTCATCATATTGCGTAGACAAAGGATAATCGTAAGTACTAGATTTGCCCATTGCATAACTTGGTCTAGTATAAAACTTTAACCCTGGCGCATTACAAGGGACGGCAAATGATACAGCATAGTCCTCATCACCAGGTCGAAGTGGTGTGATACAGCTGATAAACATATAATCTGCTACTGCTGCGGCCGTTCCTAGCATTTGCGAGCCCCGAATAACAATGCCGTCTTCTCTTTCCTCATAGACTCCCATTGCTAAGAATTTTTCATCTAACTCATGACTCGATTTACTTCGGTCAATTTGCGGTGGGATGATAGCATAAGATAAGTACAAGTCATTATCTCTTACGTATTTATAAAAATTATCAACGTTTTCACGGTAGTTTCTTTCTTCTTTTTCAAAAATTTCTCCCCAGCTTGAAAATCCTGCAAGGAAGCTTGCTACATGGTCTGGGCTTCTACCAACCATGCCATAAGTCGTTTCCGCCCATTTTGTAATGGCTTCACGACGAATGGCTAAGTCTTCTCTTGAACGAGGGATCATGAAAATCTTATTAGCAGTCGTCCCGTCCTCAGTTATATATGTCATGTCATTATTTTCGTCATTAGAAAAATCGTATAGCTTAGCCAACGTTTCACTGATTCCTTTGAATGCTGGATGTGTCGTAACATCATCTACTTTTTCTCCATTCATATAAACACAACGATTATCTCTTAACGCCTCTAAGTACTGTTTTCCAGTTCTCATCATTTACCCCCTAGTAATAAATATTTATAAGCTTTTAATCGCTTCACTTACCTCTGTATCCAGCTTTATGACTAGCTTTTCATCATAGGTTTTAACAAATGCTGGCTTTTGGACAATTTTTGCACCGTAGAATGTAGTATTACGAACATCTGCCACTTCAACTTCGATTAACGCTAGTTTTAAAGAAAGGCCTTCTGTTTTTGCAACCTTTAACTTCGGTTTACCATAGATTGAATAAGCAGCTTCCCCACTTACAAGGCTAAGAACCATTTCTGTTTCAGCTTCTGCTAATCTAGCTAGTACCGACTTATGATCAATTGCAAACCTAATCGTTTGATCATCAATTGCATAAACCCAAGATACGGCTGACGAAATGATCGTATCCTCCTCTTTATCATAGGCTTGAACATTCACTAGTGATTTTCCATTTAAATCTTCCATTATTTCAGAATGAAGACGCTCTGCTACTCCTTTTTTCATGTTTCTACCCCCTGGTATTATGGATACTGTATACACTAAACATAATACATTATTCAGTATTATGTGTCAATATAGATAATTCTATCTTTATAGAATTATCTGTCATATTTTCTTACAAACTTCTTCGCTATTCTTTTTACGTCTACGATTCTTTTTGTCCGCCCCATCTTTTGAGCCAAGTAGGTTCAAATCCAAACTGATCTAGAACCCGTCCAATCGTATGATTAACGAGATCATCAATCGTCTCTGGTTTCGTGTAAAAGGCAGGTACTGGTGGAAAAATCATCGCACCAGCTAAAATAGCCGTTTCCATATTTCTCACATGAATTAAATTCAATGGAGCTTCCCTTGTTAATAAAATGAGCTTTTTCTGCTCTTTTAACATGACGTCGGCTGTACGTGAAATTAATTCTGAGGCTAACCCTGAAGCGATTCCCCCTAACGTTTTCATGCTACAAGGCGCAATCACCATTCCATCGACACGAAACGAGCCCGATGATACGGCTGCTGCTTGATTATTTACGGTATGATAGACCGTCGCTAGCTCTTTTACTTGTTGAAATGAGTAGTCCGTTTCCATCGCAATCGTCTTTTTTCCCCAGTCACTAACAATTAAATGCGTTTGCTTCTAACTCTTTGAGAGCTTCCAACATTCTGATCCCATAAATAGCTCCAGACCCCCCGGTAATAGCTACTACAATTTTTTTAGTCATGATGGTTGCCCTTCCTTTTCTAAATAAATTTTGTTGAGCTTGTTCGTGTCATAAGTAATATTTTCATCGAAGGGAATATTTTCAAATGACCGCAAGTAAACTAATGCCTAATGACAAGCTAACAATTAAACTACTCAACTTTAAACCTAATCCAGAATGGGTGATCACCCCAACAACGATTCCTGCGACGGCACATGGAATTGACACTTGGATTGCTTGTTTTGCAACGCTGATTAAGGCATCTAAAACAGCCGTCGGTCCCATTCTTGTCGACTTACGGAAATAACTCACGGCAACAACTGCAACTATCGCCCAAAACGCTGATAGCTGTAGTGTTTTCCCACTAAAAATCAAGAATAGTAGAAGAACAAGAGGAAGCAGAAGATGTAATTTATTCACAATGCTTTCTTTTTTAGCATCCAGTTCCTTGTTTGCCGTTATTCCAAGCTTTTTCGCTTGTAAATCTACCATGACATACAAACCTGCGTAATAAAGAATAGCTGGAATTAATGCAGCTAACGCAATTTGCGTGTAAGGGATCCCAAGCGTATCAGCCATGATAAAGGCTGCAGCTCCCATAATCGGTGGAAGAAGCTGTCCACCCGTTGAAGCCAATGCTTCAATAGATGCAGAGAATTTTGGGGAGTATCCTCCTTTTTTCATTAAAGGGATCGTAAATACTCCCGTACTAGCGACGTTGGCGACAGCACTACCACTGATCGTACCCATTCCACCACTCGCAAAGATAGCAGCTTTAGAGGAGCCACCTCTCAATCGATTCGTTGCTTTTAGAGAAAGATCGATAAACAGCTTTCCTCCCCCTGACAACTCTAAAAAGGCTGCAAAAAGAACAAAATAAAAGACATAATCAGTGGCGACCCCAATCGGTACCCCTAAAACACCTTCAACTGAGAAATACATCGTTTCTATCATTCGTTTTAAGCTTAAGCCTGAATGTTGCAGCATGCCTGGAAAATAAGGTCCTGCAAAAGCATAGATAAGGAAAAACGCTGCTAGTAACGTCATTGCTTTCCCAACGGTTCGACGAGAAGCCTCTAGTACCATCAAGACGATGACAATACAGACCGTGTAATCAATCATCGTGAGTTCACTTACAAAGGCAATTCTCGATTGAATTCTCTCTGCTTCCTTATAAACATAAGCCCCGCTAAATAGAGCAAAAAAGACGAGAAGATAATCAAAATAACGAACAAATAGTATTCTAGAATTTTCACCTCTTCGCACTAATGCAAATGTTAATGCTAATGCAAAGGAAACGTGAATCGCACGTTGCACCTGTGCTGATAGAGGATCAACACCAGCTTGGTATAATTGAAACAGCGACCAAAACACAGCAATAATTGAAGCAAAGCCAAGATATTTTTTCAGCACGTTTCCCTCTCCTTGTTAATAATTTTGTACTTTAAAAAAGGTGTTAGGAAAAAAGAAGTCATCCAAAAATATGATTCTTAATTTCCTAACACCCATTACTAGAAAGACTATTATTCTAGCAAACCTGCTTCTTCATAATAACGCTGTGCTCCAGGATGCAATGGAACTCCAATCACCTCTTCGTTCCCTGCCTGGCTCGGATCGAAGTCTGCTACTGAACTATGTCCATTCACTAGAGCTTCTTTATTTTCAATGATCGCTTTTGTAATCGCATAGGCAATTTCCTCGTCCAAATCTTTATGAGTAACATATCCAGCTAGCATTCCAGCTGTATTGACATCATAATCTTGTCCATTAAACTCGTCCGCTGGGAAAACCGAGTTAGAAAAGCCATACTCGCCAAGGTAATTTAAGATTTCATCCTCCATAGCCATGACTGTAAGGTCTGTGGATAAAGCCATTTCTGTAATAACAGGATGTCCCTTTGACATCGCTAAAATATGCAAATCAGCTTGCCCATTTTGGAAAGCAGATTTGATAACATCATTAGAAGTAAGCTCAACATTCCCTCCAAAGCTCTCAACCATGTCATAATCTAATCCGTACGCTTCTAAAGTTAGTCGAGTGCTGTACTCAGCTAACGTTCCAACTGGATTTGTAATGACTCGAACTGGTATTTCTTGCTCTTTAATATCTGAAATAGACTCAATGTTGTTACTTTCTAAAAAGTCAGCGCGAGCAATAATCCCAATAAAATAATCATTTAGACCCCCAGCAATCCCACGAAGGTCTTCGTATTTCTCCTCATATGCAACCGTTCCATCCATAGCCCATTTCGAGGTCACATTAAAAAGTACGGCAAAATCAGCCTCTCCTTGATCAAGAATTTGTACATTCCCCGTACCACCTGCAAGAGGTAACACCTCAACATTCATTGCGGGCGAACTCCCTTTTAATACTTCGCTTAAAGCCACACTAAATTGATACCAAGAGGTTTGCGTATTATTCGATGCTACCTTTAATTCAATTGGCCCCGGCGACTGAGCAGGAGCCTCTGTAGATGAACTTGTGTCACCTTCTGACTGAGAAGTATTTGAACTATTACACCCAACGATAACGAGCATCATTACTATCGCAAACATCTTTAACGCCAATGAAACAAAAGAACTATTCTTTTTCATAATTCAACCTCCTTAAAAGTTATTACAATAACACCAACAAAAACGAACAGTGGTATTTGCCCCCCTTATTAAATTATTCTGTATTATGTATACATTATCCATTAATTTATCATAATTTTTTAATCAAATAAGTTTGTTAAAAAATCTGTCATTAGGTTTGAGTATTGGGATTTTTTGGGGTATTAAGCACAAAAAATCACCTTTTCCCGAATCAAAAAGGAGGCTGACTTCTACGTGTCAGCCCCGTCAAGGGATTACTATCTCTTTTTTAGGGACATTATTTACATGATGTCCGCCAAAATCACCATCAACTAAATTCACATTCTGGTCGACAAATTTCGGATAGTCACAGTGACGGATTCCCAGGGACAAATCCTCGACACTAGATGTGGATATCTATACATTAATACCATAATCCTTTCGACCCCTGTGTGTAACTCGTAAAAGGTGGATAACCCTCTGTATAAATAGAAGGTTATCTGGATAGGCTACACTTAGTTGGACAATAAAAATAAGGGCTAGTAGAATAACATATAACGAGTGAGGAGCGAATCTACTATGTCCAAAAAAAAGAAGAACGTTTACCACAGAATTCAAGAAGCAAGTGGTTGCTTTATATGAAGGTGGAAAAAGTCGTCAAGATATTGTCCGTGAATATGAATTAACTCCGTCTGCTTTAGACAGGTGGATTACTCAGTTTCAACAGTCTAGTTCCTTCAAAGAGAAAGACAATCGAAGTCCAGAGGAACAAGAATTGATTGAGTTAAGAAAAAGAAATAAACAGCTAGAAATGGAAGTCGACATTTTAAAGCAAGCCGCGCTGATCATGGGGCGAAAATAGAAGTCATTGAGAAAAATCGGCACTTCTATTCGGTATCAGCAATGTGCAAAGTCCTACAAATAGCTCGAAGCACCTTTTATTATGAAACAGAAGTAGCTGCTCAAAAAGAAAAGGAAAAGGCTACAGAAGAACAAGAATTAAAAGAAAAAATACTAAAAATCTTTAATGAAAACCGTAAAGTATATGGAACTCGTAAAATAAAACGAGAGCTTTTAAAAGCGGGTCACAAGGTTTCCAGACGTCGCATAGGAAGGTTGATGAAAGAGCTCGGAATCCAATCGAAGTATGCACAACCTTCCTACAAACCAATGAGCTCTCAGCCAAATGAAGAATCCGTTCGAAACATATTAGATCAGGAATTCCAAGTGAATGAAGAAATGTCCGTACTGGTTAGTGATTTAACGTACGTCAAAGTAGGACATTATTGGAGCTACGTCTGTTTTTTAATTGATTTATATAATAGAGAAATAGTTGGTTATAGCGTTGGAAAACGCAAAGACGCAGCTTTAGTTCAACGCGCCTTCGCAACCATTAATCGGCCATTAGAGAATGTAAAACTCTTTCATACAGATCGCGGATCTGAGTTTAAAACGTAGCTATTGATGAATTATTAAGTGAAAATGAGATTGAACGTTCATTGAGCGATAAAGGAAACCCTTATGATAATGCGGTGGCAGAAGCGACATTTAAGATATTAAAAACAGAACTAATTAATGAAGAGCATTTCCATTCCCTTAACCACCTCGAACTTGAACTTTTTGATTATATCAATTGGTACAATAATATCCGTTCGCACAGTGCACTTGGGTATTTAAGTCCAGTAAGATATCGAAACTTAGCCCTTAAAAAAGTTGTTTGATTTAGTGTTGACATACCATACATCTAGAGATTAGAGATTAATCCCTTTTATTCTTCTTCCAATTGATTATACCTTTCCCTTCCTTAATCAAAAAAGAGCCTGCCCTCACTTTATCAATGATAGAACAAGCCCTATTATTCTCTTACGAATTTCGTCGGTAAAATTCAATTCCTACAGTATCTATATGTTCCTTAAGTTTTTGATTGTTTAAGGCTGAGTAGTGTAGAATATCAAAAAAATAAGGAAGTGGGTATACTTCATTCAGCAATTCACTTAATTCATCTATCGTTCTATCCGTTATTTCTTGTCCTAATAATGCTATATCAACATCTGATCCACTTTTGTAGTTACCTAAAGCGCGGCTTCCAAAAATTTTAGCTTGGTCGATTTCAGTAAATTTACATAATCCTTTAATGATATAATTAATGTCCCTTTCTAACAATCCAAACATCATTATCGTTCCTCTGACAGTTTTTCGTACATTTTCTTAAAGACAGGTAAGAATTTCTCAGTGATTTCACTGACAAACTTTCTGGCTAATTCTTCATCATAAGTATGAGTAGTTAAATTACGTTTGGCTAGGGCATCCATCCATACATGCCCTTCTTCAATTAAGCCAATTTGAAAGGCCTGTTTAATTGTTTCTATAGGACTTTTCACGAGAAATCCTTCTGCCTCAAGGTAATCCTTCAACACTTTCCATGCTAGTTCAAAAGTAATTTCAAAAAATTAGATAATACCAGCTCTCTCTAAGTCTGTTTTAAGCTCCTATTGAGAAAACTTATTTAATAGTGTATAGGTTTTTTCGAAGTTCTCAAATCTTTGTTTCCAGCGTATTTCTTTTAATGGTTCCATTCAGGACATTCCTCCCCTGATAAACATAATCCTATATTGCTTATTCTCCACCATTAATTATTCCCTTTCATTTACGAGTTAACCATTCAATGATCTCCTCAGCCTCATGCCATAGGTGTAAATGTTGATCTGCATAAATGATTGCCTCATTCTCATCACCTAGACTATAGGCATTAGGAATAGCGGCAGGTAACCGTTTCTTCATAGATAAATAGTCGATCACATAGGGGTTACTTTCTTTTGCCCTATTTAGTAATTGCTTTGCTCTTTTGGTCGGACCATTTTGTAAATACTCGATCAACGCACGATTATAAGTAGCACTCGCCGATAACGTATCTTTATATTCTTCGAGTAAGCCTTTCGCTTCTTCATACATTTTCTCTTCTACATATGTAACAAATAACTCAAAACGAACACCTTGATTATCATTTGGATTTAGTTCGAGTAATTCTTTGAAATGTTTAATCGCTTTTTCCCCACGACCAGTATCTAGTAAATAGCAAGCATAATTCAACTTTATTCGCATATATGGACGAGTTTCAACTAGACCCCAAAAGTGTCCTTTATTTTCATTGAAATACGCTTTTCCTAACTCTTTCTCCCCAGCTTTCATTCCCTCGAAAAAGAGTTCTTCTGGATCATCTTCATACATAGCTAAAATATTGTACGCATCAGGACTATTTGGATATAACTTCAACGTCTGCTCTGCAAGCCTTTTTCGCTTCATTCCCTTTGCTTCATAGGCTTCGTATATTAAGTCTTGTGCTTTATCTTTGTTGGAGAGATTGCTATTAGGTCGGGTGCTGCCACCGTCCAAATATTCCGTTAAAAATGCGTTCACTTCTTCTATCGAATCCAAGTCCTTATCCTGTATTAGTTGAGTGACTTTAGCCATCTCACGTTCTAATGACATTTTGGAACTTAAGAAATCATCTTCAAAGATCCCCCCTTGCTCGAACATCTCGTCTTCATCAACTAGATCTTCTCTATCAAAATCGAGAAGATTTTGTTGTAATTCCATAATATCTTCCCAAAGTACATTCTCTAATTCTTTATACTTTGTCGAAACACTGCTGCTAGAAATCTTAAATTCCTCTGCTAACTCGGTTTGTGTGAGCATATTTCCAAACGGCACTAACTTATCTAGTAAATAAATCATCCCCACTACATACAGAACTGGTTTTTGAATTCTTGGATTTTTTCTGTCACAAAACTTTTTCCATAAAACAAGTCCAAGACTAACCATTTCTTCTTGCCAATAATCCAATATCTCTTCTTCTAATTGTTTTGCCACTTCTAACTGAGCAGGTGTATTCCATTCAAGCTCTTCTGCACCAAATTCAACTTCTCCAAAAATAAAAAGACTAATCAATTCTAAGTAATGGTTCGCTACAAATTCAGTTGCTTCCATGCCGCTTTCTTTATATAAGTTCAGGATTTTTACAGACATTTTTTCTGTTCTTTCAGGTGGTAAATCCATTCCATGGATAAAGAACCTCCTCGTATTGCCTTCAGGTAAGATAATACTTAACATGAGTCCGCCAATACGGAAGTCACTTTCTTCGTCTGGTGCTTTTACCGTCATGGTCTCACTAGTAAAAAAATCTTTTAAACGAATATAATTATTTTGGTCATTATCAACAATAATCGAGATTGAAGGTTTGGCCTTTGTCCATGATCGAACAATTTCCTTTGTTTTTTGCCTTTTATGTTTATACAAATTACGTTCGATGTACTCTACTAAAATCGTTTTTCCATTTGCAATTTCCACTGAAGTAATAACCCACAATAGGGAGAAGAAGTGAAAGATATCCATTGCTTCATCAGGCAAATCAAACTTGTCATAGCTTTCTTCAATATACTCTCCTATGACAGCTTCATAATTACTCATAGCATAATGTATTATGTCTTCCTGAACTGCTTCTATTTCTTTATCTAGTAAATGACCAACCGAGACAACATTGTTTCCACCACAACATTTTTTGTATTTTTTCCCACTACCACAAGGACACACATCATTCCTACTAATCTTTATCATCCGATCCCATCCTCGTAAACTTTTTATTCATATATAAAATGTAACATACTTTAAGAATCTATTAAATTTAGTGTTACCAACAATATCTAAAAAAATACCCCAGTGAGTGACTGACCCTAGCACTCAGCACTTGTCTTCTCAATAGGTTAATACTAAGTGTTATAATAAGGAAAATATTCATGGAAGAGGTGTGTTTAAAACATGAAAACGGCAAAGGAACGCTTACTAAAAATAATCGATCAAATCCCTGAAAATGAAGTAGTAAAAAATCTTTGACTTTGCAGAATATTTAAAAGCGAAGAAGGAGAATATTCTTTCCGAGGACTTAACTAAGGCAAGTGAAAGTAGTCTTGACTTTTGGGATAAGATGTCGATCCAAGATATTCCTGCCAGCCTTCACTTTCTCTCTTATTTTAAAACGGAACGGACCTATGAAGATGTGACCGCACGGGCGAACCAGCTCAAGCTAAAAATTTATACGATCCATCGCTTTTTATTAGATGATCTTTCTGAACAAGAACAAGGCGGCACTTGCCTCGTCATCGGCTTTGCTCCCTTAAGGGATCAAGATATCAAAGAAGCTGTCTCGCGGTTAGCAGCGTGTGTCGGATAGAGGGGAAGCAAGGGGGCGGTTCTCTTGCTCCTTTTGCCCCGTTAGTACATAGATAACAATGTGATGTCTAACAACTTGAATATTGTTAATTCTTTCATATCCTACTTTGCTAAAATATTCATTATTTTTCAGAATACATAGATTGTTTAGTGGAGGACAGACCCCTGCACCCCACTTCAAGCCACTGCGAAGTACAACAATATCGAGGCAGCTCTAAAGGATGGATATGACCCTGGACCCAAACCGCATTGTGTTCCAGAAATGGGTGTTCACTTAGTAAAAGGATCACTAGTTGATGATATTCTAAACCCTTTAGAACCAGAAATACTTGTCTATGAACCAAAGAAGAATGGCGAGCCAAAAGGTATTTCCTTTCCCATGATGAATAGCGGGAGAGATTTTTAATGATGAAGAAGTCTGGTCCCGCTATTTTTTATATTTAATTTTTCGCGGCGTCACAGTGATTTTCTTACTTTCCCCTTAATTCCTTTAGGTTTACCCGTAACACCAACTTCTTTTCACTTAATTGGAAAGTTTCATCCGAAATGATTCCGTAGAATTTTAAGTACTTTAAATAATATTGAATGTTCTTTGCCGTACTATTATCAATCAAAGGGAATCTGTTTTCGGCTTCAACTTCATCCAACCTTTTTACAACTTCAATATTAAACAACTTTAATTGTTCTTCTTGTAAGCATTTGAGTACATACTCATTAATATCATCCTTACGAACTTGATACATCCTCGTCCCATGCTTCTTTCCACCAAATAAACCCTTTTTTGCTCCCGCAAGTATCTTTTTATAATGCGATTTTTCATTTAAATTTGTAATTCTTAACATATTTAGGACCATTCGATTTGCATCAGGTACAGTCATATAACCAGATTCAAGATGATATTTTTGGGACATGACATAAACCTCCCACCATATATGCTTTTAATTACTTTTATGGAGATTGGTGGTTCATTATTCCTATGTTACCATGTCTTCATACAATTTAAATCAAGTATTAAATTGTTTAAGCCCTGAAATGCTTATTAACAATAGAATGAGTTAGTACTTTTGGCTTGAGACAGCAATTCTCTTTATTAATTCTATGATTTTTGTATTGGATCATCCCCATTCCCCTATCATTCATTCCGTTAAACATATTGTTGTGAAACGAGATTTTTCGGGGCGTCACAGTGTCGGAATCTGAACATAGCCGAACTCGAAATCGAACGTTTCAGCTTTTCATAAGCTGGACCCCCCAGCTTTAAGTCTTTAAGAAGTATTGTACTTAGACGGTTTAATCCTGGATATTTGGACCCTCTGGATATTCATTGCTTCGCTCATTTTCTCAGCCTCCTTTTAATCAATCGTTTAATTAACAGCAAAAAAGCCCGAGACTTGGTCTTCGAGCGTAGTTAAAACAGCTTTAAAAGCAGCCTTTTTTCACTTTATATTCAACATCAATTTCAACCATTAATACAAAATTATAAATGCTTTATTCCTTGTTTTCATAAGGTTTTCCACTCATTTCTCTAGCAGTACGAATAGCTTCAAACCTGCTTAGATACGCCCCTTACGATTTTTGCGAATTATTACATGAAACCTGGTGCGGTTGTCGATTCAAAAATTTTTGTAAGATGTGATCCCCCGAGGGGTGCTGTACTAAATTAGGTTTTGGTACTTTTGTTTACCGTACAGTACACCATGATAACAACTTCTTTTTCAGCTTCTCTGACTTGATGAAAAACAATGTAATTATCAACGATTAACTTTCGATAACCTTTGTCTTTTAATATTTCATTTCTTACAAAACTACAGGAAAACGGGAAATCCCTGAGCCTCATGATATTTGTTTCAATATTATCTAAAAGGTTATCAGCTGCAACTTCATTGTGAAGGTCATTAACTATATAATCATAAATCTCATCAAGATCTTCATATGATATTGGTGTAAGTTTAATTTTGTATTTATCTTCTACCATGCTTTTTCTTTAGATCTTTAAAAACTTCTTCCCCATCTAATAGTTCTTCCCCGTTTTTAATTTGTGCCTCTGCTTCAGCTAACTTTTGATATAATTCCAATTTCCCTAAAGACTTTTCGTATGTTTCCATACTCATAACAACTAAATCTCCATAACCATTCTTCGTAATAAAAAGTGGTTCCTTGATTTTATGACACAATTCAGAGATTTCTGTTGTATTTCTTAAATCCTTTATTGGACGAATTTCAGGCATAATCCCATCTCCTCATATCATTATTATGCCTTAATTATACCATTATTACGTCTTAATTATAGCATTATTATGAACCACAAGTAGTGGATTTTTTAAAACTTTCTTTAATATATTGTCATGGCTCTTTTTAAGGAACGCAGATCTTTCATGGTTGGGTGTAAATAAGTGAAATTTACTTTTTCTGCTTCCTTAGAAACACGGATCGTTAATGTGAATTGCCCGTCGCACCAAAAAAAGAGCAGACTCATAGTCTACTCTTCTTGATCCATTTCTAGGTGATACGGTTACACTTAAATAATTCCCTGGATCCTCAAGACTATTTCAGCGATGAGTGCGGACCCGATGAACGTTCCTAACATAACGCACATAGCAACAACTACAACTCTCCATCCGAGTTTGACGAAGTCTGTCCATGAGCGCCCAATAGCGATCCCAGCATAAGCTAAAATCGGTGTCGCTAAGGCTAATAAGTTGACACTACTTGTCCACTCGATCACTTTCTCAGATCCTGGCATCCATGGCATCGAAACGAGAACACCAACAATGGCAACATAAGCCACACTAGGGATATTTCCAGGTATTAGCTTTTGGATAATTAAACCAGCAAGGCAGATGAGAACAAGAACAATCATCCCAGGGATTGCAGTCATTGGCAATACATCATAACCTACCCAGTTTCCAAGTAGGGCAACAACGCCAAATATAGTAAGCAATAACGTCCACTCTTGAATATTTTTCAGCATAGTATTACGCCCCCTTCCCTGATTGAATATCTTCTTTTGCCTGCTTCCTTTTCGTCAATACGTTATATAACTTTTCTGTGAGAGGAAGTCCAATAAAGATACTCATATAAAGACCAGTGGAAAGTGATAATAGGTTACTAGCACCGGCAAATGCAACAATATCCGCTTCCATGCCAGGGAATGCCGCAACGAGCGATCCACTCGCAGCTGCCATCATACTTCCACTACCAATACCCGATGCCATCGCAAAGGATAACGGATGAAGAGGGGTAAGCGTGGCTAAAAATCCAGAAATCAGTCCCATAAATACAGCACCAAATACGGTACCGAAAATATAAATCGACATGACCCCGCGGCCTTCAGGTGAGTCAAAACCAAACTTATCCATAATCAGACCAACGTTGGGTTCACGGGCAACCGAGTGGGTCATCCCAATACTTTCTCTCTTTAGCCCTAAGAAAACCGCAATTGGTAATGCTAAAAAGATCGTCCCTAAATTTCCAAATTCCTGCAATAATAACGCGGGACCTGCCGCAATAATTTGAGGTAATGCTGGACCAATAATAACCCCAATTTTCGCGATTAATAGTGTGACCCCCAAGACGATTAACGGTTCTGCATTCTTCGATTGTTTTTCTTTAACGATTGGCGTGAAGTATAAAGCAAGACCGATAATAATAGCATAAAGCATAGGTAATAATAAAATGACTCCAGGTCCAACCGAAAACTGGTGAGTTCCAATAAGCTCTGTTAATAACACAATACCAAGAACGATCGCATGTAACCGCCAGTCTTTCCAAAGATTTTTCCTTTCTTTCGACATATCCATTCCTCCTCAATTATTATTTTGACACAATGGTGGCGTTGGCCAATTCTTCTAACACTTGACTAACAGCCGACGTATCTAACGCTCCTTTCCCGTTATTTTTTGCAATGGTGTAAAAGTGATCAATCATCGCACTGAAAAAGGTTGGGATCTTTTCTTGTGTAGCTAGATCCAAATATAATTTTATGTCCTTAGACATGTGCTGCAACATAAACTTTACATTTTCATGGTCCCCATCGATTAAATTAGGGCCAAATACAGACATCACCTTTGTTTGCGCAGAGCCTTTTTGAAGCATGCTTGCGATTTTTTCAGCTGGGACACCTGCTTTCACCCCAGTTAACAGCGACTCGCTAAGCAAAGTGACAATGCCTGCTACCACGATATTGTTACACAGCTTGATGACCTGACCAGATCCTGACTCCCCGATGTACTCAATCTCTTTCCCAATCACTCGAAGCACCGGTGAGATTTGTTCAAATTGAACGGCATCACCACCAACAACGATCGTTAGTTCCCCTCGTTCTGCTCCATCGGGACCCCCACTTAATGGACAATCAAAAAAGGAAATTCCTTTTTGTTTCGCTTGCTCAAAAATCTGTCGTGTAACTTCCACGTCTGTCGTACTAACATCTAGAATAGAGGTACCCTTCCTCATTGAGTAAAGGGCACCATTTTCTCCTACAATCGTTTCTTCGACTAGCTGAGTCGTTGGTAATGAAGTAATCAAATAGTGAACTTGGCTATATACGTGTTCTTTTTCAAAGGTCGTTTGCGCTCCAAGCTCTGCCACCGAATGCAGTGCTTGTTCATTCACGTCATACGCATAAACTTCATAACCACCCTTAACGAGGTTTTTAATAATTCCTCTTCCCATCGCTCCACAGCCAATGACACCGACTTTTACTGGTTCCATTTCAATCGCCTCTATTTTTTCAGTAAAATTTTTCACCTTAATAATTTGGGTTGATATAAACCGTTTTGTGATCTGTCCAGAAATCTAGCGCCGTGCTTCCTTGCTCTCTCGGGCCAATACTAGATGTTTTCTTGCCACCAAACGGGTACTGATTTTCAAAATAATTCGATGGAACATTAACATGGGTCACACCTGATTCAATATTGCGGACAAAGTGGAAGGCTTTTTCTAAATCCTTCGTGTAGATCGATGACGACAAGCCAAATTCCGTATTATTGGCGACTCGGATGGCTTCCTCATACGAGTCGACCTCCATGACCGCAATCACGGGTCCGAAGATTTCTTCTTTCGCTATCGTCATGTCTTCTGTAATATTGCTAAATACCGTCGGTGCAACGAAATAGCCTTTATCTAATCCATTCTCAGTCAACCGTTTGCCACCAAACTCGAGTTTCCCGCCTTCGTCAATCGCTGTTTTCACATAATGTAAATACACATTGAGCTGTGACTCATCAATGACGGGACCATTGTCTACCCCTTCAGCAAATCCATCGCCGATTTTGAGTTCTTTCGCCTTTTCGACGAGTTTTTCCGTTAATGGTTTGGCAATCGATCTTAAAACAATTAATCGACTTGTACCTGTGCAGCGTTGTCCATTATCTAAAAAACCACTAACAACCAAACTCGCTGCTACTTTATCGAGATCGGCATCCTCTAGCACAATCGAAGGATTTTTCCCGCCCATTTCTGCTTGCATTTTTCCACCACGAGCTGTGACAGCTTTACCGAGAGCAATCCCAACATCCGAAGAACCTGTAAAAGAGACCGCCTTAAGAGTTGGGTTTTCTCCAAACGCTTTTCCCACTACAGAACCAGACCCCGTGACCATATTGAGGACTCCTTTTGGTACCCCAGACTTTTCAAATAACTCAATGATTTTAATGCTAATTAACGACGTGTTACTTGCTGGTTTAAACACCACTGTATTTCCAGCGACAATCGCGGGAGCAATTTTCCAAATCCCAATCCCCAGCGGGAAATTATAGGGCGCAATCAACCCGACAACTCCTAGTGGCTCACGCACAGTATAGCCGAAGATATCTGGGTCATAGGAAGGAATCGTTTCGCCCGTTAATCGAGTCGCTTCACCGCTAAATTGCTTCATCGCTTGAATCGTTTTTTCTACTTCTCCCAACGCTTCCCGTAGTGACTTACCAACTTCCTTCGTAATAATTTCAGCAAGGGTTTCTCTTTCCTGCTCCAACTCTTGAATTAAGCGGAATAACACATCGCCTCGGGTAGGAACCGCTGTTTTTGCCCAAGCTGGAAAGGCTTCACTCGCCGCTGCAACCGCTTGATCTACATCGTCAACCGTTGAGCTTTGAAAATAACCCAATACTTCTTCTGTATTTGCTGGATTAATACTCGCATACGTTTTCCCTGATTTTGAATTGACCCATTCACCGTTAATGTAATTCTGATAAGTCGCAGTCATCTTTATTTTTCCTCCTTCATATTCAATCGGAAATGTTCTAACGCTTTTTCCAGTGTGCGGACAACCGTCGTCACGGCATCTGGAATGACTTCATCGTTTACTAAAAAAGTTGAATCGTGCCACTGTTTGTTCACACCTTTTTCCTCATCACCTGTACCGACCCAGAAAAAGCATCCAGGAACATACTGTTGATACAGGGAAAAATCTTCTCCACCAAGTGTCGGCTCCGGTTGAACAACTGTACCTTCTCCAAACACTTCTTCCACTGCTTCTTTGACCAATTGCGTCATCGTCTGATCATTATCAATCGCAGGAACTTGGGGAATAAACTCTAATTCTGCTTCAGCACCATAGCCTTTTGCGATATCTCTAGCAATTCTTTCGATTAAATGTGGAAGCTGTGCGCGAACATTCGGATTAAAACTACGTACCGTTCCAAAAAGCTCGGCTGATTCCGCAATCACGTTATGTGTTGTCCCAGATTGAAAGGAACCGATCGTAATGACCACAGGTTCGAATGGATCGATGTTCCGGCTCACAGCGGACTGCAATCCCATCACGATCGCAGAACCTGCGACAACTGAATCAATTGCGTGCTGCGGGATCGCACCGTGTCCACTATGACCTTTCACCTTGATTTTAATCGTATCGACTGCTCCCATTAAGCGTTGATCAGTGACTCCAACGTGACCTGCACGAATGCCAGGCTGATTGTGAACGCCAAAAATCGCCTGAATTTGTCCATCCTCAAACAAACCAGCTTCTATGAACTGTCTTGCCCCCTGGGTCGTTTCCTCTGCAGGCTGAAAAATAAACCGGACCGTTCCTCGAAGCTGTTCCCTTTTTTCCGCTATAGTAAAGGCTGCGCCAAGAGCAATTGTCATATGGAAGTCATGACCACAGGCATGTGACACTCCATCGACTTTTGAAGCGTAAGGAAGACCTGTTTGCTCCAGGATCGGTAAAGCATCAATATCCGTTCGATAGGCAACAGTTGGCCCTGGTAAACCCCCGCGAAGTTCAGCAACTAACCCCGTTTCCACTTCCAACGGCAGTATCGTATATCCTGCTTCCGTTAACCAATCCTTTAATCGTTTGGTCGTTTGAAACTCTTTTGAGCTTACTTCTGGGTATTGATGTAACTCTTGTCTAATGTCAATCAATCGATTAAGCAAATTTTCTTGATTACTTACTTTTACTTGTACCAACCGATCACTACTCCTTTTTGTATTGTTATACTTTTGAGTAATTATAATATTCAGAAAAATAAAATGAAATGTGACAAGCCACAATGTTTTCATTTATGCATTGTGGCTTGTCACATATAGGTTGTATGCAATCATTAAATTGATCCAATCGACTTCACGATCAAAGGAGATATTCATTAGCCTTTCCATCTTTTTAATTCGTTGATACAGCGTGTTCGGATGGACATGTAAATGTTCGGCTGTCCGTTTGTGATTTTTATTCAAACGAATGAAGACTCCTAGTGTTTCTATATAAATCGGTTCCATTGAAAGGAGTGGTCCCATTTTGTCATCAACAAACAGACTTAACGTCGATGGATCCACGTTTTGCAGCAAACGTTCAAAGCCCAAGTTCGAGTAATCGACGAATCGATCTCCACTCGTTTTTCCAAATCGGACGGCATCTAATGCTTCCCGATACGAATCACCTAGCTTCCCTACCGTCACCTTTCTGCCCATTCCAAAAATCATATCCTTTTGCTTCTTCCACTGATCCGAGATTTTATGGACAATCAAATCAACGACTTTCTCACTTGTTACTGGGATAATTAAAATAGCTTGATAGGTTCTTGACAAAATGAAGGTCGAATTACTAATATTTTGACAAATGTTTTCAAGTGAGCGGATAAACTTCTCTTTATCTAATAAGGAATCCGATTTCCATAACGGGTTGTGTTTCCCCTCGAGCACCACACATACTAATTCCGAGTCGCTGTTCCAATTCACATAATTTTGCACTCTTTTGAATTCCCCATAAGAAATGCCTTCAATCATTTGCTGAAACACTTCTTCACGAAAGTGTAACTCTTTTTCATACAATGCATTAATTTTAACTAACTCAAGGGCTAATGCTGTTGATGCATGTTCCACAGCAACCACTTCTAAAGGAGACAACGTGTTAATGTCTTTTCCAATATAAATCGAACCCAGGGTCTCTCTTCCACGAATAATAGGATACTCTGTTGAAGTAGACTCCAAGTTCTCATCTTGAAATTTCACTTGAACAGCTAATATTCTACTTAATAACGCTAAAATGGTATCGATACCGCCACCATCTAAGATCGCCTTTGTGAATTTCTCATGAATATCAATCGATTGCATGAGTTGATCATTCTTTTTCTTCAGATCTTCAAATAAATTCGAGTGAACGATTGCAATGGCACTTTGGTTCGCAATAATTTCAATAATACGAATGTCATCATCGGTAAACTGACCATCATTTTCAAAATTATCAACAATGAGTACACCTAAACACTCATCCTGATAAAGAAGCGGAACCGAAAAGGCACTCTTGATATGCCTTCGATAGACTCCTTCAAAGTAAGCTTGATAATTTTCTGGTGACATATTGGCCATGTTTTGTTTTAAAATATCTTCTTCAGCAAATAAATATGATTTCCGCTCCGCATAGGCTTTCCCCGTTAACGACTCCCCAGGCACAAAGGCGATTTGGCGCATGACTTCAATATCAATGCCAACCCCTTCAGCTACCCGAAGAACATTATCCTCACGGTCGTATAAATAGAGGATCACCGTATCCGATACTTCCAATAGATTCCTAGCTTCTTCCACTAATGTGCGTAAAACAACACCAATATCCAATGATGTTGTTAGTAAATGATTAATCTCAAACAGCTTGTTTACTTTATCGCTTTGTTTAATCTGCCCCATCCTTACACCAACCTAGATGTATTTTCATGAATCGATAAATCTAGTATATCGGATTATGATTAGATAAGAAACCGAGTGGAACTTATTGGAAATAAATAATGCCTGATTCCCCTCATTATTCGACAAACTTCGGGGCGTCACAGTGACTCCCCTATGCATATAATAAAAGGATATTTTTAATAAAATAGCTTTTTTCACTTTTACTATAAAATAAAGTATACCGTGTGAAAGGTGTTGAAAACGCATGGGGAAAGATAAAAAGAAATGTGTACTTGGTCCTTTGACTGGCAAAGAACGAAGAAAAAAGGCCTATCATTTACGTAAAGATATGGGACGATACTACAGGGAGCTTGACCTCATCGATCATCGATGTAACGGGGATGAACAGAGTTATTCGAAAAAAATAGCAAACTTCACAAAAACATTGCCCCATAACTCCCTTGGTGAAGTTGATGTTAATGCCTATGACTCTCTAATAAAGGCATTAAAAAGCGGGAAGCCAGAGGAATTTGAAGCGATCCCAATGGGGGGAGTAACGAAATTAGCCAACCCACAAGCTGCTTATGTTTATGATCTTATTGGAGCTGATTGTCATCAGACAGATTTACCTCCAGCTCCAGCCTTCAGTAGTGCGCGGGAAGCAAGTGAAATGGCCGAAGTATACTGGCGAGCATTAACTCGCGATGTACACTTCGAAGAATATGATATCAACGCGCCTACCATTGAAGCGGCATCAGAGCTATCGCGATTTTCCGATTTTCGCGGGCCGAAGATGAATGGATGTGTTACAACTAGTACATTATTTCGTGGGGACACCCGAGGAGATCTTGAGGGACCTTTTGTTTCACAATTTTTGCTGAAAGACATTCCCTTTGGTTCAACGACAATCCCTCAACGTTATCAAACAACATTAGCTAGCGCTGACCACATGACGGACTATGAGGAATGGTTGAATATCCAAAACGGCGGAACCCCTGTTTCACCTATTAAAGACCCAACCCCTCGATATATCCGAAACGGCCGCGACTTAGGAGAATACGTTCATTTTGACTTCTCCTACCAACCCTCGCTATCGGCTTGTTTGATTTTAAATAATTTGGGAAGAGACGCACTCAGCCCCAATAATCCTTATTTGAAATCAGCAACTCAAGGCGGCTTTATTACATTCGGCGGACCGCATATTCTAGATTTAGTAAGTAAAGTATCTCGTGTAGCGTTAGAGGCTGCATGGTTTCATAAGTTTTTAGTTCATCGTCGTCTACGACCTGAAGAATTTGGAGGGCGAGTTCACAATCATTTAACAGGTTCCGCTAATTACCCGATCCATAACGAACTACTTAACTCTCAAGTGATATCTAAAGTGTTCAACAAGTATGGGACTTACCTTCTCCCGATGTCCTACCCAGAAGGATGTCCAACACACCCTGCTTATCCAGCTGGGCACGCCTGCTTGGCAGGTGCTGGTGTCACCGTCCTCAAGGCATTTTTTAATGAAGCATATGAAATTCCTAACCCCGTTACAGCTAGCGAAGACGGACTTTCATTAGTTCCATACTCAGACTTTCCGTTAACAATAGGCGGAGAATTGAATAAACTCGCATCTAATATTGCCCTTGGCAGAGATACAGCAGGTGTGCATTGGCGTTCTGACGGAATTGAGGGCATCAAACTCGGTGAAGCCGTAGCCATTGAGGTCCTTCGTGACTTCAGCAAAACCTATAATGAACATTTTGATGGATTTACGTTAACAAAGTTTGACGGTACCAAAATAACAATCGATTAAAAGCACTGCCCCCTGGGATTAGCGGGGTTCCCCACTGCGGTATTGCTTTACTCTGGTGGGGGATTTTGAACTGCCCCCCCTTTTGTGATTTAGAAGCGTTTATTTTCAACTTTGATGTTTTTATTTTTAAGTAATGGGGATTTATTTTCAACTTTGCTCAATTTATTTTCAACTTTGCTCAATTTATTTTCAACTTTGCTCAATTTATTTTCAACTTCTATTCATTTATCGATTTCTAGACAAAGAGAGAAGCTTGGGGACGGTTCTTCCTGCTTCCTCATTTTCTATGCTGGGCCTGCGGAATATGGCTTTTCTGTTTTAGCGGCCTGAGAGGCCGCTTTTTCTTGCAATTTACAGTATCACCTTTAAACCTTGGGGAGCCAGCACCCTTTCTGTTCGGAGCTTTCGACAAACCTTCGGGGAGTCACAGTGACAGTTCTGTTATCGGTTATTCAAAGCACTATAATGCCAGAAACATCATCTACGAACGGTAATGATAGCGAAGTTCAATTAAGCTCTGAACATAAAGAGACTATCCCTCAAAGGAAGTCGAAGAAGGTTCAGTCTGCAGATACTAACCTGGAAGAATTAAAGGTAAAGCTAACAGATTTTCGAGCGAGGCGTGCAAAAGAACTCAATGTGAAGCCATTTTACATATTCACGAATAACACGCTAGAAAATCTCTTGCAAAAAAGACCCGTTACAATGAAGGACCTATTAGAAATTGATGGCATTGGGCCAAAGAAAGCTGACCAGTTTGGTCAAGAGATAATAGAAATTATTCAGAGTCATAGCTCCAAATAAATTCACTCACCATGCCCCTAAAAAGAGTTCTGTCCACTTGGCTGGAGGGTAGTTCACTAGCCCCCTCCACGCATTGCTTTACCCTAGTGGGGGTCAGCGTATAATGGTAAATAAGTCAAGTGGTTATTTTCTCTAAAAAGGACCGACCTTAAGTAAAACTCTATTTTCCCATTATACGGTAATAGAATTCATCTACCTACAGAACTTTATAATAAAACTCCTCTAGAACGTGAAAGGATCTTGCTTTTTCATCCTACAGAGGATACCACCTAGCAAATATAAACTTAGATTTTTTCACGTATTATTCGTACTTGTAGGACAAGATCCATACTGCTGACCCACGAGGTCTTTTGCCTCAGACACCAATAACAATGTGATCTAACGTCCTAGGGGAGTTTTATTTTGACAAAGATAATGTCTTACAAAAATCGCTATAAAGGACCTCAGTTATACCTACGAGAATTTAACATATCCAACGTTAATACATTCAAGTTGAGTATTAATACTTTTTTTAAGCAGATTGAGTAAGTCCTGGTGAGACAAAGTTTTCAAAGAATTTTTCTACATTGGGACTTCGCAGTTTATTTCTTATGACTTCTACTAACACATAGTTTTCTTGATCAGTACGGTATAATGACTGATGTCGAATCATTGAAAAGGCTAGACGTATCATACGGTTTCCTAAAGCAACGTAAGCTTGGCGAGTGTGTTTCCCACGCTCTTTCAGGGCCAAATATCTCTGTCTCATCTCAGGGTTATTGACAGCTAAAGATTTTCCTACCTGGTACACAATGTTTCTGAACGGGCGCCTTCCTTGTTTAGAAATGCCGTAATAACTAGGTTTATGGCCTCCAGATTGTTTGACTATCGGATTTGTACCAGCTAGCTTTATTAGTTGTCCTGCATGGTCAAAATCGGTGATATCCCCCATTTCTGCATAGAATTCAGCACCCGTAACAACTCCTATTCCAGGTACAGCTAAAATAATAGCGCCAGGGGTCTCGATAAACAGGTCTTCAATTTTCTTCTCTAACCGTTTAATTTGATTATCTAATAATTCTAACCGGTCTAATTTTTGAGCAAGAAGATAGATATCAACCTCTACATTCTCCTTAGGCTGAGAAATAGAGCTTTGTGCAAAATCTAGTAAACATTCAATCGTACTATCACGCAGTTTCAAATTTTCACGAATAGATAACTCACGTAACCCTTCTTTACCCAGTTCTAGAATATCGTTAGGGTGTGGGTAATGTCTCATCATATAGCGCGGGGCTTTACCAAACAATTTAGAGAAGGGTTGGACATGTTTTCGCTTTCCATTATCCCAAATACTTTTTCCTTGGAATTCACGAAATACATGGTCTATATGCATCCGAATTAAGTTCTGTGTAGAAGTCCGGTCATCAACTAATTCACGGCGTGCGCGAGTTAATTTTTGTAAAGAACCTATACTGCCTGAACGTAGCTCACTAGATGTTCCTCTCCCGTGGATCAATGACTGTATAATAGCCATGAGATCAATATTATCTGTTTTAGACCAATTTAAGAGAGCTTGCCTTTCTTGGTCCGTTGTCGCTGCATTTATGATTCGGACACGGTA
Organism: Alkalihalobacterium alkalinitrilicum; assembly: GCF_002019605.1. Taxonomy (NCBI): domain Bacteria; kingdom Bacillati; phylum Bacillota; class Bacilli; order Caryophanales; family Bacillaceae; genus Alkalihalobacterium; species Alkalihalobacterium alkalinitrilicum. The sequence goes on along the minus strand of NZ_KV917368.1, from coordinate 4,134,222 downwards.
TCCTTCTTTATGACATCGACGAACAAGATCTTCGTAATAATGCCCAGTGGTTTCAATTCCTACCACAACCTCTTTCATACCATACTTTTCTCTTTCCTCCCGAATATGCTTTTTAACTATGTCTAACCCTGTTAGAGACGCATCAAACTCAAACGGTTTAACTAATATATCCCCATAGAACGTACAAATCATTGCTTTATGTGTATACTTAGCCGCATCAATTGCCACCATTAATAGGTTTTCAGTCCCAGTTTCTCTTATAAACTTTGCCCACTGACTTCCGTTTTTCCCTTGAATATGGTTCAATAATGTATAAGTCATCGTTTTCATCTCCTTTAGTAAAGGTGTTGTAACTGGAAGTACTGTGGTAGGTCCTTCTATTTTACAATGAAAACGGTGGCCTTTTTTATTTCCTTGAACTATTTTCTATACTAGACCCCAATGTCATCAACTTAAGATTACAAAATATGTAAATGGATAAGATTGTCATAAAAATATTATTAACAGCACGAAAAACCACTTGACTTTTCAAAATCACCACAATAATCGACCTGAATACCATTTTTTGGTATATCAACGATGAAGTGGTGATTTTTTGTGGCAAAAAGCCTGTTTTTAGAAGCTGTAGAGGTAACCCAGAACGTCCTACATGACTATGTTTTTAAGTGTGAATCACGTTCCAAACCAACCTATTTTACTCGTGAAGGGAGAAACAAATTAAATTTTATTAGCACTATTCTTTTTATGCTCAATTTCGTGAAAAAAAGCTTTCAGATTGAGCTGGATGACTATTTTAAGCTTCTTGGAAATAGGACGGAAAGTATTAGTAAACAGGCGTTTTCTGAGGCTAGAAAGAAGATTAAACCGGAAGCATTTATAAAATTATTTGATACCATTGTGGATTGGTACTACAAGGAAAATCCTTATAAAAAATTTATGGGGTTTCGTATTTTCGCTATCGATGCATCCATCTTGGAAATAAATAATTCCATAAGATTAAGGGATGCCTTTGGCGTTTCGAAAGGCAGTTCTTTAGAACTGGCTCGCGCAATGGCATCCTGTATCTATGATACCGAAAATAATCTAATTGTAAAGGCTTTGATTACAAAATGTACAGATGGAGAACGGTCTGTCGCTATCAAACTGATGAACAGCTTTAAAGATCACTTGAACAATAACGACCTTTTTCTTTTTGATCGAGGATATCCATCATTAGATTTTTTCGCTTATCTAATAGAATTAAATGTAAAATTTATGATTAGAACACCTGTCAATTATTATAAATCTAGTATTAAATCTTCGGTGCCTGACCAAATAATTGAGCTTAAAAGAAAAGGGAGCGTGATGCGCTTAAGGGCTATACGGTTTACACTGCCATCGGGTGAAGATGAGTTGCTCATCACAAATATAGAAGATGAAACATTTGGGATACAGGATTTTAAAACACTCTATTTTAAGCGGTGGAGAATTGAAACAAAATATGATGAATTAAAAAATAAACTTCAACTTCAAAAGTTTACAGGTGATACTCCTCTTTCAGTTGAACAAGATTTTTATGCGACCATGTTTCTAGCAAACATGGCTTCGCTAGTTAAACAAGAGGCTGACGAAATGATTGCCAAAGAGCAAGAAGGAAAGGATCTAAAATATGAATACACAGCTAACGCCAACGTTTTGACCGGTAAGCTGAAAGCTAATCTAGTCCGTATTATATTAGAGGAAAGTCCAAGACGACGTAAAAAGCTATATAAGCAAATGCTTGACGAAATCAAAAGGAATCGTACTCCCATAAGACCAGGTAGAAGTTTCAAACGTACTAAGGGGTTGCGAGCTAATAGAAACGGGCTAGTTCAGAAGTCTGCATTATAGCATTTAACGAAGTAAAATAGGATGCCTTAGGGTGATGTAAAAAAATGTAAAACATCTCCCGGGCATCCTATTGTCTTTTTTTAGTTGTTTTCAGTATCATAGTTTGGAATTTTTCATTTTAATACTGTGTGGTTCATGAGAGTTACTAATTGGGAACTAATTGGAAACTTATCTTGATGACATTGGGTCAGACCCCAGGCACTCCAGGCACTCAAATATTTTGATCGATTTCTAGATAAACGTCTTTTCGATTAATAAATATATGAATATAAATATAATAATTCTTAAATTATTAAGGAGGGATCATAGTCTTGACCATAAATAATTCGAGAAAAGCCAGTAAAAAAATTTGTTTTGCTATACTTGTTCATAATAAAAAAGAAATCATAATAAATATGCTAGAAAACATTCGTTACTTTTGTCCGAATAGTTTTATTGTTTTATATAATGGGTCTGGAGATCCAGGTCTATGTGAAGGTTTAGGATACCCTGTGTGTCCATCTAGTAAAAAGTTGAATTACGGTTTTACCACAATTTATATGCTCGAAGTAATGAAGTGGTTACAAGAGGAACAATTTAATTATGATTATTTAATTAATCTTGATTCTGATGCTTTGTTTGCTAGGAGAGGTTTTGAGGAATTTATCCAAAAAGAAATGCAAAATGTTGATTATATGGGTGTTCTTCTTGGACAATATTTCAACTGGGGAGGAGCACCAGAAATTCAGGCTGAATGGGAAAAATGGAAACCTATTTTTCAATTAGATAAATATCAATATTTAGGTGCATTCAATGTTGGTCAAACATATAGTAAGGGGCTAGTTGATCAAATTCTAAGTTACGAAAAGTTTGAACTCTTTGAAAAAAATATACTAGATACAAAAGCCTGGGGAACTGACGAAATTGTATTCGCAAATTTAGCCAAAAGGCTAGGAAGTAAAATGAAGCCTTATCCAAGAACGGCTGAGGCTGAATTTGTGGCAAGACAGAAAAAAGATCCATTTTACGCGATGTCTATTCGCTATCGCCCACATTATACCAAAAAAGAAATCCAACAGTGTTTAAAAGATAGTAACCATTTTCATAGCTTTATCTTCCATCCTATTTATCGAACCATGCAAGATGAAGCAAGAAAGTATATTAGAAGTCTAGTTGCTAGTGGTAAGTAATCATAAAAACTTGAAGTGTTTTCGATTTTGTAGTTTGTTTAGTAATTTTTGAAAGGAAGTAGAATCCATGAAAATAGTTCAGGTTGCCCCTGATTACCTCACCACTCCACCTCAAAAATATGGGGGAATAGAAAGAGTTGTCTATGACCTTAGTGAAGAGCTTATGGAAAGAGGTCATGATGTAATTCTCTATGCTCTTAAAGGGAGTCATAGTAGCGCAAAGATTTTACCATACAATCATATTGGAAATCCAAGGAAAATAGTAGAATTTGTAAAAAATACATTACCAGGTGATATTGACTTAATACATGATCATACCCATGATTCTGTAATAAGCAAGTTAAATTTGCCTATCCCTACTGTAAGTACCATCCATGTTTGGTGGTATACTGAAGTCGTTAAATATCCCATCTTTGTTAGTAACACTATGCTTGATTTACTAGGAAAAGGGAAAGGAACTTATATTCATAACGGAATTAATCCAACAGATTTTGAATTTTGTGATCATAAACAGGATTTCTTACTTTTTCTAGGTCGAGTTTGTAAAGATAAGGGCGTACACCATGCTCTTAAGATAGCAGAACTTTCAAAACAAAAGTTAATAATTGCAGGTCCAATTGACGATAGTGAGTATTTTATAAAAAATGTCGAACCATATATTAAAAATAATCGAAATATTAGTTATGTTGGAGAAGTTGGAGGAAGAGACAGAATCGATTTATTAAAAAATGCAAGATGTCTCATTTTTCCAACATTATATGAGGCTTTTGGTCTTGTTATGATTGAAGCTATGGTTTGTGGAACACCTGTAATTGCATTGGATAATGGTGCAGTCAAAGAAGTTCTGGCTGGTTTTCCAGATTTAGTTTGCAAAACCATTGAAGAAATGGTTGAAAAAGTTAAGTACGAAAATCTACCAACACCTAAACAAATGAGGGATTACGCCATCAGTAATTTTAGTAGGAAATTGATGGCTGATCGTTATATCGAGATTTATGAAAAAATTATAACTGAAAATCGAACTAATTTTTAGGAAACTAAAATTGTAAAAACCATTAAGAACTAATTTAAATAAATAACCTAGAAATCACCATTATAGTAATTATCACTAGTGTTGCATAAAACTGCATTCTATAAGTTAGAATATTCTGTATTTTGCACTTCGTGGCAAATGAGCTAAAAAGACAACACCAAGCGAAAGGTGGTACTGTCCATTTGGTAAAATTATACATTTAGTTCTTAAGTGACGGTCAGCTAGTAAAGTTCTTACGGAATCCCTTTGGGACTAATATAACTGAACCATACATGGACTGGCCGCCATAAAGTTCTCTTCAACCATCGAGTGATCTGTAAAAGTGTTTGCTTACTTTTGATTTCTAGTTGGATAAGTACACTAAGGCAGTACGTAATCAGTCCTAAAAACAGTTGATTGTGAACTGCTTCTTCACTATAACCAAAAAAAGTTTTAATTTTTACGTGCTGTTTTAACCATTTGAAAAAGAGCTCAATTGCCCACCTTGAACGGTATAGATCTCCAATTTCTTCAGCTGTTAAATCGAAGCGATTGGTAATCAAGCGTAGTAATTGTCCTTTTGAATCAACGGTTTCAATAATACGAAACACATTTTCACATCGCTTTTGTGTTGTGCCGATATAGGCCATTTTGTCTGATGTTACTGGGCTACCTTCTGGAATGTTAAACGTTTCAATCTCTCGAATAACTGCGTTTTTCTTTAGTCTGGATAGGAAAAAGATACCATCATCTGTATAACGATCAAATCGTTCATAATCAACATACCCGCGGTCAAACACGTACATGGCGTCTTTATCATCAACGAGTATTTCAAGTTGGTTTCGGTCGTGTTCCGAAGCATCTGTGATAATGGCTTTTTCTGGGTATGCCAATTCCTGATCCACGTAAACTAACCTAAGGTGAAGTTTTACGCCAGCTTTAGTCTTTCGAAATTTGGCCCACTGACAACGAGTAAGATTGAGTGGCATCGTACTAGAGTCAATGATTTTAATCGGTCGGATGGCTTTTCGTTTTTCTGTCTTGAGGTGAATCAGACGTACAAGTTCAAGAAAGATAGTTGATAAAAACTCAGGGTCTATCGCTCTATTCTTACGAGAAAGCTGAGAGACACTGATTGATTTAAATCCAAGTTCTTTCTGTAACTTCTCATCAGCCAGTGCTGTATTAAGATCATGGAGACTTTCCATTTGATTTAAGTGAGCATAAAGAAAAAGCTTAGTAAAAGAGAGTGTTTTTAGCTTCTTTGTGTACTTATCAAGTTGATACTTTTCAACTTGTTCATCAAAAAGTTTTATATTTATGGGCGCAACCCATTTACCAAATGAAGATAATCGTGTATTCTTGTCCATAGCTGATATCCTTTACTTTTGGATTTGGACAGGAACCACCTGTACTTCCATTGTAAAGGATTTTTTTGTATCCAAATCAATCAATAATTGAAGATTTATAGTATTTTAAATATTTCGTTTCTTTTAATGCAACACTAGTGAGTAATTATATAAATATTAAATTTAAGAAGGGAGATCAAGTTTCTGATTTATTTAGTCAGCAGTACTAAGTCCAAGTTTCTATAAGGCTCAATAACAATTTAAAAAAGCAGCCCTGCAATTCAGCGTTGACCATGTAATTTCTTAAAGAGAAAAAGATTTAATCGGGACAAAGTTTGATAAAGAAAACCAAAAAATATTGCAACAGGGAAGAGGATTTGGATATCGGATTTCCAAGAGTGGATCTCACCCCGAATCTCCTCATGAAAAATAGCGGGACAGATTTCTAATAATTAAGAGGTCTGATCCCGCTATTTTTCTATTTAATTTCTGCGGCTTTGATAATGGGTTCTGCCCACCCCACTATTAGAGGAATTGTCTACGTTTGAAACTCTAGACAACTGTCGTAGATAACAAAGCGGGTCTCACCCCCTAGCCTTTTATTATATTCTCATAATGGGCTTTGGCTAAACATCCAAAGTATGAGGAACACATATATAATCGTTTGCAAAATTAGGGGGATCTGGCTCTTTTACCTTACGGACTTCTCCGCTCCATGGCTCAATTTTATAAACGTTGTAATTAGGAATAAGTTTCAAAATATCTTCAAGTTGAGGTCCAGTGTTATGATGAAGTTCAAATGCAATGACGGGTTGAGACTTTTGTAATAAATTCAATGCACCTTGAAGAACATGATATTCATAACCTTGTGTATCAATTTTTAGTACACGAACTTTCTTTTTAATGTCCTCATTTAAAAATTCGTCCAATGCAACAATATCAACTTTAATCTTCTTAATTTTATTTCCGATACTTGAATCATAATTAATGCATGATAAGCCTCGGTTATAGTTGAAAATATCTTGCATATAAAAATCTACGCTCCCTTTTGTATCACCCACTGCCTTGTTATAAACAAGCACATTTTTAAATTTATTAATCTCTACATTTCGACTCAACTGTTGATAGATTTTAGGGTGCGGTTCGAAGCTCATAACCGTTGCATTTGAATAAAGACTTGCCAAGTAAAGACTGTGATATCCTATGTTAGCACCGATATCCAAAAATACGCTACCATCTGAAATAAATTTACTAAGAAAATCTGAAAGATGAGGTTCCCATGATCCGTGCTTGTGAATCATATCCTCAATATACCCAGGTCTTTGCAGAGTCATTCGAAAAGTATCCCCTTTGGAGTTGACAAGGGATACTTTGACTTGCTTTGCAATCTTTTTTTTCACCAAGTTCACTCCTTGTATACTCTTAACAAGTTTCTTAAGGATAAGAAATGAGGAAGAGTTAGATATATAATAATAGTTTTACTTGACATCCCACTAAGTTCCTTCTTAATAAAACGGTATAATGCATTCTCAATAAACCGAGTTATGAAATTACAATTTTCTTGAGATATTATATTCAGAGCATGTTTGTCTGACATAGATAAATAATCAACTTTTCAGTGTGTAATAATGCTTAGTCAATACAGGAATGATTATCGAATAAGGGAATCGAAAAGTTAAAAAGGGTAATATTAATACGCTCCAGTCCCTAATTTAATATTAGTGGTTTACTTTAAATTATCTTTTTTCCATATAGATATGATTAGTTTCCAATCAACTTCATCACCTTCAATTAGTTGATCTAAGGCATGGCCAAAATCTATCACAATTCGTTTTGATGATTTTGATAATTTCGGCGTAACTAGCTTCCCAGGGAATCCTGCTGATACAAGAGTAATATCCCAATTATTTTTGCTGCAAAGATAGGAATGAACTTTCTTTTCTTCACCTGGCTCAAGACTAATAGTGTTAGTAACCTCAACACCTTGTTTATTAAAAGCTTTAACTCCTTCTTTGGCTCGACGGCCGACTATACTAATTTTATACCCTCTTAAAATCTCCCAAAATCTCTCAACTGGAATCAACTCCTGCGGAAGCCAGGATGAACAAACTTTTTTCGGTGAAATATTAAAATAGTGTAGAACTTTACACATTCGGTCATCCCAAATAGGGTTATCCCAATCATCCTCTGGAGGAAGTCCAGCAATGTCAGTTTGTCTTAGCGCTTCGAGTAATTTTGGATAAATCTTTTTTGGTGGTTCACGAAAGCCAGCATATTGACTCCAATAATGAAAATGTTGGACAAGTTCTCGATTAAACGGCCAACTAAGGTATGAAATTTCCCCATGTCCAAATCTCACCAAAGACAAACCACTTTTGTTTTTTAATGAAATCTCAATACTATCTAGTATCTTCTCTAAATTAATGATTTGATTAGTATAATCATGGCATCTACACTTCATTTAATCACCTTGGTTTTAGTATTATTTCATCTTATGTTAGGAAGGATAAATTGGTTTGGGGTTTCAGGTAGGATATTTCTTAGTAAATTTCCTTTCCTTAAACTTAAATAAAAACTAACGAGAATGCAGTAAAAGGTGCGGGCTTTCGTAAACTATGAATAGAATTTGCCCTTTGAATTGTCCTACCAGAATGAGATACCCAAACTATTTCGACAAACTTCGGGTAGTCACACAGTGACACTCAACTTACTTCGTCCTGAATTCAAACCCTAGTCGCCATTACCTTGTAGGGAGATAAAGTTCACATTCCACCCACTCTCATTATTCATCTACACAGTAAGGACAGACCTCACTTCACCTAGATAAAAATTCCTTACACCAACGTGAAACAATATTATTCGAGGTGTCACAGTGACCGATTCTCATTTGCATAAAGCCTGATAGAAACCGACATTATTTCTTTAGCTGCAATGATTTGAGATATCGGCTGCTTAAAAAAATTCTATTTTTCCATTTTGCTATCGATCGTACGTCGTAAAGCCCTTTGTTATACCTGATTATAGTAGGTAAAAAGGGGCATGAACGTTGAAAGAAGGAAAAAAATCGCCAGAAGATGTAACGCTAGAGACGAATGTAAACAAAATCATAGGAGAGACAATTAGGGCTCAACGAAAGAAACTTAAACTTTCAGCCGCTGAAATAGCTTTTAGAGCTAATATCACTCGTGCCTATTACGGTCGCATTGAACGTCCTGAAGTCACAGCGTCTCACTTTATTTTGTTCAAGGTCTCTCGAGCGCTCGGCCTCGATATGAACTCCTTATATAAAGATACTGAAGAAAAAGTAGATGAGTATTTACAAAAAAATTTACCAGATCACTAGATGGACCACAATACCTTAATAAACTAAAATAACCCTTCTTGTTCCTTCTCTACAACAGTCCCTCAAAAAAACCCTCACTTGCACGAATGAAATCAGTTCCATAAAATCCCTCTAATAAAGGAGCCCACTAAAAATGAATGATATCATCCTCGATCATTACGAAATCAACAAAGCCACCGCTGCCCTTATCCCCGCTTATCACACCGACTACCAAACGATCGTCTGGGAAAAAGACCAACGCTTTTATGTCAGAAAGACTCCGCTCCAGCTCATTAAAGAAGCTTGTTTAGAAGGCGGTGCGGACTTCAACGGGAGACGTGCAGCAGTTTCCCATAAAACAGGGGTCAACAATAAAGTTCCCATCCCTGTGATTCCACACAAACAAATTTATGCGTTTCCGACTCATTCCCCGAAGCTGCACGAATGTCACTGGCTTTTCTATTATCACGTCAAGTCGATTCAACGCCATCCCGACGCTCCATCCCACACCATTATCACCTTTAAAGACAATAAAGAACTATTACTTCACGTCTCCTACTATACGATCGAAAAACAACTTCAGCGCACGTCGTATTGCATTACTCGCTTCCCACAATATTCAATCCATAAAACTAACTCACTACCGATAAACCAATGGTGCAAGTCTTTCTGTCTACAATTTATCCACAAGACAATCCAACACCTCCAAAGAAAACACTACCCTGTACCCCTAACATATATTACCTATTAATCCAACATTCCAACTTCAATCGAAACAAGGAGGCATCCCCGTGAAACCAGGCCACATCGACCAATTCGTACACTTAAGTAAGTTCCAATCCGTCAAACTATTCAATGAAACGATGAAAGTTGTAAGAAAACAATATGAACACCACTTCACAAAAGGAGAAAAGATCGCTCTTTTAACCTTAATCCAATACAGCGTCAAAATACCTGGGATCTGCAATGCGAGAATTTGTAAACTCGTACAAGCCGCCCAAACTCATAACGGCGTCATCTCTCGTTCTACCTTTGAACGCATGCTTAGAAAAGCAAAAACACTCGGTATCCTTAGCATTCATCATACCACTCGTCAACAAGGCGGATTTTCCCATAACATCTATGTCTTTCACCCCTTTGACAGAGCACAGGACCAACAATTGACAGACCGTCGTGCAGCTAAAAAACCAGATACACCAAGCCATCCAGCACCCGAAAAGGCACTGGAAGCTTCTCTATTAAAAACTAAAGAACATAAAGATAAAGATCTTCGTCAATCATCAAAACTAGATTCAGAAACCACACTTGAACAACTTGATCATACGTTTGTCCCGTCCTATGTCCCGACACCATTCGTCAAAACAGTCAAGCCATTCTTTAACCGCTCCAAAGACATTTGTTCCCTATGGGATCGAATCACAATGGCTTACCGTTCCATGAAGTTTGCACAACCGATCGAGACCTTACTCCCGCCAATCATCCAAGCGTTCAAGGAAACGATCTATAAGTATAAGCAAAATTACATAAAAACGAGTTTCATTCAGTATTTTTACGGGACGGTTGCTGGGAAATTAGCGATAGAAAAACGCAGGATGACTTTCGAAGGAAAAGCTTGGGGGCGGTGGTTGGAGAAACGGTGATGGGAGAGTAGGACTACGACAAATTTCAGGTTGTCACTGTGACGTAATGAATATTCCCATACATTTGCATATAGAAATGATATAAAAGGAACGATTGAGGAGGAAAGCTTATGATCAATAGTTACACAAAATTCGCTTCCACATTACTTTTGTTACAAGTTATTACCATATTATTCGCAGGTTCCATTGTTTTACGGCATTTTCCACCTATTCACGTAATAAATGGAATAATTTGCCTCATTATTGCTTTTCTGCTATTCCGATTAAAAGGGAAGTGGATACCAGCGATAGGTATTCTTTACGGATTTATATTTAGCATTCTTACTGTACCTTCCTTGATAATATCTATGTTCAGGAATATTGACCCAGAATACAATGCGATGATGGAAGCCAGCAACCCTTATATGGGTGTTAGTTTCCTAAGTGCAATATTTGTTTTAGGGATATTCATTTTTTCTTTAACAGGTTTAATTTCTAATCTGCGTGACAGTCACGAGCCACCTACATGGCTCCCCAAGGTCAAGGGACTATTTTATGGAGCAACAGTTATGGGCCTTTTCATAAGTTTTTACTCCCAGCTTCATTGGGTTTCTGGAATTAACGGAAATACAATAGAGCAACTACCAACCATTGTAATGAAACCTGATTCGGTGGAGCCAGCAACATTGGAAGTTAAGGCAGGGGAACCTATTGTTTTTCACATACAAAATCAGTCCGACAACAAATGTCATATACTCAGCTTTCCTGATTTAAACGCCAGTGTCCATATGGAACGAGGGAGATCTGGACTCATCATTATTAATCCAGAGCCAGGGACGTATAGTTATGAGTGCAAAGAACACCACGGCTTTCATAACGAAAATATCAAAGGTACATTAACGGTCATTGATGGAAATTCGGTGAATTAGAGTTAGCGGTCTGTCCCCCTTAACGCAGTGGGGGTCAGATCCTTCAGAAACGAATTGCTGACTTTACAAAATCCACTATCTGCCGTCTTTTCTCTTCAGCAGGCCCAGGAAAATAGTTTAAAAGACGCTCAGTATCCATATATAAGGGTGGAAGGATGTTGGAGTTGGTGTATAACTGAAAGCTACTCCATGGATAATGTCCAGGGAAGCGTACCATCCGTGCTTTCACAGGATTTAAAAAAATATAACGAGCCACTTCAAGCATGCCTGTCGCATCTTCGATGACCTCTGAAAAAAACCGCTTTTCCAACACGTGACCGGTTAAACGATACTTTGTATTGTAGTAGTTCGCATACCGTTTATTCAACAGGGCCATGACTTTTGAGATGGATGCTTCTTTGGAGCGTAATTGGAGGTGGAAGTGGTTGGTCATGAAACAGTAAGCGACCAGTTCATAGGGGATTTTTTCATAGATTTTTTCTAACATATACAATTTAATCCAAAATCAGCTTACCTAGGCCTGATTTGAACCTTGTTTACGTTTTGGGGGGACATTAAACTTCGTCCTGGATTCACAACAAGGTTGCCTTACCTGGTAGGGAGTTAAAGTTCACATTCCCCCCACTCTCATTATTCATCTAAACAGTAAGGGCAGAACTCACTACGCCTAGTTGAAATTCCTTACACCAGCGTGAATCATTCTGTGAAACAAGATTTTTCGGAGGGGGGAGATCCAATGATGTATTCCAAATAAAAGCTTTATTGTTTATAATAATGATAAATAAACCTGTTTAAGGAGTGGTCTAATGAGTATTCGAAAAGAAGACCTTCATACACTGATAGACCTTGTAAATGAACGTGACACAAAGTTGGTTTATGACCTTATTAAGGTTGTTATTGAAAAAGACCATGAAAAGGAAACTACGATTGAAGCAGATAATTCTCCATTAACAGATCGAGAGAAGGAAATATTAAAGCAATCAAATATTGATATTGAAAACGATGATCTCGTTGATTGGGATGACGTACGTGCCTAAATTTAGAGTGAAAATTAGGAAACCAGCTGCAAAGTATTATGAAAAATTACCCCCTAAATTAAAAACAAGGGTCAATGAAGTTATTAGTCAACTTTGCGAAAACCCTTTCGCTATACAAAATGTAAAACCTTTAGAAGGATCCGATCATGATGATTATCGAATTCGTACCGATACATAATAACGAATTGATTATCATTATTCTCGATCTTGGACCTCGTGGAGATATTTATAAATGATGTATAAATCAGACCATTTCACTAAACTGGTGAGTATGGACTGATTTTTTTCGTGAAACATTTCGTGAAACAAGATTTTTCGGGGTGTCACAGTAACAGATTCTAAAGAGCCTACAGATTAATAAACTGTTCGGCTCTTTTTTAATGTTATTGAATTAAATTAGTCTTGCGGATCTTCATCCCAAGAGAGTGTTACAACTTTTGTATAATCTCCTTTTTCAACATCTTCCTTTGTAGCCTCTCTACTTAACTCCTCATCGTCGTCAATTCCAGTTGCAATCGTCGGTTCAGTGTTGTCCATCTTTTCTTTTTCCTTCATTTGTCCCATCCTTTTTCTTAAGACTTCATTTTTTAAGATGAGTTACCATTATCAAAATCATTAATGGTAATTATTAGTTGAGTAGGGGTCACAGACCCCGAATCCGCGAATCCGCTCTAATCACTTATAAAAGAATTGGTCAGACGGATAAAATCATTATTGCCGATTTCTTTTGCATAATCAATCGCCGTCATTCCATAATCATCCATTATTAGTGGGTCAGCTCCTGCTTCCAGTAAGATTGTACTTACTTCAATATTCTCAGTATAAACTGCTGACATAAGAGGAGCCCACCCCTCTGGATCTTGTATATTAGGATCAGCTCCATTCTCCAATAAAATTTTAATGATTTCTATATCTTCATGCATTACTGCTATAAAAAGAGGGCTTTCTCCAAACTCATTCATCTCATTTGGATCTTCTCCAGCATGTATTAGTTCAATTACTCTTTCGGTGTCCCCATCCCCTGTCGCTTCCATTAAAGGGGTGTATTCAAATAGAAAGTCATCAAAGGTATTAAAATGTTCCATTGCCATAAATCCAGCAAAAGCAACTCCGCCTACTATTATTGGAAGTAAAAAAAATACTAAAAATAAAATAGCGAAAGTTTGTTTCTTTCTGTTGATTAGGGAAACGCTTGGCTTTCCATACATTAAATTTTCAATTTCTTGTATCCTTTTAGGAATAGGGGGATGAGTAGAGAGTAATTCCATTAGTGTTACAAATAGACCTTTTTTATCGTTGTATTGTTCTAGGTATTCCTTTAAATTAACTCCTTTATATAATCGTCTTCCAGCTGCTAAAACTAACAACCCTTTAATAGCATCTTCAGGTTTCTCGGTATAATATGCTGCCATTCGGTCACAAGTATATTCAGCCATTCTTGAATAGCTTGTCCCGATAAATGGAATCCATAAAGCAGGAAAAATAAAGAAAAATTTTCTAATATGATTTCTTTTTATATGAGCAAGTTCGTGAGCAATGACATAATCAATTTCATTTCCATTAGATTTAAGGCAAATATCAACAAAATCGGAGTAAAGAACAACTATATTTTTACCTAAAAAACTAAATACCTTTGTTGCGAAGGCGTTTAACAAACCACCAGACTCAACAATATAAACTTCTGGAAGTTTGGATAATTCCATTTTGCTACTGATTTCTTCAACTCTGTTATATAATTCAGGAAATTGATTTACTTTTAACCTAACACCGTTTACTTGGATATGAGACATAGAAATTGCATGGGAAAAAAATGAAACAAGACCGACAATGAATAAAATGAGGGCACCAATAATTGAGAGAAGTAAATATATAACCAAAGTTATACTAATTAAGACACAGACACCATACATTAAATTCTCATGTTTATGTACAAGAAGTGGTTTGTCCATGATACAATCCTCCTTTTAAAATAACCTTTCCTGACGATGAGGAAAGGTTATTTTTTATTCAGCTCTTATGACAACCGTCTTACCAATATAGTCGTGCAATGCTCTTTTTTGTCTTCCCGCTGCCATTAAAAAACCAATTAAAAGTATTAAAGTAGAAACGGTCTTACCGATGATTTCTCTTAATGCCATTTTCCCTATTGTCACTTGTTCGCCATCTAAATTAGCAACACGGATACCCGTTAGCTTTTTACCGAATGTTTGTCCATTATTTTTGGCTTGAAACCAAACGAAATATGCAAATGTAATGAATAAGCTTATGATTGAGGTTATTACATCTCCAGTATCAGGGTCAAGAAATGCATTAAAAATAAAAGTTATAATCAATTGAACGATACCTAAAATAAAACTATCTATAAGTAAAGCCACAAATCGAATCCAAAACCCTGCTCTATGTTCCAATTCAATCCCTCCTGATTTTAATTTTCCCACATACAGGTTAGATATTCTTTTTGAGTTCCTCTTGTACGAATCCGATGATTGAAGATGAATTGATTGGTTATCCGTACATAACAAATAGCTCTATTTTTAATTATGGAGAGAAGCGAAATGATAAACTTATGATAGCTTAGCACTCCAGTATTCTACAAATACTTCAAACCCACTCTCTTCGTTTACTATATCGAATACATAATGATGAGCTTATTATTATAGTATTAGACCTTGGCCCTCGTGGGATATTTACAAATAAAAAAATTTTTTAAGAATACAAACAAGGGGTTGGAATTATTAAACCAATCCCTTGTTTGTATATTTTTACATTTTACTTTTCCTTTTAAACTATGCTACTTTAACCCTTTACTCTAGTGGGAGACAGACCCCGAATCCCTCCGAATCCCTCATTCCACATCATCCGTCATATCAACCATTTTTAGTTGAAATTGAAAACCTTCAAATGCTCTAACCATTCTACCGAGTTGCTCCCATGTATAAGCTTTTCCATCAACGATAACCAAAGGTGTATCTTCATTGGTTTCGTCATAATCTAATCTGCCAATGAGTTTACCTTCTGCAATGGACTCTATATGTCGTCCGCTCGGAAAAGTAGTGGTTGTAAGATAGGATGTACTCACTCCACGCATTACTTTATCCAGCAGTTGATTAAGTAATCCAGATTGATTGCAGTCTATTTCACCATATACAGCAAACTTGTAACCATCTTCTGTATTTTCCTCAGCTTCAAGGTAGATCCCCATAGGATTAAGCCGGGAAGTTATAACAAAGGACCTACTAACCCCTGCAAAATCAGTTACAGAAAACGAGTCAGGGTGAGACTCGAGTTCCATCCCAAGCTCTTCTTCCATCATCTTATTATAACAACGAAAACATAAGTGTTCTGTTCCCTGCTCATAAGTAAGTATTATCTTCGCTTCTAGTTCCTTGCAATGATCACAGATGGACATTCCTTTTGCACCTACGCTTTTTTCATATTTGGTCTATCACTTATATTTTAGTCGACTAGACTACTGAGTCAATCTCCGAGTCGTCATTGTGATATGGAGTTCTTCTGTTTAATCTTTTCAATCTAAGAGGAATGCAGTTGCTTCTTTACTAGTTGCCTATTAATTCGTTTTTTCAAGAGATTTTCCAACCTATTAACATTAGCCAAATTTCGTGTTGTCACTGTGACTTTACAAACTAGGAGACTTCTTCCATCTTTACAATCTCTTAATCAAACTTCGACTATCGTCTATGTTCCTCGATGTTCGATTATTACATAATAATAAAGGAAAATAGCTTCATTACTTTTGAACTAACTTTCTGTATTTTACATTTTCTCCCTCTACTTCGACTATCATCTATTCATCTCCTATTAAGCAAATTCAATAATTTGTTTAAAAAGGAGCTTTCCATTGAAGAAAAATCCGATTCTTTATAATGCGTTAGGGGAAGTTATTAAATTAAGAAGGTTACATAAAGGAATGAAACAAAAAAAATTAGCTGAAGAAGCTAATCTGGACGATACTTACATTAGCGATATTGAAAGAGGACTAAGAAACCCTACTTTCGATGTACTCTTTAGTATAGCAAGAGCGCTTGATACGTATTCTTCCGTCCTTTGTAAGGAAGTAGAAGACAAAGTAATAGAAGATATCGACAGAATGAAGAAAGAGGAGTAGAAAGGATATCTACCTTCTACTCTCGTTTTCCTTCGAGTTATTCATTCTAACTGAAAAACGGGGATTAAGTGACGTAATATTACTCATTTTCATTCGTCCCCTTTTCAGTTTTTATCCTTCAAAAAATTCCCCCCATAAAGGAGCCCCCAAAATGACTGAAATCATCCTCGATCACTACGAAATCAACAAAGCCACGTCTGCCCTCCTCCCTGCTTACCACAACGACTATCAAACGACCGTCTGGGAAGAAGATCAACGCTATTATGTAAAAAAGACGCCGCTGCAGCTGATCAAAGAAGCTTGTTTAGAAGGCGGTGCCGACTACAACGGTAGACGCGCAGCTGTTACTCATAAAACAGGGGTCAACAGTAAAGTTCCGATTCCCGTGCTTCCACACGAACAAATTTATGCGTTTCCGACCCATTCCCCGAAGTTGTATGAATGCCACTGGCTTTTCTATCATCACATCAAGTCGATCCACCGCCATCCCGATGCCCCATCCCACACCATTATCACTTTTATAGACAGTAAAGAACTATTACTTCATGTCTCTTACTATACGATAGAAAAACAACTCCAGCGCACCTCATACTGCATGACACGTTTTACGCATTATCCGAGCTTTAGCTAACTTTACGCGTGAACAACCTAAAATGGGTTAGCTTGTCCATCTTTTTTCATTGAACAAGCTAACTCTGTCATCATGTCATCAGCTTAATCAATCACCTCATATCAAAGAACAGCACCAGCCAATTAATCCTAACCAACCAATCCACTTCAATCGAAACAAGGAGGCACCCCCGTGAAATCTGGCCATATCGATCAATTCGCTCACTTAAGCAAATTCCGCTCCGTCAAACAATTCAATGAAACAATGAAAAAAGTAAGGAAACAGTACGAGGACCGCTTCACAAAAGGAGAACGGGTGGCTCTATTAACGTTAATTCAATACAGCGTAAAAATACCTGGCATCTGTAACGCAAGAATTTGCAAACTCGTTCAAGCCGCTCAAACCAATAATGGCGTGATCTCTCGCTCGACCTTTGAGCGTATGCTGCGAAAAGCAAAAAAACTTGGTATTATTAGCATTCATCACACCACCAGGCAAAACGGTGGTTAC
This sequence comes from Alkalihalobacterium alkalinitrilicum, assembly GCF_002019605.1. Taxonomy (NCBI): domain Bacteria; kingdom Bacillati; phylum Bacillota; class Bacilli; order Caryophanales; family Bacillaceae; genus Alkalihalobacterium; species Alkalihalobacterium alkalinitrilicum. The sequence continues at coordinate 4,116,670 of NZ_KV917368.1, read as the reverse complement.
TCTCATAACGTTTATGTCTTTCACCACTTTGACGGAGCACACGACCAACAATTGACAGACCGTCAAGGAGCTAAAAGACCAGATACACCAAGCAATCCAACACTGGAAAAAGCACCGAAAGCTCCTTTATTTAAAACTAAAGAGCATAAAGATAAAGATCTTCGTCAATCATCAAAACTAAATTCAGAAATCACACTTGAAGCACTTAACCATACGTTTGTCCCGTCTTATGTCCCTGAACCATTCGTCAAAACCGTCAAGCCCTTCTTTAATCGAGCTAAGGACATTTGTTCCCTATGGGATCGAATCACAATGGCTTACCGTTCCATGAAGTTTGCACAACCGATCGAGACCTTACTCCCGCCAATCATACAAGCCTTCAAGGAAACGATCTATAAGTATAAGCAAAATTTCATAAAAACGAGTTTCATTCAGTATTTTTACGGAACAGTAGTTGGGAAACTAGCGGTGGAAAAAAGAAAGAGGACAGCTGAAGAAAAATCTTGGGGGCAGTGGTTAGTGAGGTAAGAAAGCTCTAGGACGATTCCTTAATAAACATCAGCGTCGATACGTCATTGCTTCGACCAGTGCCTCATCAGTAATCGACATCTCCCCTTCTAAATCAGCAATCGTTCGTGCTAAGCGAATGATCTTGATTTGAACACGGTTGCTCCAGTGATGGGTTGAAATCCCTTCTTGTAATAAAAGCTGCTGGCGCGTAGTAAGTGGACTCACTTTATTCAGTAACTCCATCGTTACGTTTGCATTTGTCATCTCCTTATCGTACCTTTCATACTGACTTTGTCTTGCCATGATGACACGATCTCTTATCACAGCCGATGTCTCTTCTTCCTCCCTTCTGTGCAGATCAACAGGCTGTAATGCGAGTAAGATATCCATTCGATCTTTAATTGGACCAGATACGCGAGTTTGATAAGCTTTTACTTGCTTTGGTGTACACGTACAATAATGAGTTTTTGAACCTAAATAACCACATGGACAAGGGTTCATCGCACCGATAAATAAAAAGTCGGCGGGATACGTAACCGTCGAGTGAACACGACTAATCGTTACTTTCCCCGTTTCTAGTGGCTGACGTAACATATCGAGCGTTTTCCGCGAAAACTCTGCTAATTCATCAAGAAAAAGAATACCGCGATGAGCTAAGGAAATTTCACCTGGCTTAGGGTTAGTTCCTCCTCCAATAATGGCAACGGCTGAGGAAGAATGATGGGGATGTCGATACGGCGGTATTGAAGAAGAAACGTAGCTGCTCCCTGCTAATTGGTATAAGCTAATGACTTCAAGCTGGGCTTCTTTCGATAATGGCGGGAAAATCGTAGGAAAAGTATCAGCAAGTAGGCTTTTTCCACACCCAGGTGGCCCTGACATAAGAACATTATGCCCTCCAGCAGCCGCAATTTCTAAGGCACGTTTTGCACCCTTATGTCCCGTAATATATGAAAAGTCTTGCTCATACACCATTTCAGTCGCTTTCTCTGCAACTCGCGTTGGGGCCATAAGGGTACCATGACCCGCTAGCGAATCTAACACTTCTGATAAATGCTCAACAAAACGTAATTCAATTCCATCAATGAGCGATAAAGGTAAAGTAGGATCATAGGCTAAATAAACCGTTTGGATGTTCTCCTTTTTAGCCGCTAACACAGCAGGTAGAATTCCTGTGACCGAGCGTACAGACCCATCAAGTGACAATGCACCTAGAAAAGCCGCATGACGCGGGATACTAGCTTCAATTTTTCCAATCGACTTTAAAATCCCAACGGCCATCGCCAAATCAAAAAAAGGACCATTCTTTTTCTGCTCAGACGGAGATAAATTAACAATGATTTTCTTTTCAGGAAGGCTGATTCCTAATGAATGAAGTGCCGCCATTACTCGTTCCCTTGATTCCTTTACGGATGCATCAGGAAGACCGACAATATGCATGGACTCCATTCCAGGTAACAAATGAACTTCCACCTGTATCACATACCCTTCTAACCCTTTTAGCCCGATACTACTTACAGAAACAGACAATAGGTAAACCTCCTTATTTACTTAGATTCAATGAATTTTTGGTAGTTTTGTTTTTGAGGGTGAGGAAAATAAGATAGAATTCGCTCTGTTTTTATATGAGGATTAGAGCGAGAGGAAATATAAGCAGCATAACTACTCCAAGGGTAGCTTTCAGGTCGTGTAACCATTTTCGCTTCTACTGAGCTGAGTGGGGGACAGACTCCAAATCTTCCGTATAATAAAAGAAGTTGTCTAGTGAGAAACAACGTCCTTTGGAATTGCATTGTTTATTTTTTAATTCTTTTACGTTTTGACCTCGAAGGTAAGATATTAATGACATCAATGTAACCATCATTTTCATAAACAACATAATAAATGATATAATTTAACATCGTATGCTTACTTTTTCCATAGGTTATCCTTCTCAGTCCCTTAAAGCTCCCCTTCTGAATTTCTCGACCAATAAAGGGATTTTCAGAAAGATTCGATTCTATATGATCAATTATTTCATCTTCTTTTGTATACCACCAGTTTAGTGTTTCTTCACCTTGTTCAGCAAAAAACTGTTGGATATTATCTAAACATAAGTCAAACTCTTCTGTAAAACTGACTTTAAAATGATTTTCTTTTTTCATTTCGTTTAGCTTTCAACTCACTTCCAGAATACCTTTTCATACCTGGATTATTTAAATACCTTGACAAGGACTCTTTCAACTCTGGATACTCTTCAATCTCTTGAGCAATATCTTCATTTACTAAATCATTAGGTGAAACCGTATTATCATTTTCAATCTCGATAGAAACTAATTTACCATCTATTACAAAAGCTCCAGATTGCCTGCCTTTTAGTGCATTAAATAACTCTTGTTTGGCATGTTCACTCAACATGTTCATTTAACATCACCTCACCTAAAGTATATCAAATTTTAGTTTATGATTTCCATTATTTTTGTTAATATGTCGTTTTGTGCCTTTCATCATGCTGACCATGTTCGCATTTTTGAACCTCCACCTGTATCACATATCCTTCTAAACCTTTTAGCCCAATACTACTTACAGAAACAGCCAATAGGTAAATCTCCTTATTTACTTAGATTCAATGAATTTTTGGTAGTTTTGTTTCTGAGGGTGAGGAAAATAAGATAGAATTCGCTCTGTTTTAATATGAGGGTTAGAGCGAGAGGAATTATAAGCAGCATAACTACTCCAGCGATAGCTATCTGGACGTGTGACCATTTTCGCTGCCACTGGATTGAGATGAATGTACCGACTAACTTCTAAGAAATGAGGATCATCACGAATTAATTCTGCATGATAACGCCCTTGAAACAAATGACCGCTCGTTTTATACCGCTTATTGAAATAAATCGCATAGAGGGAATGTAGCTTTTTGATAATATCCTTCGTCGGATTATCGATTGTTTCGAGGAGAAGGTGAATATGATTCGTCATTAGACAGTAAGCATGAAGATGAAATGGGAAAAACTTTCGGGTTTCTTCTAATATCGATAAATACATCAATCGATCATCAGGTTCGTAAAAAATAGAAGCACGACGGTTTCCGCGACTCGTAATATGAAACACGGCCCCTGGAAACCAAACACGAGGCTTGCGTGCCAATGGCCACCCCACCTTTCAGTTAGATTTTCACAGTGACATCTTTCTATAACATTCGTCTAAATCCTGCTATTCTGAAAAAGGTTTACAGAAATTTCACAAAAACGTAGCAAAAGCATGGAAAAAGGGATTGAGAAAGCCATCAAAAGAGAAAAAACAGGAATTGATTGTATATTAAACTACAGTGTATAATATACTTATAATTAACATAGAATGAAAAATGGCCAAGTGCGGGAAACACACAGCCAAAAACAACTACATGCCGCATGAAGAGCGGCTGACCAAGTAAATAAGTACCAATATGAAAAAGTAACCTATTCTATCCTTTGGTCGGGCGGATGACGGTTACTTTTTTCTTATTTCTTTGACGATAATTAGAATCAATGAAATTACACTTATCAAAACTAAATTTGATTGTAATGCAACAGTTATTGCTTCGTAAGTCGTCACCTTACCACCTCCCTTCGCTTGGGAGATGGTCAACCGCCCATCCGCTTTATGTAGTTGTCAAATCGATTATACCTATACATTCACTTATCTATATTATTTTTTCAATTATCTAAAAATGGCACTAAGCTACCCAGCCACTATTTGCTACTCTTGTATCTTCGTTATCCTCTACCTCTTTAACGCGTTAAACTTTAGCTGAGTGGGGGACAGACCCCAGTAGCCTTGTTAAGTGTTTGAAGTTGTTGTGTTAACGCTTCTATTTGTTTCGACGATTGATCCAATTTTTTTGATAGCTCTTGATTTTGCTGATTCGTATGAGCCAATTGCTCCTCAAGCAGCCGAATTAATTTTTCGTTTTGATTTTCATTTTTAGAAGAAACATTCGCCACACCATTCACCACTTTTCGTTCAGATTCGTTCCTTCTATTATAAGTAGTTTGAACAGTGGAATAAAGATAAAATTAATAGATTTATTAAATTTAGAACACCCCTTTTGGAGATGGTGGAATCGCTTTTGGTTGCTCTATAGATAACCCTTCGAGAAGCCAGCGAATTTGCTTTTGTGAAAGAGTGCGTACTTCATTTTCATTCTTTGGCCATTGGAGCTTCCCATTATCCAATCGCTTATAGAGCATGGCGAAGCCATCACCGTCGAAATATAGACATTTATAGCGGTCTTTACTCCATCCAGAAAATAAGAATATCGAGTCACCATACGGATCGAGCTTGAAAGAATCCTGAATCAGTGTGGCCAATCCGTCAATGCCCTTCCGCATATCGGTTTTGCCACAAATGATATAGATATTTTTCACGCTAGTATAATCGTGTCTCATAGATGTTTCAACTCCTTCATTACGGTTTGGATGGTTCGCTCATCTATGCCGTTGAAGAAGGATATTTCAGCGGTTGCCGTTTTGATCGTGCAAACGCTATTTGAAAGAGGTGTTTGAGAAATTGGTGTATCGGGAGCTTTATTTTCGGAGTGTAGTGTAACGGGGACGATCGTTAACTTTTGTTGTGGCATAAGAAAAGCACCTCCTATATTTGATACTTATATCGTACCTGGAGGCGCTACTTGTTTATATGCGTTGTTTGAATGGGGGCTTACGATTTAACCCACCTGAATCACTTATGGGCCTAACATGCTGGTCAATATAATAAGCATTTTTAATGTTTTGTCTTAATGTCTCATCTTTATTTTAGGTTTGAAAGTTAGCTCTTCAGAGTATACAATCTGTTTAATAATAGAGTATTTCAGATTCCCAAGTAATTCGTGTGCAACAGGGTAGTATTCATCTATTTCATGAAAATGGTGCCTGTCACCCCCCGATAAAGCGTCAGATGTAGAAAGTGCAATAAGTGAGTATGTTCAATATAAAGATGGAAAGTATACATATGAACATTCTTTTCATGGAGCAATTATTTCTTGGAAGCCTCTACGGTAAAAGGAAAGTAGTATTTAACGTATCTAGAAGCTTTATTAGACGTAATTTAACAAAAGAGTTGCTAATTCATTTTTTTATAAGAGAGAATATTTTCTTTAACAGGTGGCCTTTATACACGTAAAAAAACGAAGTGAGGAAGAAACCTCACTTCGTTTTCCCATTTATACTTTTTTCCTAGTCAGTACAACTTTCATTAGTAGATTTACTACTCCAAATTAAAAGCTGTTATTTGTTTAAGGGCTTGCAAGTCATTGATGGAAAGAGCTCCTTTTCGCAAATCAACAATTCCACGTACTCGCCAATCATTTAAAATCTTCGTAACCATAACTCTTGATGTACCTAATATAGAAGATAGCTCCTGATGTGTAATCGATAGCGATTGAATCCCTTCAGGTTTACGATTTAAAATTTCAACTATAATACGAGCTAAACGTACTTCGGTAGGGTCGAAAGTTAGAGTCATCATTTGATTACTTAGCATCCAAACTTTTTGAGAAATTGATTGCATCAAGGAAAATACAAATTCAGGATGAATTCGGATAATTGTCTCCATGTCGTCTTTTGAAAATTCACTTACTGTTGTGAGCTCTATTGCTACTACTGTATACCAGTGATTGGATTGTTGGAAGAAAGGGACATCAGCAAAAAATTGGCCACTTTCAGAAAAGGCAAATACTTTCTCAGTACCATCTGGGCGGACGATTGTTGCTTTTACTTTGCCGTTATGTACATAGTAAAAGTTTTTTGCGGGATCTCCTTGGAAAATGATATTACTACCTTTTTTGTAGGACTTACGCTTGATAAGTTCATTAACCTCTGGCGGGAGTTGCCCGAAATGACTTGGATGAAAGGCTTCTTCAACAACGTATGGCAATTGGATAAGACCACTTCCTTCCTTCGTAATCTAGGTTGCATGGCACGCAAATGTAAACGATTTAATTATGGAGTAATTTAAAGTTCTATTCAAGTTTTTAATTAAGAATATTATATCTGTAAGAACGCAACTCTACTAAATTGAAACATTAATAATTTAATCATAATCTAATTTAAATAAAGCAACAACAAATAATTTGATTAATTTAAAATAAAAAAACACTGCTAAGTACTAATCAAATTAAGTTAGAGTAAATGGATTAACTATCTTAAAATAGTCATTTAGTATAAACCAATTAGTTAAAAATTACTTATCATTCATTCAGAATTGAAAAATTATTTTGAAATTTATTTGTTATATGTAACTAATGAACAGATTAGAAATTATCATGCTGTTAAACTATAATCAAGAAATATTAATACAGTAAAAATTGCAATAGACAATCAAAAATTCAAGAACCAGACCAGTTAATTATGGGAGGTGATAAGAAATTGGATTCTTGGTAGGATCCTTGGTAAAAAATCTAAATCTTTAAATGATCAACAATTAGTAAACAAATGAATACGTATTTTGGAACTTCCAATTATAAAACGTTTTACGTCCTATAATTGGAAGTGAAACACTGAAGAAGGAGACAATAATTATTATGAGCTTTGTAGATCTAAAATACTTGACATCTTCTGAATCTAGGGAAATTGCACAAGATAAGAGTGCAATCGCTTTAATCCCGGTTGGGGCGTTTGAACAACATGGGCCGCATCTGCCCCTATTTACAGATTCTATTTTGGTTGAAGTGATGGCGGCTAAAGTTTCTGATTGTTTTCAGGAACCTATCATTGTAACACCTACTCTTATTGCGGGATTATCAGAACATCACGTAGATTTTCCAGGGACTATAACCCTTGATCCCGTGACATTAGCAGCAGAGATTAGGGCCTATATCACTGCATTGAAGCATATGGGTGTAACTCGTATTTGTTTGCTAAGTTTTCACGGTGGGAATTTTAGTTTTCTTGGAGAGTATGCAAAAAAATGCGGTGATGATTTCCCAGAAATTCAAATAGAGGCTTATGATGATTTTGAGAGATTTTTAAATATTATGTATCAAGCTGGTTTAAGTACAGGACTTGAGTTAGCACCTACAGATAGTCATGCAGGTGCAATAGAAACGAGTTTGGTGCTTCATGTTTTAGGAGAACATCGAGTGCGATCTTTTGAAGCAGTGGCTGGCTACACTACTGGTGAACCAGGATGGATGGAGATAATGCAGGAAAATGGTGTACCAGCAATTAGTCCCAGTGGAGTTTTTGGAAATCCTGTTGGTGCTAATCCAGAGGCAGGTGAGGTGATATTAAATGCCTTGGTGGAAGAGGTGGCATTTTGGCTTGAAGGAATTTACAAATTAGAGAAAATCAGTGAAATTTAATTTGTCAATGGAATTTATAAGCTATGAAATTCCTTATTTCTAAAAAGGTATAATAAATCTACTGTACCGTAAAAGTGTTAACATTCTAGTAAGGCTGCTCTATGTTTATTTCAATTATTAACCAAAAGTGAAAAAAGGTAAGAAAGATAAACATTGGGAGGAATTAGTGTGAAAAAAAGATCAATGTTAATTTTATTTGTTATGTTTATTTTAATAGTGGCTGCTTGTAGTAATTCAAATCAGTCTACAGGTACATCAGATGAAAAATTAACTGATACAAAGGAAACAATTACATTAAAATTAGGTCATCCATCACCACCACAACATTCATATGGACTAACTGCAACAGGATTTGCCAACGAGATTGAAGAAGCATCCAATGGAAGATTAATAATTGAAGTGTACGACTCTGGACAATTAGGAGGGCAAAGAGAATTAATTGAAGGCGTTCAAGTTGGAACATTAGATTTAGCAATAGTATCCTCTGGGCCAGTAACAAACTTTGTGGACGAGTTATCTGTTTTAGATTTACCTTTTTTATTTGAAGATATAGATCATGTGCATCGTACACTAGATGGAGGTTTAGGGGAAGTTTTTTCAGAGAAAATGGAGGAAGTAGGGCTAAAAAGTCTAGGATTCCTTGACTTTGGTTTTAAGAATTTTGTGACAACTGGAAAACCGGTATATAGTGCAGAGGATATACGTGGAATGAAAATAAGAGCGCAGGAAAGTCCGATTATTGTAGATACCTATAATAGCTTAGGGGCTGACCCTACAACTATGGATGCTGCAGAAGTGTTTACTTCACTCCAACAAGGTGTTATTAATGCAGGGCAAGATACTTTTGGTGTAGCACAATCATTTAAACTGTATGAGGTTCAAGATTATATCACTAAAGTACCAATGTCCTATGGTGGGGCAGTACTTATGATAAGTCCGATCACGTTTAATTCACTTGACGCTGAATTACAAGCATTATTAATAGAAATAGGAGAAAAAAATGCACTCTTACAACGTCAATTAAATAAAGAATTGGAAGAGGCTGCTGAAAAATATGTTCAAGAGAACGGAATGGAAGTAATTGGTTTAGAAGAAGTGGATATTAAATCGTTTATTAATGCAACAAAGATAGTATACGATAAGTATGGTGAAACATATAGAGATTTAATTGATATTGTAGATAGTCATAGATAAAATAGTAGCTACTTATTAAAACGATACAAAGTAAAGTTTGTATTTTGTTAATTATACAAGAAAGCAAGAGTGAAATCTTGCTTTCTTGTAATTATATGGAGTGAAGAAGATGGGATTTTGGAGTAGGATTCTTATGAATTTAAATCGTTTAACTGAAAGTATTACGATGGTATTTGTAATTGCAATGGTCTGTCTTATTTTTTTACAAATCATGACGCGTTTGTTATTCAATACATCTTTTGTATGGACTGATGAACTAGCTAGGTACCTAATGATCGCTATCATATTCTTAGGTGCATCCCTTGCTTTTCAATATGGGAGCCACATTAGCATAGATTTATTGTCAAATAGATTATCCAATCCTTCAAAAAAAATTTTTCAAACGGTTGTAGCAATGCTATGTATTATTTTTTTAATAGTAATTATTATCAAAGGATTTGAATTAGTAAGTTTAACGCTGGGACAGCGATCTCCAAATTTAAGAATCCCAATGGGGTATATATATAGTGTAATTCCTCTAGCTGGTATTTTACAAATCTTAAATATAATAGATGTAACAATTAAATTTTGGAAAAATGGGGAGATTCAGGAGGAATAAGACATTGATATTGTTGCTTTTAATTATAATGTTATTACTCTTTTTAATAAATGTACCTGTTGCTTTTGCTATTGGCATTTCTACGATGATAATTAGTATTTGGATTTCAGATATAAATCTTTTAAGGTTGATACAGTCGATGTTTTCATCTCTTGATTCCTTTCCTTTAATGGCTGTTCCATTTTTCATATTGGCTGGAAAATTGATGGAATACGGTGGATTGTCTCAGAAGATTGTTGAATTTGCTAGTAGTTTAGTTGGGAACATTAGAGGAGGCTTAGCACACGTTTCCATTGTCGCATGTATGTTTTTTGGTGCTATTTCTGGTTCTTCTGTAGCAACTATAGTTGCGATTGGTTCAATTATGATACCACATATGGTCCAAAGGGGATATGAAAGAAACTTTGCTTCAGCAATTCAAGCGGCAGGAGGGATAACAGGGTCGATTATACCACCAAGTATTCCAATGGTGTTGATAGGCGTTATAGCTGGAATTTCTGTAGGAGACTTATTTATTGCTGGTATTATTCCTGGTATTTTGATTGGACTTTCATTAATGCTTGTTGCTTATTTAGTTTCTTTGAAAAAAGGATATGGTGAAAATGTAGCACAATCTAATAAAAGTATTATAAAAACTTTAAAAGAAAGTTTTTGGGCTTTACTGATGCCACTCATAATATTAGGAGGAATATATGCAGGGATTTTTACTCCAACGGAAGCATCAGTTGTCGCTGTTGTTTATGGATTTTTTGTAGGTGTATTTATTTATAAGCAAATTACTTATAATGTTTTAAAAAAAATCCTTCTATCGACAGTTTTAACTACATCCTCTATTGGTTTAATCATTGCTACTGCATCCTACTTTGGAAGATTGGTAACCTTAGAAAGGGTTCCACACAATATAGCAGAAGCATTAGGTAATGCAAATCTATCACCTTTTACAGTCATGATATTAATCTGTGTTTTTTTACTACTATTAGGGACTTTTATGGATGGGATTGCTGCGTTAATTATTGCGACCCCCATTCTATTCCCAATTGCTCTAGGAATTGGTATGGACCCAGTTCACTTCGGTGTACTAATGGTGGTTAATTTGTCTGTTGGATTACTCACTCCGCCTTTAGGTGTAGGTTTATTTGTAGCTGCTAAAATCGGTAAGGTGAAATATGAATCTATTTTAAGATCTATTATTCCTTTTTTATTAGTTTTAATAATAGACATAATCATAATAGCTTTATTTCCATATATAAGTGTAGGTTTTTCTAATTTTATGAAAAATTAAGTCTATTGATATAGAAAGCCCAAAACAATATAAGTAGAGAAAAACATGTTCAAAAAGGAGCAAATTTTGACTAAAAATAAGAAGGATAATTAAATGAAACTTCTTCTCATCTTAGGAAACGTCTATCTACTTCATAGGTAGGCGTTTTTTAGATTTTCGGTAAGCCCGAACTATAAAAAAATAAACGTACCTTACCGATACGCATGACAAAGAGCCGTATATCTCGATTTTTTATCGAAAATACGGCTATATTATTTTCTGCTACATGCTGCTTGGATCCCTTTTGACCAGGGCATGTATTGATCTAAAATTTCAAGATTTTGATGGATGTCGATGTTCGGCAGATCCGTCAAAAGTTTCTTTATGTATTCGTAGAAATCCACGCCATTACTTTTGGCTGTTTCCGCGAGACTTAAGCAGATAGCGTTGGCTTTTGCACCAGCTTCGCTGACCGAAAATAACCAATTTTTTCGGCCCAAAACATTAGGACGAATGGCGTTCTCTGCCGGATTATTATCGATTTCAATCCGACCATCAGTTAAGAAAGCTTTCAGTCCATTTGCTCGGTTTAATGTGTATTCAGCTGCCTTTGCGAGTGCATTTTTTCCGAAGAATGGTGATGTTTCAACCCAGTTAAGGAATTTCTCCACGATTGGTTTCGAGTATTTTTGGCGCTTTTTTCTGCGCTTGCTCGGAGACAAATGTTTAAATTTCCTTTCCAGTTGATATAACTCATCACAATACTTTACACCGGTTTGGCCATTTTTGCTGTCTGCTTTTAACCAATAGCGACGAACATGTGCCCAACAGTTTGCGAAGGTGATGCCGCCAATTTTATTATAGGCAGAGTAGCCATCACAAATAACTGTTCCAGTATAACCTTCGGTGAAACTTTCAAGAACAGATCGAGCTCGTGATAAGGAGCTTTGAAATAGAATCATTGTGGGGCCTTGGCTTGGTACACTTCGGTATACCCAGTTATAAGCATTCGATTGGCCAGATTTCCCATCCGAACGATTGATAATCTTCGAATATGTCTCATCGACATGCAATACAGATTTAGACATCATCTTGGCTTTCATTCGGTCGTAAATTGGCAATAGCCAATCATGTGCTGCTCGAATAACCCAGTTAGAAAGATTTTTATCATTCGTATCCAGTCCATAACGTCCCCATTCATTTACTTGGCGGTAAAGTGGTAAGTATTGCGCAAATTTATCATAGATGACTTTGGCAAGTACACTAGGGCTTGCTATGCTACGTTGAATAGCTGGTTGTGGCGCTTTCCCACGTTTAATCTGCGCTGGCAGTGATGAGTCGCTTTTACAATTTTTACATTCATAAGCATGTTCAATGTGTTGCACTTTCATCATTTTTGCAGGAATAAATTTGGCCTCTTCACGGGCAATGATACTACCGATTTCGATCATTTGATTTTGACAACAGTCGCAGACTGTCTTTTCAGGGTGATGGTGAATTTCCTCTATCTCCACATCATCACGCAAGGAATTATTTCTTTTCTTTTGAATTTTTCGTACAACAGTATAAGAAATCGTCTGTTGGCTTTGTTCTTCTGTTTGCTCAGGATGACTAAAAGACGGATCATCTTCAAATAATGACAGTTGTCCATCGGGCGTATTATACTTTGACTTTTCAGTCTTAGAGCCATATAAAAGCTTTGTTAAGTGTTGAAGTTGTTGTGTTAACGCTTCTATTTGTTTCGACGATTGATCCCGAAACAAGGTCTGTCCCCCACTGCGTTAATGCTTTACCCTAGTGGGGGTCAGACCCAATGTCATCAAACAATCCCTAGCAATGGCCTGGATAATGTTCTCCGTAAGTTTGCCACCATAAGTAGGAATCCTGCCCCACTGCTTAGAGCCTTGTTCCGTTCCCTCATAAGTGAGTTGTTCCTTTCCAAAACGCTCGTCTATCCCAATTTTCGGTCTAACATAAGCAAGTGAACGACCAGATGGCAGTGTAATAAATAAAATTCCTTTCGTGTAATGAAAGGTCAGTCCATACTGCATCTTCACTACCGCTTTTTCCTTTACAGCTTTTATTGCTGCCGCTTCTATGCCCCACCAAAGTTTCACGATTTTCGGATTTGCTTCTCGCCAAGCGGAAACTAACTCTGGAAGTTCATCTTCGGTCAAACCCATTTCTAAAGCCCCCATCTGCATCAACGCCCCTTTAGAGCCACCGTATCCAAGAGCCAATTCAGCAATTTTACCTTTTTGCCTAAGCAGACTACCTTTATCAATCGTTTCTATTGGTACTTTAAACATCTGTGCAGCAGAGGCTTCATAAATTTTCCCATGAGATTGAAACACATCCATCCGCCATCGCTCCCCTGCAAGCCAAGCAATCACCCTTGCTTCTATTGCTGAAAAGTCTGCTACAACAAAGCGGTTGCCCTTTGATGGAATAAACGTCGTTCGGATTAACTGCGATAATACGTCCGACACACTCTCAAATAGAAGCTCCAATGCTTCGTACTTTCCTGACTCCAATAGTTCTCTTGCAATTTGTAAATCTTTCAAACTGTTTCTTGGTAGGTTATGAATTTGAACAAGTCTACCAGCCCAGCGGCCAGTGCGGTTCGCCCCGTAAAATTGCAACAACCCTCTAATCCTTTGGTCAGGACAGATCGAGCGTTCCATTGCTTCATACTTTTTCACTGATGTTTTGGACATTGCTTGTCTTAATTTCAACAGCCTTTTTACCTCAGGTTTTTCCACGTCACTCATCAGTGTTTCAACATTTTTCTTTGCAAGGCTATCCACTTCTAACCCTTGTTTTAATAACCAACCTTTTAGCTGCGCTGGACTATTCGGGTTTTCGAGTCCTGTTAAACGCACAGCTTCTTCAAAGAGCTTATCCTGAAATGCCTTATCTGCCTGTATGGCATTATTGACTAAGCTATTATCAATAAGGACACCTTCATCATTTATCTTTTGGTCCAACTCCCAAAGCTTCTGTTCTACTTTGGGAATTGGAAAGGCATCTAGCTTCTTTCGGATTTGTCTCTCGACCTCAACGTCCTGTTTGCAATAATCCTTAAAAGTGGCCCATTTATCTAAGTCATGTTCTGGTAGATTACGAGTCCTTCCCTCATTCACTTTGGTAGGTTTACAAGGAACCGAAAAGTAACGAATTAAGGCTTTTCCTTCTTTTATTTTCTGCACTTTCAACCTAAGGCACTTAGCCACCCCATCGAGATTTCCAGGTAAGCCAAGCATTAAGGCATGAACGGATGAACACCGCCACTGATCCGGCGGCATTGATTTACGAAAGTGCTTAGCTAAACAAGTTCGTTCAAAATTAGCATTGTAAGCAGTCTTTAACACTGTTGGATCTGTCATTGCCTTTATGATGTCAGCTGGTACCTTCTCACCTGAAGCTAAATCAACAATATGCACCTCTTCGTCATCATTAAAGGCATAAGCAAATAGAAGAATTTCAAAATCAGACGATTCACAATAGGCATAGACCCCAGATTTAATGAGGTCTACACTACTGTAAGTTTCTATATCAATGGATAATAGTTTCATAGACATCAACCTAAGATGTCATCTTCATCATCGCCACTGTCATCAGCAAAATCATCTTCGGCACTACTGCGACCACCAAGTGGTTCTCCATCATCCGTCTTCATAATGTTTTGAAGTCCAGCGGCAATCCCACGATTTCCATTTACGTTAAATCCATAAAAAGTTAAGCTGACTCTTCCATAACAGCCTGAATAAAAATCACTTTGTTCCATGATTGGATTTAAATCAGCATCCACAATTCCTGGTTTAACCTTGCTGTTGGCATTAATGAAATAAGAACCTGCATACGCCTCATCATCTTCACGGTCTACATCACCGTCACGTAATGGTGTTTTTAAGTTGGAGGGTACCTTACCACCGAACTTGTCCTTGTTTTCTTGAGTGGCTTTTTGAATAGCATCTTTTACTTTTTTGATGGTTTTCTTATCTGATTTTGGGATAATGATACTTAATGAATACTTCAAATCACTTCCATTAACGCTGACTGCTTGATGAACATTCGCATAACTGAACCGTACTGGGTTTTCCTTTGTACCAATCGTTATTTTTACCATAATTTATTTCCTCCTCATTATTGAAAATCTGCTTCAGGCGAAGCCTTTATTTCTGGTCGCTTGTCCTCTTCTGGCACGAGCTTGACCTTGCCCGGCGCTTTTGCAATTAGAGACCCAAGCAACTCTTGAAATGCTTTTTTACCTAGTTCCTTTTCCAGTGTTGTTATCGTGTTAAGTGACTTCTTAAAGATCACTTCACTGTCATATCCAGCAGCAGAAAGTGCTTCAATCACTGCACTTTCATCACTATATTTTCGGCTACCTCTACCCTCGACCAGTTTCATCCCTGGCCATTGCTTGTTTTCATTCATCGCCATAACAAATGCATACTCTTGTATATCTTTTGCCCAGCTCATCAGATGATCGATGGATGTTAACACTTCTACAACTTCATCATCTGTTAGTAACGGAGGTTTCTGAAAATCCATACAAGCAATTTTCAGATTTTCTTCTGCCCTCGCTCTGCAAGAGGCCTTCACCTTACAAAAACGGCAATGCTCACCAGCAATAAAATCTCCGTCACCCTTAAAAGCTAGCTCCGCTCTGGGCTTTACCACTTCTTCTGCCCATTCCAGTAGTTCGTCCACCTGCATTTCGTCGGTGGAGATATTGTCTAACCTCGGTTGCACAATCGTCATCAAAATGGAATCGATATCGAAGAGTACACCAAAGTTGTTTATTGCACCCAAAGCGTACAGGCGCATTTGTGGGTTTTCCACTGCAGAAACCTTGACCCCTTTGCCGCCTTTAAGGTCAATAACTTCTAGCCGATTTCCGTAGATTAAAATTACATCCCCGGTACCGAAAGCATCTGGAACCCACGGGCTAAAGTCTACTTTTTCCTCAATAAGGATGAGCGGGTCCTTACTTGTTGCCCTAGCCTCATTCATTTTTTCAGTAACAACATCCACATAGATTTGTACAGCTTGTTCGATTTCTGAGTTATAAAATTCATTTTGTTTCATCTGCTTCAGCTTTTTGTTTAACTGAGCTTTTGTCATCTGTTTTAATTCATAAGACAAATAAAGTTCCGACAGCTCATGCATAAAAGTCCCCTCTCTGGCATAAACACTCGTTTCTTCCTCGTACTGTTCACCGAGTCGAATGCTTGGTGTACAAGCTAACCACTGTCTTGCTTTAGAGGCCCCTAAACTAGCATGGGCCCGTTCTGAATGATTCACAGATCCAACTCCCGTGTTTTTCATCCAAGTTTCCCCGCTTCTTCTAAAAGCTCTGGATACTTTTCAACTGGGATGTCACTTAATTTCTTTGCTCCAAAACTTGTAATTAGCTCTTTCACTTGCGCCTGTTTTCCATCTTGAGAAAGTGCTGCAAGTTTTGCCCTGACATCTTCCAATGTTGGCAGCTTAGCTTTTTGAGGTTGTGTTGTTTTCTTCGGTTCCTTGTTTTCCTTTGCTCCCTTTTTCTCTTCAGGGGCTGCGGAATCCGTTTGATTGTTTTCTATTGCAAATACTAATGTTTCAATACTTCCTGCTAGATTTCGTAAGTCGGTCACTACATCAAGTGCAAGTTTCGTTTTACTCATTTGCTTTTTCTCCTTTCTTCTCATTTTGTTCATCAAGCTGGCTCAGTCGATTAGCTAGCCTTTTAGAAACAATACTGATAGCCGTAAGAACACCAACCATTTCTTCCTGCATATCTTTATTAACACCTTGTTGCTTCACTTGTGTTGTCATCCCCTTCACCTCCTCACATTGAATATTGCCCTTCACTTATTAGCCAACGGGGTTGGTTGTTTGGAAACCAAATTTTCAAAAAAACTTTTTCAGTTTGTCTAAAATTTTTTTATGGCGTTTTACGACTGCCATGTGTGAGACGCCTATTTCTTTTCCAATTGCTCTTGTAGTTAAATTTTTATAGTAAAGATCCTCAATCAACTTTTGTTCCTCACGATCTAGCTCTGCAACAGCTTCCTGCAAGATTAATAGAGTTGCTTTATCACAAAGAATTTCCTCGATTATTTGGTCATCATTAAAATCTGTACCTTGATCCATCAAACGATTGATTGAATCCTCTTTGCTTGGGATATATTCAACCTTTTCCGCCTCTGGATTAACAACTATACGTCCTACTTTAATATCCTTTTCCATGTAACGTTCACGTCGATCCATTCTGTAATACTCTTTGTAAATCTCTTCACTTACTTTCACTTTCTCCTTGCCGATATAGATGAATTTACTCATTCTCTTTTTCCTCCCTGACCGGCAAGGAGCCGTCAGGAAAAAAGAGACAAAAAATAACCGGACAATAGCTTTCCTGAATAAATCTCAGGATTAACCATTGTCCGGCCATTAGGTAGTTCACCACGACTCCGTTGCTCGGTACAAAATATTTAAGATCCAAGGAACACAAAAACCGGGTAATCACTTCAAAAAGAAGCGACTATCCGGCCTGGGTAATTCCTTTGATTCCTCGCTCGGTATAATCGTGGTATGAACTTTTAAATCAACATAAAAAAGGCCGGATACTATCATCACAATCGATAGTATCCGGCCCTTAAGGTAGCTCGGTGACTTTTATTATTCACTGGCTCCATATCGTCTCGGTATAGCTTTTCCACTTTGAGTATTGCGGACAGATTGAGCCATTAGTGCGGAGATTTGAGCCACTATTTGCGGTCAACTGAGCCATTAAGTGTGGGGGCGAGAGCCACTTTTATCAAAGTAGTTAATAATATAAACAACCACTGGAACTTCACTTGCTCCAATGGCTGTTTATATTATTATTTAAATCTCTTATCTCTTATCTCTTAATTCCTTATCAATAATCTCAATAGCCCGGCTAACTAGTTCATCCTATCCTCTTCGTCGTTCCAAATGCAGGAGGGTAATAGTGTTGCCTCTAGAGCCTTCTGTATCTCATCAGGTAAATACCTATGAAGAAAATATCCAGCTGTACGATTTTCAACTTCTAGTGGAATCATTTTGATACCCTCAATCCATGACGTTCCCTCATCGAAACTTCACCATCAACTAGAATCTTATATGAATCATGAACGATTCTGTCAAGAATCGCATCTGCTATTTGTGCCTGTCCTAGTTTTGAATGCCATCCCTCAGGTGAGAATTGGGAACAGAAAATAGTAGAGGCTCTTTTGAGCCTTGCTTCAATAATCTCCAACACATGCAGTATATTTTCCTCTGAAAGCTCTGTTAGTAGCCACTCATCCAGGATTAATAAATCAATCTTTTTGTATTTCTGAATTAACTTACGGAAGCTGCCATCTGCTTCATACTTTGCTACAGCTAATTCATCTAGTAATTCTGGTAACCTTATATATTTCACTTTATAAAATTGGCGACATGCATGTACCCCAAAGGCATTGGATATCCATGTCTTTCCGTTCCCAGAGGCGCCCATTAAAATGATGTTATGGTGATTTTGAAGGTAATTCCCAGTTGCTAACTCTAATATTTGATTCTTATCCAAATTACGATCCGGATGATATTCGATATCTTCAATAGCTGCTGTTGGTTCGCTGAGTGTAGCCTGTTTAATTAGTCGTTCAAGTCGATTCGATTTACGTCTATCATATTCATAATCTACCAGGAGATTGAACCTATCATCAAAATCCATGTCCCTATAATCGTTATTCTGCTTTTGCTGCTGATATAATTCCGCCATCGCACCCATTTTCATTTCTACTAGTTTACGTAAAGTTTCTTGGTTCATTATTTTGTATCCCTCCCAAAGTATTTAGCTCCACGGACAAATCCATAGTCGTCAGATGTAGTGCGAGGTCTGTTAATATCCGTTTTTTTAGTTTGTTTTTTCTTCTTATTTCTTTCTACTACACTTTTAAAGACAGAAACCGTTGGGTTTGTTGAAATTTCAAGTAAGGTTTCTGTTGCTTTCTCTATTTCTTCATTTGGGTATTTCTTAGCTATATTCCTCAGTGTGCTAAGGCTATTTAATGCTTTTTTCTCTACATTCATTTCTAAGATATGAGAGACAAATTGAGTCATAGATGGTCCAATTGTTTCTGCCCACTTCCGGTTATTTTCTGGATTATGATCTAAATATAATCGGTGATTGTCAGGCATGTGATCTGGATTGGTCTCTAACTGGCCAATTTCACCATGTTGTCGTTTATGGGATGCAATCCGTACTTCTTTGAAGTAAACTTCAATTAAATCCGTAGTCAGTCGAACATCGACATTCTCTCGGACATAATCATATGGAACGGAATAATACATTCGATCAACTTGGATGTGGTAGTTCAGTTGAACTTTTGCTGTTTTCCATTCCGCAAGTTTATACCTTGTTTGAGGAAGCTGTTGAAGGTAGGATTTCTCTTCTTCCTCAAACACCTTTTTACGCGAACCTGGTCGCTTTTGAAATTCAGTGGTATTGATTTCTTCTAATTTTTCAAAGATTTTCTGGTTTAAATCTTGAAGATGAAAACACTGATAGTTTCTTAGTGGAGCGATAATCTGTCTGGAAATATATCCAACAGTGCCTTCGACACTCGCTTTATCTTTTGGCCTTCGAACACGGCTTGGAACAATGACAGTACGGTAGTAATCTGCCATTTCACGATAGGCTTCATTTAGAAGAGGCTCTTCCCGATGTGCTTTCGTAACCCCTGTTTTCAAATTATCAGGAACCATTGTTTCAGGAACTCCATCAAAATACTCCAATGCATGAATATGAGCGATAAGCCAATTAGCTGATTTCATATCTAAAAAAGCTTCAACATAACTGAACTGGCTATAAGGTAAGGTCGCAATAAAAACATACGCTGGAATCGTTTCGCCTGTAGAACGATCATTTATCTTTAGTGTCGTCCCAGCCCAATCTACTTCCATGACTTCACCTGGCTTTCTACGAATAGGCATAGTTAACTTATACTTTTTCGCATATTTCCCATAGTTTTCACAAAATGTACGATAGGCATAGGGAATCTTGCCGCCTTCCCGTGCCTCTGTGGAATACTCGTGATGTAACAGGGACAGGGTTACATTCTTCTTTTGTAGTTCCTTATGCACTCTTTCCCAATCAATTGGGAAGTACCCTTTCTCAACAGCCTGTTTCTCTGGGAAGAGAAACGCTTCTAGCCATGGATTGGTCATGGTGTCATTCAAGCTTTCTACACCAAGTTTTTTGGCACGTTGAACAACATCTGAAACTGTATTCCTTGAGTGCCCAGTGCTAGAACTAATCGTTCTTTGACTAACTTCTTCAAGATAAAGTTCCAGAATCTTACGGTAATTAACCATAAAAAGCCTCCTGTATAATAATGTCATGCTTGCTAGCATGCAAGGTTATTATACAGGAGGCTTTTCTTTATTCTATTTATAGTGGCGCAGCATTCCGCAAAGGGTGGCTCTTTACGCCGCAATGACTGGCTCAAAACTCCGCATAAGTGGCTCATTTTCTCTGCAATAATCACACTTAATAACTTAAATTCATTTTTATCTAAATCTACTTCCCATACCCTTTTACATCTTTGGCATTTGGATTGAACTTGACCTTTCGCTCCTTCAACCTTATCTAAAAGTCTATTACTGCAGACAGGGCATTCTACTCGTTGAATATTAGATTTAATATTCATTTATTTTCCTCCCAACTGTGATGTTCAAAAATACATCTGTTAATTTATTTGCCACTACATATTTACATTTTATATAAGAACGTATGTTCTGTATAGTGTTAAAAAGTGAAAAAACTTTGCCAATGCTAAAATTGCTTTCGAACCATTTTTTACAGAAACAAAAAAAGAGCCGGATAACCATTAGATCATTTCTAACAGTTATCCGGCCCTTAAGGTAGCTACTCAGGCTCCTTCTTGTCTCGGTATAAAAGGTTTTCCACTTATAAACTTAATTTTATTTGTGCCTAAATCTACTTCCCATACCCTTCTACATTTAAAGCACTTTGGCTGTACTGGACCTTTTGCACCTATTCCTTTATCTATTAGTTTGTTGCTGCATGCTGGACAATTTACTCTTGTAAGAATCGATTTTTCTTTCATATTTTTCTCCTTTCGATTTCATCCGTATTTTAGATTATTACTTCGAAATGGACCACCCTAATCGCCCCATTAGTTCCTCTCTATTGTTCTCAAACCTCATGGTTGCTTCGCTAATGGTTCTCTCATATTCCATCTTATTTCTTTTTATATCATTGCCAATATCATTCATGTACTTGATATCGAACATTGGTATTTCTAGTCTTTCTAATTGAGATGTATTTAATAGTTTTATGGTCGTTCCCGTTTGTAGACCCTCTATCATTTTAATTCCAACCTCACTTTGCAAGAACTCATATAATACATAAGGATCATATTTACTAGTGTCGACACGTATTCTTGTTAAATTTCCACTAATAAATGCTTGAGCACAATCATCTTCCACAATCGCAACTTTAACTGTCGATCCTTTAGAAGTAAGGAGGATATCATTTGGCTCTATATCATATCTACCTAGCCAATCGTGTCTCTTATAAGTAAGCAGAGAAGCCTCATCATAATAAATCCTTCCATCATCAATATCCTTAACATTCAGAAGAAAGTGTGTAGGATCTTGTGATAATCTTTCTAAATCCCCTTTTGACACTTGAACCCCTCTAACAATATCAGCTACTTCTTTTAATGGTATAGATCGTTCAAATGTGTTTTTTAACACGTCGAAGTCTAGATATTCTTTCGGATTTAATGTGTGGTTATATTCTTTTATTTTTTCCAAGTCGACAAAAATACTAAAATGATCCTCTTCAACTCCAAGATGATAATATTCTAATACCTTGTTAATTCCATCTAAGCTAATGGCATGTTGATTTTTATTTAGCCTATATCCGTATTCACTGGCGTTTATGAACAAAATTTTATTTTTTCGATTTTCATCTTTATTTTTATTAAATATTATCAACTCAGTCCCAATACTCGATTTTTCGTAAAGATTGTCGGGCAAAGTGATAATACTTTCTATCAGATCATCTTCCAAAACGCCTCTTCTAATATGACCTTCATTACTTCTAACTAATGTTCCTTTTGTTCCAACAACAACACCTATACCATTATCATTTAAATGGTGTATCACATTTTGGCAAAATGCCCAATCTGCACTGCTGCGGGACGGCACACCATATTTAAACCTTGAATCATTACTTTTAAAGCTGATATCATAGTTCATAACTTGTGGAAAATCTGAAACAATAAAATCAAATTTCAAATCTCGGTTTCTATCGTCATCGCTACTTAGCACATCTTTATTGTTAATTTCATAATTTTCAATTCCATTTACGATCATGAGCAATTTTGAAATTAAGTAATTAGATGTGTTTATTTCTTCCCCGTAATAATGCAAATCTCTGTCTATTCTATTGTATTCTGATTCCTTATGTTCAAATATATATACTGCTACTCCAGACATACCTGAACAGTAATCAGCAAAACTTTTAATTCTTTGGAAATCAGTTATTCCTAAGATAATTTCTTTTATACTCTCTGGTGTTTCTGTAAATCCACTCATTTTAGTTCCGGTTGACGTTAGTTTGTTAATGAATTTTCTTATTTCCCCTTCTTCGACGTTTTCAATGATATGAAAGATATGTTTAAGTTTTTTATTTTCGGATTTATCTTTGTAAATAAACACCTTGTCCATCAAACCAGTTAAAATCCCATCAAACTCTTCAAATTGGTGCTCAAACGATTTCAATTCATCTCGCAATAACATAAATGAACTGTGTTCATTTAGAAACCTTCTATACCTTAAATTTGATGAATTATATTCTTCATTCATATTTATCCATGAAATTGTCGCGACTCCTAGTATGATATAAAATGACTGCTCTTGACTAAAAGTTCCACGTAGTTCTTCAAAACACGAATTAATTATGGCTTCATATTTATCATTCAAGTTATACATAACACACCTCCTTGTTAGGTATGTGAATACCTTAAGTTAATAATATCACTTGTTATATTTTCCCGTCAACATATTTTTTAGGTATTCACATACCTATAGTCATTAAACAAAAAAAATCCGCCAAGCATTTAAGCTCAACGGAGAATATATATCAAAAATAACAATGAACCTATTCACTTAAACACCAACAGGTTCTTCTACTCTTTCTTCCTTCGTTTCTTTTTCAATTGTTTTAACTAAATAGTTAAGGAAATCTTCTCGTAAATCTTCTCTACGAAGTGCAAACTCTACTGTTGCTTGTAGGAAACCTTGCTTGTCCCCAACATCATATCTTTTTCCTTCAAAAGTATAGGCGTACATAGCTTCTCTTTGAGCTAGCACTTTAAGAGCATCAGTTAATTGAATCTCTCCACCTTTTCCAGGCTCAGTCTGTTCTAAAATATCAAAAATTGCTGGAGTGATTACATATCTGCCAAGAATAGCTATATTAGATGGGGCTTCTTCTACTGCAGGTTTTTCTACTAACCCGTTAACCTTGTATACTGTATCCTCTATTTGCTTTCCATCAACTACACCATATTTACTAACATCTTCTAGCGGGATCTCTTGAACTCCTAGAATAGTAGTCTTATATTGCTCATACATTTCCGTCATTTGTTGAAGACAAGGTTTATTATTTTCAACAATGTCATCCCCTAACATAACAGCAAATGGTTCATTTCCTATAAAACTTTTTGCACAGTAAATAGCATGCCCTAAACCTTTAGGTTCCTTCTGACGTATGAAATGAATATTCACTAAATCAGAGATCTTTCTAACTTCTTCTAATAATTCATATTTTCCTTTTGCTTCTAATTCGAATTCTAACTCTACTGACTTATCAAAATGGTCCTCAATGCTTTTTTTATTTCTTCCAGTAATAATGAGAATTTCTTCAATCCCGGACTTTACTGCTTCTTCAATAATATATTGTAATGTAGGCTTGTCCACTATTGGTAACATTTCCTTTGGTTGTGCTTTCGTCGCTGGTAGAAATCTAGTTCCAAGACCTGCAGCTGGTATAATTGCCTTACGTACTTGCACCTCTAACACTCTCCTTTGGAATTTTTTTATTATATCCTGTAGGGTTATTTACATGCCAATTCCATGCATCACCTATAATTTTTTCTAAAGAATCATACTTTGGAATCCAGCCTAAAACATTTTTAGCTTTTTCTGATGAAGCAATTAAAACTGCTGGGTCTCCTGCTCTTCTTTCTTTTACTTCAGCTGGAATTGGATGGTTAGTTAACTTTCTTGCTACTTCAATAACTTCTTTAACTGAGTATCCATTTCCATTACCTAAATTAAAAATATCACTGGAATGATTTTTCCTTAAATACTCTAATGATAAATAGTGAGCTGACGCAAGGTCCAACACATGAATATAGTCCCTAACGCAAGTCCCATCTTCTGTTGAATAATCATCACCAAACATGAAAATCTTATCTCGTTTACCTAATGGAACCTGTAAAATTAATGGAATAAGATGTGTTTCTGGATTATGATCTTCACCAATTTTTCCACTCTCATGTGCCCCAGCAGCATTAAAGTACCTAAGAGAAACATACTTAATACCATAACCTTGCTCAAACCATTTCATCATCTTTTCCATTGCAAGTTTAGTTTCACCATAGGTATTAGTTGGGTTAGTCTCATCCTCTTCCAATATGGGAATATTTTTGGGCTCACCATAAGTAGCTGCTGTTGAAGAAAATACTATTTTACGAACATTGTTATCCTTCATTACATTTAAAAGACACATCATACCATATACATTATTATTGTAATATTCATACGGATTTTCCATACTTTCGCCAACTAAAGAATTAGCTGCAAAATGTATAACGGCTTCTATGTTATATCTTTTAAATATTCTATCTAAAGCCTCTTGATCCCTAAGGTCAATTTGGTAAAGATTATCTATATCAACAGCGTTTCTATGACCGCTCTGCAAGTTGTCTACAACAACAACATCTTCATTCTGGTCTAAAAAAAACCTTACTGTATGGGAACCGATGTAGCCGGCTCCTCCAGTGATTAATATCGACATAAATATTTCCACCTCACTATATATAAAAATTTCATAAAAAAAGAGTGATTTTGTTTAAACATCACTCACATTTAGGAAGTTAATCTATAATTAATTACTTTTAATTTTTACTCTCTACTTCTTCATATAATAATCTACGTACCAATTAGCAAATTTTTGCAGTCCTTCTTCTATCGAAGTCTCAGGTTTGAAACCAACAGCATTTTGTAACAAATCTGTCGAAGCATAAGTAGCCGGTACATCACCTGGTTTAATAGGCTCAAAAATCTTCTCAAATTGAACTTCTTTCCCTAATGCATTAGTCAATGCTTTTTCAAGTGTTTCGATAAATAGCATCAACTTTTCTGGACTGTTATTCCCTATATTATATATTTTATGTTGAACATCGCCTTCAGGTGGATTACTTAATAATCGTTCAATTCCTTCAACGATGTCATCAATATAAGTAAAGTCTCGATAAAGGTCATTTTCAAAATCACCGTTATTGAATATTTTAATTGGCTCACCAGCAAAATATTTTTCAGTAAACCCAAAGTAAGCCATGTCCGGTCGCCCCATTGGACCATAAACTGTAAAGAAGCGAAGACCTGTTGCTGGTATTTTATAAAGGTGACTATAGGTATGTGCCATTAATTCGTTTGATTTCTTTGAAGCAGCATAGAGTGAAACTGGATTATCAACAAAATCTGTTTCTTCAAAAGGAATCTTTTTATTTGCCCCATAAACAGAACTAGAAGACGCATATACACAGTGCTCCACCGGATTATACCTGCATGCCTCAAGTATGTTATAAAAACCAATGATATTACTTTGAATATAAACATCTGGATTCTCTATCGAATAGCGAACACCTGCTTGAGCTGCCAGGTTTATTACGACATTAGGCTTATATTTTTCAAAGGTATTCATAATCATTTCTTTATCAGATATATCACCTTTTATGAAAGTGAACTTTTCATAAGGTTCAAGTTGGTTTAAGCGAGTGTATTTAAGGTTTACGTCATAATAATCATTGATATTATCAATACCAATAACTCTACAGTCCTGTTCTAGTAATTTTTTTGATAAGTAAAAACCGATAAAACCTGCTGCACCAGTAATAAGATATGTTTTACTATGATCGAGAGTTTTGTAGTTCATGTTTCTTCGACTCCTTTATAGTCTCTCTAGTTGCAGGTCTTCTTCCAATTGAATGATACTCCACATCTACCTTTTGCATCTCTTCAACTCTATAGATATTTCTACCATCATAAACTAAAGGGGTTCTCATCAACTTCTTATAAGCTTCTGGCTTTATTGCTTTAATTTCTCCCCATTCAGTAAAAATAAAACAAACATTTGCTCCGTCTAACGCTTGTTCAACATTGGAGATATACGTGATACTACCTTTCCCTTTCTTACCTTCTGGATATAATTTAGCAAAATTATCCACTCCAACAGGGTCATAAGCATAAATATCTGCACCTTGTTCTAATAATAAAGGCACATTCTCCAAAGATGCGGCTTCCCTTAAATCATCCGTTCCGGGTTTAAAAGTCAAACCTAGCACAGCTACCTTTAAGCCATTAAATGTAATAAGTCTTTTACTAGCTTTCTTATATAACGTTGTTTTCTGTACTTTATTGACATCAATAGCAGCTTTAACTGTTTTAAGTTCATATCCATTTTGTTTAGCAATATAATCTAATGCTTTTGTGTCCTTTGGAAAACATGAACCACCAAATCCAATTCCTGCATTTAAAAACTTGCTTCCAATTCTCTCGTCATAACTCATTCCTTTTGCAACATCCTGAATATCTGCCCCAACCAATTCACAAAGATTAGCTATATCATTCATATAAGAAATTTTTAATGCAAGAAAATCATTGGATGCATATTTTATCATTTCTGCCGATCTTCTATTTACTGAAACAATCGGCAACTGAAACGGTTCATAAATTTTCGTTAACAAATCTTCAGCCCATTTACTCTCCGTCCCAATAATGATTCTTTCAGCATGAAGAGTATCATGAACGGCAGATCCTTGTGCTAAGAATTCCGGGTTTGATGCTACTTCTACTTTTACATCTTCGACTAAAAAATCCTGAATAAACTGATCCACTTTATCGTTCGTTCCTACTGGAACTGTGGATTTTACTACAACTAAACAGTCTTTTTCTACTGATTCAGCGATTTGTCTTGCAGCTGTTGCTATAAATGATAGATTTGCAGAACCATCAGGTTGTTCTGGAGTCCCTACACCAATAAAAACTGCATCAGCATCCTTGTATGCTTTTCTATAATCAGTTGTATAATCAATACGTCCTGCAGAATAATTTTTTTTCATTAATTCTTCTAGATCCGTTTCATAAATTGGAGAAATGCCAGCCTTCATTAGCTTCACTTTTTCTTCATCGATATCGACACAGGTTACTCGGTGACCTACTTCCGCAAAACAAACACCAGCCACTAAGCCAACATATCCCGTTCCCGCTACTGCTATTTTATACATAGTTTCACCCATCTTTTAATTTATTGAATAAGTGTTATAAATATAATTAGTATCCTTACTTCACACGTATTAACTCTATTTTGCACTTTTTCAGTAAAACAAAATGAATTATCCTAACAATTAATATCAGTGATAATATCGGTATTGGACTTCTTGAGCGATTATTTATCCAGTTCCATGTTTTAGAAGAAAAATGCGCCTTACCTACTCTTAGACCTCTTACTAACCAAATAATAGGACCGTATGCTGTATTAAATACAGAACCACAATTTGGTAGTACGTTATCTTGATGTTCTTTAGACCATTTAACCCTTTTTTTAATTGGATTCTCACTATTAAATTCTGTTTTTGGAAACTTGAAAACTGCACTTAATATAAATTTATCTTGACATCCTGTAAACATTGTTTTTCTAAAACCTATATCCATTTCACTACGATTTATTACTTTAATCGAACCATCACTATCAACATAAGTAACACTTTCAACAAAATCATATATTGATTTGTTATCTTTTCTACCTTTTCCAGCATTCATAGCTAGAGCTCCACCAATAGTTGCTGGTACCGAAGCTAGATAGTAAAAAGAATCTAATGACTTTTTATAACAATAGTTTAATACCTTAGAAGCCATTTCACTAGTTGAAATTTCATATAGGTTTTCATCTTCTGAGATACATGTAATTTCAGGTTTAATCATATTTTTTAAAACTAGAGTCTCTATTTTTTTTCTTGTGAAAAGTGTATTAGAACCATTTCCCAAGATAAATATTTCTTTATTATTTTGTTTTGCCCATTCTAAGTAAAAGATATAATCTTTTGCCGTTTTAATTTCTCCATAATTTTCAAAATGGTGAAAAGTTCTATATTTGGATAGAGTATCTGATTTTAAAATAGTAATCCTTTCTCTTATATACATTTATACCCACCTGTTTTTCTATTAATTTGTTTATAATAGTCTGACTTAATATTTATATATTAAGTCTATTATACCCATTACTTTAAGACTAACTCTAAGAATAGTTGCAATTATTAATAGTAGTATTAAATTAAAAAGAACGTTTCTTACGTATTTCTTCCATGATATTTTCATAACCTTGAAAAGTGTACAGAAGAAAATTATAGTTACCAATATAAATAAAATAGCCATTAAAACGAAAGAATGATAGATATTATCAAAAATAAACTTACCCATTGACAGACTCACAGCACTTATAAAAAGCTGTACAAGTGTAAAAATCATTGTATAATTTTGTCTATCTAGTGTTATAGCTAGGCCTCTTGTTGAAGTTATGATAAAACCAAAAAAGAAATATAATGCTAAAATTCTTACTAAATTGCCCGCAACTTCCCATTCTGGACCTAAAAATACAATAATTATAATATCACCAAGTGATATTAACATTGCTATTGGCAGTATTGCTATATTCATAATTCTACGTATATTATTATATACGTATTGCCCAATGGGTTTATCTTCTCTTTTCATTGACGAAGTGGTTTGAAAGAAAATTCGTCCTATAGCAGATCCTAACAAACTACTAGGCATTTGAAGCAACCTAATTGATATAGAATAATAGCCTACCATTTGGGTACCCCAAAACATTTGGATTAGTAAAATTGGTAACTGACTTTTAATTGTTCCTAATATATTTGTTGGCGTTTGATATACAACAAATTTCTTATTTACATTAATCACTTCTATAAAATCTTTATAGTTAAACGAAAACATCCCTCTAGGTAGATTACGTTTCATATGGATTAAAGTAACAACTTGCCCAATCATATTAGCGATAAAATATCCATAGGTTATAAAGCCAAAAAAGCCAAATACAATAGATAATAAACCATTTAATGAATTGTTAATTAACGGGTTTTTCATTAAAACGTTATAATTATTTTTTCTATTTAACCATGTATAACATATTTGTATCTGCTGAGTTGTAAAAACTATAATTACTAGAGTAAAATAGAAGAAAATAATATTCATATCTATACTATTAAAGTATAGGAAATAAAACAAAGTAACTAAGGAGCTTATTACTATACTGCTAATTGCAGATATAGTTGTAATAATCTTGTAATTTCTCTCGACATCATCTTCATCTTCTACCATAATTGTATTCGTTAACCCTAAATCTGAAAGTGCATTTATGATAATTGCCATTGACGTGAATAGTGCCCATATACCAATAATTTCTGCACCATAAATTCTAGTAATTATTGGTAGTGTAACTAGTGATATAATAAAGCCTATACCAGTACCTGATGATAACTTTAATATATTTTTCCTAGTACTTGATATAGCTAATTTACCCTTTAACTTTTTAAGCATATGCTTCTTTCCACTTTCTTTTTTTATTATTAAACTAAAATATCAATTTATTAATTGTTCATTTAAATAATTTTTAGAAACCTCTATTTCGACATTCAACTTCTTTTCTATTTCAGAGTAATTAATTTCATCTATACAAAAATCTTCAGAGTCTAAAGTCCTTTTATTAAGCCCTACTAAATTAATTAAACTAGAAATTCGAGAGTTCAAATTAGAATGTTTTACAACCGTAAAATCTTTCTTGAAAATAATTGAGAACGCTGTTCCATGGAATGAATTTGTACAAATATATCGTGCTTTAGCCAATGTATATATAAACTCAGAGGGTCCTAATCCTTTAAGTTTTTTTCCACTAAAATTGGAATGTGATGGAGAAATAAAAATAGGAGTACAATTCAATTGAGAGGCAACATTTTTAGTATGCTCGATTAACTCAACTGAATACTCCATCATATAACATAAAACAAAATTTTTAGGTAAAGTTACTTTATTAGCTATTTTAAGCCAGCCCTTTTTATCTAGCAAAAAAATAGGATCTAATACATGCTTAGCCTTAATTAAAAAATCTTTTTCTAAATTTTGTTGTAGTAAATTTTCTCGTACTGAAATTGCATTAAATTTAGATAAATATTTACTCACATATTCTTTTTCAACTTCATTAAAATTGTCTTTCCCCAAGCTAGCAGCGTAAGATATTCTACGCCCACTCTTAACAAAATTTAGAAAGTATGCCTTTGAACTATTTGATAAATCAGTATTCCAAACTTGATCGCTACCAACAATATACAAG
This sequence comes from Alkalihalobacterium alkalinitrilicum, assembly GCF_002019605.1. Classification (NCBI taxonomy): domain Bacteria; kingdom Bacillati; phylum Bacillota; class Bacilli; order Caryophanales; family Bacillaceae; genus Alkalihalobacterium; species Alkalihalobacterium alkalinitrilicum. Next base: position 4,086,063 of record NZ_KV917368.1, on the reverse strand, counting down.
TCATAATTTGGTGGATTAATTTTTATTTGCTCATCCCCAATAAACATTTCAGCTGAAATGTTAAGATGTCTTTTTCTAAATGTACTAAACCTATGTTGCTTTAACTTATTTTCAACTAACTCTTTCGGATTTAATAAGTAATGTAGTACTTTATCTCTAAAGCTTCGTTGTAGTTTTAATGAACTTGCTTTTGGATTAGGACGATAATTAATAACTTCAGTCTCGACACCTGAATTAATTAGAAACTTTTGCAGTGCATAAGCTTGTAAGACCGCTCCGTAATTATTTGCTTGGTGATAAGTAAGTGTTCCAATTCTCATGATGCTTAACCTCCATAGATAGATTTTATTTTTTGGGTATAACATTCAATATCTAATGAATGCAGCTTATCCCAATTTAACTTCATTCTGTAGTTATTTCTAAGAATATTAACTACTTCCTGCGCCCAAACTTCTCTTGATTCTGAAAGGGGTAAAAATTCACACAATCCACAATCTACCTCTTTAGGAACTGTATCAGAAACCAAACATGGGACCTCCATAGCTTGAGCTTCAAGTGCTGCAATACCAAAACCTTCTGTAATAGAAGGGAAAACAAATATACTTGCATTTTCAAGTACTTCTTTAACATTAGAATCTGCTGGCAAAAATTCCACTCTAGATGTTACCCCCAACGATTCTGCTTTATTCTGAAGCTGTTCCTTATGCTCATCGCCAGAACCAATAAGTTGCAATCTTATATTAGGGTAGGAGTTTGCAATTAGTGGTAAAATATTAACTAGTAGCATTTGATTTTTATTTTGGCAATATCTCCCAATATGAATAATATTAATTCCTTTTTCCCGAATAGATTTATCATTTGTTTTCTTGAACCATTTTGTATCAATTGGATTAGGAATAATAAAGGAATTATCATCTTCATAGTATCTTTTTCCAAAAAGGTTGACTAAAGCTTTTTTAGTACAACTAATTTTAATATTACTTGTAAGGTTCATTAAGCTTTGTAAACCTTTCTTAAGGATATACTTTATAACATTACTTTTTAAGTATTTATCGTCAGCTGTATGAGCATGTGCAATCCTGATTTTAATTCCAGCAAAATAGGCAGCCAAATTACAAATACCACTTTCTAATTCATTATGACAATGTATTACATCATATGGACCATTTTTCTTAACTATTTTATACGTATTAGTAAAAATTCTAATGAATTTATAATAGGAATCTATTTTTTTAATAAATCTACTAGAACCTTCATATTTATTAATTCTAAATATCTTACCTCCAAGCATTTCAAATTCATTATCGTAATGCCTTCTTTCAGAAGTAAACAATATTATATCGAACTTAGCATCTGGTATATTTCTGCATATATTCATTATTACATTTTGTACGCCACCGTTTCCCAACCCTTCACAGGAAACCTTAAGGACTTTCATATAATCATCTCTCTCTTTAACATAGTCAACACATAGAAATTTTCCAATATTTGTTAATTTTGGGCTGATACAAATTTACAAATAATCTTATAATATAAGAAAATCAATTATTTAGTTAATTAATTTTAGATAACTTTATCCACTCTCCCATTTCAACACCTAAGGTATTTGGATAGAAATTCCCAAAACCCGATTCAGGATAGAAGGTGATTTCACCAAAGAAAATTCGATCATTAATAGAATAGAAATCTATTCTTACAAAAGTTAACCCTTCAGCTAAGATTCTAGCTAATTTAATCATTTCAGCTAGTCTATTAGGTTTATTTATAACTATGTCTGGGTTTGTTGGATATTGAAATGAGGTAGGTAAATAATTCCAATTGGTATCGTACAAATTTCTCGTATGTCCAGTAAAACGGTTAAAATCAACTTGTATTATTTTAGGTTCCCCGTTAAAACAAAATATTTTGTAGTCTTTTAATTCCTTACCAGATTCATCAACCATGTATTTCTCACATACTATTTTTGGGTTAACATTTTTGTATGGCCATTCTCTGTATTGATAAAAATAATTTTTATTTATACTACGTCTCAATTTTTCCCTTGCTAATTCAACATCAAAGTTATTTTTATTTTTACAAATCACTATACCCCCAGAATCATGAGTACATTTCAAAACAAACTCATTTGGTAATGTAGTAATATCTATTTCATCTACCTTATCATACACTCCTAACAAAGGTATCAAATACTCCTTTCCAATAGTATTTGATACATGTTTTCTAACCTCATACTTATCTACCAATGTTGTATATTTAGGGTTACGGTCGTATATTTTTAACCACTGCAGTTTTTCGTTAAATGTATTTGGATTTCTTAAGTTTAATTCTTTTCCTAACCTAGCACGAAATAATAATTTAAGATAGAGATTGTCAGGTAGTGTTTTTAACATACCTCTTTCGCCAAAATAAGATAATATTTTATATGGATTATTAATTACTTTTGTTAAATTCTCAGTTATTTTCATTTAGGATACTCCTATTTATATTTTCTTTATTCCAACTTCCTTTTAAGGCTAATGCCAATAATATATAATAAGGAAACCACTTGTAACTAATTACTGCTACGTCCATTATAAGTAAGCACATTAGAATGGTTATTATAAAAGTATAAAAGTTTTTTTCTGCGACTATTGTAGAAGCTCTTCGTTTAATGTTAGCCTTGATAATAACTATTATGAAAAACGAATAATATAAAATAAATCCAATCAGCCCGTTATTAACCAATATTTCAATATAGTTATTATGTGAATATGTCTCAAATCCACTGTCAACACCGTATAGATATCTGTAATTTTCTATTCCATACCCAAAAAAAGGTTTTTCTTTAAAGTACTCAAACCCATATTGGATCATTTCTTGCCTAACATTAAAAGAGCTTTCTTCGCTTGACTCATTTAGTATTATTTCAGAATATATACTTTCAATTCTCCAACCAATATTTTGATATAAAAAATCAACCTTAAATATAATAAAGTGTAATGAAATAGTTAAAATGATAAATAAAGTAGTATACAAAATTTTCCTTCTAATATTTGATTTAAGTGATATTAACGCTAAATTAATGAATAAAGGGATAACACACAATAACAGGCCCTTTCGGGAGCCAGTCAACAAGACCGCCATCAACATAAATGATATTAATGGTATATATGCATACCTGTGCCGATATAGTATTTTATAAATACCAAAATTAAATGCAATTCCTATCAAAATCGCTACAGAATTTCGATTACCTATTTTTTCAAACAACACTAAAGAGGCATAGTACCTTCCTTGTAATAATCTCTCAATATCAGTTAAAGAAATCACGTACAAGCTTAAGAAAAATCCAAAATAAATTGTAAAACTAATAAATATTTCTAGCCTCTCTTCATTGTTAACTATTAAAGGTATAATAATTAACAACATAAAACACGCAAATAATGTGATCATGTTACCTATAATGAATTCATTTCTTTCCCCATAAATACCTGATGCACCAACAAGGATCAAAAATAAATAGAAAATAAAAATACTTCTATCAAACTTCAGTTCTTTATTTTTTACCAAAAAAACAAGAGACATAAGAAGTATTAAAAGAAATTTACCATATACGAAACCATCTATTGTGTAAAATAATGTAAACAAAAATACAATAGTTAGGATAAATTCAAAGTTAAATATTTTTTTTCGTTGTTCCTGTATTCTATTAGTTAACATGTTAACCTACCTGACTATTTATAGTTTGTTTTTATAAAATTAACATTTTCATTTAACTAAATTAATATAATCAATCCACTTTTTAATGATTTTTTCAGTGCTTAGTTTATCTCTAATTGCATAAGCATTATTTCCAATTTTTTCTGATATTGATTTATTTTTAATAACATAATTAATTTTTTTAGCTAGCTCTTCATAGTCTCCAACTTCTACTAAAAAACCGTTTTCACCGTTTTTTATAATTTCTGAAGGGCCATAATTACACTTGGTTGAAATTACAGGTAGACCTAGAGCCATTGCTTCAATTAATGCATTAGGAAAGCCTTCATATTTTGATGAAAGTACAAAGACAGATGCATCACAGATTTCACTATATAAGTTTTTTGCATTTCCAGGTAAAAAAACACTATCTTTTAGCCCTAAATTTTCGATCATTTCTAATAAATCTTCTCGTAGGTTACCCTCACCATAAATAATAAGTTCATAATCTGTGAAAGTTTTCCTCACAATACCAAATGCTTTAATAAGTGTTGCATGATCCTTTTGTTTTGAAAGGCGACCTACACTTACAATTACCTTCCTTTTCTTATTATTATTGCAAATAGGTAGTTCTTCATTTACAGGATTGGGGATAACAACACTTTTTTTCTGTATATTCAGATCGAAATAACCTTTAACTGCATCCGTTTGAAATACAAAACCATTTGCAAAAGGATAGATAATTCTCCTCAAAAACCTCCACACTTTATTTGGAGGATCATAAATAGGATTATTCCTTTCTGAAACTATCACTTTTATACCTGCAACTTTACAGGCTATTATAGTAGGAATGTTCCTTATGAAAGTTATTACAACATCTGGCTTTTCTCTCTTTAAAACTCGAATGAGCTTTAATATTTCTAAAAAGTTAGTTTTTAACTTATTAAATAAATTTAAATCCTTTGAACAACAGCCTAGTTTGCAATAGTTTATCTTATTATTTAATTTATAAAACGAGTTATCATTGGAAGTAACAATTATTGAAACATCCTGACCTTTTACCACTAGATTATTAGCAAGAAGGGAGACAACCCGTTCAGCGCCTCCAGCTCTCATTGTGTTCATTACAAAAAAAACTTTTTTCACCATTTTACTCACCAGATTTCTTTAATTGTTCTATTATAATACCCACATTATACTTTAAGTTATATCAGTATTATTGATCGATTATTACTTTAATAGTTATTTAATCTATGGGTATGACAATGTATAATAATGAGTATTCTTAGACTCTATTAATACATGTCATTCCATAACTTAATTTTTTTCCATAATCTTATGATATAACCTTTGCAATTTTTCTGCCTCTTTTTTTATATCATAACCAGCATTCGCTACTAACTTATATGCCTGATTTCTACCTGAGTTCTCACGAACAAGGTTTAGAATTTTAGAGGCCCATAATTCTTTCGTTTCTTTTAATGAGAGAAATTCACAACCATCAGTAACCTTTATCTCTTTAGTAATTGTGTTGGAAAATACACAAGGAAGCCCAGAACACTGTGCCTCAACCCCGACTAAAGGAAAACCTTCATATAAAGAAGTCATCACAAAGACATCCATAGCTTGTAGTAATTTATCAACATCACTTCTTTTACCTAGAAATAATACTGCATTTTTTAACCCTAGTGAGTCAACTTTATTTTTTAAAGTGGTAAATAGCTCACCATCTCCAATTAACATTAGAACTGCTTTTTTGTCTTTATCATAGATTCGATGAAATACATCAATTAAAAATAATAGATTCTTTTGATTAGATAGCCTTCCCACATTACCAATAACTATCTTATCTTCTAAATTCAATTCTTTTCTTAATTTAACTCTTTTTTCTGTATCAAATCTGTATTTATTGACATCTACAGCATTATTAATAATATGGACTTTATTATTATCCATATTCTTTTTCCCAAATTTATGTTCTCCAGCTTTTTTGGAGCATGCGAAGTATATATTAGCAGCCTTTTTCAAAGGTAGTTCAGTAAAAAAATTTCTAAACTCATTTAACCTTTTATCTGATAGCCTAGTTGCATGAGAGTGAATCACTCTATGTTTTATGCCATATTTGCTAGCTATACTTAAATAAATTACTCCGAGGCTTGAGAGATGTCCATGAACTATATCGTATTCACTACCATTAGTCTTGAAAAAAGTGTCAACTTCTGATATATAACGGAATATTTTATTAGATTTTAACGGAGATAAGATATGGACTTTAGATCCAAATTTTTCTACAAAAGTATCGAATTCTCCAGTTTCATCTGAATCACAAATTATATAATCAAATTGTACCTTAGATGTATCTATATTAGCCTGCATGTTTTTTAGAAAAGTACCTATACCACCTTTAGGCCTTTGTGCTAATACATGCAATACTTTTATTTTACCCATTAAAAATACCTCCAGAAGAAGTAGTAACAAGATCACATTATACGTTTTTGCATTACTTCTAGGTCTTTCTTATAATAATTCTTCTCAAATCCCATTTTCACATAAAAGGCTCTAGCCCTGTGATTATCTTTCTTAAAGGCCAAACAATAATCTTGTTTACCTCTTTTTAATAATTCATTATCAAATGCTTTTACTAGATTACTAGAAACGTTAGTCCCTCTATATTCAGATAAAGTCCCAATTGACATAAGCCTAACTTTTAGTTCTCGGTGCTGATCATTCGTATCTTTTTTTAGAATAGCGGCTAATGCTTCATTAATTGCCGAAAAACGTTCTTTAACTCCTTTAATTATATTTGTATTTCCTTTTATTGATTCAATCGAGATTTTTTTTAATATACTAAAAAAATTCTTTTTGTAGAAATATTTCATTGTCTGATCTAAGTCAATAGTTCCTAAAACAAATCCAACTACAGAATTACCTTTTATTGCAATAAAAAAAACGGTATTACTATTCGATAAGTATTCACCATAATACTTCTTAACCAATTTACTACCAAGGCTAGTTAAAAAATAACTATCAAACACTTTCATATGTGCGTCTGCAATAGCATTTAAATCATTACTTGTTGCTTTTCTGATTTCAACACATTTATCTTTATTCATAATTAACCACCTGACTAATAAGTTTTATAAGTATTTAAAACTTATAACTTGCCCAAATATTTCTGGAAGAATCATATTAATTCAGTAATCTTTTTATAATATTTACTATCAATATTGAAATGAACATTTTTGATATCCTGCAGTTCCTTTATTGCAGTATTTATCTCACTTTCATCACACTTTGTAAACCTAATATAATCCAGGTGCTCTAACCATTTATACTGACCAATTAACTTGTGATTATATGTCCCAAAAACAACACATGGAGTAGATGTTATTGCAGCAAATATCATTCCATGTAATCTATCTGTAATAATTAATTCTGATGCCGAAAATAGATTCCATATTTTATATAATTCATTCTCCCTTTGTTCAATAGATATTGGGTAATTAGTGATCGTATCAGTAATGTTTATTTTCTCATAATGTTTTTTGGTACTTGAAATAATCATCTCTTTTTGTTTTTTTGTATACACCCCTTCTTTATCATCCCTTAGACATATAGTAGCACCTTTTCGCTCCATTTTTATTTCTAAATCACCCAGAGACATTGCTATATCAGGTATTAAGAAAACTCTTTCCCCTAAATATTTCTTGACTAAATCAAATGATATTTTATCCCGAATAAACGTATAAAACTGTGGATGACTATTAAAAATCGTCATTGTATTTTTAAATTCACGTTTTCCCTTGTTTGTATCAGGGAAATATACTGTTTGTGGGAATAAAATGATTTTATTTTTATTAAATTTTTTAATTAATATTCTTCTATATAGTTCTTCCCGGAAATATTCAAGTCCAATATTCCCTCCACCTTTCAATGTTAATACATCTTCTGGACCTATTATTGATTGCAGATCTTTAATCTTCTTCAATGTATCACTTACTAAAACTTCAATAATTTGAGCTTCTGGATAATTTTCTTTCAGTAACTTTATGTGTGCATAAGTCATTGCATGATCGCCTAAGTTTGAGTAATCGGTACTTAATAATACATAAATTTTCCTTTTACTTTGATCAACAGCTTCAACTTTTTGTGGAAAAATTGCATAAAAAATGTACTGCGCTGCAACCAAAATTCTTATGATTAACAATTTCAATCCAAAAGGTAAAATAGATTTTAACTCCTGAATTAATTTAACATGATTCCACATCTTAAAATCCTCCATAATAAAGTGATGTATTAACTTCTGGTAGATATTACCTGATAATGTTTGGGGGTTCAAACTTTACGCTTTTTTCCTTCCATAACGGCAACTTTATGATTCCCCATAGCGTACCTATGCCATAATAAACGTGTAATAATAAAAATAAAAACGGAAGTAATAGATAACTTACCTCAAACTTTTTACCTAATGTAGAAGCTGCAGTATTTAGAATATTAAAAGAAAAGTATATACTTGCCAACACTGTTATTGGTAATGTAATTCCATATAGTCCTAAACCAATTCCAAAAATTATAGCTAGTACGAATAATAATGGCACAAAGTGATAAGTTGAGAAACATTTAGGAGAAATACCCAGGGTTAGACCTATCCAGTATCCATTTAAGAACTTCTGTTTTAACATTTTTGAAAATGTATTTCTGGCATGGTGAAATGACTGTATTTTAGGGTTCAGTAAAAATTTATACCCAGCTACTTTCATACGGTAGTGTATTTCATTGTCTTCAGTTCTAGCTAATCTTTCATCATATCCGCCGACTTTTTGAAAGACTTCTATAGAATAAGCCGCGTGTGCCAAAGTACTGACATAATTTTTTTCTTTAGTTCTTCTATAACTAGCTATTCCACTACCAAATAAAGATGTTTCAGCTATCAGGAGTGTTTTCTGCCATGAACTTTTTTCATCAATAATACTAATTCTATGCCCACCAACAATTTTTTCACCTGTTTTAAGACACTCGACATTGTTTTTGATAAAGTTTGTTGGAATGGAAGAATGGGCATCTACTCTTAAGATAATATCTCCTTTACTTTCTTTTAAGGCTATATTCCATCCGCATGGTAATGTCTTTTTGGGATTGTCTAACACGCAAACTCTATTAAAGTCATGACTTGAATTTTGAAGACAAGTCATCACTTCCTTAGTGTTATCAGTAGAATTGCCGTCAACAAATATAACTTCTATATTCCCATGGTCATAGTCTTGTTTTTTTATATCTTCTATTAAACTATTAAGTTTATCACCTGCATTAAGTGCTACAACTATAAATGAAACTAGCATCTAAATCCCCCAAAATTAGTTTTATTTCATAATTACTAGTATCGTCTTTAAAATTAATTTTATATCATAAAGAACTGACATCTTACTTAGGTATTCTATGTTTAATTCAATTTTTTTGATCATAATTTCTTCGATATATGTTTTTTCAGGATCATTACTCTTAGCTAACAGAGTGTTTTCATCTCTATATTCAATAGATGCTAAATCAGTTATACCTGGCCTTACCCTTAAAATGTTTTTTTGTTGGTTATCATATAATGCAACATATTTAGGCACCTCTGGTCTAGGCCCCACGAAAGACATGTCACCTTTAAAAACATTTATTAGCTGAGGTAATTCATCTAATTTTGTCTTTCGTAAAATATGACCTGATTTCGTAATCCGTTTATCTTTACCAACTGTGATTTGCATGCCTTTGTTTTCAGCATCTAATATCATAGTACGAAATTTATATATCTTAAATTCTTCTCCACATTTCCCAACACGTACTTGCTTAAAAAAAATAGGTCCCATAGAATCTATTTTTATAATAATTGCTATTATTAGTAACAATGGGCACAAAGCCACTAATCCTATAAACGAGATCAATATATCAAAAATTCTCTTTAACAATAGTTGACCTCTCTTTTGGTCCAGTATCATCTCTATATCAAATAACTTTGTTTTTTTTGTATTTTGGTAACTTTTTATCTCAGGCATTAACTTTCCACCTAACCTATAACTTTTTTTAAACAATTCATTATATACTCCACATCCTCATCACTCAATAAAGTGTGAAGTGGGAGTGTAACTTCATTTACATATTGTTCAAAAGCATTAGGATACTCCTTTATATCAAACCCTAAATTTTTATATGCTGTAAACATAGGCAATGGCTTATAGTGTACGTTACACGCTACACCCGCTTCAGCCATTTTAACGATAATTTCATTCCTCTTCCCTTCACTGATTTCAGGTATTCTCAATAAATAGAGATGCCCTGAAGAAGAAAAATCATCACCGTAATGTTGAAGACTCTGAATCCCTAATGGTAAAAGTTCTCTATCATACATTTGGATAATTTCTCTCCGTCTTTCTAGCAATCCGTCATATCTATCTAATTGTATTAAACCAATACTCGCCATAATATCTGTCATATTACATTTATAGGCAGGGTAAACAATATCATATTCCCATGAGCCTTTTTGAGTTTTGGCAAGGGCATCTTTTGATTGACCATGAAGGCTATATAGCATGAACTGCTTATAAAGCCATTCATCATCTAAACCACCATCATTACGCCATACAACAGCTCCACCTTCAGCAGTTGTAAAGTTCTTTACAGCATGGAAAGAGAAGCAAGTAAAATCCGCAACTTGCCCACAATTCATTCCTTGTCTCTCTGCTCCAAAAGCATGAGCAGCATCCGTCATAACAATTACTCTATTAAATAACCCCTGTAGTTCGTTATTTGGCTTGAATAGTTCTTTCTTACTTTCTACTATTTCAAAGATAGTATCGTAGTCACACATCTTTCCCGCAATATCAACTGGAATTATGGCTTTAGTCTTTTCAGATATTGCATCTGCTAATTTAGAGTAATCCATTTCAAAAGAATCTGGTGCAGTATCAACCAAAACTATTTTCGCCCCAACATGTTCTATAACTGAGGCAGATGCAGTATAGGTATATGCTGAAGTAATGACTTCATCGCCAGGTCCAATACCTAAAATCCGAAGGGTAAGCTCCATAGCTGCAGTTGCTGAATTCAAGCAAACAGCTTTATTTGTGCCAACGTATTTAGCTATTCTTTTTTCTAGCTCTTTAGTTCTTGGTCCAGTTGTAATCCAACCAGACTTCATTGCTTTTATAACTTCTTCAATCTCCGCTTCTTTTATATCCGGTGGAGAGAATGGAATATTTCTTAATTCAGTATCAATCATTATAATTTCCCTCGCTTTATTATGTTTTGATTCAAAGCATTTAAGAGTTATTTAGTTTGCTAGGACTTAATTGGAACTATAACTCCTCTTCCAACCAACTACTAACCAACCAAACCTAATCCACTTCTGATACTCACCTCGTAATATCTATTCAATCAACTACATTCAATCACGAAGGTTTTTCATTTTTAAACTAATCTCAACCGTGTTTCTTCCTATTAAACTACCATTCAATCAAACCTTAAAAACTATTAAAAACACTCGAAACCCTTACGCTCCAAGGCTTCCAACTTGTTATCTGATTACGATAGTCAGTTCCACGTTATTATTCAATCGAATTAGCAGTTAGTTGGTTAGTTATTAGTAATTAGGTTAAGGTCTTTCTACCCACTATCCCCTAAAACCTAATCACTTACAATCATAAAAACGGAACACCTTCGTCTTCCTTACCATCATCGTCACCAGCCCCATCACTACAAACAACTTTTCCATCAACATAAGCAAAACTACACTCATCTCCACAAATTTTACCATCGTAACTTTCTAAAAATTGTGTAAACACTACATTGGAGTGATCAATAATCTCCAGAGCTAAATATGTCTCATACTCCTTTTCCAACTGAAGTAAATTCACACGACAAACTTCATCTCTAGATTTATCTATCAAACCCAAAACAGAAGGCACCGCAATCGCTACAAGTATTCCTAAAATTGTAATTATAACAAGTAGCTCAATTAGTGTAATACCTTTATTCTCAGTTCTAAGAAACCTACCACCCTTTGCTATTGAACTCGTTCTTAATGATTTTATAACTGACAGTATTTTAGTAACTCTATTACTTACAAACATACATGACACCTCCAAGATTGTCTTATTCAGCAATTCTAAAGGTGTCAAAATATATTACAGTTGGTAAGCTGGAAGGCTTAAAGATCTATACTATCTTTCCCTTTCCAACTAACCCACTAACCAACTGTCCGACTTATTTCACTCTCTCCCTCTCCAACATCTCCTCAAGAAAACCAAGCAACTCTCCCTTCAACTCCCCATTCTGCATCGCAAACTCTAATGTAGTTTTCACAAACCCCATCTTCTCCCCAACATCATATCGCTTACCTTCAAAATCATAAGCAAACACACGTTGGATTTCATTTAGCTTTTGGATCGCATCTGTTAACTGAATCTCCCCACCAGCTCCTGTTTCTTGCCGATCTAAAAACATGAAAATTTCGGGGGTTAAAACATAGCGTCCCATAATCGCTAAGTTGGATGGAGCTGTACCTTGCTTTGGTTTTTCAACAAACTGATTTACCGAATATCTACGTCCAATACTGTTGATCGGATCTACAATTCCATAACGATGTGTTTCTTCATCAGGCACTGTCTGCACACCAATAACAGATGAAAGTGTATCTTCATACTGCTCCATCAGTTGTTTTAGGCAAGGCTTTTCCGCTTGAACTATGTCATCACCTAGTAATACCGCAAACGGTTCATCCCCAATAAATTTACGAGCACACCATACAGCATGTCCTAATCCTTGTGGCTCTTTTTGACGGATATAGTGAATATCTACCATATTCGACGAATATTGAACTTTTTCTAATAAATCAGTTTTGCCCTTTTGGAATAAGTTTTGCTCTAACTCAAACGCATGATCAAAATGATCCTCAATTGCACGCTTCCCTTTACCTGTAACAATAATAATATCTTCAATTCCAGAATTAACTGCTTCTTCGACAATATATTGAATCGTCGGTTTATCGACAATCGGTAGCATTTCTTTCGGCATTGCTTTTGTCGCTGGAAGGAAACGAGTTCCAAGGCCAGCTGCAGGGATGATGGCTTTTTTGACTTTTTTCAATTAAATAACCTCCTGGTTGGGTTGGTTAGTTGGTTAGGTTTTAGTTGGTTAGGTTTTTGGGTTGTTCAATGAAGCTATTTTCTTGCTAAACTACTTCAGTAAACAACATAATATGCTTTAAGCTATATCATTTCCTAACCAACTATCCGACTGTCCAACTGTCCAACTAATTTACAAACTTCTAATAATTCCATTCAACATTTTCCCTATTTCGTTTGCTCTTTTTGACAATTCTTCATAGTCTTCTATATTTATATATTTTAACTCTTTTGCTAATAACATTTGATACTTCACTTCTTCTAGTGATCCTCTCGCGATTAGCAGAAATCGTTTGTATTCTTTGTTTGAGCCTCTTGCTTTTCCCTCGACAATGTTGCTCGGTACAGAAACGGCGGCTCGTCTAATTTGCGATGTTAATCCGTACTGTTCATCTTTAGGAAAGTCTTTGGTTATTTTGTAAACGTTGAGGACTAATTGATGTGACTTTTGCCAAACGATTAACTTGTTAGTGTCGTTATAAGTCATTTTGAAGGACCAACTTTCTGTTTTTTGGTTGGTTAGTTGGTTAGTTATTAGTTGGTTAGGCTTTTGAGTTATTCCAAGAAGCTGTTCTTTTACCTAAAAATGTTAATTTTTGGTCTTGTCTTTCCTAACCAACCAGCCAATTTTATTCTCTTCCAACCCCCGACGTTTCAGCTAGCGAAACGAGTCCCAACTCTTCCAACTCATCAACTCATTCCGCTTTTCCTACCTACTAACCACTATCCCCTAACCAACTGTCCAACTATCCAACTAACCAACTAATAGCTATCCAACTACCTGCAAATTCTTCTTCCTAAAATTCGCAATATCCAACAATTCCTCACGCAGCTGTTCACTTGTTAATTGTTCAAACTCCCCAATCAACTGCTCGGCCACATTAATATTCACCATCGGCGTCTTCCCGCGATAAATCTTCGGATACACCTGTTCATCATGTACCTCATCTTCACCAAGAAGCTCTTCAAACATCTTCTCCCCAGGACGCATACCCGTAAACTCAATCGGAATTTCTGCTTCTGTATATCCAGATAGTTTAATAAGGTTTCTTGCTAAATCTACTATTTTAACAGGCTCCCCCATATCCAGGACAAACACTTCTCCACCTTTAGCTAAGGTACCCGCTTGTAACACAAGTCGAGAAGCTTCTGGGATGGTCATAAAGTAACGTACCATATCAGGATGAGTTACTGTCACTGGACCACCGTTTTGAATTTGCTCTTTAAATAGTGGAATGACACTCCCACGACTACCTAATACATTACCAAAACGAACCGCTACAAACCTCGTATCACTAACCATATCCATATGTTGAATAACCATTTCCGCAATCCGTTTCGTAGAGCCCATCACACTCGTTGGATTCACTGCTTTATCCGTCGAAATCATAACAAATGTATTAACTCCCGCATCACTCGCCGCTTCGGCAACATTTTTCGTTCCGATCACATTATTCTTCACCGCTTCTTCTGGGTTACGTTCCATTAACGGTACATGCTTATGAGCAGCGGCATGGAAGACAACATGTGGCTTTCGTTTATTCATAATTACAAACATCTTTTCCCGATCTTGAACATCTGCAATTTCTGTATCTAGATTTAGGTCAGGGTAATTCCGTCTTAATTCCATTTCAACCGAATAAATACTATTTTCACCGTGACCTAATAGGATTAATTCTTTCGGCCCGAAGTTAGTAATCTGTCGGCAAACTTCAGATCCAATCGAACCTCCTGCTCCTGTCACTAAGATGGTTTGTCCTTTAATAAAGTTCTCAATACCAGCGATATCTAATTCAACGGGTTCACGACCGAGTAAGTCCTCTACCTCAACATCTCGGAATTGGTTCACAGACACTTTCCCTACCATAATGTCTTCGATCTTTGGCATAATTTGTGTCTTTGCTTTTGTTTTTGCACATTCGTTGAAAATATTGTTGAGCTCCTCTTTTTTCAATGAAGGAATGGCAATAATAATTTGTTCAATCTGCTTTTCTTGAACGACTGCTTCAATGACCTCTACGCCACCTAATACAGGGAGACCCATAATTTCTAAATGATGCTTCGAAACGTCATCATCAATAAAAGCAACGGGGTTCAGTTCGACATCCTCATTATGCTGAAGCTGCCTCACGACCATTGTCCCTGCTGAACCCGCTCCGATAATAAGCGTACGCATCTTATCTTTACTCGGTTTAATGTACGTATCGCGATACATACGCCATGAAAAACGGGAACCCCCAATAAATAAAATATGCATCATCCAAGTAATCGCTAACGTACGGAAATAAACATCCTGAATTAGGACGAATTGGACAACCCCCGTTACAATAATCGAAAAAGTGACCGCTTTTCCAATCCCAATCAACTCATTAATACTCGCATATTCCCATGCTTTTTTATACAACTTATAATAGTAGGCAAATGCATGATGGCTTAGTAATAATGTCACTGAACTGATGATAAGTACCGTTGAAATTGTAGTTCCTATTGGTAGTAATATAAAGTAACTAATGAAAATACATGATAAGACAATCATAGAGTCTACTAGCATTAATGCTAATAACCGTTTCTGATAAGACATTTTCCTACCCCTTCCAAATCATTTTCCAAAAATGAAGCCTTAAGCTATACACCTTTTGTGAAAAGATCCATAGCTTAAGGCTCAATATAAAAGCAATGAAAACGTTTCATTA
This sequence comes from Alkalihalobacterium alkalinitrilicum, assembly GCF_002019605.1. Lineage (NCBI taxonomy): Bacteria > Bacillati > Bacillota > Bacilli > Caryophanales > Bacillaceae > Alkalihalobacterium > Alkalihalobacterium alkalinitrilicum. Next base: position 4,070,528 of record NZ_KV917368.1, on the reverse strand, counting down.
CAATTGTTTTATATTTAAATATAAAGAGGCATTTAACCTCTCCTCACACCACACCCTTGACGACTAGCACCTAAGGGTTCAAGATACAGAACCCCACAGCATGGTCGAGTGCCTCCATCGATAACGGCAAGGAGACATTGCCAATAGATTATACTCTAACAGGTCGCCTTGCTCGTCCTGTTTTCTTGTTGCTTGCGTCTATCTATTGCTGTTTTAATTAGATGATGGATGGCCTCAAGGTCTTCGTAAGGCGCATCCTGCTGAATATACCTAACCGTTTTATTTATCGTTTTTGGGAAATCTGAAAATTTCTTCATATCCATCACCCTATTCAAAATATCCCTAAGAACTTTTTCTTTTGAATCCTCTCAGGTGGGTCCATACCTACATGAAGACCGCTCACTACAAGATTGGCATTTTCTTGGAACTGATACACGACTTCAGTTCCAAAGTTTTTTTCAAGTTCACTTAAAGCTTCTCTCATTCGAAATGGACGCTTTACTAAACTGTGAGCGTCCGATGCTAGAAAGTGTGTCAAATTGTGTTCGATGAGATCTTCTGTAAATCTTTTAATCTTTTTACCGAAGTGACCTGTCAAACTAGATGTTGTAATTTGCGTTAATACTCCACTAGTCACAAAGTCATACAACAGATCTGGCTTTTCCGTGATCTGACTATTCCGTTCTGGGTGCACAATAATCGGTGTTAACCCCGCCAGCTGCATATCATAGAATAATTGCTTTGCGTATCGTGGGACATGATTAGATGGAAATTCAACAAATACATATTTGTTACTATCTGCTAACGGAAGAATGTCGCCTTTATGATAATCGCTGACTAGATCTCCATAAATTCGACATTCTTGACCTGGTAAGATGTTCATATTAAGTCCGTTTATTTTTATTTCTTCATTTAGCTGATCCACAGCTTTAATAATGCTTTGTTTTTCATTTATATATGGTCCATTCAGATGGTGTGGAGTGGCAATGATCGTTGTAATCCCTTCTTCGATTGCCTGCTCGATCATTTGAATACTCTCCGCTTTATGGGCTGCCCCGTCATCAACACTTGGCAAGATATGACAATGAATATCAATCATTCTACTCACCTCTTTTGTAAATCCTTTTCCATATTATCATAGAATACGGCATTTAGGTACACCCTTTTACAAGATTACCATTTATCTACCATAATAATAGTAGTATTGACCTTCTTTGAGCTCTTTTGCGTTTAAGACAACGCCTAGAACTTTCGCTTTCGCTGCTGTTAATAGGTCTTTTGCCTTTATAGCTTGCTCCTGATCTGTCTTGCCACTACTTACGACTAAAATCGTGCCGTTAGCATGTTTTGCGAGAATTTGTGCATCTGTTACCGCTAGTAATGGCGGTGAATCTAAAATCACAACGTCAAAGGCAGTTGCTAATTTTTCCAATAACACAGACATTCCTCTTGAACTTAAAAGCTCTGCAGGATTGGGTGGGGTTGGTCCGCTTGGTAAAATATATAAATTTTTCACTTCTGTTACTTGCACCGCTTCTTCAGCCGTATGTTGTTTTGTTAACATACTCGTTAACCCTGCAAGATTAGCGACGCCAAATGTATAGTGTGCTGTGGGTTTCCGTAAATCAGCGTCAATCAGTAACACTTTGTTTCCTTGTTGAGCCATGACAACGGCTAAGTTCGAAGCTGTTGTTGATTTTCCTTCCATTGGGCCTGCCGATGTTACAAGGATCGTACTCACTTTTTCATCAATGGACGCAAATTCAATATTCGTACGGATCGTACGATATTGTTCTGATATCGGTGACTTCGGTTCATGATGGGTAATTAAATTTCGTTTATTCGATTCTTTTGTATGTTTTTTTCGTGACATCGTCTAGACCTCCTCTAAGAAGCATTTCGTCGGTTTTTCTTATTCGCTGTCGTTGCTTCCATTTGCGAAACAACTCCAATGACAGGTAAACCGAGTAATTTTTCGATATCTTGTTCTGTTTTTACAGTAGTATCTAAGTATTCAAGTAAGAAGGCTAGTCCAACGGCCGTCATTAACCCAACAACAAAAGCAATCGCCATATTTAATGTAGGGTTTGGTTTAATCGGACTTGGGTTATCAGCCATTTGGGCAACAGATAAAATGCTGACGTTATCGACATTCATAATATTGACGATTTCGCGTTGGAACACGCTTGCTACCGTATTCGCAATTTGTGCCGCCATTGCTGGATCTTCGTTCTGCACGGTAATCGCGACGACTTGAGAGTTTTGCGCACTGCCGACAGTTACCATACTATTCAAAGCACCAACCGATGTATTTAAGTCAAGTTCAGCAATAACCTTTTCTAAAATCACTGGACTTTTCATAATGACGTTATACGTATTAATTAATTCAATATTGGTCCTTAAGTCTGCTTGAGTTACGTTTTGCATGTCCACCTTTGACTGGTTGATCAAGATTTGTGTCGATGACTGATAAATCGGTGTTAAAAGTAAATAACTGACTAATCCGCTAACTACGACAGCAATCAACGGTAGAATAATGAGTAACTTTATTCTTTTCTTTAATGTCGTAAATAGTTCTTTTAGGCTAATTGTTTCTTCCATCTTGTCCTCCCTAATAGTAAGAAGCTTATAAAATTGTCAATTTCAACTAGAAATTACATAGAGAATTATATCATATACGGTCGAGATTTGAAGGTAAAAAAAGAGATTAGTAAATTTTTATATATGAATCTAAAATTTGTGTGATACCGGTGTGAAAATTCAGATTGCGGAATTGTCTAATTCCTTCTATAATAAATCTGCTAGACTATCAAAAAATGTCAAAAAACCATAGAAAGAGGCACTATCCCATGAAGAAAATAATTATCATTGCTTCTATTATTATAAGTATCATCGTCTTATCAGTTGTTGGCTACGGTTTCTACTTATATAAGACGGTAAAAGATACTGCATCAGAAATGCATGAACCCATTGAACGTGAAAAAACACGGTTGGTTGACTTTCATCAAAGAGAACCACTTTCTTTCCTTATTACAGGAGTCGATTCTAGCGGTGAGGAAATTAAAGGTCGTTCAGACACGATTATCGTAATGACGGTTAATCCAAATGAGAAATCCGTTAAAATGTTAAGTATTCCTCGTGATACGCGTACACTTATTGTTGGTCGTGGGAATGAAGACAAAATCAACCATGCTTATGCATTTGGTGGTGTGGGAATGACGATGGATACGGTTGAGCATATGCTTGATATTCCAATTGATCATTATATTAGTGTTAATATGGATGGGTTTCAAGATATTGTCGATGCTGTTGGTGGCGTAACTGTTGATAATAGCTTTGCTTTTAATCAAAGTGGATTTACATTTCCTGAAGGAGAAATCACATTAAATGGTGAAGAAGCCCTTTCGTTTGTTCGAATGAGAAAGCAAGATCCTCGTGGAGATTTTGGACGAAATGATCGACAACGTCAAGTGATTAATGGTGTGATCCAAGAAGGAGCTCAAATTAGTTCAATTACACGACTTGATGATATGTTAAAAGCAATAGGTAATAACGTTAAGACTGATTTAGATTTCGATGCGATCAACAAAATTCAATCGAATTACCGTGATGCTCGCCACAGTGTAGATGAACTACAAATTAGCGGTTCTGGTCAAACGATAAATGGCATTTACTACTACATTGTCCCTAATGAAGAAATTACACGTGTAAGCAATGAGTTGAAGAAGCATTTAGAACTTCAATAAGTGATTGAAAAAGCCGTTCCATTCGGAACGGCTTTTTCGTATTATTACACTTCTTGTAATGTTTTATTCATTTCAAACAAGTTGCTGTAATTAAAGTATTGAATCGCTGTATTTTCGATTATTGTACAATTACGAGTATCAAATACAAGTGGGTTGCTCATTGTATTCACCATTGCTTCTTCATTTAACGATTTGAACTCTTTATGGTCTGTTAAAATTAACACACATTCCGCACCTTCAACGGCATCTTCAAATGATGATAAGGTAAAAGATACTTGTTCTTGACGTACGTGCGGGTCATGGAAGGACAGATTAAATGACTTTTGTTGTAGTAACGCGACAATATCCATCGCCGGACTTTCACGAACATCATCAATATTTCCTTTGTACGTTAACCCTAATACGGCCACTTTCGCATTTTCATTAGAAAGCACTTTTTCTAATTGCTCCACAACAAATTGTGGCATTGAATTATTGATTTTTCTAGCGTCCGAAATTAACACCGCTTGTTCTGGTGCTTTTTCAATAATAAAGTAAGGGTCAACTGCTAAACAGTGTCCACCAACACCAGGACCTGGAAGGTGTAAATTTACGCGCGGGTGGTGATTTGCTAGTTGAATAACTTCCAGTGCATTCACACCAAGACGCTCAGAAATTTTCGCTAATTCGTTTGCTAAGGCAATATTGACATCACGGTACGTATTTTCCATTAACTTCGACATTTCTGCACTGACGGCACTTGTTTCTAAAATGTCGCCTGTCACAAACGTACGGTAAACTTCAGCTGCCTTTTGGGCAGAAATCGCGTTAATTCCACCAACAATACGTGTGTTTTCAACGAGCTCGATTAAAATACGCCCAGGAAGAACACGCTCAGGGCAATGGGCTAAAAATACATTCTCTCCGACATTCCAACCTGCTTCTGTAAGGATCGGTGCCACCACATCATCGATCGTACGCGGTGGGATCGTTGACTCGATGATCACTACATTGTCTTCTTTTAAATAAGGTAAGATCGACTTCGTCGCAGATACGACGTAATCTAAATTGGCAGAACCGTCTGCATGATGAGGCGTTGGTACTGCTATAATAAAGGTATCGGCAAATGATGGAGCTGTTGCTGCATGTAAGTTTCCAGACGTGACTACTTCCTTCGCTAATTCACCTAAGCCCACTTCTTCTATATGAATTTCTCCTTGGTTTAAAAGGTTTACAGCATTTTCGTTAATATCTACACCTAATACATTAAAGCCATGTTTAGCAAACATCGTCGCTGTTGGTAAACCAATATATCCTAATCCAACTACACATAAGCTATTCTTTGACAATGTGTATCACTCCATCTATTTAGATTATATTTATATAAATTTAATATACTATTTTAAAAATACACGGTGTATTATATCATATATTGTCAAACTTTGTACTAGAAGATACTAGAAAAATGGGTTACTATTTTAGTAACCTTTATAAACACACTAGAAATTAGCCGTTTTAAAAGGAATAAACGGAATTATTTACGTATTGCTAATAAGAAAGTCTTCAACTAAAATAGATTAGAAGACTAGAAAAAGGAGTCGAATTATGCTAAAAAGAACTGATAAAAGAAAAAGGAAAAATAGACGTCGATTGCTATGGTTTATCATTCCATTATTGATAATTGTAGTTCCGACAGTTGCCTATGGTTCCTATCTCACATATAAACTTGCAAGTGCTGCTTCAGAAGTGAATCAAGAATTAGCACGTGGCGATAAATCAGAAAAACGATTAGAACCGATTGATCCAAAAAGTGATAACTTTTCCGTTCTCTTTTTAGGAATAGATACGTTAGAACCTAACAGTCGCGGTGCAAGAACAGACTCGATGATGTTAGTGACATTTAATAAAGAAGAACAATCAATTAAAATGTTAAGTATTCCTCGTGACTCACGAGTCAATATTGTTGGACGTGATCGCCTAGATAAAATCAACCACGCTCACGCATTCGGCGGCGTCGATATGTCGATTGACACGGTTGAAGAATTACTTGATGTTCCAGTTGATTATTTTGTCCGCTTGAACTTTACAGCCTTTATAGAGGTTATCAATGCTTTAGGCGGCGTTGAAGTCGAAGTACCATTTACTTTTAATGCACATGGAAGTCAAGGAAGTCGAAACGCGGTAACGATCTACAAAGGGCTACAACGTTTAAATGGTGAAGAAGCGTTAGCTTATGCGAGAATGCGAAAAGATGATCCACGCGGAGATATTGGTCGTGGGGAACGTCAGCAAGAAGTCGTTAAAGGGGTTATTAAAGAAGCCGCATCATTATCGTCGATCCTACGTTTCGATACGATTATTGATGAAATTAGTGAACATATTTCAACCAATTTTTTATTTGAAAACATGTTAGCATTACATCCTTATGCAAGCTCTATTAATGATATTGAACAACTTTCATTACGCGGCGATAATTTGCGTTTGGATGGCATTTACTACTATCAATTAGACCAAGAGTCTGTTGAAGATGTTTCTCATGAATTACGAGTGCACTTAGGTTTAGAAGAAAGTTTACCTAATAGTTTAGGTATGAATGAGGAAGATGTAACAGAATAAACTAATGAAAGGAGCTTGCTGATTTGCAGGCTCCTTTCATTAGTTTTAAAAATTTATTAACCCTCCCAATAAGGAAATCATAATGACACTGATAACTCCTACTGACAATGCTGCAATTATACCGATATAAAATGGCTTAATACCTAAACCTTTAAATACACTTAAGCTTGTTGATAGTCCAACGGCCGCCATAGCAGAACCTAACATATATTTTGTACCAATTGTGTCTAAATTTGAATAAAAGGATGCCCAATTTTCGGGTGTTAGTAATCCAAAAGCAAACCCACTATGTGATACACCAGCATCGCCAATGGATCTAATAGCAGATAAAATGAGGAAACCTATTACAAATAATGGTATTAATTTATACCACTTTGGCGTAACCGCACCTTTACTATTACTATCTTTGGGAATACTTTTAAGATAATAGAAAGATATTATGGGGATAACAGCAATAATAAGGAAATTACGTGTCAATTTTGTTATAGTTGCAACATCAATAACTCTAGCATTATCAAAAGTTTGATCGTAAATTAGAGAAGCACCAGCGACCTGAGCTGTATCATGTATGGCTGTACCAAGAAATATTCCTACTTTAATAGGGTCATTTTGAAACAAATAAAAAGCAATATATGGATAGAGGATCATGCTTATTATTCCAAATAACGTTATATTAGCAATTGCATAAGCAACCTCATCTTCTTTTGCCTTAATACTAGGAGCAGTTGCTAGTATAGCTGTTACACCACATATTCCCGTACCACAAGCAATTAATGTCCCTAAACGATAAGATTGGTTTAGTTTTTTTGTAATCCAGAGAGTAATAAATATTCCGGAAACTATACACAAGATAATAATAGGAATTCCCCAAGAACCTAATTTTACAACATCCATAAAACTTAACCTGATTCCTAATAGAATTATTCCTAATTTCAAAATAAACTTGATTGAAAAATTAACACCGTTCTTAAAAATAGGGTGTAAACCAATCATGTTTCTTATTAGTAAACCTAAAATAATTGATATAAATACTCCCGAAATAGGGCTACTAGCCTCAGTAGAAATTCCATTTAAGTAATTAAAAGCAATTCCCAATACCTCAGCTAAATATAACCCAATTACCATTACACTTAAACACAACCCAATACCAGGTAAAAATTTGCCCAATTTAGAAGCTCGAGATTCTTTCTTTTGAGCAGGATAATTTTCTTTTTCTTTGACTTCTGGAATTGCCAAAAGGTCACCTCCCTCTTACAACTAATTCCATCTGGTAAAATAATTCAAAATAAAGACAACCAAATAATCAAATTTGACTATTTGGTTGTCTTTATTATTCTAGTATTAATAAAACATCTCCATCATTAACAAAGTCTCCTTCTTTCACTTTGATCTCTTTAACAACTCCACTTTCTTCGGCTATTACTGGTATTTCCATTTTCATAGATTCCATTATTGCAATTTCTTGACCGTCTTCTATTTGGTCCCCCTCGTTAATTAGTATTTTCCAAACATTCGCAGCCATATTTGTTACAATTTCACTCATGTTTATCCCTCCACTTTTGATTTATCACTTAAATATTTTTGTACAAAATTTGTGGTTGTATCTCCTGCACTGAAGGCTGGATGGGAGATAACTCTTTTTAACATAGGTATATTTGTTTTAATTCCTTCTACATGATAGTTCTCCAATGCTTCTTTAAGATGATTAATCGTTTCATCTCGGTCATTTCCAGTAACAATTAATTTCGCAATCATCGGGTCATAGTATGGTGTCACGGTAAAACCCTCGTAAACAGCCAATTCATGACGAATATTTTCACCGTTGGGAATCTTAAACTTTGTAACTTTACCTGGTGATGGAAAGAATGTTTGAGGATCCTCAGCATATATCCGGGCCTCTATTGCATGACCTATTCTTTTAATATCAGATTGAGAAAATGTTAATTCTTTTCCTGTAGCAATTTCTATCTGTTCCTTGACTAAGTCGATGCCCGTTATTTCTTCAGTAACTGGATGTTCTACTTGTAACCTCGTATTCATTTCCAAAAAATAGAAATTTTTATTGCTATCAACCAAGAATTCAATCGTCCCTGCATTAGTATAGCCAATGGCCTTTGCAGCTCTTACAGCAACCTTTCCCATTTCCCTTCTAGTTTCTTCATCTAAAAAAGATGATGGGGCTTCTTCGATCACCTTTTGATGACGACGTTGAATAGAACATTCACGTTCCCACAAATATACTGCATTCCCTTGACTATCAACCAAAATTTGAACTTCAATATGACGTGGGTTTTCAATAAATTTTTCGATAAACATTGCCCCGTCCCCAAAAAAATCATTAGCTCGCTTTTGGTTACCAGAATATACTTTTCGAAGTTCTTCCTCAGTCTTGACAACCTGCATCCCTATCCCCCCACCTCCTGCAGAGGCCTTTAACATAACAGGGAAGCCCATTTTACTTGCTACCCTACAAGCTTCTTCAACATCCCCTAAAGGATAATCTATTCCTGGAACGACAGGCACACCTACATTTACCATTACTTTACGTGCCTCTATCTTACTACCCATACGAGAAATAACCTTTGGAGAAGGACCTATAAACACAATCCCATTCTTATTACACTCCTCAGCAAAATGACTATTTTCTGAAAGGAGACCATACCCAGGATGTATTGCATCCACGCTATTCTCTTTAGCCACTTCGATAATTTTTTCTAAGTTTAAATAACTTTCATTTACGCGTGGTCCCCCAACACAAAAAGCTTCATCAGCCAGTTGAACATGGAGGGCATCACGATCAGCCTCCGAAAATATAGCTACAGTTTTAATACCCAAATACTCACAGGACCGAATGACCCTAACTGCTATTTCTCCTCTATTTGCTATTAAAACTTTTTTAAACAAAAATACTCCTCCTTATTTAGCAATACCAGACCGCTATAAATTTTGTGTTTATTTTTAGAATTCTCATAATAATTTTATAATTAGTTTTATGTAATGTAAAATACACATTTTTGATAATTAATATAGTTTTTACCTATATAAAAATAAACTTTTAGTCAAAAGCTCTCATACTCTACCAGCCTTTTATATTAATTGGCATTAATTGTCTAATATCAGTAGATCGAGGGAAGTAATGACTTCCCTCCACCTTAAAGCCTTTATTTAATTTACTGAATCTATTGTAGATTCTGATGAAATAGTAGTAGGCTTTCTTTGGATAAGAATAATTGATAATAAGAGAATAGCTCCTAAAATGTCACTGATTATTTCAGGTATTACTAGCATTAAACCTATACATAGTAACAAACATCTAATATACCAGTTTACTTTTCTAATAAACCACCCCTGCACAAAACCAGCTAATGCATAAATTCCAATAATACATGTTATAGTTTTATAAAGTGTTAGAGTAAAAGGACCTTGTAAAATAAGACCTGTTCCATAAACAAACATATACGGGATTATATACGCTACCATCCCTAACCTAACAGAAGTAAGTGCCACTTCCATTGGTTTTGCCTTTGCAATTGCTGCAGCTGCAAATGACGCTAGTGCAATTGGTGGAGTAATTGCAGAGAGGCTAGCAAAGTATAGTATGAATAGGTGAGCGGCTAACGGGTTAACCCCTAACTCAATCAAAGCTGGTGCAATAATTACTGCTGAAATAGCATATGCAGCAACAGTAGGTAGCCCCATCCCTAAAACAATTGTAATAAGCATAGCAAGTATTAATCCAAGCAACATGATTCCAAATGAAAAAGAAATAACAAGTTCTGTAAATCTAAACCCTAGTCCTGTTAGAGAAACCATACCTATTATTATTCCTGCTACTGCAGTAGTAACAGCTATATCCATCAATCCTCTAGAAGTGATATGGAGTGCATCTAACGTCTTTTTAATTCCCATACGATTAGTAGCGTTAAATATTGATATTATAATTGTTGCAATTATTGAATAAAAAGCAGCACGAAGAGGTGAAATTTGCAAAAAGAACAGAGAGAATAGGAGAACAAACACTGGAATCAGTAAATAAGACTCTTTTATAATAATATATTTAAAGTTAGGTAGTTTTTCCTTAGGTATACCTTTAATTTGTTTTTTACGTGATTCAAAGTCAACCATTATAAATATAGAAATAAAATAAAGAAGAGCAGGAATTGTGGCTGCGAGAGCAACTGCAAAGTAACTTATACCTAAATATTCCGCCATTAGGAATGCCGCCGCACCCATTATAGGTGGCATAATTTGTCCCCCAGTTGAGGCTACAGATTCTGTTGCTCCAGCAAATCGAGCAGAATAGCCTGCCCGTTTAATCATAGGTATAGTGAAAGTTCCTGAAGTTACCACGTTTCCTACTGAAGTTCCATTAATTGTCCCAAAAAACGCACTAGCTAAGACTGCAACCTTAGCAGGTCCTCCTCTTTGTGCACCTGCTATTGAAGATGCTAGATCTACAAAAACACGTGTAACACCTGAAACCTGTAAAAATGAACCTAATAAAATAAACATAAATACATAGGTTGTAGCAACTCCTAGAGGTATACCAAAAATACCAATATTACTGAACGTATTACCTAATATCCGTTCAATCTCATATCCTCGGTGCCAAAGTATCCCAGGTAAGTAGTTGCCAATAATTGCATAAATAATAAAAATTAACGCAAGGATTACCAATCCCCATCCTTGTAATCTTCTGGTTGCTTCAAATAAAAGTAACAAAAGCACAATACTAGCAATAACATCATAACCATTTGGGAAAGTAGTTACTCGTCCGAGGATGCCATGAAAGTCCCAGAAAATATAACTTAAAATCCCAATTGATAGTAGTATACCTGTGAGATCTATCCAATGGAATTTTTTTGCACGTTCAGACTTAGAGTAAGGCACGAGCGTTAATACCATAACTAGAGAAGATATTAGAAACACGCTTCTCATATAAAAAGGGTCAATGGGTTTCCATAATATTGTTATTAAAATAAATAAAACAAATATAACCCCTGTAATATATATAATCTTGTAACCAATTCCCTTTAAATCTCGATAACGCTCATTTTCCGTAGAATTTTGTTCAGATGCTTCCTTTAGTTTTTCCAATTCACTTTTTTCATCTGTTTTTAACAAAGTAAGCACCTCCTAGTCGATATAGCTAAGGAGTCACTAAGGTAGTAGCGACTCCCTATATTTTTTTAGTCTATTGGCTTAGCTTGTTCTGGTATTTCATAACCATTTTCCTCAAAGTACTGTGCTGCACCAGAATGTAGTGGTACCGTCAAGTATTTTATATTCTCAGGAAGAGTCTCTTCAGCTGAAGGAGCATTGGTTGCTAACCGATCATAGTTTTTATACGTTTCTTCTACTAGTGCGTACACAAGACTATCTGGCAATTCTTTGTGTGCTAAATAAATATTCCACATCGTAATTGTATGAACGTCTTCATCTATACCATCATATGTTCCTGCAGGAATGTAACCTGATTGCATATATGGATATACTTCCTGTAACGAAGATAGATCTTCTTCACTAACACCAATAATTACAGCGTCATTTGTTGCCATAAACTCTGATGTTGCAGGATGAGGAACACCAGTTGGAGCTACCCCAAATGCATCTATCATACCATCATTAAGTTGACCGACTGCATCTCCATAATTAATATTTATAATATCTGCCTTAATATCAAAATGATCTAACAACCTTCTTAAATAAGTATCGGAACCAGTTCCTGCAGCCCCAGTTACAAATCTCCTACCTTCAAGGTCATGGATAGATTCAATACCACTTCCTGATTTTGCCACTATCTGAAAGTAACCTGGAGACATAGGAAACATAGCTCGAACATTAGAATATTCTTGACCTTCTGCCCAATCAATACCGTGTAGTCCATCGTATAATATTCCATCCGAGGCGATCCCTACCTCTACATTTCCTGCTTCAACCAATTTTACGTTATCAACCCCACCTGCACTACTCTCTGGTGATATAGGAATGAAATCTAAAATATTGGCCCAAGCTCCACCATATGCATAGTAAAATCCACCTGCTGACGATGTGGCTATTGTAATTCCTCTAGGCCAATCATCATCCTTAGTAACACTGTTTGAAGTATCGCTACTCTCTGAATTATTAGCTTGTTCATCTGTTGTACTACTTGGAGTTTCACCACATGCAACTAAAATTACACTTAGGGCTAATGAAATTAGAACAATAAAAACTTTTTTTATACGCATATTTTCCCCCTTCAAATTTTTGAACCTTTTTTGTAAACCCTTACAAAAAGGTTCAGTGTTTTGTTAGTTTTGAATATTAACAATTTTCATACTATTATTATAATTCATTAAAAAAGACTATGTAAAATACGAATAATCTATAAAACCATAGTTTATAGCTATGTATATAGTTTTAATAATAATTGAATATAAAATTGTACAATTAAAAAAAAGAGAATAGTAAATAACTTATTTTGTAATAGAGTATTTTTTATTGATGTCTGCCCATTAGCACCACTTAATAAAACGCCAGGGATTGTGAATGGAGAGAGCATAATACTGATAAATGATCCAACCGTTAATGAAAGTACAATTAAAAAAGTTGGGTAGGGTAAAGCGAAGTTATGTAAGATACTAACAACCAATACCATAGAAGCTACTGGTGGCATCCCTACAAAGCCAAGTGGCGCAACAACAAACGGTAACAAAAATAAGAAATTGATACCTGGCAATATATCAGTAAATTTATACATGGTTTCTATAAGTAGCATTCCTATAGGCGTACTGTTTATGGCGGAAATCACCAACCCAGATGATAAGAAAATGCTCACTTCTTTTGTTTTTAGTGGAAGAGAATTAATATAATTCTTAAATTCGAGCCAAAAGTCATAGACCCTCTTTTTAATTACAAAAAAGCTAATGGTCCAAACCATAACCACTAATGGCATAACTGTTAATAGTCCCCAGGGTGATATAACAGTTATAACCAAAATTAAACCTAATAACGATATAAGGAGTAAAAAAAATTCTATAGATTTATATTTTGCTGTTTTTAACGTTTCTGATGTTAAATTCTTTTCAATTGTTTGTTTAATTTCTTCAGTTAACCTACTTTCACCTTTCCTTTCATAAAAATGATATAGTGTAACAGATAAAACTACCCCACAGAAAGAAATGAAAAAACCATGTGCAACTGCAACTGTTATAGGGACTTGAAAAACTTCTACAGCGTAAGCAAAACTTGGTATACTAACAGCCCAAAAAGCAATTAATGCAAACCCCCTAAGAATAGCGGTACTTTTAAGGTGCTCCCAGGATACATTAAATTTTGATTTTAAAAAATCACTAATAAACTGATAAGTAATCGGGATGGATGTTGGCAATAAAAAACAGCCGATCATTTGCGTAATTAATATCGTTCCAGTATAAAATCTTGTGCTACTATCAAGAATTTTGCTCGAAAAAATAATAATATTATTTATATAATTATCTTGGCGAAGAACTAAACTCACAATAGGAACAACTGTAATAATTACTACCATACTACTCATTTCTCTCAATCCTTGCCAAATAACATCAGTTAAACTGACGTTTGGATATATTACACTAATCAACAACGCTAACAAACAAAGAAAAATAGGTAATAACATTTTTCGTAAACCCATCAAGCAAAAAGATAAAATTAAACAAATTAGTGCAAAAAAAGAAATAGAATGTGTTAAAAATTCCAGATAAACAAACGATTGAGCAAGCTTAAAACCTATCAAAAGGATAAGGACAATTAAAAAAAGATTTTTGAATTTTATTCCCATTTTCATGTCCTCCAATCGACTTTGTCTTTGATTATGTATAAAGAGAATATAACAGACAAACGAACGGAGTATTTATTTAAGTTAATTATATAACCATAGCCTATAGTTATGGTTATCTCTCTATTGGAGTGTCAATCCTAAGCAGGACAACTATCTTAAGTTTTTCAAGTTTAACTTTAAATAGTAGTTTTTTTCAGAAAACCTTCAAAATATATAATCAAAAAATAACTCAAAATAAAAAAATAAAGTAGGTTATGGAGATACCTACTTATAATTCAAGTAATAAAGTTGGTAGAATTAACTACGTTTTTAACAACTTCGCCTTAAAAAGCTAGTTAATTCTTTAAATATGGCTCTTTAAGACTTTTATAAAAGAACGAATAATTGGCGAGAATTGATAACTTTTCGGGTAAATTAGACCAAAAGTTATACTAACTTCGTTGTGATCTATATGTAGCGGAATGATCTTGCCAGTTTCTACATATGGATCATTTTTTAGTGATAAATCAGTATAGAAACCAATAGCTAAACCTTGTGCAATTACCCTTTTGGCAGATTCAGTATTATCTGATGAAAATAAATTCTTAATTTCTCCGTATTCCTCCAAAATACTTGTCACAATTTGATTGATAGTATACATAGGATTAAAAATGACAATTGGATATTTAATTAGAACTTTTGGGTCTACAGGGTTTTCAAAAGCTAAAGGCGACTCTTTTCCTACACAAGCCATTATTTCCCCATGGAAGAGTTTCTCAAAATGTAAGTTATTATTCAACCCTGCTTCTTTCCATCCATTTGTAAAAACACCAACAAAACCCACATCAATCTTTTCATTTAATACATCACTAATAACTTCTTTTGTACCACTTTCATTTATATCTAAGTTAACATTTGGATATTTTTTTTTATACACATCTAGAACCTCTGGTAAGAGTGTCATACATATACTAGGAACTGCACCTATAGATAATTTACCGATATAACTTGATGTTTCAATGTTTGCTTCTTGTTTTAATTCATCGAGTTTTCGTAGTACTTCTTGGGCTTTCTTTACAATAACCTCTCCTACCTCAGTTAATTCTGCACCTGCTCTTGACCGCTTAAATAATTTCACTCCTAACTCTTTCTCAAGATTATTGATTGCTTGACTAATGCTAGGCTGAGATATATGTAACCTTTCAGCGGCTAAAGAAAATGAACCAAGTCTTGCTATTTCAATTAAATATGATAATTGTTCTAATCTCATCAAGTATTACCTCCTAGTTTTATATAGTTTATATCTATATTAAGTATTATAAATGAGTATTTTACATTACATAAACCTAATTATACAATAATTATAAATATTAGGAAAACTATTGAGGAGGCTGTCTTTATGAGTGAAAGACAAAAGGTACTTGATGAAGAGGTTAAAGAGCATACCTGGCATAAAGAAATTGAAGAAATTGAAAGAAGACAAAAATTTGCTGAAAAATTAGGTGGAGAAGAAAATATAAAGAAACATCATGATGCTGGAAGACTTACTGCGCGAGAAAGAATAGATTATTTATTAGATGAAGGTAGTTTCCATGAAGTTGGAGCATTTACTGGATCTGCAAAATATTCAGAGAGTGGAGAATTACTTGATGTCACTCCATCAAATATTGTAATTGGGAAGGGAAAAATAAACAAACAGAAAGTCTATGTAGCATCTGATGACTTTACGGTTCGAGGAGGATCATCTGAATCAGCTTCTCCAGAGAAAATGGTTTATGCAGAAAGAATGGCTTTAGATATGAGAATCCCGTTAATACGCCTAGTAAATAGTGCAGGCGGAAGTATTAAACTCCTTGAAAAAAATCAATCTACCAAAATACCAGGCTACCCTCAATGGCCTCTCGGAAAAATGCTCGGTACTATTCCAGTAGTTGCAGCAGCCTTAGGTTCTTGTGCAGGTCTTGGTGCACTTAGGGTCGTCCATTCCCATTTCTCTGTTATGGTAAAAGATAAAAGTCATGTTTTTGCAGCTGGACCTCAAGTGGTAACACCAGGAATTAATGAGGTTGTTACAAAAGAGGAATTGGGGGGAAGCAAAGTCCATGCTCGAGGTAGCGGAATTGTCGACAATGAGGCCAAAGATGAACAAGATGCACTTGATCAAATTAAAAGATTTTTATCATACCTACCTCGTAGTTCATATCATATGCCGCCTCTTCAGCAGTCCGATGATAACATCAATCGTTGCGAAGAAGATTTAGCCTCAATTGTCCCTAGTGACAGAAGGCGTGTCTACAATATGAGGAACGTATTGGAACTTGTATTTGATAATGGTTCCCTGTTTGAGATGTCAAGGTATTACGGTAAATCAAATATCACTATGTTAGGTAGATTGAATGGGTACCCCGTAGGTATTTTAGCCAATGATCCATATATATACGCTGGGTCAATGAGTGACGAATCTTCTGAAAAAATTACAAAATTTATTGATATGTGCGATACATTTAATTTACCTATTATTAACTTTTTTGATCAGCCTGGAGTTACAGTTGGAAAAATGGCTGAAAGTAGAGGAACCATTCGAAAAGCAACAAGAGCTCTGCTAGCCATGCACCAAGTATCAGTCCCTTGGTGTACAGTTTATGTAAGAAGGGCCTTTGGTGTAGCTGGTATGGCGTGGGGTCCAGATGATGGAAGAGCAAATGTAAGGTTTGCTTGGCCTTCTGCCTATTGGGGATCTATTCCAGTAGAAGGCGGGGTTGAAGCGGCCTATAGAAGAGATATTGAAAACTCTGAAGATCCTATCGCTCGGAGAAATGAACTAGTTGACTATTACAAAAAGTATGAATCACCATTTAGGACTGCTGAGCGTTTTAAAATAGATGAAATTATAGATCCTAGAAAAACTCGTCCACTATTATGTGAATGGATTGAAGATTCATATGAACTAATTCCAGAAATTGTTGGAGTAAAATGTAGGACCATGAGAGTTTAAAATTTAAATCCTTTGAAAGTAGGGATGGAAGTGACTTATATAAAAAACTATAATAGTAAACTTCGCGAAATAGATAACATCATTGAATTAGTCCATTCAAATAGTCATATTATTATTCCAGGTAGTGGGTGTGTTCCTTGGGCATTTTTAAATAGCCTATTTAGTAATAAAAGAACATTAACAGATATCACTATATGTCATCCCACTGCTTGGGGGGACTTCCCTTACGGAAAAGATGGCTATAATAATTTTACCTATAAATCATTTTTTCTTTCAGCAAATGCACGTAATACATGGAAAGAAAGAAAAGGTGTTGAGTATATACCCGTTCGACTATCTTCTATATCAGATTTATTAAATGAAAATATAGTACCTACAGATGTTTTAGTTCTTAACCTTAGTCCCCCAGATAAAAATGGCAATTGTTCAATGGGACCTTATACAGTTTATTTAAAAAGTGCATTAAAGTGTGCAAAATTAATTATTGGTCAAATCAATTCAAAAGTACCACGTACTTTTGGAGACACATTAATCAATATTGACGAATTAGATTATTTATACGAAGCAGACGAGCCTTTGTTAGGTGTTAATTCGATAGAACCTGGAGAAGTAGAGCAAAAGATTGCACAAAATATCGAGCCATTAATAAATGACGGAGATACAATACAAATTGGTAGAGGTGGTGTACCAGCAGCCATTGTACAGCTCATTGATAAGAAAAAAGATTTAGGTGTGCACTCAGAGATGATTTCTGACTGGGTTGTTGATTTAGTCTACAAAGGTGTAATTACTGGAAAAAGAAAAACGCATTTAAATGGAAAAATCATAGCGACCATTGGTGATGGTTCCCAGCGTTTTTATGATTTCGTTAATAATAACGAAATGGTCCATTTTAAACCTTCAGAATATGTAAATGATCCGAGAATTATTGCCCAAAATGATAATATGGTATCAATAAATGCTGCTATACAAATAGATTTAACAGGTCAAATTAATGCTGAGAGCATAGGAACTAGACTAATAAGCGGTGTAGGTGGTCAATTAGATTTCGCCCTAGGTTCATATTGGTCCAAAAATGGCAGGTTTATTGTCGCCTTACCATCAACTGCTTTAAACGGGCAACAATCTAGAATTTTACCTACTTTTCCAGAAGGAACCGCTGTTACCGTACCTAGAACACTAGCAGATATAATAGTTACAGAGTATGGAGTAGCTAGGTTAAAAGGTGCTACTCTCAATGAACGGATAGAAAGATTAATTAATATAGCTCACCCAAAATTCCGAGAAGAATTAAGAGATAAAGCTGAAAAGCTACTATACACCCAATCGAAAACCACAATATAAGGAAAGAAGGAGTAAAGTTTTAATATGGGAAACCTCCCAGATGCCCTATTAATGGAAACATATCAAAGAGCACTAATATTCAATTTAGATAATGACTTTATCAATTTATTAAGGCAGGTTAAGTTTCACGCGATAAGGAACTCCCCTTACTTACTTCAACAAAAATAGGAAATAATGGTTAACGAGTTCGCACGCCCCAAAGCTAAATAAGCACTTAATGGCGGAAAGCCACTATAGAATTTTCCAATTCTTTCTCTTAGAACCCAAGCGGGTTAACCCGCTTGGGTTCTAACCGCTTGTCGCCACAAAATTTTCTTTGGTAGTCTTTGGAAACTCTTGATCCCGTAAGACATACGTTTAATGACTTTTGTTGTATTATTGACTTCTTCGATATAGCCGTTATTGTAAGGAGACATAAAGGATTGTAATATCTCAGCTTTTCCACGGCTTCAAACCATGTTTCTAACCTTCTTTTACATTTTCATGGTTACTCGTTTTAAACCACCGATCCAAATCATTCTTTAACTCATACGCTTCACGAAGTCGCGGGTGGTGACCGAGAATATCTTCCACTCTTTCTTGTCCTGTTTCATCTAGCTTGAAAGGAGAATTCCATAAACTTCTTTATTTCATTTGAGACGAATGCGCTGTTTTTTATATAAATCGTGTTGGACTTCTCTTCGAACTTGGTCAAAGGCCTAGTACGCTTGCCGCATAAAGTGAAACTGGTCTGCGATAATCAGTGGGTTGCCTAGTTGTCGGCGAACAGCTCCCTTAAATGCCTTTGATAAATCCATCACCGATTTGAACATTAGCTGTATCACACTACTTAAAGTATTTCTCGATCGTTTCCGAACGACGGTCTGGTAGCATATCAATGATTTTTCACCTTTCAACATCCACAGCAATTGTTTGGAATTTTTCTTTATCCGCATCCCCTGCCAACGATAACCATGAATCCGTTGCGTTTTCTCCTTACACTTAGGACATTTTTGTTTGCGAATTATTGTATGAAGTTCAAACCAAAAACCGTATTCTCTTCCCCTGAATCAAATACCTCTACAGTAAACTTATTATAGAATGAAATCGCACCTTAATTCTCTCCTTTGTTGTTTTGTGTGGTAACTCAAGGTTAACAAAGAGAGAGAATTGGGTGCATTTTTTTCCTATGAAATCACTGGGGCTTCTTCCATTGATTTTATAGGCAGCACCATAACATTCAGTATAGAGCCCAAAAAAAAGAGGCGATTCGCCTCTTATCGTTTATACTTAGGTTCATTACGAACCGAATTATACTTAATCATTTTCATAAAGAAATTAATAAGCGGTTTTTTCTTGTTGTCCATAATACCGACCAATTCAGCACTAATTTGAATGACGAGTAATAAGAAAAGGATAATAAAGACCGATAACCATTGAGCAGTTGTTGAAAAGATAATGGCCGAAATACCGAAAAATGCACTTACTCCATAGATGATGAGTACAGTTTTCCGATGGCTAAATCCCATTTCTAATAAACAATAGTGTAAATGTTTTTTATCTGGTGCTGAGATTTTTTTCTTGTTCACAATTCTTCGAATGATGGCAAACAACGTATCAAAAATCGGTATGGCTAATATAATGACTGGAATAACTAAGCTAATAAACGTTAAATTTTTAAACAATCCTGTTATTGAAATAACAGAAATTAAATACCCGAGGAATAATGATCCCGTATCCCCCATAAAAATCTTCGCTGGGTAAAAATTATGAACTAAAAATCCTAACGTACTTCCAATTAATACAACCGATAAAGCAATTGCTAACAGTTGTCCATCCAATACAGCCATGACGAGAATGGATGTAAGCGCAATGGATGAAACCCCTGCTGCCAATCCATCTAATCCATCGATTAAGTTAATCGCATTTGTAATCCCGACAATCCATAAGATCGTAAACGGATAACTCCATATTCCAAAGTAAATCTCTCCTGTGAACGGGAGGTTAATCATGTCGATTTTCAAACCTGAAAAAACGACAACACTTGCGGCAAGGATTTGCCCCACTAACTTTGAATTTGCTCTTAGTGTATATTTATCGTCTAGAATTCCTAAAACAACGATAATGAATGCACCCATCATAATAGGTACGATAAATTGGGATTCTGGCCTGATTACTAATATACCTGCTACAAACCCCAAAACAATCGCAAGTCCTCCAAGCCTGGGCATGATTTTCTCATGAACCTTCCTTGTTTCAGGACGATCGGTTGCTCCTATTTTGATCGCTAATTTCTTGACGAACGGTGTAGAAACGATAGTTACTGTAAATGCGATAATAAATGCAATGACGTATATATATAAAGGTAACATGTCTATTTTCACCTTCTTCTACTTCAATTATCCCGTTTAACTGGCGTTATGCTAAGTGGGAGACGATGGAACACAGACTAAGGTCGCCACGTCCTATGGCAACGTCTGTGTGACCCACATCGTGTGGGCCTCAGTAACAAACCCGATTGGTTCAACTAATATTCAGTGTGGAGGAAGAAGCCCCCAATATAAATAAAGTTTGACTTTATCCCAAAGAAATTATAGCATTTCCGAGCAAATAAGCAATCTTTTTATTTAAAGTTCCAAACTAATACATAATTATGAAGAAAGTACCTCATTATAAAATGTTAATAGTTTCTTCTCTTCTTTTTCCCAATTATACGTAGAATTAAAAGCTTTCTGGGCATTTTTTTGAATTTCTTTGAGCTGGTCTGGATCGGATAACAGTCGAGTAACCTCTTTCGCCATATTCTGTACATTGGTTGGATCGACCACGATGCCACCTCGACTTTGTTCGACAACTTCACGATAATGTGGGAAATCCGAGGCAACAACAGCTGTTCCAGACGCCATGTATTCAAACAGCTTATTTGGCAAACAGACTAAATGATTAGGAACAGGTAAGTATGGGATAATGCCAATCGCCGAATGAGAAAGGTAGTTCTCAATTTCTTCGTATGGAACTCTTCCTTTGAACTCAATATGGTCCTCTATCTCTAATTTTTTTATAATCGCTTTAATTTCACTTTCAAATGATGAGGACTCAAAAAATCCGACAAACGTTAATTTTGCTGTTGGCTTGTCCTTGACGACGAGTGCAAAGGCTCCAACTAATTCTTTTACCCCGCGGATCGGAGTCATTCCACCTAGATAAATCAATTGGTTTGGATCCTTTGATTGCTCTGAAATTGATTGGGTAAACATTGTTTTCAACGGGTAGTTTTCAATCTTACAGCTTTTATATTTTTTATAGCGTTCGCCGATCTCTGTCGTTGTATAAATGACACCACTCAATATTGAAAGAGATAGCTTTTCCATCATCTCATACCCAGAACGAATGATCGGTTTCAACCTTTTTGATAAATACGGCTTGCTCATAATCGCATTTGGATAATGCTCATGCACA
Source organism: Alkalihalobacterium alkalinitrilicum (assembly GCF_002019605.1). NCBI lineage: Bacteria > Bacillati > Bacillota > Bacilli > Caryophanales > Bacillaceae > Alkalihalobacterium > Alkalihalobacterium alkalinitrilicum. The sequence goes on along the minus strand of NZ_KV917368.1, from coordinate 4,048,630 downwards.
TCAAAGATCACTGGCTTACGGGTTATAAGGCGAAGGATGACACCAACCATAAGAAGCTCTGGGTCATGAAAATGGTAAAGATCTGCTTTCGTCTTTCGGGCAAGCTTGATCACCTTTAATGTATTCACAATTCTTTTAAGCTTACTTTTAGGCTTCTCAATTGGAATTAATCGTATTGGCGATTGTTCTTCTCGATCATCTGGTTCTGGGGCAATGAGATCGACACTGTATCCATTTTTCGCCAAGCTCTTACATTGTTTATGGTAAATTCTACCGTCATACGCGTGATGTACGGTCGTAATGACACAAACTTTCTTCATAAGATCGATCCTTTATTTTCGTTTAGTTTTCTCTAATATCGTAGATAACTGTTTGGCCAGTTCCTGACGATTATACTTGTGTTCGATAGCTTGTCCTATATGTTGCTTCATTTCCTCTAGACTTTCAGGGTGATCTAGCACATTGTTTACTTTTTCCACGAGATCAATCGGATTTTCTGGCTCAAAGAATATGCCTGCATTGAACTCTTCAACAATTTGCCGCGCTTCTCCGTCCACTCCTATTAGCATCGGCACATTCATCCCCATACAATCAAACACTTTCGAAGGAATCGTAATTTCAAAAAGTGGGTGTTTTTTTAAAGAAACTAAGCAAAGGTCCGCTGCTTGATAATAGTGAACCAACTCTTTTTTCTTCATACTATTCATAATCATAATGTTATCCAGTTGATACTCGCTTGCCATTTGTTTAAGGTTTTCCTTCTCTACTCCGTTGCCAATGAGCATAAAAACAACAGGTTTTTGCTGCTTCTTGAATTCCATGGCCGCTTCAATGACAACATCCAACCCTTGGGCTGCCCCAATGTTTCCTGCGAAAAGAATAAGTAATTGGTCTTCTATATTATGCTTTGCTTTCACATCAACCGTTGCTTCAACTTGTTGTAAAGATTCTGGATCAACACCGTTTGTAATCACTTCAATTTTTTCGGCAGGGATCCCTTGCTCGATCAGACGTTGTTTATACCCATCCGTTACAGTAATAATTTTATCTGCCTTCATATATAAAAAACGTTCTAATCTTCGTGCGAGATTCAATAGCTTCTTATTGTTGAACTGACTTAGCAGTTCGGCAAAATCAACCCAAAGATCACGTACCTCTAAGACAAATTTCGTCCGGTGGATTCGACTTAAAACGTAGCCTGCAACCCCCACGAAAAGCTGTGGTGATGTCGCATAGACCACATCTGGCTTTTTCGTAAATGCTCCAGACAAAATACTTGAAGCCATAAATGAAAAATAATTCGCTAATCTATTTTTGGCACTTGATTTTTTATCTTTTATACGAAACGACCGCCTTACTTGAATGCCGTCGCGTTGTTCTTTTTCAAACCACTTATAGCTCGTTTGGTCATTCGGAAACGTCGTTAACATCGTCACTTCCTGACCGTGCTTGACAAGGTTCTTAGACATATCATAAGCACGCCCTTGTGCTGCTCCAATCTCTGGAGGAAAGTGTTGCGAGATATACAATATTTTCATAATGTGAATTTCCCCACTTTGATTTACTAATGTCGTATTTTAGTCATTCCTGTATTATATCACTGATTTTTATGTCATTCTATGGATAAAACTAGCCATTTCATTTCTTTAAGGAGCGAACTCGTTCCAACAAGCTGGAACATCGGGAATTAGATGGAGTCTCGACTCCACCTGATTAGAACATCCCACCTACACTAGAGGTGGTGTCTTTACCCTAAAAACAATAATCCTAAAAAGAAGCTAAACATTCGAAAGAACAAAAAAAGGCGACTCTTCAGTATCAGCTTTCCTCAAACTCGTGCTTGAGGTGCTGAAAACTTATAAGAGTCTGCCTTATTTGAACAACAATTAGTCCCTATGGTTTAATCCACTTCGGTCCAATCCATGTGTTAATTCGGTACCAACCGTTCCATTCTTCAAACGCTTGTACCGTTTGTGGATCTAATTGCTCATTGCGTCTTGTATTTTCAAATGGATCATTATGAAGATACGTACTTTCTGTTAACGTAATGGCCTCATCAATCGTTCGAATTTCGCCAATCATTACGTTTTCTGGCTTAATCCACTTTGGTCCAAGCCACGTATTAATGCGATACCAGCCGTTCCATTCCTCAAACGCTTGTACCGTTTGCGGGCGTAACAACTCTGATCGGCGGTGGTTATCAAACGGATGGTTGTGTAAATGCGCATCCCTCGTCAGTGTTAGACGTTCATCAATCGATGTAATTTCACCGATCATCGCATCACTTGGTTTAATCCATTTCGGACCAAGCCATGTGTTGATTCGGTACCAACCATTCCATTCTTCAAATGCTCGTACGGTTTGCGGACGAACGACCTCTGATCGTCGATGTGTATCAAATGGATGGTTGTGTAAATGCGTATTACTTGTTAATGTTAGTTGTTCATCGACTGCATTGATTTCACCGATGATCGCATCTGTTGGCTTAATCCATTTCGGGCCGAGCCAAGTGTTGATTCGATACCAGCCGTTCCACTCTTCAAACGCTCGTACCGTTTGGGGACGAACGATATCGGACCTGCGGTGATTCGTAAACGGATGATTGTGCAAATGGGTATTGCTTGTTAGCGTAATGCGCTCATCGATTGAATTCACATCACCGATAATAGCATGATTTGGCTTAATCCATTTTGGACCGACCCACGTATTAATGTGATACCAGCCGTTCCATTCCTCAAACGCTCGTACCGTTTGTGGACGGATAATTTCGGATCTTCGATGATTCGTAGATGGTAAGTTGTGAAGACGTGTATCCTCACTTAATCTAATCGTCTCATCTACTTGTTTCACTTCACCGACGATTGCATTATTTGGTCTGATCCATTTCGGACCGACCCATGTATTAATACGGTACCAGCCGTTCCATTCCTCAAATGCTCGTACCGTCTGTGGACGAAGAACTTCAGATCTTCTTGAACTAGCTAGTGGTTGATTATGAAGATAGGCATTTTCAGTTAACCTTACTTCTTTGTCTACTGCTTGAATTTCCCCAACAATCGCATTCGTCGGTTTGATCCATTTTGGTCCTAGCCATGTGTTAATCCGATACCAAGACCCTTGCCTTTGAAAAGCGGTAACGGCTTGTGGATTAATCTTTGCCGCTATTCTTGTTTGCTCTAATGGTTGATTATACATTCTTGTTGTTTCTAAAAGAGTAATCTTTTCATTGATATTACTCGTTTTATTTGCCCATAGTTTGTGCCCTTCATTCGCTATAAATAAACCGATTGACTTATTTCGATCCCAAGCATCATTAATACAATTTAAAATAGCTTGATGGCTTCCTGCATAACGATTTTCTGGAATATATGAACATATTTCAGGCGTAAAGCCTGGTCTGCCAAACTCTTGAATAAACCAGTCAGTATATCCTCCTCCAGAAGGATTAGATGTTGGTTGGACTAAAGTATAGCCCGTAATATTTGAAAACTGATTAGCGATCGCTCGATCACGATTGACGTTTTCTGGTCTGTTATGGAAGTGCCAGTAAATGATATTTCCTGTCGAATGGTAAGCCACCGCGATTTCAGGATTAATTTGATACGTAAAATCGGCTACAAGTCGAGTTTCTGGTGTTTGTAATGGTTGAGTCCCTTTAAAATTGGAATAATAGGGACGACCTGGATTATTTCTAATCGTTGACCATTTCGCTGGATATTGTCGGTTAGGGTCAATTCCCCTTGCATCTGCTTTCCAGCGCCCGAAATCTCTACTCCCAGCATTCATCGTAATTAAACTACTATGAAGATGGCTTGGAAAGGCTGACAACCCTCGTTGTTGTAAGGTAACACCATCAGGGTTAACCATCGGTACAAACCAAATCGTTGTTTTACTTAAAAGGTCTCGCACATTATACCCTTGATAGTTTTGACCTCTACTATGTGCCTGAGCGTATTGGTCAATCATCGTCATCACAACATTCGTTGTGCCCCATTCCCTTGCATGGTGGGATGCATTGATAAAGACGTTCGCATCACCGTTACCTAACTTTACCGCCCAAATCTCTCGACCATATGTACTTTTTCCAAGAGATCGATACTCCATTATATTAGGGTATCTTTGGGCAAGTCTCTTAATATCATTCGTCATTTGTTCGTATGAATAGACTTGATTTTTATTCACGATATTACTAGTCGATGCGAACGTGATCGTATTTACTGGAATCAAACTAGTAATTAATGAAAATATAAAAATGAGTGCTATTACTTTTCTCCTAAACAACGCTTCATCTCCTTCCTATCTATCAGTAACTATCTATCTATTTAACCATATTTCGACAAAAAAAAATAGAGTACAAGTTGCACTCCATTTGGCAATAACTGTAATATTTTAAATGCTAGTCTTGATTATTTATTGATACTTTACTCGGTTGAATCCATTTAGGGCCAATCCATGTATTAATTCGATACCATCCATCCCACTCTTGAACGGCTGTAACAGTTTGCGGACGTAAAAATTCATTTCTTCTAGCACTGTTCCACGGTTGATCGTGTAAATACGTATTTTCTATTAAGTGTATACTTATAGTAACATTTGTTGGATCCCCTTTTAATGGATCGTTTGGTTTGATCCACTTCGGTCCAATCCACGTATTAATTCGGTACCATCCATTCCATTCTTCAAATGCTGTCACTGCCTGCGGACGCAAGAACTCAGTTCTCCTTGCACTATTCCACGGTTGATTATGCAAAAAAGTATTTTCGGTTAACGTCAATTTCAATGAAATCGGATTCGGTTCGCCGATTAATGGCCGATTCGGTTGAATCCACATAGGTCCAAGCCACGTATTAATTCGATACCATCCATTCCATTCTTCAAATGCTGTCACAGTCTGTGGACGCAAAAATTCATTTCGTTTAGCACTATTCCACGGATGATTATGCAAATAGGTGTTTTCTGTTATCGTGATCCGCGTTGAGATCGGAGTTGGTTGCCCGAGAAGCGGATTATTTGGTTTGATCCACTTCGGTCCGATCCACGTATTAATTCGGTACCACTCTCCCCACTCTTCAATAGCAGTAACTGTTTGAGGGCGTAAAAACTCACTTCTTCTAGCACTACTCCACGGATGGTTATGCAAATAGGTATTTTCTGTTATCGTAATCCGCGCTGAGGTGGAAGTTGGTTCTCCTAGAAGCGGATTGTTTGGTTTGATCCACTTCGGTCCAATCCACGTATTAATTCGATACCAGTCATTGACTTCTTCAAATACGGAAACGCGTTGCGGTCTTAAAAATTCAATCCGCCGTTTTCCATTAATATGGTCAAACAAATACGTATTTTCCGTTAGTTGGATAGTAAAAATCGGTTGCTCTGGTGGTTTAGGTGGTTCCACTGGATCAACGGGTTGTACTGGATCTGGGTCCTTCGGTTCTTCTCCATCTCCAGGCTCATTAGGATCATTCTCTACTATTTGAGGAGCTTGAATTAAACCGAATCCAAACCATGGATCTCTTCCATTTGCTCCTAAATCAATGACATTTTTTTGTAGTTTTTCACGTATTTGTGCTGGACTTAGATTGGGGTAAGCTTCTTTTAAAAGGGCTAGATTACCCGAAACATAAGGTGTTGCCATCGAAGTTCCGCTCATATGAGCATAACCATTTTTTAAATGGGTGCTATAGATTTCAACACCAGGAGCTGCCAGTTCTACAGCATTCCCCGTAGCAGAAAAGGTTGCCCTTTGATCACTTTTGTTTGTAGCCGATACTGCAATCGCGGAATCGTATCGTGCTGGAAAGTTCACAGTGTCTCCTACTCCATTCGTAGATCCATTATTTCCAGCGGCAGCGACGACTAAAATGCCATTATTATAGGCTCGATCTACAGCTTCCTTCAATGAGGGTGACTCAATTTCAGCACCTAAGCTTAAATTAATGATATCCATATTGTTTGTGATGGCCCAATCAATCCCTGCAACAATACTTGAAAGAAGACCACTTCCATCTTTCCCAAGTACTTTTACGGCGTAAAGCTCAGCTTCATGAGCAACACCGACTGTTCCGAAACCATTGTTTCTCGCGCCAATAATTCCAGCGATATGCGTTCCATGGCCATTATCATCGACATATGACGTTGTATAGGGGGTAAAGGAAGCTCCTCCTGCAATCTTTAAGTCATTATGTGGAGCAATACCAGTATCGATTACAGCAATTTTGACCCCTTTTCCCGTATAGCCTGCTTCCCAAGCATTTGGTGCATTTATCCGTTTAATTCCCCAATCTTGGACTTGAGCTTGACTTTGAATTTGAATGACTTGATCACTTTCAATCGCTAGTACATTCGGATTGTTTTCCAACGCCTCTTTCATCTCTTCAGAAACGGTGATCGCTACTGCAGGGATGTTTTCAAACTCGTGCTCTACTTTTCCTTTAACTTGTCCAATGATGTCTAAATCGATTTTATCTTTAAAAAGAATAATAATTTCTTCATCACTTTGTGCGTCTACGTGAGGAACAAGTTGAAATATAAAAAGAAATACGATAAGAATGGATAATAATTTTTTCAAATATGTCCCCTACCTTTTAATAATGTTGATTGGATTTTAAGATAGGTTGGTTTCCATCTTAATACCATCTTTTAAATAACTACTTAACTATGAATAAATATATCATGAAAAATAACAGCTTTACTACTTCATATTATTAGGTAAAGAGGGAAATAAATCAATTATTCTATTACAATCCGACAAACTTTCATATTGCTATAGGCGCTCGGTAGGAAGGCCTTTCATAGAAAAAGCTAACACCAATCATAAGATGAGTGTTAGCTTCTTTAATTAATTATTACTCTGTTAAATTCTGTCTTCTTTTGACAATTACAATCGTTGCTATACCTGCACCTAAAAGGATAATTCCAACAAATATCCAGTTAAACATTGAAGTCGCTGTTTTAGGAAGTCCGTGGTCTTCACCTGCCACTTCTTTCCCTTCTTCTACTTCTTCTCTTACCTCTTGATCATTTTCATTATTTCCTCCACCTATTCTTACATCCTCTTCTGAAACTGTTTCATCCTGAGGATTTCCCCCAGCTTCTGGCTGAGTTGGTTCTTCAGGAGGTGTACTTTCATTAGGTGGTGTGTCTTCCTCAGGTGTTGGAATTTCTCCAGGAGGTGTGCTTTCACCAGGTGGTGTTTCTTCTTGAGGAGGAGTCTCTTCCGTTGGCGCTCCTCCGTTTTGTGTTACTGATAAAATATTTCCTGTACTATCATAAGTATATTCAATCGTTTGTCCATCATTATACGTAACAGATGTTATCCGATTCAGTTCATCATAGGTATAAGTAGCGGCTAATGCCGATGATGGTAGAAACATAGCAAATAGAACTATGAAATAAATGAGCGGTTTAAATGAGAAATTCTTCATTTTTTACGTTCTCCTTTATATTCTCCAATAAGGATGTCTAGTCTAACCATTCTATTCATTGGGGGCGATGATATTTTAATATACTGTATACGAGACTGCATTCATTAAATAACATGGGTAGTTTTATCGTTTGATCATTATTCATATGAAGATGAAACATTAAAAAATTCATCTCAACATAGCTAATGTTATTTAATTTAATTCGTAACACTTTATTAGGTTGTTTTCCGTAATAATAATATATTTGGCCACTAGACAATTCCAAGCGCTTTTTCGTTAAAATAGTAGCTCGATAATAGGCTAAGAACAATAATAAACATCCTACAGCGATCAAAATAACGTATTGAACGATATGTTCTCCGAAAAAGAACACGGAAAAACAAATCAAGCCAAGACCTGAATAGATGACAACTTCTAAAAGGATACCGATAGTAGAATACGTAAACTTCCGATTATTCATTTCGAGATGTTTTAGTTTCTCTGCTTTTCTCTCGACACCCGTTTCTATCGATTTATAAAGTATCCCTGTAATGATCGCTGTTAAAATAATCGTAATACCTGTTATCATAAAAAATCCCCCAAAAACAATTTACAAAATCATTATTTAATTCCTTTGGCTGTTCCGCCTTTTAATGCCCAACCTGTTACATGAGTAAACACATCTGGTGCCCAGTTATCAAGCCCCTTCGCTACTTTCAATTGGTTGTTGAGCGATTTTTTTTGTTTCGCAACATTGGCTTGAGCTTGTTTACTTAATCCGTATTGAGCATTGTTTAAACCTTTTTGAAGGTTTTTCAATCCTGTATTCGTATTCTGTAAGTACTTCGATGTTCCGGTTTTGATTGGGATTGCACCTAAAAGAGCTGCTGTCGCTATGTCGCTTCCCTTTGGTTTTTCCCATTTAACTAAGGAAGAAGTTAATTCACCGGCAATACCTGCTCCAGCACCTGAAGTTACTGTGATGGCTGTACCTCCTACAAGACCTGCACCGAGAGCTACTGGTGCAGCTGCTGCAGTAATACCTCCTGCTACTGCACCGCCTAAAGTGCCCGCAACAACATCTTTAATACCATCTCCTGCAATCGCTGCAGTTACTCCACCAACTATGGCACCAATTCCCGCTCCAATGGCAATATGGGCCCACTCTCCATCCGGGTCGACAAACATTACAGGATTATTACGAGAGTATGCATAACGATTGTATGATTGTCCTAATAATACAGACCCCTTGACAATATCTTCATTTAAGAAGCGTTGTGTTTCTGGTTGATAATATCTAGCTCTCATAAAGAGAAGGCCGTTATGGTCCGTTTCGACACCGTACTGACCCGTATATAAGTACGGTTGATCCACGTTTCCTTCTTTGGCGATGATATTCCCGAATGGATCATACATGTACCGAGCAACAACAGTTGCCTCTTCATCTGTAATAGCCGTCGTACTTCCTCTATAATCTTGGTGATAAGTGAAATAATCGAATTGTTCATCTTCAAAACCAATTAAACCAATTCCGTAAATATAAGAGTTTAGTAGATTACCTTCAGAGTCTGTCTCCATTAGCACCTGTGATAGATGGGCAATAGGATTAACCACATACTTTGTCGTTTCCCCACCTTCTGTTAGTGCCACACGCTGGTCGTTAATATCATACGTATATTCCGTATGTCCTGTTGAAACTAAGCGATTACGGGAGTCATATTCAAATTCAGCTTGCCCGCCTTGTAAAACACCTGTTGTAAGATTTCCATCTTCATCATGAATCATTGTATGGTCATTCATCGTATTCACTTGATTGCCTGATGAATACGAAGCTGTTATGGAACTTGGGACAATATCAATATTCATTGATATCTCATTTTGTTCCGATACGATGTTACCCACTTCATCATAAGTATATTGGTAATGATTAATAACCTCTCCACTTGATGAAACATCTTGAGTTGCTATGAGTTGTCCAAGTTCATTATACGTTCTCGTTTCTACCGTGCCGTTTGGTCGAGACGTTTCTAGTAATCGACCATTTTCATCGTATGAATAACGAGTTGTACGATCTTTCCAATCTCTTACCTCAACTAATTGATTGGCGCTATCATAGCTGTAGTGAACGTCATTTCCGTTTGGATATGTTAATTTTGTTATATTATGATTAGCATCATATCCATATTGAATGATGTTTCCATATACATCGGTATACTTAATGATTCTATCAAATGCATCATATACGTAGCTTATTGTACCTAAATTGTCTGTTATTGTTAAGATATTATTATTTTCATCATAAGTGTAATGAGACGTATTTTCTGGCTCAACTAGTGTAATCACACGACCTAATGGATCATATTCATAAGTTGTTTCTTGTCCTCTGCCATTGGTCATTTTACTAATCAAACCACGATTATCATATTCATAATGTATAGTATGACCATTGGCCGACTCAACAGAGGTTAAGTCTCCTAGTAGATTAAACGCAAATTGCAATGTATTTCCATTTGCATCTGTTAAAGACGTTTGATTTCCTTCTGAGTCAAACCCTTGCTGACTAACTCCGCTTAACGCATCTACTGAACGAACCGCTCTACCAATTGCATCATAATCAATATTAAGTAACGTCCCTTGCTCCGTTGTTATTTTCTTAAGTAAGTCTACATTGTCATACTCAAACGTCTCTGTATGACCTAGGGCATTCTTTAGTTCGATCATGTTCCCGACGCTATCGTAGTTGGCGATGGAAACCGTATTCCCATTGGCATCTTTTTCATTAATGATATTGCCTACTGCATCGTACGCTAGTGTTATTGAATTGTCTAGCGGATTCGTTAACCCCGTTATTCTACCTTTTTGATCGTAACTAAAACGAGTGGTATTTCCACGTGCATCCGTGATGGATGTTAACAAATCCTCAGCATCGTAATTAAATTGAATGGTTTGATTAAGCGCATTGGTTTCCTTAATCAAATTATTATTCCCATCGTATTCATATTTCGTAGTGTTACCTCTTGAGTTTGTTTCTTGCATTAAATTACCAAACTGATCATAGCTGTAAATGATGTGATAACCGAGAGCGTTCGTTACCTTGGTTAAATACCCATTTTTATTATAGGAAAATGTCGTTGTATAACTTTCCGGGTCCGTATACGAGATGAGTTGACCGATTTGATCAAATTCAAACGTTGTCGTATTTCCATTTGAATCAACCATGGTACGGACTAAGCCTTGATGATACGTAAAGTTCGTTGTGCCGCCTTTAGGTGCCGTATTTTTCGTTAATAAGCCTTGTTGATCATATTCAAGATTAACACTATTTCCTTGAGGATCGGTTACTTTCGTTACTTGATTACGCTCATTATAAGAAAAGCTATGCTTATCACCTTTTGCATTTTCAACTGATAGCAAATTATTACGAGCATCATATGTCATTTTCGTCGTACGACCTAGTGCGTCGGTAATACTTGTAACATTGCCACGGTCATCATAGGAGAAAGTAGTTAGATTCCCGCCTTCATCTATTTCTTTTACCTTATTTCCATGCGAGTCGTATTCAAAGCGTTTCGTATTTCCTAATTCATCCGTACGACTTAACAGTTGATAGAGGTTGTTATACGTAAAGATCGTTTGATTTCCTTTTCGGTCAGTAAACGTCGTTACTAGGCGCCCTTCTTCCATATCTTCATCATACTCAAATTGTCCTTGTTGATTTTTTGAGTCTTTTTGGGCAATAACACGACCAGCTTCATCAAATGTATTACTAAAAATTTGTTTACCATTCGAATCTGTTGCTGTGACAATTTGTCTCACTTCGTTGTAAGTAAAGGCGATCGAATTTTGTTCTGGATCTACCTTTGCAACGAGGAGCTCTTCTTCGTCGTAGTTAAACTTTACTTCTCTCCCTACGTTATCAGCAACCGTCGTTAACAAACCTGCATTATTGTAGGAAAAATGTAATTGTTGTCCCGAAATGGGCTCCGTGACACTCGTTAACTGTCCTGACTCGTTATAAGAATAATTTAATACTTGTTGATAGGAATTGTACTTTTGCACTAGTTGCCCATCTGCGTTAAACTCATATTTTTCACCATTGTTATGTTCTAATGTAAAGCTACCATCATTATTTTTCGTTAAGTTGTAATGTTTCAATGCTTCATCTGGTGAAGTATAACCACCTGAATCCATCTCAACAAATGTGTTTATTCGATTAGAATCCCAGAGGATATTAACAATTCCACCCTCTGACTCTTGAATACTCATTTCATAATTATTCGTCCAACCTGTTCCCATCATTCCTTCATCTAACAGTAAAGAATTATAAAGAACATCGAATGTTAATGGAAAAGCACCGTTAACCGTTAATAGAGTTTCATATAAGACTTGGGCTCCTGTTGCACTATCAATCGGATCAATGACAGGTTCACCGACTGTTTTCTCTGGGTAATTAGGCTGTTGACCTTTAATGTTTTCTTTTGCTCCTAAGCCTGACATCACCCCTGCTTGCCCAATAAAGCTTCCTGATTTAATAAAAACATTCGAGTCTAAAATATGATCTCCTGCATCGGCGATAGCTAGCTTAATCGTGTTAAATTGATTCGGTTTTACTTTGGCTCTAATTGGAAGGACTACTGTTAAACCGTCCATTTCCGTGTTGATATCTCCACCGCCATCGTTCAGGTCATTATTTCTATAAAGTTCAGGATGGCTGGCATTGGTTCCATAAGGTTTTCCACCGTTGACTGTATTTATTGCAACAGGTGTATCTGTTCCTGGAATTGTTGCAACATTTTGCCCATTTACAAAAAAACCAAAAACATCATTGAATGAACTATTTACGTATTCGTTATATTCATCAGAAGCAAACACATATTCAAAAAAGATTTCATCATATGTAGGAATAAATTCAAACTCTAATATTGTCGCATCATATGTTGTATAGCCTGGAATGAGTGAATTTAAATCTGGGTCTCCTGGTAAACCATTATTGGCTGAAATGTCATCGACTGTATTGGGTCCTTGAACGTTATGGACACTTCCTGTACTTAAAATAATTCCACTCTCAAAGCCAATAATATCTTCTTCCGTTATAAAAAAACCAGCCGATCTGTCGACACCTGTATATTTAATGTTTTTTACAACAACTCCAGAACCAACTAGAGCTTCTACAAGATATTGTGCTTTCGTTTGCCCTTCGGATAAATCTAAATCATCTAGATCTGCTATCATCCAATCATTATTTAACGCAGAGAATGCTCCAGTATCTCGCTTTGTAGTACCTTGTCTTTTCGGTGTTTCCGTTTCTTCACTGCTTTCTACTAAACTTGATTCTACTTCTTCAACGGATTCTACTTTTTCTACCGTTTCAGCTTCTTCTGTATTATCAACTTTTTCTGCAGCTTTCTCAGCTTGGACACCTATTTTATCTTGTTCTTCTTTCTTTAAGGTTTCCTCGTCCACCTCTTGTTCCTTAGTCTCTATCTCTTGAGGTGTTGGTTCTTCTAACTTTTTATCTACTTCTTCTTCACTAGAAATGAGTGCTTCGGCTTCAGTTTCAATCTCTGTTTTTACCGAGGAATCCGTAGCACTTATTGCTAATACCGTTCCAATAGGCAGTAAGTGTTGTAATGATAAAAATACGACTAACATTACGGCAATTAGCCTATTGAATGATGCTTTCCCCATCTTCACACTTCCTTTTTTGACATTTTTTTAGATTTTTCCATATATTTTACATACTTAACAATTATACTATAAAAACCAACAATTTCTAGTTCTTTTTAACAATTTTATGGATACTTGGTCATGTTTTGTCGGTTTTTCCCCTTATAAATAACCAAACTAAAGAACCGGTAGATGATCTACTCGGTTCTTTACTTTCCTTTTCTATTAATTTACTTTAATCCATTTGGGACCAATCCATGTATTAATTTGGTACCAACCATTCCATTCGCCTATCGCATGAACAGTCTGAGGTTGAAGAACTTCAGACCTTCTCGTATTTGCAAATGGATGATTGTGCAAATACGTATTTTGCGTTAACGTTATACTTTGCGAAATCGATTTAATTTCTCCTACAATTGCATTAGTTGGTTGAATCCATTTTGATCCTAACCACGTATTCACTCGATACCAGCCATTCCATTCTCCCGTTGCCTGTACCGTCTGTGGACCTAACACTTCTGATCGCCTTGTATTTGCAAATGGTTGATTATGCAAATGCGTATTTTGCGTTAACGTTATACTTTGCGAAATCGATTTAATTTCTCCTACAATTGCATTAGTTGGTTGAATCCATTTTGATCCTACCCATGTATTAATTCGGTACCAGCCATTCCATTCTCCCGTTGCCTGTACCGTCTGTGGACCTAACACTTCTGATCGCCTTGTATTTGCAAATGGTTGATTATGCAAATGCGTATTTTGCGTCAATGTTATACTTTGCGAGATTTGCTTAATTTCTCCTACAATCGCATTCGCCGGTTTAATCCACTTTGGTCCTACCCATGTATTAATTCGGTACCAGCCATTCCATTCTCCTGTTGCTTGTACAGTTTGCGGGCGTAACAAGTCTGATCTTCTTGTATTGTCAAATGGTTGATTATGCAAGTACGTATTTTGCGTCAATGTTATAATTTGCGAGATTTGCTTAATTTCTCCTACAATCGCATTCGACGGTTTAATCCACTTTGGTCCTACCCATGTATTAATTCGGTACCAGCCATTCCATTCCCCTGTTGCCTGTACAGTTTGCGGACGTAGTAATTCTGATCTTCTTGTGTTTGTAAAAGGTTGGTTATGCAAGTATGTATTTTGGGTTAATGTTATTTTTTGCGAGATTGATTTAATTTCCCCAACGATTACATTCGACGGTTTAATCCATTTCGAGCCCAACCACGTGTTTACACGGTACCAACCATTCCATTCTCCTGTTGCTTGTACCATTTGAGGACGTAAAACTTCAGACCTTCTCGTATTAGCAATCGGTTGATTATGTAGACGTGCATTTTCGGTTAATGTCAATTTTTGTGAAATATTTTTGATCGTACCATCAATCGTGTTATTAGAAGGAATCCACCTCGGACCCATCCATGTATTGATTTTATACCAATTTGATAGTTTCTCAGTTGCCCTGACCGATTGAGGGTTTAATACAGCAGAAGTTCTGCTACTCGTATTTGGTTGATTATATAAATGTGTTCTTTCTAACACTGTAATGGTCTTATTGATTGCTTGCCCTTGCGTTATTTGATAACCACGAGATCTCGCAATTTGTTCAAATGTGTTGTTGGTATTCGTAATGATTACTGTTGTATTTAATTTTACTTGATCAAATAGCCAGCGAACCTCATGGTTGTGCATTCTGACACAGCCAGCACTTACATAATTACCAATTGAAGCAGGGTTGTTATTTCCATGAATAGCATAGGTTGTTCCATATGTACCTCTTGCGTCTAAACCTAGCCAACGGTCACCAAGTGGATTTCTTGGATCACCGCCTGGTATATTTCCAGAATAATATGGACGGTTTTTTATTTTATTAACAATCTTAAAGGTACCTTCTGGAGTAAATGCATTATCCCGTCCTGTACCTACACTAAATGTCCTTACTAATTTACCATTATCATAAAAGGCTAGTTGATTATTACTCTTGTTAATAATAATTAATTGTCCTTGGTTAGATGCCTCTGCTTCATGCGGCATACCAATTAAAAAACTAACTAATAAAACGATAATAACTGCAATGTTTCTCATCATATCACCCACCCAAAGAATTAGTAGTTTTGTAGGATAAATAAAAGTAATTTTATTATACAGGAAAATATTTAATTTTTTTGTAAAAACATGTAACTTCAGTTTAATTTCTTATATTTTTTTACTAGTTTTAAAAATTGTAGTTGTTATTTACTATTTTACTCAAAGGACGTCCCTCAGAATTGCTATATTATTTTCAGCACACAAAAAAAAACAGGTGCTGTAAATCAATACAGTACCTGTTTTTTTGGTGTGCCTTCTATTCTATTTTTCAAGGTATTCTTTAATTGCGTTATACATTGCAGTTGCAACTCTATTTTGAAAGTTATTGTTTAAAAGTAGCGTCTCTTCACTTGGATTATCAATAAATCCAACTTCTATTAAGGCTGCTGGCATATTTGTATCCCTTAATACTCTAAAACTACTTGTTTTCAATCCTCTGTCTCTAAGTCCAGTAGCTTTAATCAAGTGTTGATGAACGATCTCAGCAAATGGCCGGTCAATACTTTTTGACATCCAGGTTTCGGTCCCTGTTGCTGTTCCAGTTGCTGCATTTGCATGAACTGATAAAAATAGATCAGCATTTACTGCGTTTGCTAGTTTGGGCCGATCACCTAATGCGACAGTACTATCATCTTTTCTAGAATAATGAACATTAATCGTCGGATCATTCTCTAGTAGATTAATTATCTTATTAGAAATGCTCAAGACAAGATTGGCTTCTGTACTGACTCTTCCTAGAGCACCTGGGTCGGTTCCCCCATGTCCCGCATCAATGAACACAGTATACTTCCCATTTGCAGAATGGCTTTGTATTTCGATAAAATCTGCCGAAACATAAGCAGCGCCGTTATGATTCGAGAATTCAATTTGGTACCAGCCATTTAACTCATTTATGATCGTTACACTCGTACCATTCGCTAATGCACCGATGACTGGATGGGATGACCCTGGACCACTACGGACATTCAATGTGCTATTCACCTTCACAATTCCGTATTTTTTTTCGGTTTGTGAAATGACGACTATATTTGGATTTATCCATTTCAGACCTAACCACGTATTGATTCGATACCATTCTCCCCATTTCGCAATGACGTTAACTGTCTGTGGCTTTACTTCATTGTTTTGCTTCGTGCTTGTAATCGGATGGTTATGAAGAGGAACCGCATGCTCGAGAGTTAATTGTTGCGATATTTCTGTAATCGGTGTCGAAGAAATCGTTCTTCCTTCTATCCATTTCGGACCTTGCCACGTATTAATTCGATACCATTCTCCCCATTGACCTGTCACTGTTACCACTTGAGGTTGAACGGTCGTAGATGTTTTGGACCCTGCCAACGGCTGATTATGCAGATGCGCTGTTTGGAGTAAAACGGAAGATCTGTTGATTTCTTCTATATTATAAGGAACTGCGTTGGTTGGCTTGATCCACTTTGCTCCAAGCCAAGTATTGATTCGATACCATTCTCCCCATTTTCCTGTAACTGTTACGGTTTGTGGGTTTACACTAGAACTTATCCGCTTATTTGAAAATGGCTGATCGTATAGTCGGGTTACTTCCGTTAATGTTAATCGTTCAGAAACGGTTTCAACATTAGCAGGTCTTGGATCGACTGGCTGTATCCATTTTGATCCTAACCATGTATTAATTCGGTACCAATTTCCCCACTGGCCAGTTACTCGAACGGTCTGTGGGTTCACTGAAGAACTTATTTTTGTATTGGACATCGTTTGATTGTACAACGATGTTGTTCTCGTTAAAGTCAATTGTTTGGAAGTCGCTGTTATTTCTGATGGAACAGCGTTTCTTGGATTAATCCATTTCGGACCAAGCCACGTGTTAATCCGAAACCAACTACCATTTTGGGCTGTAGCAGTTACCGTTTGTGGTTGTATTAATGAGACTTGTCGAGTGGAGTATGCAGAATCGTGTAAATGAGTGGGCTCTGTTAATGTTAACCGTTCTCTAATTTCGACAGTTGTATTTGCAGAAATATTACTAGGTGAGGTAACCGCCATAAATGCAACAATCATAATGAATAAAAAGGTAATTAGATAACTCTTTTTTACTAGGACGTCTTTATAATACATTCCGAGCCTCCTTCCATATGTATAGAAAAATGGTACTAGCTAGCAAACTCAAGTGCTACACTAGTACCATCTCAATTTGCTTCTAAAAACTACTTCAAGTTGTTGTAATATTTTTTGAAAACTCGAAACATATACGAGACCGTATATGTTTCGAGTTTCTATTCATAACAACTTGATCATTTTTTTAACAAAGCTTTTTCTATAATCATTCGTCGTTTTTTACTGGTTCCTCTTCTTCTAACAGGTCATGTTCATCATTAGCCAGCTCTTCTTCTACAGACTCAACTTCTTCTGATTGCTTACTTTCTTCATTGATCTGTTCAACTTTTTCCTGCTTAACTTCCTCTGGCTTGTTATCGATTTCCTGTTGTTGTTCCTCAACTGGTTCAATTACTTCTTCTTTTTCCTCTTCCTTCTCTTCAACAACAATACTACTACTTGCAAATGTTACATTACTAGGTTTAATCCACTTATCTCCAACCCAAGTTTTGATCAAGTACCAGCCATTCCATTCAGCAACTGCTGTTACTGTTTGTGGTCGGACTACTTCTGATCTTCTTGTATTTTCAAACGGTAAATTGTGCAGATGCACCGTTTCAGTCAATACAATTTGTTCAGAGATTGGCGTTGGTTCACCGATCATTGCATTATTTGGTTTGATCCATTTTTGCCCAACCCACGTATTAATCAAGTACCAGCCATTCCATTCAGCAACTGCTGTTACTGTTTGTGGTCGGACTACTTCTGATCTTCTTGATGATTCCGATGGGGAATTATGCAAACGTGCATCTTCTGTTAAGCGAATTCGTTCTGAAATTGGTGTTGGCTCACCAATAATTGCATTATTTGGTTTGATCCACTTTTGTCCAACCCAAGTATTTATTAAATACCAACCATTCCATTCCTGAATACCTGTTACGGTTTGTGGTCGAACGATTTCACTTCGACTTGTATTGGCTAGCGGTTGGTTATGCAAACGTACATCTTCAGTTAATGTAATCCTTACAGATACATTATTTGGAGACCAAACAGTCGCATTACTTGATTTAATCCACTTCGGTCCTAGCCACGTATTAATTCGATACCAGCCATCCCACTCGGCTGTTGCTGTCACTTGTTGTGGTCTGACACTATCATTGCGTCTTGCACTATCTAACGGTTGATCATGTAAACGTGTATCTGTAGTTAGGAGTAATCGTTCATTAATAACATTCGGTTCCCCGATTAATACATTTGTTGGATTAATCCATTTAGGTCCTAACCATGTATTGATTTGGTACCAACCGTTCCACTCGGCTATTGCTGTTACTGTTTGTGGTTTAACGATCTCTGATCGTCTTTGACCTGCAAAAGGACCGTCATGCAGTCGAGTATCTTGAGTTAACGTCAACCTTTGCGAAACCGAATTCGGTTCACCTTCAATAGCAAACGTTGGGTTAATCCACTTTCTACCTAACCACGTATTAATTTGATACCAACCATTACTTTCTTGGTACACCGTTACGACTTGCGGGTTGATAACCTCACTTCGAGGCGAACCCCCTATTTGATCATACAAAGGGGTAGATGAAGTAAGGGTTAAATTATACAGTGGTTCATTTGTATCTCTTAGAATATAGGATACAGACATCGAGCCATTAATACGTTGATTACTAGTGAAGTTCGTAGTAAAAGAAATATTATCTATTCCTACTATTTTCATCTCGTAATGAGAGTCTACTAAGCCTTGATTTCTTATCCATGTTTTAATATTGTTCGTTAAAGTAACATCTCTTTCACTGACTTCGCTCCACCATTGACCTGGATTTGATAGATTTCTCCCAGATAGATCAATTTGTGTTTTGTGAAGTGAAAAGTTCCAATTAATATTTCCGTTTCCTAAACCGCCACTTCTCAAATCATATGGGTCATCATTTGTTATAAGATACGGAATTAATCCACTCCCCCAAGAGTTTGTGTTCGAGAGAATTTTCCCACCATTACTAGAAGAATATAAAGCTTCTATTAAACCACCATTGTGTCTAAGAGCTTCTCCTCTTGTTGAATCGACAGCTTGATTCGTATTTGCAAAAGTAACATGTCCACCATATACTTGATGACTTTGTGTATCCGTTACGGTTGCTGAACCAAAGCGTAAAATATACGTTCTAGCAGCAACGGCTTGCGCTTTTAACGCTTCTAAGCCACCATGATTCCCCCAACCAGCTGACATTTCGTGTGGGACAACACCTTTTAAATAATCTTCAAGTTGAAGTGTTACTACTGGGCGAATGAACCCACCTTCTATCGCAAAGCGAACTGTACCTATATATGGGCGACCATTAATGCGAATAACGTTATCAGCCCCATACTCTTTAGGAACAGCATTCAATGTACTTCCTGTTCTAATTCTTTCATTTCCTCTATATAAAGCAAGCAATCCATTTTCTATTTTAATAGAATAGTTATGCGAGCCATTTAATGTTTGAACTCCATCTATCGTATATTCACCAGTTACTAAAACCGGCACTTCTGTTCTATTTCCTAAATAATTCGACAGTCGAATATTAACATTTCTATTTTGTTCCGTAGTGATTTGTGCACCTGGATAATAGAAATTTAATATATTTTGATATGAATGGCCTTCCGTCGACATTTGATACGCTCCAAATTGACTCATACCAATCCCATGTCCCCAGCCGCCACCATTTACTGTAAATGTACTTCCAGTGTCTGTGACACTCTTTACATAAGGACTTTTCATAAAAGTACTATTAAATATCGAGCGAAAATCCCAAGCACGTCGATCAATCGTTAATGTGTGCCGTTTTATTTCCCCATTTTCCATTATAAAAGCACTGCTACTTTGTGCTGATGTTTTACCGCTACTTGGAACTATCCCAGACAGAACGAGTAAAAATACTAAACTATAAACAAGTAATAGTTTTAATTGATTCATAATCGCTTCCTCTCCATTTGTTGTGTTAAACACAAGGACAATTATATAATTTCATCCTACAGATTTCATTATATAAATATTGCCACTAGATCTCTACATAATTATAGAAAAAAACCTAAAAAAAACTAAATTTGGACAAAAAGTCATATTTTTATAGATAATAGTTTTAAAGGTTTGTGTCGAAACATACTACCATAATCGAAATATATTTCGTTAGGTAATTAGATTTACTAAAACGAAAAAGCTGTATCTTTGTCAGTCGCATAATTCAAATTTGGTCATACTAGATTATCAAGACATAAAAAAAGAGTACCTCCCCAAAGTCAGATAAGTAAGAAACCACATACTCTCAAACTGGAAGAAGACTCCTTTTTTGACTAAAATAAGACAAATCGTGCCTCGGTTATTTACCGAAACACGATTTAATTTGTACTTTACACCTTTCAAAAGTTGCTTATTAGTTTTCAACGTTAGCTTTTTAACTCCTTTAAAAGAATCGGCTAAACTGTGGCATGAGGTTTATAGTCAGTAGTATAAGCAATAATTTTGCAGTTTTTCATAAATTCTGTCTCATCAATTTTCCACGTATGATGTTCAAGGTTTGCACTTCTCATATACACAAAGTTAAATCGATTCGCTGAATACACTTTATACCCTTTTTCCCGTGCTGTTCTTAAGAAGGCCGTATCTTCACCTCGGTTTCTAGCTTCAAACCGAACATCCTCATAGAGCTTTCTTGTAAATACTAACGTTCCACCATGAACAAAATCG
This sequence comes from Alkalihalobacterium alkalinitrilicum, assembly GCF_002019605.1. Classification (NCBI taxonomy): domain Bacteria; kingdom Bacillati; phylum Bacillota; class Bacilli; order Caryophanales; family Bacillaceae; genus Alkalihalobacterium; species Alkalihalobacterium alkalinitrilicum. Next base: position 4,027,666 of record NZ_KV917368.1, on the reverse strand, counting down.
GTTATTTTGTTCTCATTATTAATGGTTCGAACCGCAATCGCACCATAACTTTCAACATATGTTAAGAATGTCTTCTTACCTACTAAATCAGCTCCAGAGTACGTAAATGCATGTAGTGCATCTTGTAAATAATTCGGTGCATAATAATCATCGTCATCAAACTTGGCAATATACTCATAGGTGGAATTGTCTATTCCATAATTCAAGCACTCTCCCAGTGTTTTGTCTTCTGGTAACTGGAGTACTGTAATTTTATGGTCGTTATATTCCTGGGCCTTTTCTTCCCACTTTTCGATAGCCATATCATCACTGTTTAATACGATAACAAGCTCTTTCTTTTCAACCGTTTGAGAAATGAAATTCTCAAATACAGTTTCTAAAAAGTTCTCGCGATTTGTACATGTAACAACGGACACGCCTTCTTCATGTTCGTCTATATTAATATTTAGTTTCTCCAATATCGTTTGGAAACGGTGCTTGTATAGGTGTTTTGAATAAACTTCACGAATTCCGATTAAGCTTAACCGTTCACTTATTTCAGGGTTATTGATTAAAAGCTTTACTTGATTACTTACTTGTTCTTCGGTTTCACATAATGAAACGATGTCACCAAATAATTCTTGAATTCCTTTAGAATACGTACTTATTACATTTGTTCCCGAAGCTAACAGTTCATAAACCCTTCTCGAAAACATCGTGGAGCTATCTTTTACAGAATTGATGTTAAGAAATACTTTGTACATCTTATACGCTTTGACCATATCCTCATAATCTAAAGAACCAATTATATGCTCTTGGAATTTTTCTGGGAATTTATAACGATCATTTTCAGTGAAATTAAAAAAGCGATCAAATATATGTAACCCGTGGTTTTTAGCGCCACTTAAAATTAAGTCCATATCTTGTTGACGTTCAAAATGCTTTTGAGCATACCAAGATCCCGCAAAAGCGACATTATTCTTCGCTTTAAAGTTAATATTCACTGGATTATGCACATTCGGTTGAGCTGCAAACGGTAAAGCAAAAATATTATTATGAGATAAGTCTTTATTATACTTTGGTATTACATTTTCTTCCGTTGTGAAAACAACATCAAACAATCGAGCTGTCTCAATAAAGTGGTCATAATTTGGTGGATCTTCTTTATTCCAAAATACGGTTGGTATGTTTTTTGTCTTACAATAATTGACAAGGTCACGTATCGCACATTCTTCTTTGTTTTGGATATCCGTCAACATGAACTTCCACGTCATGTCTACTCCATGCCAAGCCGATTCGACTAAAAGAAAATCAGGATTTAATTGTTCAATTTGTTCTTCCCATGTTTCTCTTCTTAATTGTTCAAGAGTACATTCATATTTAAAACATTCATAACTAAAATTGTCTAATATACACGCGACCTTCACATCTGGACGATTTTGTTTCGTTAATGTATGGCTTTTAAAACTTTTTATTTTATTTAATTCTCGATCACGACCCGCTAAACCATAATTATTATTGGTCGACACATTCTTTCTTACTTGAGGTTGATTACCTTTTTTGCGTTTTTTTCTATTATTTCGAGCATTTACATTTTGAGCTCCTTCAAGCATCATTTTTGTAATGGTAAATGGTAAAAATAACGTTCGGAAGCTTGGTTTTAACAAGGCACTAGCGATTTCATCGCCCATTCTAAATCGAAGTGTATTCTTCTGATCAACAATGCTTTTTTCTAACTTTTCAATTTGCCTCTGTCTGTTATCTCTTTCTTGCCTGATTGTATTGTATTTATCTAAAAGTTCATTATATTTCTTATTTGTGTTTTCGTTTCCTTCTGGTTGTATCACTTCTACTTGTTCATAACTTTGTTTATTTAAGAAGTTTTGGTAATTTTGACCTTTTTCTTTTGGATTAACTGTTTCTTTAATCAATTGATCTAAATACTCTTCAGTTAAATATAAAAGTTTGTAAACATCTAAATCGATATCTCTAGCCTTAATAGACGCGCTAATCGCTATGGCATTTCCTACAACCTTCGATTCCTGTAAATAAATACCACTTTCCTCGAAGAGATCTACTAAATTTGAAAAATAAAACGATCGTTTATGGTTTTTATCTAATTCATAGCCAAACGGGACTGTTATCAATAACTTTCCATCTGGGTTTAACCACTGCTTTACTTTTTCTAATAGCTGTTCAGGACGCGTAACCTCGTCTAAAATATTAGCTAAAATAATCGTATCAAAAGATTGGCTGAATTCCTGTTGCTGAAGTGCATTAAAGATAAATTGAACTCTGCTCTTTACGTATTCACTTTCTTTGTTTAATTGTCTCTGTGCAAAATCAATAAGCTGTTTATTTTCATCAATACCTACAACATGAAAACCTTCTTTGCCAAGCAGAAGGGAAGTAACGCCTTGGTTACAGCCAACATCTAGAACTTGCTGTCCATCTACTTGTTCACAGATCCAATGGACTCTCTCTCGAAGGTTTTCTTGTTCTTGATGAGTACCATATTTTCTGTAATAGGTTTCATACATCATTGTCAAACTCCTCACCTCTTCTATACATACCTTGTTCTTTTCATTGGTGCTCCAATTGGATTATATATATATCCGTAATCCTTTAATTCCTCTTCATTCAATAAGTTTCTTGTATCATAAATGACTGGAGTTCTCATCAACTCTTTTATTTTTTGATAATCTAATGTTTTAAACTTGTGATGATCTGTTAATATGACTACACAATCTGAACCAGTTACGGCTTCTTCAATCGTTGCTACTTTTCCATCCATTTCTTCAACAACATGTGGATCAAAAATCTTGAGTTGCAACTCTTTTTTACTGAGATTATCAATAATTTCAAGTGATGGGCTTTCACGCATATCATCTATGTTTCCTTTAAACGCTAACCCCAATAACGTAACGACTGGTTGATCTTTATCTTTCACAAGCTCTTCAACCTGACCACTTACATGATGAGGAGTTGTTTCATTGATATCTCTTGATAAAGAAATCAGCTTAGATTCCATTGGTGCTTGTTCAATAATGAACCAAGGATCTACTGCAATACAATGCCCACCCACACCAGGACCAGGCTTGTGGATATTCACTCTGGGATGACAGTTTGCAAGGTCAATCGCTTCCCACACATTAAACCCCACTGTTTCGGCAATTCTTGCTAACTCATTGGCGAATGCAATATTGATATCCCGATACGTATTTTCCATTAATTTAACCATTTCCGCAGTGGTTGAATCGGTTACATGGATTGTCCCTTTTACAAACCGTTTATAAAGTTCGACTGTCATTTGTGAAGAGCGCTCATTAATTCCACCCACGATACGATCATTGGAAACTAATTCTTCAAATAAATTCCCAGGCATCACTCGTTCTGGAGAATGCGAAATAAATAAATCTTTACCAATGGCCAATCCAGATTTCTCTAATATTGGGATCATTACATTTTCAACAGTTTTTGGTGGAACGGTCGACTCCAGAATTATTAAGTTCCCACTCTGAACAAAAGGGGTAATCATCTCTGTAGCGCCTTTAACATAATCTAAATTCGCCGTTTTATCACGGTTGATTGGAGTCGGAACAGCAATGATAAAGGCATTTGCATGCTCTGGTTCAGTAGATAACTTCAATAAGCCAGTATCCATAACCTCTGCCATCAGTTCTTCCAAGCCAGGTTCCTCAATGTGTAATTCTCTATTTTTCAATTTTTTAATCACTGCTTCATTTACATCGACTCCAAGCACTTCAACTCCATACTTTGCGAACATTACCGCAGTCGGTAAACCGATATAACCTAAGCCCATTACACAAAGTTTCATGATAAAAATACCCCTTCCTTCAATTAGGATCTATATAATTCCAGTAAGGTCACTTCTTCATTTTCCCATTGATGTAACTTTGCTGCTTCTTTTGTATTCTCTTTTAGTCGTTGATACAGATCATGATCATTTAGTAATCGGTTAATAGCGTCAGCGATCATTTCAAGATTTTCAGGATCTACTAAAATCCCTGTGTCTGTTGTATCTATCAACCGTCTCATTTCAGGTAAATCACTGGAAACCACTGGGATCCCCGCCATAATATATTCGTGAATTTTATTCGAACAAGCCGAATAATGATTAAAACATGTGTCCTGTAGTAACTGTAATCCGATATCAGCAGATGCAGTGTACGTTAATAAAATTTCATTTGGAACCGCACCGACGAAAATTGTACGGTCATTGACGCTTAATTCGTGAGCTAACTCCATGATCGTTGGTTTTAAGGCCCCGTTTCCGATAAATACGAAACAGCCTTTCTTCACACGGGGAATGACTTTAACCATATTTTCAATCCCTCGTTCTCTTTGAATACCACCTTGATATAGTATAATCGGTTCATCATTTGGAATATTAAATTCGTCTCTAATTCGATTTGAATTTAGAAGTTCCTCATAAGGTGGTACATTTCTTATAATCCATGGTTTTTTTATATTATAACGTTCTTTAAAAAAATTAGCCCTCGTCTCATTTGTTGTTATAACCTGATCTGCTTTTTTTATGATAAATGATTCTACCTTTTCCCAGAACCATATATTTTTCCAGCCCGCTCGATCTGTAGATACTTCGTGTGCATCATAGATTAATTTAGCACCTCTTAACCTTGATACTAAGAATGTTGGGATAAGCGTATTTAGATCATGCGAATGATATACCCCTGCTTTTTGACGGTACGCATTTGTGAAGAAACGTACATTAACAACCGTCTTCGGTACAAACACCAAATATTTCTTAAGCATTTTAAGTGGGTTCGCCGATCGTCTTTGCGGTGTTTTGCTGTTTGTGTTCGACTTCACATTTGCTTGTGTTGGCCTGAATTGCTTCGCAGTAGATTGATTACTTACAGAATCACTCGCTTTTCGGATACTACGATCTACCCTTACGATATGTATCCCGTCTTTCACTTCTTCTCTTTTCGTTCGATTTGGCTGGTGAACAGCAACAACCGTTACTTGTTTTCCACCTTTAATTAAACTCTTCGCTTCTTTTGTCACCCTTGCATCTGTTTCAAAAGTATTCCAAACAACCATGCATACTTTATTGTTATTCTCACCATATCTATTAATTAATTCCTTATTACGGAATACTACCCGCTTTATTCCATTAAATATTTTTTTAAACAAACGTATACCCTCCCTTCGTATTAGGATGTTATAACTTGTTACTTAGAGGGTTCGATAAACTTCAATTAAATTCTGCTTTTCTTGATCCCAAGAGTAAAACTCTCGTTTCATCAAGCATGCCTCTTGAAATTGCTCATAGTTTTTACTAATGTAAATGATCCCCTCTTTTATAGCCTCAGGCGTTTCCTCAACACAAACCCCGACTTTTTCTTTTTCAATTACATAAGCTTTTCCTGGATGCTTGGAAGCAACTGAAGGAATCCCTGTTAGTAAATACTCAAAAATCTTATTCGGCGTTGAAAAATAATTATTTTTTGACGTATTCTTATACATGACTAGCCCAATATCTGCTTGTTTGGTATACCACAATATCTGATCACTTGGAACTTGTTCATGAAAAAAGACTCTGTCTTGAATATTTAACTTTTCTACAAGAGAAAGTAGGTGTTGTTTTTGCCGTCCTTCACCTAATAAGATAAGCTTATATTGGCTTTCTAGAAGAGCTAATGCATGTATACACTCTTCTATTCCTCTTTCTGGGTTTAGTCCACCTTGATACAAAAGCAGGACATCACTTTCTGCCAAGTTATAGTGATCTCGCCAATAATTACTAGATTCATTCTTTAGTAATTGTGCTTTGTCTTTTAGGTGAGGGATATTTTGCACGACTGTAGATGGTCTTTCACCATACATCTTCATAAACTCATCCTCAACATATGGATTAACGACAATTAAATGATCAATACGCTTAATTAATTTACTTTCCATCAAGTATCCAAATTTACGGTCCACGGAGTTTCGACCCGCCATTTCATTAAATAGCTCATGTGAATCATATATTAATTTCGCTTGGCATTTTTCAGCCAGACGAGAGCCTTGCCACAATACATTTAAATCATGGCAATGGATTACATCGACTTTCAAGTTGGATGCATCTATATAGTGTTTTACTTTTTTATAAAACTCATTATAAGCACCGAGATCTTTTACAATTTTAATAAATGGGTTTCGAACCACTTTGAAAGCCATTTGTTTTAAAGCACTTGGTTTTTGATGTTTATTATTAGCAGTTGATAAGTTTCTCTTAATACTTTTTGTTAATAGTGATACTCGAATAATCGAAATATTGTTATGAAAATGCGGCGGATCCTCTTGATACTCTTGTACACAAGCAATAAATACTGAATGGCCTGCTTCCGCTAAAGCTAGTGCTTCTCTTTGCACCCTTGCATCGTAGTGAATATCCTTAAAGAGTAGCATTAGAATATTCATTTTTTATTACCGTACATAAATTGGTCATATTTTGTAACAATCTCTTTTGTATCACCAACGGCAAATTGCTCGCCTAGATGAATCCAAACGACTCGATCACATATACTTTTTACTAAGCTAGAAGAGTGAGTCACTAGTATGACTGTTCGATCTTGCTTAATCTTTTCAGTAATCGCATCTTTACATTTCTGCTGGAATGCCGCATCCCCTACACCTAATACTTCATCCACTAATAAGATGTCGGGATCTAGTGTAATGGCTATTGAAAAGGCTAGCCTCGACTTCATACCAGACGAGTAGGTTCGTACTGGCTTATAAATAAACTCTCCTAATTCAGAGAACTCAATTATTTCTTCTAACGCTTTATCGATGGCTTTTTTGTTTTGTCCTAATAACAAACCATTTAAATAAATATTTTCCATTCCTGACAATTCAGGTTCAAAGCCTGTACCTAACGATAGTAAAACAGGCCTCTGTCCCCTTACGATGAAGTCACCTTTATCAGGGGTAATCAATCCACTTAGCAATTTTAAAAGTGTACTTTTCCCAGAGCCATTACGCCCGATAATTCCTAACACTTCACCTTTATTCACTTGGAAATCTAAGCCTTTTAATGCCCAGAATACCTTTTTATCTTTTTTAATTAAACTTTTCAATGGGCTTTGTTGATTATCAGGATAAGAAACCCATATGTCATTTAGTTCTATTACAGGATTCGTCATTACATCACCTTAGCATAGTGTTTTTCATATTTAAATAAAATACCTAGCCCGATGAGGAGTAATACTATTGAAACTAGAAAAAGTATTAGAAGTGAACCCCATTCTGGCTGTATTGCGTAGAGTAGAGAATTTCGATAAGAAACGATTAAAGATGTTAATGGATTAATATAAAGATATTGAGCCAGGCGCTCTGGAACATCCGTTATGGAAAACATAACTGGAGATATATAAAATAAAGTTCTTGCTACGTATTGCATCATGTTCTTTATATCTTTAAAGTAGACACCCATATGTGCCAAAATAATCATGCTTCCTAAAAGGAATAATGTGTGAACGATTATTATGATAAAGAAATAGAACATATTTATCGTGAAATCTATTCCATACACCCATAAGAAAGTAAATAAAACAACGGAGCTAATCAGGAATTTTGACGTATTAACAGCTAAACGAACAACTATAAAAACGATTTTGGGTACATAAACTTGTTGAATAATCCTTGCTTTTGACGTAATAGCATTAGTGGCATCCACGAGACAGGCTATCGTCCATTTCAAAGGAATTAAAGCAACAAATAAAAAGACCGAATAATCGGGTCCACCACGTTGTAGTATCACTTGTACTAACAAATAAAAAATTAACATGTATAAGATAGGATCCAAAATCCACCACAAAAATCCAAAGTAAGTTCTAGCCGTGTTAGTTTTAAAATCAGATATTGTTAAATAACGAATAAGGTCTTTATGATTTTTGACATCATTAACCATCTTTTTCAATATATTAAACATTACTTTACCCCTATCACACACTTAAATAGTTAAATAATTACCCATGCCCTTCCTATCTCCCAGTTATTTCTTTATCGTTAATCTGTTTTGGAGAAGATGTTCTAAATAATCAAGCACGGGTTCTCTTAAACCCTCTCTCTCAAGTGCAAAGTCTAATGTTGCTTTTATAAATCCAAATTTATTACCTAGATCGTACCGTATGCCGTCAAAATGATAAGCTAGTACATTTTCAAAGTTACTTAGCTTATTGATTGCATCGGTTAATTGAATTTCACCGCCAGCACCTGGCGTTTGCTTTTCAAGTAAATTAAAGATATTTGGAGTAAGCACATACCGGCCCATTATAGCATAATTAGATGGCGCTTCGTTAGTAGGTGGTTTTTCTACTAATGATTGTATCTTCATAACCTTAGAGTTGTCTTCTTGTTCTTTAGGAGCTATGATCCCATACTTATTTACATCCTCTAGAGCGACTGGTTGAACCCCAACTACTGAAGTTTGATGTATTTCATATACATCAAGTAATTGTTTAAGGCATGGTATTTCAGCTTTTACCACATCGTCTCCTAGTAAAACAGCGAATGGTTCATTGCCAATAAAACGGCTTGCACAATGTATCGCATGTCCTAAGCCTAACGATTCTTTTTGGCGGATATAATGGATGTTCGCCATGCTTGAAATAGACTGAACTTCCTCCAATAATTCATTTTTCCCTTTTTTCTCTAACGTTTCTTCAAGTTCATACGATTTATCAAAATGGTCTTCGATCGCTCTTTTTCCTCTACCACTAATTATGATTATATCTTCGATTCCTGATGCTACTGCTTCTTCAACAATATATTGTATCGTTGGTTTATCAACAATTGGTAACATTTCTTTTGGTTGTGCTTTTGTTGCTGGTAAAAACCGTGTACCTAATCCAGCGGCAGGTATTATCGCTTTACGCACTTTCATTCGACATAATCCTCCCTTACTTCATTTTCTATCAAATGTCGTTTATTCATTTATTCTGTCATATTGTACATCTAAAATGCACTTTGGGCAATTATCCTCTAATATAATTAATAATACTTTTATTTGACGAAGAAGTGACATCTAAGCCTCAATTTCTAGAAAGTTGGACTAGTCACTTTTATTTGGCTAATTGGTCTTTGATACCTTCTTAATGGTTACAACTCCATATCACCTTCCAATATATAACATAAATTTCAAAAAACAAACACCTCACAAAGCCATGTTATTCATGGCCAATAAGGTGTTACTTTTTTTTACCAAATATTACGTTATCAATGGAATTCATAAATATTGGAATATGGACTACTACATGAAATATGTTGTGTTTCTGTTAGCGGAACTTGTTTAAGTTGAAGATCTTGAAGGGTAATACATGCCACTTTACCCCAATTCCACGGTTCACAATTATTGACCGCGGTAACTTTTATAGTTAGCAGATGCTTATTTGATTTTGCCTTAAAATATACATTAATACTATTTTCATGTTGCCAACTTGCAATGTCTTCATCAAGCAAGACATGATGATCGAGTAACAGACTATATTTCATTCGGTCTTTATACTGCGATTTATACAGAGATACCAGGCTTAGCTTAATATGATACGATTTATCAACGTTTAGACTTTCCAAATGGTACTTCAATTCAAGGGTATCCCCTTTTTTAGGAGCAAGTTTGTCCATGTGGAAGAAGTAACCATTATAACTCGCACCTTCTATATATGGCACAGTCTCATTTGTATCTGTATTATATGAAACGATCTCTTTCTTGTAATGCCTGTTAAACAAGTCTTTAGCTGTGCTATCGATGATTGAAGTCGAAATATCGTCCTTATTTATCACATTTTGTTCATGTAATTGTATAGGATAACTTAAATTATAATCAGCTACTACCATATGATTCCCAAATAAAAACTCAACCTCATTTGATTTTACAATATGCGCATGTTCATCCATGATTTTAATAATTTTATCTTCAAAAGGTAGGTTTAATTTTTTTAATGCCTCTAAAATAAAAGAATCAAGGATCTCATAGTTCTTATTCCCAAACCAACTTTTTATCTTGGATAAGTTTAAAATAGCTTTCTCACTTAATTTAGTTGACCAAAAGTCTACATCAATAGAATTTACAATATGGCATAATGACATATAGTGAATATGTGATACTAAGCCTTCAAACCATATTATATTACCCTCTTTATTCGTTGCGTAATTGTTTTCTTCTACTTGATTTATAATTTTATTAATAAATTTACTGTTGTTTAAAAAAGCATCGATGTCTAATTCTTTATTTTCATACTTGTTAGCCAATGAATAGATTACAAACTCTCCACACTTATAACATTGTCCACACCATTTTTCTTCTGGATCGACAACTGCTTCACACATCATAACATCTTCCACTCGCTTGTATCGGTCATTTATTATTTTAAAGGCTAATGTTTCGGATATATAATAGTTGCTATTAAAAACTTTAAACGGTTTGCCTAATCTTTGATGAAGATAATTTGAGACTAAATCATCAAATTCTGGTCTTGATTTTTTGAAGTGAAAATATTCTTTTCCATTATGATCTTTATTCCAGTAGTGTGTAAATTCGTAACTATACGTTAAATAGCTCATATCTGTTTTTAAGTATAATGGGAATGACATAAGATAATACAGTTGTGTATGTAAATGATTGAAGTAGGAATAAATTTTAAAGATACTTCGGAAATCAGTATATATTTTTCTAACTGTTACACCATCATTAGCGATATGGTTAAGAGCAAATTTCTCTCGTCTTTGATCTAGTTTTTTCAAGTTAGAATGATCCATTGGAAAAACAAAAGAAATAACAGAAATATTTTCAGTACCGAAAATTTCTTTATATAAGTTATACGTGAATAAAGAATCTTTTCCTCCGCCAAACAAAATTCCAATTTCATCTTTTCCCTCAAAATTAGAATAAGTCTTTTCTGGCTGTTTGTCTTCAACAGGAAAAACTTTAATGTTTTCTGCTTCGTTATAACTTAACCAAAAGTTAACACTTGTATTGGAAATACTTTCAGGAAGCAAGATGAGATATTCTCGCTTGGTTTCTTTTAATACTGGGGTCATTAATCCTAAAAACACTTCATAGAATACGGAAAAGTCGATATCTGTTATATTAAACCCATCATATTTTATATAAAATTCGTTCTTTCTAAACACATTGTTATCGAAGCTAAAATTCCAACTGAACTTTACTGTATCATTATCTATCTTCGGTTTATATACATATAAAATATCCACAAAATCATTTCCTTTCTAAACTCGGTTCCCTCAATTTTCCCTATCTATATCCTTCCATTCTGCTCTCTTTTTCTACTTAGTAACCCTTTTTTAATAAATAAATCGCTTTCATTCACACCCTTTATTGGTGTCCACTAAGAGCATATCTTTTATATGATGACCAGTATAAGTAATTAAAAGGAAATATCCAAGCAATAAACATTATATTATAATTAATAGGCTTGCATAGATATTATTTTTGAAAGAGGGTTCTAATTATGAAATTAATTCTAAAGGTCATAGCTATTTTTTGTTTCGTGATGATAGTAGCTGGCTGTAAACAAGATACAAGTGCGCCAATAGTATCAGATGATGAAGTACAAACTGTGGATGATCATGTACATTCTGCAGAGGAGATCGTTTTCCCTACTGAAATCCCACACCGAAGTGAAGAAGTAGTATTCATCTTGTCAAATGACGACGGTCGACAAACTGAAAATGCAATACCTATCTTTGATCGTAATCAACTTATGACTACCATCTACTTTATGCTAGTCAATTTTAACCCTGACCAGGAAGTTTACGCCTTTTTAAATGAGGATTTTCTTACGGTCTTTACTACAGAGGACGTTCTGGAATCTGAGTTTTCGATTATTGGCGACTTATTAGAGCCTGATATTTATACAATTTCTATCTTCCAATTTGAAGAGGATAACCCTAAAAACACAGTTCTAAATTTTGCTGATGCAAAATTTAAAATTGAGTAATTTGAAAGGAGGTACCGAATTCGGCACCTCCTTTTTTTATTATTCCATTCTCTTAGCCCCTAAGTATCGCGGCGCCCAATAGCTATTATTCATACTTGCAACGGTCACACCTGTTGATGAGCCGCTATGAATGAACTGATTGTTTCCTATGTATATTCCATTATGAGAAGGTCCCTTTGAGATGGTTTCAAAGAATACAAGATCTCCAACACTAGGCTTGTCCACCGATTTCCCTGCACTCCATTGCTGAGCAACCGTACGCGGAAGGTTTACCCCTTGTTGTTTAAAGACGTACTGCACGAAGCCACTGCAATCAAAACCACTTGGTGTTGTTCCACCCCATAAGTAAGGCACGCCTGTAAGTTGAGCAGCATCCGCCACAAGGTTCATCGGTTGAAAACCTTGTTCTGCAGGTGGATTTGAATTTTCTGATGCCGTATTTTTAGGTGCTGTCGTTGTTTCAGCTTTTGTTTGTGTTTGATTTTGAACCGTCTGCTCCGTACCCTGGGCTGAACCACTTAAAGCTGCCTCTAATGCACGGAAAGTTTGCGGGCCTGCAATCCCGTCAACCGTTAGACGTTGACTAATTTGGAACGAACGGACAGCAGCATCGGTAACACTGCCAAAGTAATCTGTTACCGTATGGTTAAAGTGACCAAGTTGTTTTAGAGACTGTTGCAGTTGTCTCACTTGAGTTCCTCTTGACCCCACACGTAACGTCTGTGCATTGAACTGTACAGTCGTGTTTTCAGTCGTTGTATTTGTATTTGAAGACGGTGCTGGTGCTGCTTGTGTTGATGCTGCTGGCTGTGTCGGTGCTGGCGCTGTTGAAGATTGCGCTGTTCCACCTAACAGATGAGAGCGCGTTTGTTGACCTACAATACCATCAACGGTTAAGCGATTTTTCTTTTGGTATTCTCGCACTGCACTTTCAGTTACTCTACCATAATAGCCTGTCGGATTGGTATTAAAGTAACCCGCTTCTTTTAGTAATTCTTGCAATTCTGTTACTGCTTGTCCTTGTGAACCTGCACGAAGAAGGCCTGTTGTTTGTGCAAGGGCTGAGTTAGTCGCTGTTGCAGAAGCAATCTGAGTAGACGTTGCACTACGCTGTGTTGTCGTATTCAGAAGAATGTTTAACGTATTCGTGTTAGCAACTCCTGTTGTCTGTATACCGTGTGTTTTTTGGAATTGCTTTACAGCTTCTTCTGTTATCGTTCCATAGAAGCCAGTTGCTGTATGATAATTAAAATAGCCTTTTGTTTTCAATACTTCTTGCAGTTCTTTGACATCAGGATGCGACATCCCCTTTTTTAACGGTTGGTCACCAAGAGCCGCATCTACAACTAGCGGAGCTGTTAATACGATCCCTGTTGCAAAAGTTGAAGAAATCACCGCTTTTTTAACAACTGACTTTGTACCCATTCATTATTTCCTCCTATAGAGCATTTTTAGTAGTTTTATAGATTTACATTATTCTTTTTTCGTACTTTAGGTATATATCGGCAAGGTTCGTCTTTCCTTTTATTATAAAGTGAAAATTTTGGTAGTAGGTTACAAGAATGTTACAAATAAAGAGCTGAGGAAGGGAGAGAACAAAACAAAAGAAGGAAAAGTTTGAAGAAAATGATTTAGGGTACGATGGAGCTTTATTCGTTTTGCAAAATTAAAATGGTTTTTCTAACACAACTTTAAATAATGTTTTTTGTTAACTTCTTTTCTCTGTTGTTCTCTTTTTTAAAATAATCTCTTGTGTAATTGTGCTTGTAGGTCGGAAATATAGCCTCATTCATTCGTTTCTAGTTCACAAACACTTCATCGACAATCATTTACTTCTTTCTAAACACACTATTGATAACTATGTTTTCTAATATTATATATAACCTTTGGGATTATTGACTTGCCATCTCCACGAATCTATACACATTTCTTCTAGCCCTTTGGTTGCAACCCAACCTAGTTCGTCTTTCGCTTTATTAGTATCAGCATAGATCGCGGCTACGTCTCCTTGACGCCTTTCAACGATTTGGTAAGGTACGGATTTTTTTGTAACTTTCTCAAAAGTCTCAATAATTTGAAGGACACTGTAACCACTACCAGTACCAAGATTGAAAACTTTTACCCCAAATGTGTTCATGACAACCTCTAACGCTTTTAAATGACCTTTGGCTAAATCAACTACATGGATATAATCCCTAATCCCAGTTCCATCAATGGTCTCATAATCATTACCAAAAACTTTTAATTGATTTAATTTGCCGATAGCTACTTGAGTTATAAAAGGCATTAAGTTACTCGGGATCCCATTAGGGTCTTCACCAATTGTACCGCTAGGGTGGGCTCCGACTGGATTAAAGTACCTTAAAATGGAAATCGACCAACTTTTATCCGAAAGATAGAGATCTCGTAATATTTCTTCAATCATCAATTTTGTCCGACCATACGGGTTCATTGCTCTAAGTGGAGAGTTTTCTGAGATAGGAACTTGATCTGGCATGCCATAAACCGTTGCCGAGGAACTAAACACAATTCTTTTTATCTTGTACTTAGTCATTAATTCGCAAAGGATGATTGTACCTACGATATTATTGTAGTAGTACATTAGCGGCTTTTCTGTCGATTCCCCTACTGCCTTTAGACCTGCAAAATGAATAACAGCTTTTATTTTATTTTCTATAAAAACTTTTTCTAAAGCTTCCTTATCCAAAAGATCAATTGGATAGAACAGGAAATCTCTTTTGGTAATTTGTTTCACCCGGTTTATAGCTTCTCGCTTGCTATTTGAAAGATTATCAACTGTCACGATTTCATATCCTGCATTCAGTAGTTCGACACATGCGTGGCTCCCGATAAAACCTGCCGCCCCTGTAACCAGAATCATTTTATTTTCACCCCTACTGTATAAGGTCACAGTCATTATAATCTCGAGAGGCTTTGGTTGTGCATGCAGTTGAAGAAAAAGTGTGAAATATGGAATGAAAAGTTCCAGGCGCCCTTTATTAGCTATATTTTCTATATATTCTTCCGATGGTATCTAGTAGAAAGGTCGGCATTTTCTTCGGGAGGATGCCTCTTCGATAAAACTTATAATATGCTTTTTTCGTATCCTTCCATTTGGGGCATGGCGCCTCCTGTGTGAAGCGCGCGACATCGACGATACGAACAGCTGAGTCAGGCGTAATAAAAATATTTTTCAAATGCACATCTGACGGGTTAAGCCCTCTCTTTTTTGCAAACCTTAAAGCATTATCTACTTCATTAATGACTTTCTCATGAACTTCGATTCCTTTATTCAGACAACTATATAGGGTGTTCCCCTCGATCAAGTCGATCACTACATAATTCGGTCCATCCGCATGTAATGTCGGATAGTAGTCGATTCCATTAAGCTTTCGATAGATGTCCGCCTCTACATTTGCTAGATTAGTATATTGAGGATAAAACACTTTTATAGCTAATTTTGTTGAGCTCACCTTGAAAACCGCTGCACTTTTCCCAGTACCTATTAACTCTAAGTTTTCATCTTTAGCTACAATCGACATTCGATGATCAAATTTAACACTGTTAGCTAATACATAGAATGATTTCATATTTTACTACTCCCTTCATAGAGGACAAAAATAAAAAGACGTTAGACCAATTATTCGGTCATAACGCCTTTTCATCAGAGACAGAAAAAGACCTCACCAAAATAATTGGTAAAGGTCTTGCAAACAACAAACGTTGCCAACAAAGCCGGGGATGTTTTCCCGTAATGACGACTTTGCTGTAAATGCTACTCCCCTTTAGGAAGAATATTATATTAACTATAACAACATAAACGATTATATCTCAATTAAACTCTTCCACACATTTCAAAATTATTGTGCATGTGTCAATTATACCAGCGACTTTTCTTTATGAATAGCGTTTAATTTTGGGATTCTGTGTAAAACTCCTCTACTTAATAGAATTTTATTTTTGACTTTAGCTGTTTATTTTCAACTTTCGTTATTTTATTTTCAACTTTGCTCATTTATCGATTTCTCGACAAACTTTGAGCTTTTTCGAGCAAAGCCTGGCACCTCTTAAATTCACTCAACAAGTGCATTTTCTTCTCTTACTTTGGAAGACTAAACATAAGGTTTTATAGTACGGAGGGAGTTATTGCGATGGAACTTATTCGAAGCTATCAATTGAAGATAAATGAAGATAAAAGCTATACACTCGTTGTCCATTTAGAGGAACATTTAACAGAATTCGCAAATGAATTAGGACAATCACCTCGAAAAAGAATCGAACTTCAATCACACGTCCGCCTGTTAATTAGAGAGCAATTCCCACAATTACGCGTATCTACCGTGAAAGTAATGGCTGGCTCTTTACTTGTGGCTTCTTTTTATTTTGGAGGATCAACAGGCGCAAGTGCACAATCGGCAGCAATACAAATTCAGCAAGAGGCTCAGTTCGATGTGTACATTGTCCAATCTGGCGACACTTTGTTTTTATTAGCAAAGCGATTTAATGTACCTATTTCTTCTATTCAAGAGGTAAACGGGATGACGACAGATCAACTTTTCGTTGGGCAAGCTTTAAAGCTTCCATATTTTACATACCATGTTTCATCTGGTGATACGCTGTTTTTACTGGCAAAACGCTATAACACGACAATCGATGACATTCGCTCGATAAACGGATTAACTGGAGATGTTCTTTCCATTGGGCAAAAATTAAAAATACCACAAAAAGTGGAACAGGTAAAAGCCGAAGAACCTCCAAGAACAGAAAACCCTTTGACGACAACCCCAGTGGAGGAAAAAGTTGAGCCACCCGCTCCAAACCTAGAGACCGTCACCTATACAGTTGTTTCGGGGGACTCTTTATCCGTTATCGCTAAACGGTTTGGCACAACTGTCGAGGCCATTAAATCAGCCAATAACCTTACGTCTGATGTGATCCGCGTCGGACAAACGCTTACAATTTCTAAGATTGTTGATGCCCCTGTGGAAGAGGTCGTCGAGACTCCTCCTCCTGCTCCTACACCTGAACCTGAGACTGTTACTTATACCGTTGTTTCGGGCGACTCTTTGTGGCTCATCGCCAATCGGTTTGGGACGTCCATTGATGCTATTCGATCGGCCAATAACCTTACGACCGATGTGCTCCGCATTGGACAAACGCTTACGATTTCTAAGGTTGTTGATGCGCCTGTAGATGAGGTCGTCGAGACTCCTCCTCCTGCTCCTACACCTGAACCTGAGACTGTTACTTATACCGTTGTTTCAGGCGACTCTTTGTGGCTCATCGCCAATCGGTTTGGGACGTCCATTGATGCTATTCGGTCCGTCAATAACCTTACGACCGATGTCCTTCGCGTCGGACAGACTCTTACGATACCAGATGAGGAGGTCGTCGAGACTCCTGCACCAGTTGCTCCTGTTATTAGCGAAAGAGAAAATGTGACAAGTCACAATGTCACCTCTTATCTTATTTCTGGAACGACGGGGAGAGATACAACGGTAACGGTGACGATTACTGACGGAGCAAATCCCCCGATTACCAAACAGGTCACGGCTAATGCAGACGGCACGTATGAACAAGCGTTTGATTTATCCGCACTGAATGAAGGGGCCTTGACCGTAACTGCGTTTGCAACGGGAAAGGCAGGAAAAAACAGCAAAGAAACACAACAGTCCATTACGAAAAATACGATGACCGCTACTCCTGGTTTGGATCACGCCCCGATCACCACGAGTGTAACCATGGAAAACTTTGAAATCTCTGGGGCGGTGGAGCCGAATGCGACCGTGGAAATTCGTGCGTCAGATGGCGTCAATCCAGCTGTTTTGACAGAGGTAACGGCAAATGGTAATGGTGTGTTTCATACGACAATCGATCTCCGCGGTTTAAATGACGGAACAGTAACGATTTCTGCGATTAGTACAGATCGATTTGGTAATACGAGTGCTACAACCGAAGCAGAAATCACTAAAGTTACGGTGTCCGAAACACCTGTGTTAGAGATGAGCGACACGGTGAATAGCGAAAATGCAAATGACTTCCGATTTTATGGTACCGCAACTCCTGGAGCGACCGTGGAAGTTACCGTTTCAGATGGAGTAAATCGAGACATTCAGTTTACCACCACTGCAAATGAGGATGGGGAATTTAGTGAGGCGATCGATTTACTAGGGTTAAATGATGGGACCCTAGCGATTACAGCTTTTGCGGTCGATCGACACGGAAACAAAAGTAACGTACATGAAGCAACATTGTTGAAAGAAACGGCGATAGATGCCCCTACCCTCGAGCCGATCGAGGCGATCAATCAAGAAACCGCCGCTCATTTTACCGTAAATGGCCATGCTCAACCTGGCACAACCGTGGAAGTCATTTTAACGGACGGTGTGAATCCTGAGGTTCGAGCAACGACGACCACAGCTGAAAATGGAATATTTGATGTCACGATCGATGTAACGTCATTAGACGATACAAGCTTAACGCTTCGGGCGACCCAAACGAGCAAGGCAGGGATTACAAGTGCCGTTCAGGAAATGACGGTGGAAAAGGACACTCTCATCCCAGACGCTCCCCTTTTTGATAATCGTGGGTTTATCAATGGAGAAAATCAATCGAGCTATGAGATCACTGGGACTGCAGAAGCCAATGCATTGATTGCCATCACTGCCACTAATCGTTTAGAGCAGTCGATTTCTTTTACAACGAGAGCGGATGAAAATGGGGTCTACCACATTCCTATTGATGTCTCAACGATCGATGACGGAGACATTCAATTCAAAATCACACAAACCGATCGGGCAGGAAACACAAGTGAAGCTGCAACAGAGACAGTCATCAAGGATACGATTGCTCCCGCTGATTTTAGTCTCGATGATGGAGGAATTATTTACAGTGGAAATGAGGCCGATTACCTCCTCGCTGGTGCAGTAGAGCCTGATAGTACGGTCGATATCACATTGACAGATGGTTTAAAAGTAATTAAGAAAACGATGACCGCAGACAGTGACGGTAGGTTCGAAGTTCCATTCGATGTACGGACCCTCTCGGATGGCGATATCACCGTGTTGTTTACGATCAGTGATAAGGCGGGTAACAAAGCCGATCAAGCTAGGACGATATTTAAAGATACCGTTGCTCCTAGTGAAGTCACGTTAGATTTACCTGAATTTATTAACCGAGATAATGTCGACCTCTTTTCTATGATTGCGTGGGGTTCTGATGATGGGACGAGAGTGGTCCTTGTTTTTAGCGATGGCGTGAATGAAGTAATCGAAGAAGTGGAAGTAAGAGATGGAGCCTTTGGTGCCACTCTTGATCTAAGTACTTTAGAGGATGGGCCTATTAGTATAAGGATAACTCAAACCGATTTAGCTGGAAACACGAGTGAAGTCCAAACGGCAACGATCGAAAAGGATACAGTTGTTGAGGACGCTGTTATTGCCAAAAATGGATTTAGTTACGTTAATGGCGAGCCTGTATATACGGTGATTGGTACTGCGGAGCCAGGTGCAACTGTCACTGTTTTTATTGATGACCCGCTTCGCGAGGAACCGACATCGGTTAGCGCAACAGCTAATAGAAATGGTTTTTTTACGATCCATGTACCTGTTAGCCACTTGGAGTCTACCGAAGATGTTAAGATCACGGTTCAACAACGAGATAAAGCAGAAAATGTGAGTGAAGTGACGTTGGTTTCAGTTTCTTCGTATATCGTTGCAGCTGGGGACACACTGGATATGATCGCGAAACGCTTTAACACAACCGCTACTGCCTTACGTTCAATGAACAATTTAACTGGAGATACGATCCAAGTGGGCCAAACGTTAAGGCTACCTGCTTCCGCTAGTGAAGTGATCAATCTTGGCTATTTGTATTTTGGGAATACACAACACTTTATCAGTACGGTAAATCAAACAAGTCACTCGGTAAACGTTGTCTCGCCCAGCTACTTCGATGTAAATCCAGATGGGACATTAAAACTTACTTATCAGCTGGATACCCATTTTATTGAAACGATGCACCTGCAAGGGATTCGTGTTGTTCCCTTTTTAAGTAATCACTGGGACCGAGAAATTGGACGTGCGATGCTGGCAAACAAGGAGCAAGCTGTACAGCAAATCGCCGATGCCATCGAGCGCTATAACCTAGACGGCGTAAATGTGGACCTTGAAAATATTACAGTGGCGGACCGCGATCATTTTACCGAATTTGTGCGGTTGTTACGTGAGTTAGTTCCTGCACATAAAGAAGTATCAGTCGCTGTTGCTGCCAATCCAAATGGTTGGAATACTGGCTGGCACGGGGCCTATGATTATACGAACTTAGCCAAGTATGTCGATTATATAATGATTATGTCGTATGATGAAAGCTACCATGGCGGGGACCCTGGACCAGTGGCAAGCCTTCCTTGGGTAGAGCGTTCGATTCAATATGCGATTGATCAAGGAGTTCCACGCGATAAAATCGTCGTCGGATTAGCACAATATGGCCGCTATTGGATGGAAGGAGCTTCAGTTGGCGGATTTGGTATCTCCAATACGGCTGTCGAGCAAATGATCGAGCGGTACAACGGCACCGTTGAGTTCGACGAGGCAAGCCAATCACCGAAAGCGACGATTACTATTCGTGAAGGCGATCCAGTCACCGTAGTCGGTGGCCGTACGTTAGAACCTGGAACGTATACGATTTGGTTTGAAAATGAAGAATCGGCGCGGCAAAAACTTGCGCTTGTAAGTAAGTACAATATTCGTGGAGTCGGAACCTGGAGCTTAGGACAAGGGAACTTAGAGGTTTTCAATAGCTATGCAACCACCCTTCCTACTACGGTACCAGTGAGTTCTTCTTCACCTAATTCAGGACAAGATTCAGAACCTGTGTCTGCACCTGGAAGTTACACTTCCTACCAGGTGGTTTCTGGAGATAGCCTCTGGGTGATCGCGAATCGGTTTGACACAACGATTGCGGCGATTAAGGAAGCCAATAATTTAACGGGCGATGCGATTTTTGTTGGACAGACGTTGAGAATTCCTACTAATCGGGATGTAGCCGTAGAAGAGGAAGCTATGGAAGATGTAATAACAGAAGTTCAAACGTACACAGTCGTGTCAGGAGACTCCTTGTGGCGAATTGCTTCACGCTTTGGCACGACGGTTGATGCCATTAAGGAAGCAAATGACTTATCAGGCGACACAATACACGTCGGACAAGAGCTAAGAATACCTTAAGTAGTTGGGGCCTTATGAGGGATGCAGGCATGTGACTATTTCGGGTAATTTTCTGGGATGAGAGACATGCGTGGTATCATTCGGGTGATTTTTTAGGATGAAATCCATAATTGCTGCGTTACATTTGTATTTTTTATAACGTTCCTCCTTCATTTGGTGACAAATGGAGGGGGTTTTTTAACTTATCTTCCGTTATTTTAGGTTTTGGGAGCAGATTATTTTAAGTTGGGCCCTTTTATTTTTGAGCTCGGCGCTTTTATTTTTAATCTTGGTCTTTTATTTTCAACCTCGGCCAATATATCGATTTCTCGACAATACCTGATATAATTCGACACTATCAATTTCCGCACAGAAAAGAACAACGTTACATTAAGGAGATCCGTAGCACGAATTTCATTACTCCTCCTGTACTAAATGATAAATTCGTCCTTTTCTTGTGCCTGCATAAGGAATGTCCATGGATTGAAGTAATCTTGTCATAAGGGAAGGGGAAGAAATTTGTAAAAAGTCTCTCATGGCGCTGTTCGTAAAGGTAGGTCCCAATAGGAGTTGGTAATCCTTTATAGACCCTATGTGGGCACTTTGATTTTTACAGGTGCATTGGGGGCAATACCACGTACCATAAATCCGCCGTAAAGGGAGGTAATCACACGCTGGACAGAACACGCCTTTTATCAAATCTTCTTTTGTAAGCTCAAACTGCTCTAACATGTTTTGATCGACGGGGGAATGCTGTTTTTTCATTTTGCTAATTATCCTTTTTAACTCTTTCTGAGAAAGGATGTCAGCTTGATATTCTTCCTCAAACTGATTGATTTTCATTGGAAGAAATTCACTGCGGATCACTTTTTGATGGATTAATTTATTTTCTGGAGAAGATTGAAGTAATGTATAGGGATTACTGATAACAACTAAGGAGAGGATGGGGATTTCTGGGAGATGGTTATGTACTAACCACTTTTTCAATTGCTGCTCTTGGCGCTGAATTTGTAGTAGAGGATCTGGAAAGGCTTCTTTCTGGCCGTCCAACGTTCGTATCAGTTGATGGAATGCTTGGTCAAAGTACAAACTCCCTGTATTGTTTTTAACTTCTAAAATGAGTACAAATTTTTGATTGAGCACTAAACTATCCATCTGAAAGTAATGCATTGAATCAAAAAGTCGTACATCGTGTAGTATGAAGTAGTTTTTTTCTGGGAGGAAGCTTATTGGGTAATCAATTGAGTGTTCACCCTTATATCCAGCCAGCCTTTTAGCTAAATTTTCTTTTATTACTGGCTGTTTGGGATGCTGTTTAGGGATCCTGCGGTGCAATGCCTGTAATTTTTGAATGGATAGAGGTATTTCTCGCTTTTTTATGATCATTTTCTTACTCCAATCCTATTTTATCGTGATTGGATTCCATGTCTTGGTGCGAATTTCCTGCCTCTTTTCTTTATTTTTCTGTTTATTTTTATGTTGAGCCCTTTTATTTTTAATTTCGTGCTTTTATTTTTGAGTTCGAGGCTTTTATTTTCAATCTTGGTCTATTTATTTTCAACCTCCTCCCATATATCGATTTCTCGACATTTTTCGAGCTAAACAGACACCGCGAAAACCTTGATCCTGAAGATAGCCTTTCCATTCCATTCATGTAAAAAAGGCCGCCATAGATCGGCAGCCTTATTACTATAAATATTGCGCTCGTTATTAACCTTGAGCTTCTTCTTCTTCTTCTTCGCCAAGATCAACGTCGTCTTCAACTGGCTCTTCTAGGTCGCCTTCAGCATCTTCTAAGTCATCTGCAGGCTCTTCTGCGCCTAAGTCAGCATCCTCTTCAATTGGAGCTTCTTCTCCGATTGGTGCTTCTTCTACTGGAGCCTCTTCGTCAGCAGGTGTTTCTCCACAAGCAGCTAATACTCCTAAAGCTAGTACAGCTGTACCTAATCCTAATAAGAATTTTTTCATGTTCATCAAACCCCCGTATGGTTTTAATATGGTTAACGCAATATGTATTTCTGTTAACCTGACGTTATCGTAACAAACAGCGAATTCCACGTCTACCTAATTCAGGGATTTTTGGTAATATCACGACATTCTTACAAACTGTTAGAGAATTTACCACAATTCATACTTTTCATCACAGAACCACATTTTTCAAACGATAGCGGTTTGCTAAATAGGTAGCCTTGTGCATGGTTACAGCCTTCCTTTTTGATCAGCCTTAACTGATCTTCGGTTTCAACCCCTTCACAAATGACCGAGAAATTGAGACTATTAGCCATGGCAATAATTAATTTTACGATGGCATGGTTTTCTTGTTCTTCGCTTGATTGCTGTACAAATGATTTATCAATCTTCAACGTATTAATCGGGAAATGTTTTAATTGGCTTAAAGATGAATACCCTGTTCCAAAATCATCAAGTGAAAATTTCACACCGATCTTTTTTAACTTATTAAGCTTATCCACTGCCTGATTGATGTGAGTGATCGCCATATTTTCAGTGATTTCAAGGCAAAGTCGTTCAGGGTTTAATTTCGTTTCATTTAAAATGTGCTTCACTCTCTCAACAAAATCAAATCGATCAAACTGCTTTTGTGAAATATTTACCGAGATGACCAAATCTTCAAACCCTTGATCATGCCACTTTTTCGTTTCCATGCAAGCTGTCCGCAAGACCCAGTCATCTATTTTTACGATCAGACCTGTTTCTTCTGCTGCTGGTAGAAAAGCGGCGGGTGACAAAATTCCTTTTTTCGGGTGATTCCAGCGGATAAGCGCTTCAATCCCATAAGGCAAACCTTTGTCCACGTCAACTTGAAGCTGATAATACACTTGAAATTGTTGGTCTTGTATCGCTGTTCTTAGCTCCCTTTCTAGCTGTAGTCGTTCTCTTGAGCCTTCATTCATCGTATAGTTATATTCTTGAAATTGACTTCTACCTTCTTGCTTCGCCTGGTACATCGCACTATCAGCGTTTTTCAGTAATGTATGGAAGTCCAACCCGTGTTCAGGGTAAAAACTAATCCCCATGCTCGTGTTCGAGTATATTTTTTCTCCAGCACAATCCACAGGTTTTTGAAAGCTATGAATAATGCGATTAACCATATCGTAAGCTGCCCACTTATTGGGTAGAGGATGAAGTAAGATCGTAAATTCATCGCCACCAAAGCGACTGACCATACCATGTTCTCCTACGACTTCTTTCAACCTCGTTGCGATATGTTGAAGAAGTAAATCCCCTACATGGTGACCAAGAGAATCATTTACTTTTTTGAAATGATCGAGGTCGAGGAACAACAGCGCAAATTTTTCATTGTTATGTTTTGCATGGAGCAATGTCTCTTTCATATGTTTTTTAAATAAAGCACGATTAGGAAGTTGGGTGAGATCGTCATGATAAGCTAAATAGGACACTCGTTTCTCGGCTTTAATTCTCTCCGTAATGTCTCTCATAATTCCTATATAAAAACTATCTTCTAACTTCTTCTTTTTGATATAAGTAACCGTAATATAAGACCAGAATTGTTCACCGTTTTTTCGCTGGTTGATCAACTCTCCTGTCCACGTTCCTTCAGTTCTTATTTTTTCCCACATTTCATTGAACACTGAACGCGACGTTTGACCTGATTGTAAAAATCTAGGGTTTTTATTGACAACTTCGTCAAAAATGTAACCGGTTATTTTTTCAAAGGAGGGATTAACCGCAATGATGTTTTGTTTATAGTCCGTAATCATTAATCCATCATTCATGTGATTAAACAGGTGCCAAACATTATCACGATCATTAGCAAATTTTTCGACAATCGATTTCATTTCGCTTGGCTTCCTGTTAAGAATACGATCATAAAGCCTCCCCCACTTTCCGTTGAAGTCTTTCTATTTTTCCTTAGTAGTAGCTTTCGCCATTGATTCCTCAGTTTTTTTATATTATTCTATATAATTCGTCAAATTCCTCTTTTTCCTATTATGATTCGTCGTTCAGAAAATTTGTTTGGCAATGTTAAATTTCATATATTGCGATTAAGTTAATATAAAAATAGCACCTCGCACTTTGAACATATCAAAGCGTCTAAGGTGCTGGTCCTTATTTAAGGGCAAACATTAATTCAGTTTCACACACGACTTTACCGTCAACAGAAGCCGTTGCTTTTCCTTTTCCAATCGGGCCGCGCAGTCGAACAATTTCAACTTCTAAACGCAATTGATCACCTGGTTTTACTTGCTCTTTGAATCGACAGTTGTCAATACCCGCAAAGAAAGCTAATTTCCCACGATTTTCTTCCTTTTTTAGAATAGCTACTGCACCCACTTGGGCTAGCGCTTCAATGATCAACACGCCAGGCATAACTGGGTAGTCTGGGAAATGTCCGTTAAAAAACTCTTCATTCGCTGTTACATTTTTGATCCCAATCGCTCGTTGCCCTTCTTCTACTTCTAATATTCGATCAATGAGGAGAAATGGATAACGATGGGGTATAATTTCTTTAATTTCTTCAATTGACAACATAACACTTTACCTCCCTATAGATGCTAGGCACCTATTCTATTTTTCATTGTTATATTGTACCACAGTAGAGTCGCCGCCTTGAAGTTTTCAAGGAAGTGATTTACTTCCTATCCTGCTGTGAGGATGATGGGAAGTGTTCGAGCGAGCAACGTTGGGACTTTTTAGATTGACAGTACCACCTGTAACAATTCAGTGGGAACATGATCATTAAGTTCATGGGTGCGAAACTCAAGTATTAATATTACAACTTTGTAAGTCAGCATCGTGAACTACCCACCACTTACCACCCTTCGGGTTGCTTGAAGTGGGGGCTTCTTGGGTAATCGTCACTTTTGGTAGCTGACGAAATTGACCAAGCTAACCCTCTTGTTCCAAGAGTTTATAGAATATTAGGCGGCCGCTAATAAGCGTATTCCTTCTTTTTTGATGTTCAGTGCTGAATTATAATCTCTATCCATTTTTAGTCCACAAGTGCATTGATAGATACGTTCAGATAGTTTGATCTCTCGTACCGTACCGCAACTCGAACAAGTTTTAGTAGAAGGAAACCATTTGTCAATTTTGACGAGATGTTTTCCTTGGTCTTTTAGTTTGTACTGCAAGAAAGCTGTGAACATACCCCAACCATTGTCAGCTACACTTTTACCAAATTTGAGAGCTTGTGACATTCCTCTCATGTCTAAGTCCTCAACAATGACCGCATCATAGTTGGTAGCTAATTCTTTCGATTTATGATGGAGGAAGTTCCACCGTTGGT
This sequence comes from Alkalihalobacterium alkalinitrilicum, assembly GCF_002019605.1. Taxonomy (NCBI): domain Bacteria; kingdom Bacillati; phylum Bacillota; class Bacilli; order Caryophanales; family Bacillaceae; genus Alkalihalobacterium; species Alkalihalobacterium alkalinitrilicum. The sequence continues at coordinate 4,001,222 of NZ_KV917368.1, read as the reverse complement.
TCGCCACTTTCTCTTGTAGTTTAGCTACTCGAATGCGTTGTTTGTTCCAATTCGAAGAGCCTTTCTTCTTCCGAGATAATTTTTGTTGTTCCGTTGCTAATTTACCAAGCATTTGACGATAGAAACGTGGGTAATTGGCTTTCTTACCTGTTTCGCTATCGACAAATAGACCATCCATCGCAAAATCTAATCCAACGACAGTTTTAACTTCTTTGTTCTTTATTTCTTTTTCATATTCAGTCAAAATCGAAATGTAGTATTTCCCCGATGAAGTCATGGAAATCGTGCATGACTTGATTTTGTTTTCAATAGGAATCTCTCTATGTTGCATGAGCTTGATGTTTTTCAGTTTAGGTAATTTGATATGACCATCCAACATTTCAATATTTCCATTTACGACATTCGTAGTGTAGCTTTGTTTGTGTCGTTTGCTTTTGAATTTTGGAAACTTAGCATTGCCCTTGAAAAAAGCCTTATAAGCCTTATCCAAATTGAGTTGTGCATTTGCCAGTGCTAAAGAATCGACTTCTTTTAACCACTCAAACTCTTTCTTATATTTGGAAGGTGTTGGATGTTTGACTTTTTTTAGTGCTTCCTTATCGTCTTTCAGTGTTTCATAGGTTTCTATTCGTTCGGCTAACATTTTATTGTATACAAAGCGGACGCAACCAAAGGTTTTGCGGATGAGCAAGGTTTGTTGATCTGTTGGGTATAGACGAAATTTATATGCTTTATTGCGTTTAGTCATATCAAATCATCACCTCACTTAATAAGTAAGAACGTATGTTCTTATTATAGCATAAAGAGAGTATTTTGGGCTATGGCCCAACCGAAATTCATCTCCCCCTTACCGTTGGGCTTTGCCCTTCACACACTTGAAGAGGGAGACTTCTTTCGGAAAAGCGTTAAATACGATTTTTTCTTCTAAAGACCTGAAAAAACCCGAATATGGGGCACTTTTTTATAAGTGTGCATTATTCGGGTATAATTCAAAGAGGCAGCCTTCTTCATTATTATATTTGTATTTGCAGTTCGCGCTGTTTTTGTTCATGTTTAATATTTGCTTGAGCTGCTGCAAGGCGTGCAAGAGGTACACGGTATGGTGAACAGCTTACGTAATCCAAGCCTACATCTTGGCAGAATTGGATGGACTTCTTTTCGCCTCCATGCTCTCCGCAAATCCCTGTTTTTAAGCCTGGCTTTATTCCCCTACCAAGCTTTACGCCCGTTTCAACTAGTTTTCCTACTCCATCTTGATCAAGAGAAGCAAATGGATTTTCTGGAAGAACTTTGTTTTCAATATAAGCTTGAAGGAACTTACCTTCTGCATCATCTCGACTGTAGCCAAAAGTCGTTTGGGTTAAATCATTCGTTCCAAACGAGAAAAAGTCCGCCTCTTCGGCAATCTGGTCAGCTGTTAATGCTGCTCGTGGTACTTCAATCATCGTACCAATGAGATAATCAAATTTCTGTCCTGTTTCTTCCTCAATGTTTAGCGCTGCATTGATGACTAATTGGCGCATTTCTTTTAACTCATTGACATGTCCAACCAATGGAATCATAATTTCTGGTTTTACAGCGATCCCTTTTTCCACTAGCTTCGTAATCGCATAAAAGATTGCTTTCGCTTGCATCACGTAAATCTCTGGAAAAGTCATTCCCAACCGGCAACCACGGTGACCTAACATTGGATTCATTTCATCTAATTGGCGTACTTTTCGTAAAAGCTGCTCTTTCTCCTGTAATTCCTTAGCATTTGAATTGGTGATTTGTAGTTTTGTCACCTCAACCAGAAGTTCTTCTTTATCCGGTAAGAACTCGTGAAGCGGCGGATCTAATAGACGAATCGTTACAGGGTTTCCTTGCATCGCTTCAAAGATTCCTTCAAAATCTTCTTGCTGCATTGGCAATAACTTCGCTAGCGCATCTTCACGCTCCTGATAGGTTTCTGCAAGTATCATTTCTTGTACAGTTGGAATTCGCTTGGCGTCCATAAACATATGTTCTGTACGGCATAATCCGATCCCACCTGCTCCAAAGTCAAGAGCTTTTTTAGCATCTTCAGGATTGTCAGCATTGGCTCTTACGCCAAGTTTTCTTTCCTCATCTGCCCAAGTAAGTAGCAATTGAAACTCGTCAGAAAGCTGTGGCTCGATCATTGGAATCTCACCTAAGAAGATTTCACCTGTTGAACCATCAATCGAAATCACATCACCTTGGTTGACAATCGTATCTCCTACTTTAAACTGCTTTGATTTTAAATCAATTTTTAATGCTTCGCAGCCACATATACAAGCTTTCCCCATCCCTCTTGCAACCACTGCGGCATGACTTGTCATTCCTCCACGGCTAGTAATTGTTGCTTGAGCTGCGACAATTCCATGAATGTCGTCAGGTGTCGTTTCAGGGCGAACAAGAATTACTTTTATTTCGTCTTTTGCTAATTTTTCTGCTTCATCGGCATCAAATACGACTTGCCCTGTTGCAGCCCCTGGAGAAGCTGGTAGACCTTTAGCTAGCTGTTTCCGTTCATATAAATCATCAATTCGGCGATGAAGCAGCTGGTTAAGCTGATCAGGATCAACACGCAGGATCGCTTCTTTCTTACTAATAAGTTGTTCTTTTACTAACTCAACGGCTATTCTAATGGCTGCTTGAGCGGTTCTTTTTCCCGTCCGTGTTTGCAGAATAAATAGTTTACCACGTTCTACTGTAAACTCAATGTCTTGCATGTCTTGATAGTGGTTTTCAAGAAGTTGACAAGTATCTACAAATTGCTGATATACTTCTGGCATTTCATCTTGAAGGGTAGCAATGGGTTGCGGGGTACGAATTCCAGCAACAACATCCTCTCCCTGAGCATTTATTAAATATTCACCGTAAAGCTCAGCTTCCCCTGTAGAAGGATTACGAGTAAACGCAACACCAGTCCCAGAATCGTTACCCATATTTCCAAACACCATGCTTTGAATATTAACAGCTGTCCCAAGATGATCGGGAATATTCTGAATACGACGGTATACGAGAGCACGCTGATTATTCCATGAATCAAAAACAGCACTAATCGAAAGGAATAACTGCTCCTTTGGATCCTCAGGAAACGCCCTTTTCGAATGCTTTGTTACAATCTCTTTGTATCCTTTGATCACTTCTTTCCAATCTTCTGCAGTCATTTCAGGATCTGAGGTGTAACCCTTTTCTTCCCTGATTTCTTCCAAAAATTGTTCAAAATAAAAACCATCTATTTTTAGGACAACATCACTAAACATTTGAATAAATCTACGGTAAGAGTCATAAGCAAAACGTGGATTGTCTGTTAGCTTTGCTAGACCTTCGACAGTATCGTCATTCATACCTAGATTTAAAATGGTATCCATCATTCCTGGCATCGAATGCACTGCACCAGAACGGACGGAAACAAGTAGCGGTTTGGATGGATCGCCCAGCTTTTTACCTGTTTTTTCTTCAAGGGTGTTAAGGGCATCTAAAACTTGACGTTCCATCTCTGGTGAAATCGATTTTCCCGCATCATAATATTTATTACACGTCTCTGTCGTAATGGTAAAACCATAAGGAACAGGTAAGCCAATTCGAGTCATTTCTGCTAAATTAGCTCCCTTGCCTCCTAAAAGTTCCTTTGTTTTGTTGATCGCCTCATCAAACATATAAACAAATTTATCCATTTAATACTGCCCCTCTCTTTTTTAACATCGCTAATATTAAATCCGCCGTCTCTTCTATCGCTTTATTTGAGACATTTAAAACCGGACAACCTACTCGTTTCATAATTTTTTCTGCATAGTCTAATTCTTTAAGGATCCGATCCAAACTCGCATAATTCGCTTGGGTTGTTAACCCTAAATTTTTTAGTCGTTCCGTGCGAATTTCATTCAGTTTATCTGGTGTTATTATTAAACCAACACATTTATTTTTCGGAATATCAAAAAGTTCATCAGGAGGTGCAATTTCTGGGACTAAAGGTACATTTGCTACTTTAAATCGTTTATGGGCCAAATACATTGAAAGCGGTGTCTTGGATGTTCTAGAAACCCCAATTAGCACAATATCTGCATGCTTAATCCCTCTTACATCTTGTCCATCATCATATTTTACTGCGAACTCAACCGCTTCCACTCTGCGGAAATAATTATCATCTAATTTCCTCATAAGCCGTGGCTGACGAACAGGATCTTTATTAAACTTCTGGATAAATGCATCCATCAGGGGATTTAATAAATCAATCGCCGTAATTCCTGTTTCCTCTGCCTTCTGGTCTAGAAATTGCTTTAAAGACGGTATGACGATCGTATAGGCAATGATGGAATTATTATATTTAGCGGCAGTAATGACATTATTAAGATCGTTAATATCCTCTACGTAGGAAATATGCTTAATTTCAACATCTTCCCAATTAAATTGTGATGCAACGGCTTTTACCATCAACTCAGCTGTTTCGCCAACCGAATCAGATACTACGTAAACAATATCCTTCTTTTTCACATCCGACCTCCTATTCCTTTGACGAATTTTGTTGTTTTATAGACTAATTAGGTTATACTTTCTACTCAATTTTTGAGTATATGTGTTATACTATTAAACTTATTAGTATACTATCATTAATAGTGATTTCATACAATCCTTTATTTTGAAATTAGGTCAAAAAATTCAAAATATTTTTAAAAGGGTGCCTAGTATAGAAAATAGTTCAAGGAAATAAAAAAGGCCACCGTTTTCATTGTAAAATAGAAGGACCTACCACAGTACTTCCAGTTACAACACCTTTACTAAAGGAGATGAAAACGATGACTTATACATTATTGAACCATATTCAAGGGAAAAACGGAAGTCAGTGGGCAAAGTTTATAAGAGAAACTGGGACTGAAAACCTATTAATGGTGGCAATTGATGCGGCTAAGTATACACATAAAGCAATGATTTGTACGTTCTATGGGGATATATTAGTTAAACCGTTTGAGTTTGATGCGTCTCTAACAGGGTTAGACATAGTTAAAAAGCATATTCGGGAGGAAAGAGAAAAGTATGGTATGAAAGAGGTTGTGGTAGGAATTGAAACCACTGGGCATTATTACGAAGATCTTGTTCGTCGATGTCATAAAGAAGGATACCGTGTCCGAATCATAAATGCAGCGACAACGGACCAAGAAAGGCAAGCTCTCTTAAATTGGTCTAAAACAGATAATATTGATCTCATGGCTATTATACAGTCATTGATCCACGGGAGAGGAACATCTAGTGAGCTACGTTCAGGCAGTATAGGTTCTTTACAAAAATTAACTCGCGCACGCCGTGAATTAGTTGATGACCGGACTTCTACACAGAACTTAATTCGGATGCATATAGACCATGTATTTCGTGAATTCCAAGGAAAAAGTATTTGGGATAATGGAAAGCGAAAACATGTCCAACCCTTCTCTAAATTGTTTGGTAAAGCCCCGCGCTATATGATGAGACATTACCCACACCCTAACGATATTCTAGAACTGGGTAAAGAAGGGTTACGTGAGTTATCTATTCGTGAAAATTTGAAACTGCGTGATAGTACGATTGAATGTTTACTAGATTTTGCACAAAGCTCTATTTCTCAGCCTAAGGAGAATGTAGAGGTTGATATCTATCTTCTTGCTCAAAAATTAGACCGGTTAGAATTATTAGATAATCAAATTAAACGGTTAGAGAAGAAAATTGAAGACCTGTTTATCGAGACCCCTGGCGCTATTATTTTAGCTGTACCTGGAATAGGAGTTGTTACGGGTGCTGAATTCTATGCAGAAATGGGGGATATCACCGATTTTGACCACGCGCTGGGGGTCAGGTACTTTCATAAATAGAACAGATATTGGAATATTAAGTCCAAAGACATTCTTGATTATAATTAAATCTTTTAATCTCCCAAGTTTCGTTACGTTCAACAATATCCTCTGATAAGTGGGGGGAGAATAACAGCAGGGTGATTTCACACTTTTTCTTAAAGTACCTGATATATAAATATATATTTACAAAATCTTTTTGCGTATGGTAAACTTTTGTGCATGGAGGAAACATTTCAGCAGTAAGGCATATGATTTATTAGGGATAATACCTAAATAACTTTTAGTAATTTTTTTGATCAAAAAGTTTCCCTCAGGCAAAATAAATGCCTTTAGGAAAAATAAGATTTAGGAGGTTAAATGAAAATAATGAAAAATGTAAGATTCCTTTCATTTCTTTTTGTTTTAATGCGTATTCTTTTTGGAGTAGGTTGGTTATTGGCAGGTGTGACCAAAATTACCGAAAAGTTTTGGTTTAAAGAACCAGGTTTATTTTTGAAGGATTATCTAATAATTTCATTACAAAATTCCCATGTCCCAACCTTTTATAAGAGTTTCATAGAGAATATAGCTTTAGAGCATGTGATGGTTTTGAATTATGTTATCCCAATTGTCCAAATTATACTTGGCATATTCCTTATAGCAGGTTTATTTACCATACCTTCTATCCTTACTTGTCTCTTTATGCACATTAATTTTATTCTTTCTGGAAATATGAACCTAATGAGCCTTATTCTTTATACAAGTGCATTTTCATTAATTATTTTCAGGTCAGATGTATATCACTTAAGTCTCGATAAGTATTTTAATTTATATACTCTGTTGACCTTGAACCGATACAAAAGAGAAAAAAACGTCTCCATGCCATATAATAAAGAAAAACTATTTATTAATTCCTAAATCCTATTTTTATTTAATCATTGCACCAATCCAATAGAGTAATCCTAAAATATTAAACAATATAAAAACGTATAATAAAATTTTAGTAACCATCAACATTATCCCCCTATACTCCCTTTAGCTAACAGTAACATTATAAAATATATTCTAAAGTGCCTTTAAATTTTGTTTAAACTATAAAAAACCGTCATTATTATCAGTGGCGGTTTTGACATTGTTCATCTGGGAATAAATCTATACCCAGATGAACAATTTTTTGATTTTAGATACCTTGATGGTAGCACAGATCTCTATTTTTTCTACTTAAACAATACTGCTCTTATTTGTAGTATACCAGGGCGTAGTATTTACAACATATATTGAGTAGAAAAATATAGTATTATAAAAACTATACAAAAACCAAAAACGGCACCTTTCACTTACTCGGCACCGCTGATGATACTATATATATGTTCCCACGTTTCTCGTTGCAGGATTTCCGTAGGTGTCCCGTTTCCGATCACTCCAAAACCAACCATTAAACCAGCTACCAAACTTACACCACATAATAAAATCACAATGAATAAACGTAGCCAGATAGGAACTATGCGAATTCGTTCTTTCTTTCGCTTTTTTCGATTTTTATTCCGTTCTTCACGAGTATCCTTTTTTCCTTCTTCCGTGTTAGTAGCGTTTTCATCGTTTTCACTTGAACTCGACTGTGCTTCGGTGGAAGAAGCCAAAGGTGCACCATGAACGATCGTGTCTTGACTCAAGTCTACAGAAGAGCTCTCTTCTTCTAGTGTTTCGGAAGTTGATTTGTCAGTAGATTCAAAGACCTTTGTATCATCTGACTCTGCCTCATCGCTTTCGCTTGCTGATGCAGCATCGAGCTTACTTGTTTCCAGTGATGTGCCGTCGACTGCGTCGTACCTCTTTGTCACATCGTCTTCTTGATGTTCAGCTACTAGATCATCTGCACGCTCGTGCGTTTGTGATTCCACAGGTGTAAAGACTTTCGTTTCTTCATCCACTTGATGGTCCACTGCGGATTCCTCTTTACTCTCCTGTTCAGATGCAGACTCCTGTACGGTTTCGTCTGTTTCAGTGACTTGACTCGTGTCTGATTCTGAATGTGGTTCGTGTTCGTTATTAAGTTTATGTTGTGCTACATCGCGCTTATCCATAACTTCTCCCTGTCCTGTCATACCTAGTATCGTAGGGTTGCCGAATTTGTTCAATAATTTCTAAGTTAAATATGTGAAGGCTAGCGCCAGGCCCGTACGGCAGCGTTAGCCCAATCATTTTTTCAGTGAGACCCGTTTTTTTGATGATATCGCGAGTCACGGTGCCGTTTCTTATCGTTTACTTTAGAAAAGTTAACATGGCAAAGTTTAACGGATGGAGTTTACTAAGCCCATCATTTGGTCTGCCATTGAAATTGAGCGGGCATTAAATTGATACGAACGTTGCGCCAAAATCATTTCTGACATTTCTCTACCCATATCAACGTTAGACATTTCTAAAGCCCCTTGTCGTACACTAACTTGTCCAGCTGGGATAACTCCTAATATATCTGCAGGTACATATCCTTGCTCGATCAAGTTATTCGGAAGCCCAAATAAATTTCCCCCTAATTGTTCAAGGATTTGTGGTCGTTGGACATTGACCAATTCTAACCGTCCTGCTCCAACCGTTGTTCCATCTCTAAGTATAACAGAGATGACACCATTTTCATCAATTTGCACTTCTGAGTGGTCGGCTGGTACAGTTACTGGGCCATTGGGACCAAGAAGAAAATGGCCTTGACCTGTAACGATATTTAACACATTTGGGTTATCTGGATTTTGTGAAAAGTAGTATGCCCCGTCCCTCGTGTAACGCACTTCTGATTGATCATCATTCCGCACTTCTACTTGGAAGAAATGGTTAGGATTTTGAATAGCAAGGTCTAGAGGTCGATCCGTTGTTTGGATTGAACCTTGTTCCGTACGTAAAGCCGTTTGTCCAATCTTCGCTCCAGCTCCTACACGAATTCCATTCGGTGTGAGACGTCCTGTTTCCATGGAAGGCACCATCTGATTGTTGACTTGTTGGAATAATAAATCAGAAAAAGTAGCTTCACGACGTTTAAACCCCGTCGTATTCGTATTCGCTAAATTATGAGCGATTGTATCCATTTGCTTTTGCAATTGTCCCATTGTTACTGACGCCGTCATCATCGATGTGTTCATCTACGTTTCCACCACCTTAGCCAATTCTTCCAACTTCATTGACCGCTTTTTCTAAGCTACGGTCGTATGCTTGTAATACTTTTTGATTGGCCTCAAACGAACGATAAGCACTCATCATTTCCGTCATCGTTTGAGACGAATCTACGTTTGATCGTTCAATAAAGCCTTGTTGAATTTGATACGTCACTTGTCCATTTCCAATTGCTGTTGGCAGCGCTCCACCTTCAGTCAATCGTAATAACCCGTCTGCTTCTTTTACAAGAAGCATTGGGTCTTCAGCAAGAACGACTAGCATTTGCCCTACAGGAACATCATCGTCTGTAAATACAAAACCTTCACGATCGACACTGAACCCTTCATTCCCTACTTGAATCGGCTGTCCTGCCGTATTCAGCATATAAAACCCTTGGCTATTGACGAGGAAACCTTGCCCATTTACCGCTAAATTTCCGTTACGAGTATACCGTACTTCACCGTCACCATTTTGAGTAGTAAAAAATAGAGCTCCTTGTCTGCCGTCCTCATTTACGGGCACTGTTCCTTGAAGAAGCGCAAGGTCGGTGTTGTTGTCGGTTTGTTGTAAATCACCTTGTAAAAAGTTCGGTGTTCGCTCTTGTAAATAAGAACCCGTCGCTAACGACCCTACATAATGACTCGTACCTGGTTTTAAGTTTGACGTGTCCATTGCTTGAATAAGCATATTGGGAAATGAACGTAATGACGCTTGGTCTGCTTTAAATCCTGGCGTATTCACATTCGCTAAATTATTCGTTAACATTTCTTGACGCTGTTGTTGGGCAATCATTGCTGCAGCTGAACCATAAATTCCGCGAAGCATGACATCCTCCTTATTCGTGGTACCTATGGTGGTACCTGCACCTTTAATCAATTCATGTACTCATGTACTGAACTGTGCATTTTATCTTCCCTCTATTATATCGTCTATCCCCTAGTCATTGGATAGAGGTAATTTTTTCTGTTATCCAAACACAGATTTAAGTTTCGGCTCTTCTCGAGGATTATAGGCGAACTTTTTTACTAGACATTTTATCTAAGTTTTCTAAAAGAATTCCTGTTCCTTTGGCTACACAATGCATCGGCTCTTCAGCAATAAATATAGGAACTTTAAGCTCTTCTGCTAACAGCTGATCAATTCCATGTAGCAATGCGCCACCACCAGTTAAAATAACACCTCGATCAATAATGTCGGCTGATAGTTCTGGTGGAGTTTTTTCAAGAACAGATTTAGCAGCTTGTACAATATAGGAAACGGATTCAATCAGTGCATCTTGAATTTCTTCTGAATAGACTGTAATGGTTCGTGGAAGTCCACTTACCATATCACGTCCGCGGATGTCCAATTCTTCTTTACGAGCACCTGGAAATACCGTTGCAACTTGCTTCTTAATTTCTTCAGCCGTCCGTTCTCCGATAAGGAGCTTGTACTTCTTTTTAATATAGTGGAGAATATCATGATCAAACTTATCCCCAGCTATTTTTATAGAAGAGGCGGTGACGATATCACCCATTGAAAGAACAGCAACATCTGTTGTTCCACCGCCTATGTCTACGACCATGTTACCGCTCGGTTGAAAAATATCCATTCCAGCTCCTATCGCAGCTACTTTCGGCTCCTCCTCTAAGTAAACGTTTTTTCCACCACTTTTCTCAGCAGCTTCTCGAATTGCTTTTTGTTCTACAGATGTTATTTCTGTAGGACAACAAATTAAAATTCTCGGCTTCGAGAAAAAACTTTTTACATTAATTTTACTTAAGAAGTGTTTTAGCATTGATTCTGTGAGTTCGAAATTGGCGATAACCCCATCTTTCATGGGACGTAAAGCAACGATATTTCCTGGTGTTCGTCCGACCATTCGAAACGCTTCTTCCCCTACAGCAAGAACTCTCCCCGTTGTTGTTTCTAGTGCAACAACAGACGGCTCATTTAATACAATTCCACTTCCTTTGACATAGATCAGAACATTTGCTGTACCTAAATCAATCCCTATATCCCGTCCGAACATTAGTGATATCCTCCCTGTTTTGGCTAATCATTCGACAGCTTTTGAAGCTGTATTCCTACTAATGTTTTATTTTATCATATTTTGTTAATACAGGGATTGATTTTTATTTTCAATTTTGTGTTTTTACTACTTTTTCGTTCGGTAGGTCGGTTTTCTTATATTTCACTTTCGTTGCTTCACCACCGCGTAAATGGCGTATCGACTTATGATATTCGAGAATTTCTTTTACTTCGTTTGCCAACTCTTGATTGATTTCAGGTAATCGTTCGGTTAAGTCTTTGTGTACGGTACTCTTGGAAACGCCAAATTCTTTTGCGATCGTGCGGACTGTTTTCCTCGTCTCGACGATGTACCTACCTATCTTGATAGTACGTTCTTTGATGTAATCGTGCACACCACTCGCCTCCTAATCAATGTTGGTGAATGGTACATTTTATTAAGGAGGGAGGGTATATATACCAAAAAGTCAAGAGGGACAAGGCATTTTTTCATGCGTTAATGAATTTATGCGTAAAAATGATGCGACGGACCTATAGTTAGCACAGAATTACAGGTCCGTGGATAGGTGTAGTGAGGGTTAAAATTGGAGAACTCGGTTGCGGTTGTTCGCATCTGTCACTTGAACTAAGTCTGCGAGAGTTGTCTTTCCTCGGTCTTCAAGAAGGCGGAGTAGTTCAACAAAGAGATGAGCGGTTGTTAAGGCATCTCCAATGGCACTGTGGCGATCGTACATGTTTGTTCCGAATGACCTAGCGTATTGTTCTAAATCACGCATATCCCAAGACGGACATAAATATCCGATCATATCAAGAGTATCGATATAGAGTGGTTGTTCAAACGTGTATTTCGCTCGTTGCAGTTCTTTGCGAATGACCATCACATCAAAACTTAAATAATGGCCAACCCATCCCCCACTTTTTGACTTTTCGATAAACTGAAAAAAAGACTCGATTGCTTCTAGTGAAGAGGGGGCTTGATCGACGAAGTGTTGTTCAATTCCTGTCAGTTCGGTAATTTTAGGTGGAATGTCTCTTTCTGGATTCACATACGTCTGAAACTGATTGTCGGTTACCATCAGTTCTGCTACTTGTACCGCTCCAATTTCAATCACACGATCTTTTCCACCAACAGCAAATCCTGTTGTTTCCGTATCAAACACGGTAAATGATAAATCGCGTAACGGAGTATCCAAAGAGGGTTGCTGGTCTAGTTGATAGTGCATTAATTTTTTTTTCCAGAACATAAAAAACCTCCCCCCTGTTTGTTCTACTTCTTTAAGTCCATTTTATTTCAATTGATTGATAGCTTCCTAGTTTATTGGTTGGTTTATTTGGAAGAAAGCCAACAGGTAATGGTGATCTGCCTTTTTTGCGTTTTTTATTGATAGATCTTTACAAATGAAATCGTTTCTTCAACGATGTTTACTGTTGCTCATGTTTTAGGAAATGAAAAGCTACAGTATTTCCCTAGAAATGTTTTTTTGTTTTTTATATATACAATGATTACATTTTACCGAATTTTCTAAATTTTTTCTATGCTTAATTGCTAATTTTTTTATTGTTAGCTCTAGTGAAGAGTCTTGATGATCCGCAGTGCTTATGTCGACTATTTTACTATCTGTGACAAACAGGATGTGTTTCCAAACAGTGAGGTCGAGTGGTTCCGTTATCTACCATCGATATGGCCATTTCCTCGTCTTTTTCAGTCAATAAGTGCGTCTGTGTTCGCTAACTCCATTAGAGTGCTGTTGATTTGCAAAATAACGGCACTAGTGTCCTCGAGAAAGTGAAAGTCAAACAGACCTCCACCCCAATAAAAAACGTTAGTCACGAGGTCTCTCGATCTCCACGAGAGGGTGTGACTAACGCTTAAGTTCAAAGATATAGAGATCAAACACCAAACTTCTTCTCTCGATCGAATTTCACCAAATGGGCAATTAATACATACCTCTCAGGTGCTGCACCTATAAACCCAAACGGATAGCAAGTCGTTACCGTTAAGGTTGCTCTTGGCTTAGGGACGATTACAGTGCGGTCATCTTCATCGACGATCCGAACTTTGTTGATGCGGTACGTAAATTCCCCAGCACTCGTTGTTACAATGAGGTCATCTTGTACCCCGACTTCTCCTAAATGACGAAAAATCGTGTCACGATGGCCTGATAAGACACTATTATCCTGTTCACCTGGCAAAACACTTCCTAGAAAATGGCCAACACCGCGTTCTAGCTCATCCTCATCCGTTCCATGATAAATAGGTAGCGTTGCTTGCAGCTTTGGAATATAAAGTTCCCCCATTAACTCTCCTTGACTGGGACGTTCAGGATACAGTGGACCCTCGTCCTCGCCCTCATCCTCATTCGCTTCCTTTTCGCTAATTGCAACTTCCTGAACAGGGGCACGATCTTGTTTCACCTCGTTGACCTTATACAGCCCGTAGCCTTTTAAAAAGGTGTAAGCGTTTGTTGTCGTAAACCAAAATCCACCTACAAACAGAACAATACATACAGACAGAAGAAGAAGACGTTTCGTCCGCCTCCTTCTTCTCTTTCCTTCTTCTAGCCTCATCGCCTATACCCCTTTAACTTTAAAGCGACGATAAATAAACACAGCCGTTAACATCATTCCGACACCCATTAACGCATTTTGCATCGAGTTTGATGCTGTTTTCGGCATTTTTGCTCCTTTTTCTGTTTTGGCCTCTGATTGACCTTTAGCAGGAGCCTTCTTTACAATTTCTTTCACTTCTTTTATATCTCCTGCTGGTTCTTTAATGAGATCAGATCCGAACATATCCGCAGTAATGATAAGATCAGCAAGGAAATCTCCCTCTAAATTATACAGCTCGATCAATAGATTGTACCCTTCTAAGTGGTCAAGCGTAACTAATGTTTGCAATGAAATCGGCTGTTTACTCGCTTTGTTTTTTCCTTCGATAAGATAATATTTCGCATCTAACTCAAGAAGGTTCATTAATTCTGAATAAATTGCTAAAATTTCCGCAATCTCTTCCGCTGACAGTTCAGTAGCACTTTCAAAGTCTGGAAGGGCCATCGCTCTTTCTTCAAGATTAAAAAGTCGTTCTTCAAAAGCTGGATCTTCCCAATCAAGATTTCTAAAGTGGTCAAACAATCGCTCAAGCTCTTCAGCTGTTAAATCAAACTCAGCAAAAATCGCATCTAATTCAGCAAGAATATCTTCCCAACTGATATCTTCAAAGTTAAGATAAAAATCAATCGTGAATTCAAGGTCATAAAGAAAAACATAATCTTCTATTCTTTCACCGTACTCTTCTAAAAGAATGACTAATTCCTCTAGTGTTAGTCCATATTGATCCAGTAAAGCTTGTAAATTTTCATCATCAATTACAGGGCCTAAATAATCTCTCAACTCTTCTACTGATTCGAAACCTCCTAATTCCATAAAGTGATGAATCATGAGTTGATCTTCAAGTTCTTCTTGCGTCAATCCTATCTCTATTAAAAACTCATCTAGCTCGATCTGGTTGAGTGCAGCGTTACTTACTGTTGGTAATGAAAAAGACAATAATAAAATGATAGAAGCCAATGTCATTATTATGCGTTTCACTTCGTTTCCTCCTAAAATATATTCAGTTTCTTCATATTTAATATAAGGCTAAAATTTTTTTTTGAATAGAATTGAAAAAAAATATTTTCGGTATATAATTGAATACTAGCTTTTTGAGACGGGTTAGGTACATTAAGGAAGAAAAACGGGGAGAGGTACTAGGCACTTTTTGTCGATTATACTTTCTATCTTGTAAATTTTTTCACTATTAAATAAAATGAAAATGAATTTAATAGACGAAAGGATGTGACATATGATTATAAAACCTCGTAATGTCCCCTTAGAATTGCAAATTTTGAGATTGCTAAATAACCGTATGAGTTTAAGTGCTAACTCTGAGAGTCACTATACAAATCTTGAAAAGGGGTTTATTGGTGAGCAGAAGTTTGATGAACGGGTAGCGGACCGATTAGACCTATTAAATGGTAATTTTCTTATTTTAAATGATTTATTGTTCGAGTTTAATAACACTTTATTCCAAATTGATACAATATTATTATCCTCAGATTCCATTTATCTTTTTGAAATAAAAAATTATGAAGGTGATTTCTATGTCGAAGGTGATAGCTGGTATAAACTTTCAAGGACTGAAATAAAGAACCCACTACTTCAGTTGAAACGAAGTGAATCCTTATTCCGACGATTGCTCCAAGATCATGGATTTAACTTTTCGATTGAAGCATACCTTATCTTCGTTAACCACGGGTTTCAACTATATCAAGCCCCATTAAACCTACCGATTATTTTTCCTGCTCAGCTTAATCGCTTTATGAACAAAATAAACAAAACATCCTCAACATTAAATGATCTTCACCAAAAGGCCGCAAAACAATTAATATCCATTCACCTTAATGAGTCCCCCTACACACGATTACCTGAATATACCTTTGAACAACTTGAAAAAGGGGTAACATGTCTAGATTGCCACTCATTTATTACTGAATTCAAAGAAAAAAATTTAATTTGTAAAAAATGTGGTTGCAGAGAAAATATCACAACTGCAGTCCTAAGGAGCATAGAGGAATTTAAAACTCTTTTTCCAAACAGAAAAATAACAACAAATACTGTTCACGAATGGTGCAAAATAATCAAGTCTACGAAAACCATTCGAAGGATCCTATCAACAAATTTTAAACCCATGGGACACGGTAAGTATTCTTATTATGTTAGTGCTCAAGATACGCAAGACTAATGTTCTATAAAATACGAGCTGTATTTGTGTCTTCAGGACGGTCAAACGGGCTTCATGACGCTTTCATAGTGACCGCTACCTCCTTCGAGCTGCTCAAACGGGCTCCATGACGCTTTCATAGTGACCGCTATCTCCTTCGAGCTGCTCAAACGGTCACCATGACGCTTTCATAGTGACCGCTATCTCCTCCGAGCTGCTCAAACGGTCACCATGACGCTTTCATAGTGACCGCTATCTCCTTTGAGCTGCTCAAACGGGCTCCATGACGCTTTCATAGTGACCGCAATCTCCTCCGAGCTGCTCAAACGGTCACCATGGCGCTTTCATAGTGACCGCTACCTCCTTCGAGCTGCTCAAACGGTCACCATGGCGCTTTCATAGTGACCGCTACCTCCTTCGAGCTGCTCAAACGGTCACCATGGCGCTTTCATAGTGACCGCTACCTCCTCGAGCTGCTCAAACGGTCACCATGACGCTTTCATAGTGACCGCTACCTCCTTTTAGCTGCTCAAACGGTCACTATGACGCTTTCATAGTGACCGCTACCTCCTCGAGCTGCTCAAACGGTCACCATGACGCTTTCATAGTGACCGCTACCTCCTTTTAGCTGCTCAAACGGTCACTATGACGCTTTCATAGTGACCGCTACCTCCTTCGAGCTGCTCAAACGGGCTCCATGACGCTTTCATAGTGACCGCTACCTCCTTCGAGCTGCTCAAACGGTCACCATGATGCTTTCATAGTGACCGCTATCTCCTTTGAGCTGCTCAAACGGGCTCCATGACGCTTTCATAGTGACCGCTATCTCCTTTGAGCTGCTCAAACGGTCACCATGATGCTTTCATAGTGACCGCTATCTCCTTTGAGCTGCTCAAACGGTCACTATAGTACTTTTATTATGATGATAATCCATCTTGCTTAAGCTAACTTTCCCCACTTCAAACGCCTTTAACAATAAAAACCATTTCCTCAATCCAATCACAACATTCCAAATGCACCAAGTGTTTGGTTTTGTAAAGAGCGGACGGCTTTTAACGCAATCATGAGTTCTTCTTTATCACGAGAGCGAAGATGCGTAAATTGGACTTCACTCGTTCCTTCTTCTTTGCGCAGATATCTCCCCCATGCTTGCTCGACTCTTACTTTTAAGACGATTTCATAGGCAAAGCGAATATCGTCGGCCACTTCAGGTGTAAACACATTTTGTTTCACGAGGGCATCAAGTCGTTGCATAGGTGTTCCTTCCACAATTCCATGATGAACGGATAAAATTTGTAAGCAATGGTGCAGCGGAAAGAGTGCATTTTTTTTGATATCGATTGAATTTCGTCTTAATCCGAATAATGCACGAATCGGGTGATCGAGTGTCGGAACAGGGTGGTCCCTTTCTTGTTCTGCCATTCGGTATAAATAGATTCGTGATTTCGCCACTTGATCTTTTACCATCTTAGTAAACTCATCATGAAGATCATCGTCCCCGTATAAAAATCGGAAAGACATAAAATTATGGCCTAACAACACATTGTCATTTGTTGCTCGTAATGCCCACCCTCGCAAGCGATCTTGCCACGTCTTAAGTGTCCCACGCCAACTCTCTTCATTTGCCATCATTTTACCGATACACAGTTTATAGCCAGCTGTATGGAGATGATCGACGATTTCTTGACCGAGGAGTGCAAAATATTCTTCGACTTCACCACTATTATCACTGTCAGGGTTCGCATAGACGAGGAAATGATCTTGGTCGGTTAATAAAAACTGTTCTCCACGTCCACCGCTGCCCATTTGAAACCAACAAAACGGCACAGGAGGCTTGCCTTTTCCTTTCGCTGCGAGTGATTCAACCGCTAAATCTATGCAATGATTGACAAGCCGGTCGTATAGCTTCGTAATAATCTCCAGCGTATGAACCGTTGGAATTTCATCATTGATCAGTTGCCCAAGCACATCATAGATTGCATTTTTTACCGTTGGTAGATTCGCCAAAGTAGACTGCTCAATTTTTTGTAAAATTTCCATTGAGCCACGATTTTTCTTTCGTAACAAATCTGATAAGGTGACCATCCCGATGACTTTACTTTTTTCCACAACAGGTAAGTGCTTTACTCCATTTAAAAGAAAACTAGACATCGCCTCATAATAATAGGCGTAGCGTGAAATCGTCACAGGGTTTGCGGTCATCACATCACTCGCTTTTAACGGACCATCACTATTATTCGCAACAACGCGTTGGACGAGATCTTTTTCCGTAATAATCCCAATTAACGTACCGTCAAAATCATTAACGACAACTGAGCTCGATCGCTGTTCGACCATTTTTTTCGCAGCGACTTGAACCGCTTCATCCTTCACCACAGACACGACGGGCTCATTCATTAAATCTTGAATTCGGCGAATGAACGGATCACTCTCGCCCCATTGGTTCGCTAGCTTCACTTGTTCCGCTAAAGATCCGTAAATATCTCGTAAACGGACGGCCACTTGGCGAAGAACAAAGTCTCGTACCCCTTCATCATCCCAGCGCGCTTCAACGACAGAATAAGGAATTTTTAAGCAGTACGAATCTTCCACGGCGCGGACTTCAACCGTATACTTCGCCACATGGGGATTGGGTTCTCCTAAAAAGTCGGCTAAACTAGAAAAGCCAATCATATCACCCGTCTGCAAAACTTCTAAAACTTCTTGCTGAAAAAGACCGTCATCTCCTTGAACATACACTTCGGCCATTCCTGTTAAAATCAGAAGAAGCCCTTCTCTTGGTGTTTTCGAATAAAGGACTTTTTCCGCTTTGTTATAATGCTTTAATGTACACTTTTCCATTAAGCTAATAAATTGAGAATCAAGCACCCCATAAAATAAAGGGTGCTTGTGAATTTGTTCAAATAAGTCTTTATTTTCCTGCCGATTCATCCATCCATACCTCGCCATCTTTATAAGTCATTTGCTCCGGGTAACGTAAATCGATGACTTCATCTTGGATGCGTTGCGATGGTGCTGCTGTAGCTTTAGACACTAGAAACGTTACAAGTAAGTTGACCGGAACGCCGATAATACCAGCACCTGTGTCTAGTATACCAAAAATGGTAATTCCTTGACGAGCTAATAAAATGTACAGAAGTGTGACAAATAAACCTGAAAGCATACCTGCGATTGCACCTTTAGCGTTACAACGTTTCCACCAAACCCCGAGTAAAAGAACTGGGAAGAACGTACCGCCCGCGAGTGCAAACGCCCATGCGACAATTTGCGTAATAACCCCTGGTGGATCAAGCGCGACAATTCCTGCAACAATCGTCGATAATACGATCGCCCAACGACCTGCGGCTAGACGCCTTTTGTCACTTGCTTGTGGGTTCATAAGACGATAGTAAATATCATGAGCAAACGATGAAGAAATCGTAATTAATAGACCACCCGCTGTTGATAAGGCTGCTGCCATCGCGCCTGCTGCGACAAGACCGATAACGAACATGCCTAAGTTAGCGATTTCTGGTGTTGCCATAACGACGATGTCATTACTAATAATAATTTCTTCCCATTGAAGAACGCCGTCTCCATTTGTATCAGCAACTTGCAAGCGACCTGTATCTACCCAGCTTTGCGTCCAAGCTGGCAAACTATTAATCGGACTTCCTGCTACTTGTGTCATTAAGATGAAACGAGAGAATGCTGCGTATGCTGGAGCTGACAAGTAAAGTAACGCGATAAAAAGAAGCGCCCAAGCTCCACTCCAACGAGCTGCTTTCATTGTTGATACCGTATAGAAACGAACGATAACGTGTGGTAACGCTGCCGTACCTACCATTAATGTAAATAAAAGGGCAATAAACTGAGATTTATCACTTTGCGCAAATGGCGCGAAATATTCACTTATGCCCAATTCCTTATCGAGTTCACCAAGTTGTGTAACGATGTTTCCATATGTTAACCATGGGATTGGGTTTCCTGTTACTTGTAACGACATAAACACGATTGGAATGATGTAGGCAATAATTAAGATGATATACTGGGCCACTTGAGTCCACGTAATCCCTTTCATACCACCCAGTGTAGCGTAAATTGCAATGATGACAACCCCAATCATCGTTCCGTACATCGCTGGAATGTTGAGAATACGGCCGATAACAACCCCAGATCCTGAAAGCTGACCAATAATGTATGTGAAGGAAATAATAATCGTTGCAATCGCCGCGATTAAACGAGCCGCATTACTATCAAAACGGTCACCGATAAACTCTGGCACCGTGTAACGACCGTACTTACGTAATTGCGGTGCAAGTAAAAACGTTAAAAATAAGTATCCACCTGTCCAACCCATGATGTAGGCTAAACCGTCATACCCTAAGATCATGAGCGTACCAGCCATACCAATAAAAGAGGCCGCACTCATCCAGTCTCCACCGATGGCCATACCATTCCAGAACGGTGGTACACCACGGCTCGCTACGTAAAAGTCAGATGTCACTTTCGCACGATTATAAACGGAAATACCGATATAAAGTCCAAACGTTAAGCAAATCATTAATATTGAAACGATTGATTGAGAGTCCATATATCTTCCCCCTAAAGGATAAGGTTTCTATTTTTTTATGAATTTTGTTAAACTAATAGTGTTCGATTTTTTTTCATCGATTAAGGGCCACTTAATGATGAATGTCGCTTATTTTGAGGGGCTAGACTCTAGCAGTGTCTAAGCACTGTTTAGAGCCTGCCTCACTTTTTTTTTATAGAGATGATGTTCGACTGAACATGAGGTCAGTGTCTTTAATCAGATGCAAATTAGTGATCAAGTGCTTTTCCTGCACCAATCCGTGTATTTTGTTCCTCATCAATACCAAACTTCTTATCAATTCGGTCACTTATGATGGCATTGACATAAAGTAAAACAACGAAAGTGATGACTGCTCCTTGCGCCCCCATATAGTAATGGAACGGCATTCCCATAAATGTGAAGTTAACGAGAGACTCTGCAATCGCTACTACACCAAAAGATGCTAAACCCCCAATGAGTAGACAAATGAGGATCACTCTGTTTCTTGCTTTAAAATAGGCATCTGCTACAGACTTATCGATTTTTTTCATATTCTCACCCCCTTTAAATAATCAATAGGACTTTCGTTACCTAGACTTTGTAACCGCTTACATAATAATTGGTCTATTGCCTTTTTTCTATAAACGTATGTGCTATTTGAGCTACTGTTTCTAAAGGAAGAGACACTCGCTTGTTATCCTGGTTGGGCTTGTTTACAATTTCTACAGATGATAAATGGTGTTTTCTTTTTGGCGATAGTCATGTTGACGAGAAAAACAATGAGGATAAAGCTTAGTAAGATCGGATGAAAAATATAGCTAAAGATGAGAGATACTAGGATGGGTAAAGTTGATAAAAATATGAAGTATTGCCACTTGTTCATCACTACCGTTTCGTCGCTACTACATTTCTTACAATTGGTCTTTTTTTTCACTTGATCACCTTAAACTCACAATAAACTTTACGGTATCCCAAAATGGAAGAGGGACCATTGCAATTTGGACGATCATATATACGAAAATCGTAGCGAATGGTACGGATAAGAATAATGGCTTTTTCTTGCAGAAAGCAAATATAAAGCTAAACAGTGTAATCAGTAAAAAGACATAGATCATATCAGTTTTCCCCCTTAAATTATTAACGCATGAAAAACTGACCCTGTAATCAGTTTTTAAAAGAACCCAAAAGTTGCTTTTAAGACTGAGCGATGATGATCGCTTGAAAAAAGTTCTTATACCATCCCTCCTTGGCGAAAAAATAAAACATAGAATTTTAACGTGTTATATTACGGTGTAAACGCTATCATTTTTTTACGTTTACAACTACTGAACCAAGCTCTTCAAACTTCTCTTATACGTTACTATCGGTTGAGATCTCTTATTCTCATTTTTCTGTATGTATTACATAACAGAAGATTGTTGTTGAAATCACTAGGTTGCACTCTTGCTCAGTCTTCATTTTATTGTTTTACAATACACATTATTCCAAATTTTCAGATACTTAGTCAACTGTTTTTTTATTTTTTTTTGTAAATTTTTTCTTGAAACTCTCGGAACCATTGATAGATTAACTTTCCACAATGAACACGTTAAAAAAGGTGACAAACACTTTAACGATTGCTCGTTAGAAGTGTCTGCCACCACTTTTTTGGTTTAATTATTCTGGTTGAACTTCTTCGTCTTCTTCATTTTTCTCTTTGTCATCTTCTGCGTCTTTAGCACCATCTACATCTTCTTCAGCGCTTGCGATGTCTTCATCCATACGATGGCTTTCATCGACTAACGTTTCAAGAGATTGGTTAAAATAGTCTAAAGGATTTACAGCTTCACCGTTATGACGAATTTCAAAGTGAACGTGAACGTCTGCTTCAGCATTGTACAAGTTGCGTCCAGCACGTCCAATAATGTCACCTTGTTTCACAGAAGAACCTTCTTCAACTTCTAAACCTTCTAAGCTGTGATAATGTGTAATAACCCCATTATCGTGGTTAATTTCAATCACATGACCAAGTAAAGGATCTTTTTCAGCTTTTACAACTGTACCACTAAGTGCAGCAGTTACTTCAAAGCTTTCGCCGTTTTCCTGTGCTAAATCAATTCCTTTGTTTTGGTAGTACATGTTGTTGTAATACACTAATGCAGCTTGTTGCTCTTCAGCTGAGGCATTGTAGTCATAAAAATATCCTACAATATCAACTTCACTTTCGTTTGCTACTGGCATTTTGATAACTTCATTTGCACTTGTAACTGGGATTGCATCACCTTCGTGTACTTCAATTCCATCACCGCTTGGTTGTGTGACCCCGATTGGATCAGACTCTAAAGCTGTATTATCTTGATTTTGCATGAGGAAAAAAGCACTAAGTACAATTGCAGCAGCTCCTAAGTAAACAGCCGGTAACATCCATTTCTTGCGTAAGAATCGTTGAACATTAAATTTGTTCACTTCATTTGATTGTTTTGAAGATTGATTTTTTTCTTCATCTCTCATTTGATCATCACCTCAGCAACCATTCTGATCAAATTCAAGACATTATATACATTTTCTAAAAAAAGTTTTTTGAATTATTTTTCGACAAACCCTTTCATATTATGCAAGAAAAACTAAATTTTTTTACAATGTGTTAAGTTAGCCACTTTTTATAGGTAGTTACACCTCTTTTTAATTGAACGAAATTACTTAACGTTACTAATTTACCAGGGCTTCAGTAAGGATCTCGAGTAGGGAGAAATTTAATCTAAAAGCTGATTTACTCGACTTCGCTTCCATTTTAAGGGATAATTTTGATCTAAAATGGAGTTTACTTATTATTTATTCCTTTTACTGGAAACATTTCATCCTAAATGCATTGTTACTCGCTTTTATTTCCTTTTATTGTAAATACTCGCGTCTGAAACCTGAATTAATCTCAATATGCCTTCTTTCTCCGATATCTAAAAAACGCTCTTGCATTATTACTGCTTTCACAAATAAAAATAAAGAGGAAGCTGATCCTAAATGGACCTGCACTCCTCCTATTCATTCGTATATAAAGTGAAACTTAATTCATAGGAAGTTTTCTTTCATCCCCGCTGAATGTTAGTTGAACCAATCGGGTTGTTACTGGCGCTTATCTCCTACATAGTCTTTCTTGTGGCCTCAAAGGTTTGAAGTGGGGGTCTTAGCGCCAGTTAAACGGGATAAATTTCCGCATCAATCACTTCTAGCACAGCGCTTAGCTCGACATCAATCTTTTCGCACTACAAGATCACCGATATATGGATCGACAGGTGAGACGGCTACGCCTTGATAGTAATGCTGGATAATATCTTGATAAGTTCTTCCTTCCTTTGCCATTCCATTCGCACCGTATTGGCTCATGCCAACGCCATGGCCCCAGCCCCTGGTTTCTACGATAATTTGGTCGCCTTGTCTCCTCCAGTTAAAATCACTGGAATCTAATGCTAATTTTTCCCTTACTTGACGTCCCGTTAATTCTTTACCATTGATATTTACTTGAGCCACACGATTTCCGTCTGTGCGATTGATAATTTGCCCCACTGAGCCATCGGGTGGTAATTGTACTCCTAGTTTTTCTTGAAATTCGCTAACAGAAATAGCGGTTGTTGCCGTAAATCTCGGTGAATTCGTATCCCATGGGCTTTCAACACTTCGTAAGTATGGAATCGGATTTGGCCAATAATCTTCTGAGTTCTCGGTATAGCCGTTACTCGTCGAGAAGAAAGCGGCTGTGATTGGATTACCGTCATAGGTTAGCACTTGACCTTGTGTATGTGCGACGGCTTCACGAATACGAGTAATCCGCCATTCATAGTCTTTACCCCATTCTTCTTTTAACTGCTCTTGGCTTTTATATACTTGGTGGTGAACTGTGTCCGTAACCATTGCGCCCTCAGGCATGGCAAAATCACTAGGTTCTAGCATTTGTTTTAATATAAACGTTCTCGCCGTTAGGGCTTGTGCCTTTAATGCCTCAATTTCAAATTCTGCTGGCATTTCAGAAGCCACCACTCCGACCACATATTCTTCGAGTTGAACTTCTTCAATCCTACTTTCTTTTGACCGATAGACCGATACCGAAATAGGTGTTGAATTTTCTAGCTGCATCTCTTGCTCCGTACCTGCTGAGGCGGCGGTTTCAACTGGATTTATCGTTTCAAGATCATCTGATGAAAACATGATGACGAGCATCGCAGGTAAACCTACAATAATACTACATAAAATAGTTCCTATAATTACTATTCGTTTCATGCCAAGCCTCCAGTACTTAAACTAAAACTTCCATCAGTGTCCTCCACACTGATGGTCAAATAAAAAAATTCGCCTAGTTCATAGTTAGTTACGTGTTTTTTAGTATACTGGGAATCCTTTTTGTCTCTTTACTGATTTTATGCAGGCTTGTCATGAAATAGACCATTTTTTTCAATTTGTTTACAAATTAAAGATTTTTACATATTATTTAGAATTTTTTAATATATTTCTATAAAATTATGGCTATAATGGTTCTATAACAGAATATTATTGTATGCTAAGTAAATTAGAAAAATACGAAAACAAAAAAAGTGCCTTACACTTAGGTTAGCGTAAGACACATTCTGTATTAAACAAGGTTTGTATTCATTTTCAAGGGTGCAGGAGCATCCTGATTTTGAATTTCCTCTTCCACAATTTCTTCGATTCGTTCAACGTTAGCACCTAGCTTACTCAATTTACCAGCAAGGTCAACGTAACCGCGGTCTATATGCTTGAGTTCCACTACACGTGTTACACCGTCTGCAACTAATCCAGCAAGAATTAGGGCAGCACCTGCACGTAAATCAGTTGCTGACACTTCAGCACCTTGTAGTGAACTTGGTCCACTAATAATTGCAGATCTTCCTTCAATTTTAATATTTCCATTCATGCGACGGAATTCTTCCACATGCATGAAACGATTTTCAAATACCGTTTCTGTAATAACACTCGTTCCATTCGACTTTAGAAGCAATGCCATCATTTGCGCTTGCATATCTGTTGGGAAACCAGGATGCGGCATCGTTTTAATATCAATTGGTTTTAACGTTTTAGGGCCAATGACTCGTAGACCGTTTTCTTCCTCAATGATTTGTACTCCCATTTCTTCCATTTTCGCAATAAGTGGGCGTAAATGTTCAGAAACCGCTCCCTCAACAAGGACATTTCCTCCTGTAATTGCGGCAGCAACCATAAATGTTCCTGCTTCAATTCGGTCTGGAATTACCGTGTGATTGGCTGCGATTAATTCATCTACACCTTCAATGCGAATCGTTCCTGTTCCTGCTCCGCGAACTTTAGCTCCCATAGCATTTAAATAGTTAGCAAGGCAAACAATTTCTGGCTCTTCTGCAGCATTTTCTAAGATGGTAGTTCCTTCTGCCATTGCAGCTGCCATCATAATATTTTCAGTTGCTCCAACACTTGGGAAATCTAAATATATTTTTGCCCCTTTTAAACGGCCATCAATTTTCGCTTCGATAAATCCATTACCGATTTCTACAACTGCTCCCATCGCTTCAAAGCCTTTTAAATGCTGATCAATTGGTCTCGAACCAATCGCACATCCTCCTGGCAAAGCAATTCTTGCATGACCAACGCGAGCAAGTAATGGACCCATAACTAGGAATGAGGCACGCATTTTTCTTACATATTCAAAAGGTGCTTCAATTTTTAATGGTTTTTCTGCTTTCACAGAAAATGTTCCGTTTTCGTACGTCACATCAATATTTAAATTTCGTAAAACTTCCTCCATCGTGTATACATCAGCCAATGATGGCACATCATATATGTTGCTAGTGCCACGGCTAGCGAGAATAGATGCAGCGATAACTGGTAAAACAGCGTTCTTAGCCCCTTCCACTTTCACAGAGCCAGAGAGCTGCTTACCGCCTTGGACAATTATTTTTTCCAACGTATTCCCCTCCGCGTCTTATTTTCAGCGTCTCTTATATATCAATATTCAGTCGTAATTATAGGCGTTCCTATTGTTATGGTTGTTTTAGTGCCCAACCTGGAATCTTGCCTTAACGCAATTTGCAAGTTCATGTTGTTCCCGTTCGTATCGAGAGAGTGTACCCATTGTTTAGTATATGCAGAGATCGATATAAAAGTTTCTTCTTTTAATTCTTCAACTTTTTCAGCCGAGAATTCTTCTACTATCTCAGATCCAAAATCATACATAGACCTTTGGTGTAAGTCTTCGCGGTGTCCTGTTACGGTTGTAAATACAGTAGGGGTTTCTACATACAACTGGTCCAAGCGTTCTTGAAAAAAAGAAGTAATGGTCTCTACGTCCTGTGGTTTACCTTTTCCTAAAAATTCATAAATGAGGTACATGGAGTATTGATCTTCTAGAGGGTAAGCTAGAACAGTAAGTTGTTCAAAACCGTTTGTTCCCGTCACTTTCCAATGTTCGTTATCTTTCCAATTCGTGGTGTCCCATTGAAAGTCTTGCTCGGAAGCCAAAATCTCATGGAGTTGTTCTTCATACTCTTCAATCGTTGCGACTTCTTTTCCCGTCCCTCTTGTATACAGTCTCCAACCTTCAATTTGAACAGCTTGCTCTTCCATCAAGTGAACAATGTCAACTAGTTGTGTTTGTTCCTTTGTTTCCCCGTGAGTTAAGATACTCATTGCAAATAAAAGAACCAATCCTATAATCGGCACTATTTTTTTCATCTCTCTTTGTAAGCCCCTCTCCGTTACAAAACAATTAATTAGTAACATTTTTTCCATTGAGAGGCTTTACATACATGGAAGTTACAGTCAACTTTCGACAACTCCCATTTGTGAGATGCAGAACTGCGCCAATTTATTTACAAACAAATGTTCTGGTATCTCAAAATTCATTTTAAATCTCAAGTTATCAGAACATTTGACCTCAGAAGCCAAGGCCTTAATAAACTGTGTATGTTATGACTTCACTTGATTTAAAATAGGTATTTAAGCATCGTTGACCAATTCAAATAATCCAAAAAGAAGCTACTTACGAGATGAGCTATTCCAATCGTGAGTAAAATCATTAATGTTTTTGCTTTTGGGCCTTTTGGATCTATAAAGAAAAGATCAAACTTAAAGGTTTGAAGCGCCCACCAAGTAATCACTACAAACATTAAACTAACTGTAATATGTAGCAAACCTTGCATTCCAAAGCCATCCATCGCCAATACTCCTTTAGTCAAAAGATCACTGCATTGTTAACTATACTCGATTTGCCTTTTCCATGAAAAGGTACGTTTTACCTAAACTAACAAAGCAATGCAAAATACATAATACCCGATTTTTTGATAAAAATCTACATTTCCTTGGAAATATACATAAATCTACAAAGTTCTTGAAAAATAGAGGCCAAATGCTTCAAATTAGCAATGCTCAAGCTTGTAATTTATAGATACCACTATTTACTAACTTCAAAACCTCTTTTTTTTTCGTCACTTCTTTAGACGCCAAAGATACAAAACCGTCACATTTCATTGAGAAGTTTTTTAGTTCACGACTGTCCCTTTTTACATGATCCACGAACCCTCCAAGGTTACCCCTCTCCTTGCTTCCTCATTTAATCAATGTATGACCTAAAAAAAGAGCCCTCCCAATTAGGAAAGCTCTTCTTCATTACACCTTAGTATTAGGTTCGCATGAAAATTTGTGAGAAATCAAAGTTCGTATTGAAAAAGTCGATGGCTAGTTGTGGAACAATTCCAAGTCCAATGGTTGCAATAACAGCTACCACTATGACAATCGATGTCCCAACTGGTACTCGCATCGGTTCTGTTGTAGCTGACCTTCTAAAGAACATTTGCGTCATAATGCCAAAGTAATAGAAGTACGAAATGACTGACGTCGCAATCATGACAGAAGCTAATATAAAGTGTCCTGTACTTAATGCACCAATAAAGATATAAAATTTACCCATAAACCCTGCAGTGACCGGGATCCCTGCTAATGAAACGAGGAATACTGCCATTCCAACCGCAAGCAATGGTGAACGTCCACCAAGACCCGAAAAGCTTTTTAAATCTTCCGTACCAGATTGTGATGTTACGAACTGTAAGACTGCAAACGCACCTAAGTTCATGAACAGATAAGCAACTAAGTAGAACCAAACATTTTCAAACATAACAATCGATAACGTTGCGAAAGGAACTAACAAGTACCCCGCTTGCGCTACACTTGAATAGGCAAACAGCCGCTTTACATTCGTTTGGCGAAGGGCCATGACGTTACCAACAATCATTGTTAAGCCAGCGATGACCGCAATATAAATTTGTGTATCTAACAACAGTGGTTGCATCGGTACAATCCCGTGTGCTCCACCAAAGACAACCAGTAAAAAGCGTAAGATTAACGCAAACCCTGCTGTTTTTGAAACAACGCTTAGAAATGCAGTAACTGGTGTTGGTGCGCCTTGATACACATCTGGGGACCACATATGAAACGGCACTGCAGCGACTTTAAACGCTAGACCAACAAAGACTAAGAAAAACGCGAACGCTAACAGGAAACTGTTTTCGAGTACTACTGGATTTTGCAAGGAATCTCTTATATCAAATAAGTTAGTATGCCCTGTAAGACCGTAAACATAACTCATACCGAATAATGTGATCGCTGTTGCTACTCCACCATTAACGACATATTTAAATGCCGACTCGTTGGATTGGAGATTTTCTTTTCGAAGCCCTGCCATTACGTATGAAGATAATGAAAGTAGTTCTAATCCGACGAATAATGTAATCATGTCGGCACTCGATGACATGATCATTCCACCAAGTAATGCTGTTAGTAATAAGTAGAAAAATTCGCCGCGATATTTAATTTCCTTTTTACTATAATCGAGACCAATCAATAGGACAAAAAGCGTACCTATTAATAGGATCAGTTTAAATGCTACCGAAAATGAGTCAAGTCGATACGTATCATACAAAATCATTTGTACAGGTGCACCAAATTGGCCAACGAGGAAGATGAGAGCGAGTACAACCCCACCAATTGCACCCCAACCTAATACATTTCGGTCAACCTTATCTTTCATAAATAAGTCGGCTAGCGATAGGAGCGTCGCAACGATCAGAATTGTAAACTCTGGTGCCATAATCCCCCACGGGTAGCTAAGTAGTGTTTCTAAATCCATAATCGTTTACCCCCCTATCCCTGCTAAGATGAATTGTAATGATGCTTGCAATGGTTCTGCTAAAACGCTTGGATACACACCAATTAAAATGATAAAAGCAAGCAAAACGAGCACAGGTACCATTTCAAGTGGTTTGATGTCTTGAAGTTCTTTCCACTTCTCAGGCGTAGGGCCAAACGTTACATTTAAAACGGCTCGAAGTAAGTAAACAGCCGTTAAAATAATACCTAATGTACCCACCGCTGCAATAATAGGCATTTCTCTAAATAATCCAAGGAAAGCTAAAAACTCACTGATAAAACCAGACATTCCTGGTAAGCCTAGTGACGCCATTGCCCCGACTAACAAGAAGCCTGAAGCGATTGGCATGGAGCGTGCTAACCCACTTAAATTCGGGATCTGAGATGTATTTGTACGCTCATAATAGACACCGATTAAGAAGAAGAGCAACGCGGAAATTAATCCGTGTGAGACGACTTGGAAGACGGCCCCTTGCATACCGACATCGTTTAATGCAGCTACCCCAATAAGAACAATTCCCATGTGCGAAATACTCGAGTACGCTAACACCATTTTTAAATCTGATTGAATGAGTGCTAAATACGCACCATATAAAAGATTAATAACCCCTAAAATCGCAAGGACTGCTGCCATTTGGTTCACTTGTTCTGGGAAGAAACCGACTCCAAAGCGAATAAGTCCATATGCACCAATTTTTAATAAGATCCCTGAGTGAAGCATAACAATCGCTGGCGGTGCTTGAACGTGCACTCGGAGCATCCAGCTATGCAACGGGAAGATTGGTAACTTAACACCAAACGCCACTAATAAAGCGATGAGTAAGCCCCACTTTAAATTATCGGCTTCAGGACCAAGCATTTGCATCATCATTGTAATTTGATCGATATTTGTCGTACTTGTTAAAACAAATATCGTAATAATCGCAATGAGTAACACCGCTGAACCTAGCCCATTGTAAATTAAAAAACTGTTCGCTGCTTTTTCTCGATCTAAGAATCCCCACTTTCCGATTAAGAAGTACATCGGAATGAGTGTTATTTCAAAGAATAAGAAGAACAAAAATAGATTTTGTGAAGCAAATACTCCTAGCATCCCTATCTCTAATAAAAGGAATAACATGAAGTAGGCTTTCCAACCTGATTTTATTTGCAATATGGAAGCCAGTGCCGCTAATGTTGATACTACCGCTGTTAGTAAGATCAGGACCATTCCAAATCCGTTTAGTCCTAACTCGTATGGAATGGAAAGATTTATACCATGCGCTAATAATCCATTGCTACTAAAATTAATCCACTCTCGTGTTTCCGCAAATTGATTTCCTGAGCCACCTTGATCGAAATTGACAAACGCTACAAACGCTAAAATGAGCGGCAACAATGTTGCTAAAAAGCCAATCGACTTCAGTAGCTGATGTTGGCCTTTCGGTACAAATGCTAAAATGATAATCCCTACGAGTGGGGAGAAGATGAGTAAGGAAAGCAAGTATGAATCTGTCATCTGAAATACCCCCCTGTCACGGTCAAGACGACAAGGATTACTACTAATCCTAGAAATGCTACAGCCCCATACGTTTGGACTTGACCATTTTGTAATCGAGCATTTAAGCGGCCGATTGTATCAGTCATACCGACAACCGCTTGTACGGTAAACTCAATTATATATCGTTCAATATATAACATTAGATAACTAACAATCGTAGTACCTCTCACAAACGTACGATTGTATAATTCATCGATGTAGTACTTATTGTACAGTAAAATATACAAGCCGCTGTCTTGGGCAAGCTTTTCTCGGGAAATAGTTCCCTTTCCGTAAATTAACCAAGCAATGAAAATACCCAGCAGGGATACAAATACAGCTACTGGCATAATCCAGCCTGGATCATGAAGGTACACATGTCCTCTCGTCCACGGACTATCAGCGAGCCAATCTCCTAAGAACGTTCCAAACCAGTGCGTATGAACAAAACCTGAAATAACCGCTAACACACCGAGTACAATCATAGGTATTGTCATAATAGCTGGAGACTCATGAACTTTACTTTGATCTCCACGAGGTTTACCTGTAAATACCATAAAGAACAATCTAAACATATAAATCGCTGTAAGTAAGGCTGTAACGAGTGCTAGTGCAAACAGCACGTATCGTCCATCCGCAAATGTTGTAAGTAAAATTTCCTCTTTACTAAAGAACCCTGAGAACAACGGGAAACCAGCGATCGCTAAACAGCCGATTAAAAATAAAACTCCTGTTGTTTTCATCTTGTTCCATAATCCGCCCATTTCTTCGATGCTTTGCGTATGAACGGCATGGATAACACTTCCTGCTGCTAAGAATAGTAACGCTTTAAAAAACGCATGTGTCATTAAGTGAAATACAGCAGCAACATAACCTGCCGAACCTAATGCGAGCATCATATACCCTAATTGACTAACCGTGGAATACGCAAGGACGCGTTTGATATCTTTTTGTGTTAAAGCAATCGTTGCAGCAAATATCGCTGTAAATCCACCAATGACAGCAACTGTCGTTAAGGCTACAGGCGATGCGGCAAATAGCGGGAACATCGTCGCTACTAAGTATACACCCGCTGCTACCATCGTTGCGGCATGGATAAGGGCTGATACTGGTGTTGGACCTTCCATCGCATCAGGTAACCACGTATGTAGTGGGAATTGACCCGATTTACCAACTGCTCCAACAAAGATCAAGATCGCAATTAGCGTAATCATCCCTTCGGTTAGTGCATTTGCATTCACAGCTTCAAATATAGCCGCGTACTCAAAGCTTCCAACTTGCCAGAATAAGAGGATAATCCCGATAAATAATCCAACATCCCCAATTCTCGTCACGATGAATGCTTTCTTAGCAGCTGCTCTTGCTTCTTTTTTGAAAAAGTAGAACCCTACGAGTAAGAACGAACAAACACCAACGAGCTCCCAGAAAATATAAAGCTGTAATAAGTTAGGAGAAAGAACTAATCCTAACATTGCAAACGTAAAGAGTCCTAAATAAGAATAAAATACTGGCACACGATAGCTATCAGTTGCTGTCATATACCCTTTGGAATACGTATGTACTAGAAAACTAACTAGTGTAACGATAACGAGCATTAAAGCATTGAGCTGATTGACTTCAAATCCCATTGTGATCGTTCGTTCTCCAATTGCTAGCCAGTCAAACTGTACTAATACATTATCGCCTGTCATCCGCTCGAATAATACGAGGACTGACAAGAGAAATGCGATGAAAGAAAGTGCCATACCGACGTAAGCACCGCTTTCCTTCAACCTGCGACCAAAGAGGACGAGGATAACGAAGGATAAGAACGGTAACAGTGGTATTAACCATGCATTTTCCATCATATCTATCACCTGCCCCTTTCTATCGCTTCATTAAGTCCATCTCATCAACATTTACCGTTCTTCTGTTACGATAAAGGGCAATTAAGATGGCTAAGCCAACAGCTGCTTCCGCTGCAGCAACCGTTATTCCAAACAATGCAAATACTTGACCTGTAATACCAGGATTGACGCCGTGTATGGCAAACGCTACAAAATTAATCATAACTGCGTTCAGCATTAACTCAATAGAAATCAGAACAATGACAGCGTTTCGTTTGGTGAGTACACCGAACATCCCTATACAGAAGAGGAGAAGCGCGACAACGAGATAGACCGATAAAGGAATACTACTCATTTTTCACTTACCTCCTCTTCCTTATCACTTTTTGCAAGTGCGACTGCACCAATTAAGGCAACAAGTAAAATAACGCCTACCGTTTCAAAAGGAATGACAAACTTCGAATAAATTTCGATCCCGATTTGTCGGACGTTGTTTTCGTGAAGATTAGTCGCTTGTTCGCCAAGTGATAAATCATTAATTCCAATAAACATAATCACGAAGAATACAGCTACTCCAACTAATGCAGCTAGTGTTCTCCAAATACTAACCGATGCAAGCTTATCATCATGTTTTGTCAACATAATTCCGAATAGCATTATAATTGTAATGGCCCCACCATAGATGAGCACTTGAACGAATGCAAGAAATTCTGCTGATAATAGAACGTAAAACCCCGCAATACTGATAAACGTAAATGCGAGCGCGATGATAATATGGACGACTTTACGTAAATTGATCATAAGAACGCCGCCACTGATGGCTATTAAGGCAAGGATAAAGAAAGCGAGAAATTCTCCATTCATGCTTTATTTTCCTCCCTCACGTTCGTATCGTTTTCATCAAGCCATTCTAGATTTTTGAATAAATCATCGCGACTATATGAAGCGAGTTCAAAATTATTCGTCATGATAATTGCTTCTGTGGGACAAACCTCCGTACATAAATCACATAAAATACAAATTTCAAAGTTAATATCGTACGTGTCAATAATCTTCCCCTTTTTACTCGGGTCTGGATGAGGTTTTCCCGTTAATTGAATGCAATCGGTTGGACAAATATTGGCACATTGATTACAAACAATACACTTTTCCGGATAAAATTTCTGTATGCCACGAAAGCGATCCGGCATATCAATTGGTTCATCCGGATAACTTGTCGTCACATTTTTTTTCGTCAAGTTACTAAGTGTATATTTCAACCCTTTGACTAATCCTTGACCTAACAATGTGATCACTCCTTAGTCGTGATTAAGTGACTATTTTTTAAAGAGGTTATTCTATAGAACTCACCTTCATCACTCATTTCCTCTATTCGCTATAGACGATGTTCGCAAACGTATAGCGATAAGCACTGTCTTTCCTTTTATTTCTCGAAAACTCAAAGCTCTAAATCCTGCTTAACGTTCTGATTATAAGAAAAATTCTTTTACTAAAGCGGTAAGAATAATGTTTAGTAAGGCAAGTGGTAATAAAACCTTCCACGCAAATTCCATGAGTTGATCTCCTCTTAATCGTGGGAATGTACCACGGATCCAAATCATGAAGAAGATAACCGCTGAAAATTTTAGAGCAAACCATATGACCCCTGGAATAAAGCCGAGGAATGGTAATGGGTTCCAACCACCTAAAAACAATACTGTCGTTAATGCTGCCATTGCAAATAAATAAACATATTCAGCAAGCATAAAAAATGCATAGCGAAACCCTGAATACTCAACGTGGTAACCTGCGACTAACTCAGATTCAGCTTCTGGTAAATCAAATGGTGTTCGGTTGAGTTCGGCTGTTGCTGCAATAACAAAGATGACAAAGCCTAAAATTTGTGGAACAACGAACCATAAATTGGCTTGCGCATTGACAATTTCAATTAAATTTAAGCTACCTGTTAACAAGATGACCCCAACGACAGATAATACGAGTGGCACTTCGTAAGAAATCATTTGAGCAGCAGCCCGCATTCCACCCATTAAAGCATATTTGTTATTCGAAGCCCAACCACCTGCAACCATCCCAATCGTCGTAATTCCTGATACTGCAATGTAATATAGGAGTCCTACGCCAATATCGGTGAAATACAAGTTCTCAGAAAATGGGATGACTGCCAATACAGCAAAAGCAGGGACGAACGCTATAATCGGAGCTAATACGAATAATGGCTTATCTGCCTTTTTTGGGATAATGTCCTCTTTTAGTAATAATTTTAAAACGTCAGCGATTGTCTGGAGCAAACCTAATGGACCACCTAATCGGTTCGGACCGACACGAAGCTGAATAAAACCTAATACTTTCCGCTCTGCTAAAATCCCATACGTAACAAAGCCGAGGACAACCCCTAAGAGCGCAGCCCCTAACGCAAAATAAATCAAAAAGTTTGTCCAACTCGGTGCTGAGGTCAGGATGTCATGTATCATTAGCCGTCAACCTCCCCAAGGACAATATCAATACCACCTAAGATAGCAATTAAGTTGGCCATCGGTTGCCCCACTAATAGTTTTGGTAAGATCTGAAGGTTATAAAAAGATGGTCTTCTAAACTTTAAGCGATAAGGTTCTTTCTTCCCTTGGCTGGCAATGTAACAGCCAATTTCACCACGTGGTGATTCAATGCGAACAAACGTCTCACCTGCTGGCGGCTTGATAATTCTTGGCGTTTTTGCCATGATCGGTCCTTCACTTGGAAACTGCTCAACAGCTTGCTCGACAATTTTGATCGATTCTTCAATCTCTTTCATGCGACACATATATCGAGCCCAGCAATCTCCTTTTTCTTCAACAGCGATATCAAAATCAAACCGGTCATAAACGGAGTATGGCTCATCTTTACGTAAATCCCATTTGACACCTGTTGAACGAATATTGGCCCCACTCAAGGAATACTTAATGGCGTCTTCCTTTGTATAGGTTCCCACGTCTTTAATACGACTCATAAAAATTTCATTACCTGTTACAAGGTTATGGTAACCTTCTAACTCTTTTCGTAGATACGGAACAAGATCTCTCACCTTTTCGATCCACCCTGGAGGTGCATCCCATTTTACTCCGCCAACTCGCATATAGTTAAATGTTAGTCTGGCACCAGAAATTTCATTTAGTAAGTTGATAATCATTTCCCGTTCACGGAATGCATATAAGAATGGACTCATTGCTCCAATATCTAGTAAATATGTACCGAACCAAACGAGGTGACTAGCGATACGCCCAAGCTCCATAACGATAACTCGTAAATACTCTGCTCGCTCAGGGATCTCTAATTCCATCATCGTTTCAACCGCATGACAGATGACATAGTTATTCGTCATTGCCGATAAATAATCCATTCGGTCTGTATAAGGAATAATTTGTGTATATTGAAGGTTTTCCGCAAGCTTCTCCGTCCCACGGTGTAAATAACCAATTACCGGTGTCGCTTCTTTAATAATTTCCCCGTCTATTTTAACGACGATGCGAAAAACACCATGAGTACTCGGATGCTGTGGGCCCACGTTTAGTAACATTTCTTCCGTACGTAACATTTATTACACCTCCTCATCATGCGGCTCATAATCTTTCCTGAGTGGATGTCCAACCCAGTCATCTGTTAGCATGATTCGCGTTAAGTTTGGATGACCAATATACTCGATGCCTAATAGGTCATACGCTTCTCGCTCTGGCCAATTGGCACCTTCCCAAACGGAGGTAATCGAATCAATTTTAGGTTCATCTCGGTCAATCTTTACCTTTAACGCGATGTTTTCCTTCGTTTTAAAAGAATACATATGATTATAAATTTCCATATGTGTTTCAAAGTCAGAACCATGGTGTTCCGATAAATAATCGAAAGCAAGTTGTTCGTTATGCTTTAAAAATTGCGCAAGCTTAAAGTACGTTTCCTTCTTCGCTACTAAAGTAGGAACGTCCTTCCCTAGTCTATTAATATAGGCTTCCTCTAGCATGTTTTCGCCTAAGTTTTCGTTAATGACTTTCAAATACTTATCGAGCAATGGTTGGTTTGGTGACGGTTGACCCTCATCAGGATTAGTGTCCGAAGCTTCACCACCTGTTGCTGCTTTAGCTTTCGCTGCTGCTGCTGCCTTTGCCTTAGCAATTGCCGCGGCTTTCGCTTTTGCTTTTTCATCATCACTATCTCCAGCGCCAGCTTTCGCTTTTGCGGCAGCCGCAGCCTTCGCTTTGGCTACGGCCGCTGCTTTTGCTTTCGCTTTCGCTTCATCTCCACCTGATGTTTCAGCCTCTCCACCTTGCTTTGCTAATGCGGCTGCTTTTGCTTTAGCCGCTGCTGCTGCCTTCGCTTTCGCCGCTGCTGCCGCTTTCGCTTTCGCATCATCTCCACCTGATGACTCAGCCTCTCCACCTTGCTTTGCTAATGCAGCTGCTTTTGCTTTAGCCGCTGCTGCTGTCTTCGCTTTCGCCGCCGCTTTCGCTTTTGCATCATCTCCGCCTGATGCTTCAGCCTCTCCACCTTGCTTTGCTAATGCAGCTGCTTTTGCTTTCGCCGCCGCTGCTGCTTTCGCTTTTGCATCATCTCCACCTGATGTTTCAGCCTCTCCACCTTGCTTCGCTAATGCAGCTGCTTTTGCTTTCGCTACTGCTGCTGCCTTTGCTTTCGCCGCCGCTGCTGCTTTCGCTTTCGCATCATCTCCACCTGCTGTTTCAGCCTCTCCACCCTGCTTTGCTAATGCGGCGGCTTTTGCCTTCTCATCACTCATTTATTGATCACCCGCTTTCCAGTCTTTGCTTCATAGCGGATTTTTTCTTGTAACTTGTTAATTCCATAAATTAATGCTGCTGGATTGGGCGGACATCCTGGGATATAGACATCAACAGGGACAATTTGATCGACCCCTTTAACAACAGCATATGACTTAATATAAGGTCCGCCTGCAGTCGCACAGGAACCCATCGCAATTACCCATTTTGGTTCTGGCATTTGGTCGTAAAGACGCTTAAGGATTGGTGCCATTTTCTTTGTCACCGTTCCAGATACAATCATACAGTCCGAGTGTCTTGGAGATGCTCTAAATAGGACCCCAAATCGGTCTTGGTCATAGTGTGATGATCCCGTACCCATCATTTCGATGGCACAACAAGCTAGCCCGAAGGTCAATGGCCACAACGAGTTACTTCTAGCCCAAGCTTTTACTTGTTCTAATGTGGTATAAAAGACGGTACGTTCTAACTCTTCTCGCTCTGCTTTAGTGATGCTGTCTAAATTTAGATCCATGTTAACACCTTCTTCTTCCATGCATAAATTAATCCGATAAACAACATAATCATAAAGATGATCATTTCAATTAAAGCAAAAATCCCTAAATAATCGTAAGCTACTGCCCATGGATATAAAAACACCGTTTCTACATCAAATAATACGAACAACAACGCAAACATATAGTACCGAACATTAAACTGAACCCAACTACTCCCCGTTGGTTCTACACCACTTTCATATGTTGTTTGCTTTTCCTTCGTAGGATTATTCGGTCGCAAGAAGCGTCCAGCTGTAAGCGCAACCATAGGGAGTAGAATTCCAAGAATAATAAAAACGGCTACAACTAAGTAGTTGTTCTGATACAAGTGATAAAGCGGATCCATTTTGCCTCACCTCACCCTCCATGCCTAATTCGATATTAGCTTCGTTTTCTATATTTCGTGCTACCTTCCGTAACCACGCTAATTAAAACAAACTATCAGTTGATAACGGATGCTAACACATCGTATAATGTAAAACGCTCCAACAGATAATTACTAAATGTTAAAGAAAAACATGTATTCTAAAGAGTGTTGGAAGTTTTACTTTATGTAATCGTAACCATTATAGCAAATCCTATATATGGTGTCGACTGTCACAAAATTGTAAAAAAACATAAATAGTAAATATATTATTTCTAAAAAATAACATCTGTTTTGATTAATGGGCGAAAACCCTTTACATAAAAGCTTCCATCCTTGTTTTTATTTACCTATTACTGCTAGATGATGCAGGATAAATAAGATTTGAAATAAGTTTAATCTTCTTTAGTACAACTTGCTATGATATTATTCACACTCATATTTGCAAAAACTCCCCAAGGCTAAAATGAGGATGAACATAGAAGGGCTTTTTTTTTGATGTGTATTGAGAAACTTTATAATTATGCCGACAAATTGAAACTTCCATCAATCAGGTTTTCCTCTTACCCCTCTGATGGTTAATTGAGGCCCACACGATGTGAGTCACACAGACGTGGCCACAGGACTTGTGCAGTTAGTCGGTGTTCAATTAGTTGTTACTCGCAGGTTTGTTATACCACTTTTTTTGAGCTCTTGAGGTGGGGGTATTACTGCCAGTAGATGCGGAATAAACCTTAATAATATATGTAATATATAGATCTTTTTTACATGTTATTAGAGAAACCATGAATCTAGTATTTAATCCTCATCTTTCTAAGCTCAACCTATCGCCAGCACATATATGCAACATTTCTCTAAAAATATAAAAAGCACGAAGGACTCTAAGCAAGCCTTTGTGCTTTCTATGTTTATTTCTCTGTAACACCTAAGCGATTAGAAGCTCTGCGTAATGCAAGTTGTGCACGCTTAAAGTCAATTTCATCTTGTTTTGCTTCGTTAATGCGACGTTCTGCACGTTCTTTAGCAGCACGAGCACGAGCAACATCGATATCTGATGGCAGTTCAGCAGCTTCCGCTAGAATCGTTACTTTATCAGGACGGACTTCAATGAAACCGCCAGATACAGCAACGAGTTGAACATCAGAACCGTTCTTTAAACGAACAGCTCCTATGTCTAGTGGAGCAACTAAAGGAATGTGTCGAGGAAGAATACCTAGCTCTCCGCTTTGTGCACGAGCGCTAACCATTTCTACTTCGCCCTCATAAACCGTGCCATCAGGAGTTACGACACTGACAGTCATTGTCTGCATGTAAAACCCTCCTCAATAGCAATACGGGTTTGATCTATTTATTTTCGTTAAAAGTAGTGGTGAGTGTTAGAACACCCACCTCTACGCACCTTAAATTATGCAAATTGTTTTGCTTTTTCAACCACTTCTTCAATACGTCCAACGAGACGGAATGCATCCTCAGGAAGGTCGTCATATTTACCTTCTAAGATCTCTTTAAATCCATTAACTGTTTCTTTTACTGGTACGTATGAACCTTTTTGTCCAGTAAACTGCTCAGCAACGTGGAAGTTTTGAGATAAGAAGAATTGAATACGACGTGCACGGTGTACGACTAACCTATCTTCTTCAGAAAGCTCGTCCATACCTAGGATCGCGATAATATCTTGTAACTCTTTATATTTTTGAAGAGTTTGCTGAACTTGACGAGCAACTGCATAGTGCTCTTCTCCAACGATTTCAGGAGATAATGCACGAGAAGTTGAAGCAAGTGGATCTACCGCTGGGTAAATACCCATCTCAGAAAGCTTACGCTCAAGGTTAGTTGTTGCATCTAAGTGAGCGAAAGTTGTAGCTGGAGCTGGATCCGTATAGTCATCGGCAGGTACATAGATCGCTTGGATCGATGTAACAGAACCGACTTTAGTCGATGTGATACGCTCTTGAAGTTTACCCATCTCTGTTGCTAGAGTTGGCTGATAACCTACCGCAGATGGCATACGTCCTAATAGCGCTGATACTTCAGAACCTGCTTGTGTAAAGCGGAAGATATTATCAACGAAAAGAAGTACGTCTGCTCCTTCTTGGTCACGGAAGTGTTCTGCCATTGTTAATCCAGTTAATGCAACACGCATACGTGCTCCTGGTGGCTCATTCATCTGACCGAATACCATGGCCGTCTTCTTAATAACGCCAGAGTCCGTCATTTCATGGTAAAGGTCATTTCCTTCACGTGTACGCTCACCAACACCAGCGAATACGGAAATACCGCCGTGCTCTTGAGCGATGTTGTTGATTAATTCTTGGATTAGAACGGTTTTACCAACACCCGCTCCACCAAATAGACCGATCTTACCACCCTTAATATAAGGAGCCAGTAAATCTACTACTTTAATTCCTGTTTCAAGAATTTCTGTTTGCGTAGAAAGTTCTTCAAACTTCGGTGCTTCACGGTGAATTGGTGCCTTTTGTACATCTTCAGCAAGCGCCTCATCAAGGTCGATTGCTTCCCCTAATACATTAAATACACGTCCTAGTGTAACTTCGCCAACTGGTACTGAAATTGGAGCACCAGTGTCAAGTACATCAACACC
Source organism: Alkalihalobacterium alkalinitrilicum (assembly GCF_002019605.1). NCBI lineage: Bacteria > Bacillati > Bacillota > Bacilli > Caryophanales > Bacillaceae > Alkalihalobacterium > Alkalihalobacterium alkalinitrilicum. The sequence goes on along the minus strand of NZ_KV917368.1, from coordinate 3,960,175 downwards.
ACGTACGAGACCGTCCGTAGATCCCATCGCAACTGTACGAACTGTATCGTCACCAAGATGTAAAGCAACTTCAAGTGTTACTTTTACATCAACCGCATTTTTCGTTGAACCTACTTGTTCAACTTTAAGTGCATTATAGATTTCAGGAAGTTGACCACTTGGGAACTTTACGTCAACAACTGGACCCATAACTTGAGTAATGCGACCTTTATTCATCAGTTTCCCTCCTAATACTTACTATTAAAACGTTCATTTATCCGTTATTCAAGTGCTGCTGCACCGCCGACAATCTCTGTGATTTCTTGAGTAATTGCAGCTTGACGAGCACGGTTGTATGCAAGAGTTAAGCTGTCGATTAATGCTGTTGCATTATCAGTCGCAGCGCTCATCGCTGTCATACGTGCACCGAACTCACTAGCTTTCGCGTCAAGTAGCGCACCGTAAATTAAGCTCTCTGCATATTGTGGAAGAAGCTGTTCTAAAATGGCTTCTTCTGTAGGCTCATACTCATAAGATGCTTTTACATCATTAGAAGCAGAAATGTCTGTAAGTGGTAACACCTTTTGTTCCGTTACTTCTTGTGTGATCGGGCTTACAAAATGGTTATACCAAATGTACAGCTCATCAAAAATCTCATCAGAGAACATCTCTACCGTTGTTCGAGTTAAATTTTTTATGTCGTTGAATTCTGGCTGATCCCCTAATCCTGTAATTTCCTGAATGATAGGAAGATTACGACGTCTTAAAAGATCTCGTCCGATACGTCCAATAACAATTAAACCATACTCGTCAGGAGAACTGTGTCGCTCTTGGATTTTATTGATTACACCACGAATAATATTAGCATTATATCCACCTGCTAACCCACGGTCAGCCGTAATGACAATATAACCTGTTTTCTTAACTGGACGTTCTTGAAGCATTGGATGGTTAACGTCCGAATTGCCTGCCGCAATGCTTGCTACAACTTCACGAATTTTCTCAGTATACGGGAGGAATGACTTTGCCTTTTCTTGCGAGCGATTAAGTTTCGCAGCTGAAACCATTTTCATCGCTTTTGTGATTTGTCTCGTATTCTTTGTCGAGTTAATTCGCGTTTTTATATCTCGAAGTGAAGCCACTTTATTTCACCACCTTTTCGCTAAACTGGTTTTCCTAGAAGTTGTTCACATATTCAAACGATTACTTGCTTGTATTGAAGCCTTTTTTGAATTCTTCAATCGCAGCGTTAAATGCACTCTCTTCTGGAAGTTTACCAGTTGTACGAATGGTATCTAATAGATCTTTCTTGTTATGCTCTAAGAAAGTAAACATTTCAGACTCGAAACGACGAACATCTTCAACTGGAACATCATCAAGGAAGCCTTTAGTTAATGCATAAAGAATTGCTACTTGCTTCTCAACAGCTAATGGCTCGTGAAGGCCTTGTTTTAAGACTTCAACTGTACGTTGTCCACGATTTAACTTCGCTTGAGTCGCTTTATCTAAGTCAGAACCGAACTGAGCAAATGCTTCTAGTTCACGGAAAGACGCTAAGTCTAGACGTAACGTACCAGATACTTGTTTCATCGCTTTAATCTGTGCAGAACCCCCAACACGAGATACAGATAAACCGGCGTTAATCGCTGGACGTACCCCTGAGTGGAAAAGGTCAGATTGTAAGAAGATCTGTCCGTCTGTGATTGAGATAACGTTTGTTGGAATGTATGCTGATACATCCCCTGCTTGTGTTTCGATGAAAGGAAGAGCTGTAATCGAGCCGCCACCTTTTGCATCACTTAACTTCGCTGCACGCTCTAATAAACGAGAGTGAAGGTAGAATACATCCCCTGGGAATGCTTCACGACCTGGAGGACGACGAAGTAATAATGAAAGCTCACGGTATGCAGATGCTTGTTTTGTTAAGTCATCATACACAACAAGAACGTGCTTGCCATTGTACATGAACTCTTCACCCATTGTTACCCCAGCATAAGGAGCTAAGAATAGTAATGGAGCTGGCTCAGATGCACTTGCAGTAACTACGATTGTATAGTCTAAAGCACCTTTTTGACGAAGTTTTTCTACAACACCTGCAACTGTAGATTCTTTTTGACCAATTGCAACGTAGATACAAATCATATTTTGATCTGCTTGGTTTAAGATCGTATCGATCGCAACAGATGTTTTACCTGTTTGACGGTCCCCGATAATTAACTCACGTTGTCCACGGCCAATTGGTACTAGTGCATCAATTGACTTAATACCTGTTTGTAATGGCTCATGTACGGATTTACGATCCATTACACCAGGTGCTGGACTTTCAATCGGACGAGATTTGTTTGTATTAATTGGTCCTTGACCATCAAGAGGTTGCCCTAGAGGATTTACTACACGTCCTAGTAATGCCTCACCTACAGGTACCTCCATGATACGACCTGTACGTTTTACTTCATCGCCTTCACGGATATCCGTAAATGGACCTAAGATTACGATACCTACACTGTTTTCTTCAAGGTTTTGGGCCATACCCATTACACCATTTGAAAACTCAAGTAATTCACCGGCCATAACGTTTTCTAATCCATGAGCAAGGGCGATACCGTCACCAACACGAATTACTGTACCTACGTCAGTAACCTCAATATCAGATTGGAAGTTTTCAATTTGCTGCTTTATAAGAGAGCTAATTTCTTCAGCTTTGATGCTCATATCGTTCACCCCTATCTTCTTCTAACGGTTTCCAGCGACTAATTGACGCTGTAATCGGTCTAACTGGCGTTTAATGCTTCCGTCATATATACGGTCACCTATACGAATTCTCATTCCACCAATAATCTTTGGTTCAATAATGTTTTCAATGTAAAGTGTTTTCACTCCAACCTTCTTTGCGAACGTTTGAGAAACTAATTGTTTGTCTTCTTCAGACAACGGCTTTACAGTGTAAACTTTTGCTACAGCCATACCTTCTGCTTCGTAAGCAAGCTCTTGATATTTATTAATGAATGGAATAATTAAGCTTCCTTTTTTTTGTTTCACCATAATTAAAAGCGTATTAAGGACGTATGCACTGACTGCATCTGCAAAACTTTCCTTAATCAATTTAACTTTTTGTTCTTCTAAAACTTTTGGATGTTCTAGTACATTGTTTAAACTTTCTGTTTGTTCAAAAACCGTTTTAACAAGCTGGAGCTCATCACCAATTTGCTTTAAAAGATCTTTCTCTTGTGCCAATTGAAAAAGAGCCACAGCATAACGATTAGCTACCGCTTTGTTGCCCATAGCTCTTCGCCTACCTCTTTAAGATATTCTTGAATCATCTGATCTTGTTGCTTCTCATCTAATTCTTTTTCAATGACTTTCGTCGCGATCAATACAGATAATGAAGTCACTTGTTCACGTAAAGCAGCAACGGCTTGCTCTTTCTCACGTTGAATTTCAGCAAGAGCACTTTCCTTTAAGCGTTCAGCTTCACCTTTTGCTGTAGCAACGATTTCTTCACCTTGCTTCGAGCTAAGTTTTTTGGCACTTTCAATAATTTCTTGTGCTTCTTGACGAGCGCGCTTAATTTCTTCACGTTGTTCTGCTAGATATTTCTCGGCATCTTTGCGATTCTTTTCAGCCGTGTCGATTTCATTTGCAATATGTTCTTCACGTTGTTTCATCATGTTAACAATCGGTCCCCAAGCCCACTTACGAAGCAATGCCATAAGGATGAAGAACATGATTAACTGATAAATTGCGTCGAACCAGTTTATACTTCCAAACATAGAATTCACTCCTTTCAATAGTTATACAAAAGGAATGGCGAAGCTTCTATTACATAGAACGGACTCCGCCATTTATACACTTCGATGGTCTATTAGTTACCCATTACTAAGAATGCAATAACGACCGCGATGATCGGTAATGCCTCTACTAATGCAACCCCGATGAACATAACTGTTTGTAAAGTACCTTTTAGTTCTGGTTGACGAGCAATCCCCTCAACTGTACTTTTTACGATCATTGCGTTACCAATTGCCGCACCAAGTGCCGCTAAACCTACTGCAATTGCAGCTGCTAAACTTCCCATGAATAATTCCTCCCTTAAAATGTATAAAATAAAATTTTTATTAATTTAAGCTCTGAACAATTAAATTTTGTAGAGCAAAATGAATAAACTAAATCAATTAATGGTCATCTGCCACTTTATGGGCCATGTATACCATCGTTAGCATTAAGAAGATGAAAGCTTGAATTGCCCCAATGAAAAGACTGAAGGCTTGCCATGCGATTGTCGGCAATGCCGCTGCAAAGAACCCAAAGACTCCACTTACACCTAACGAAACGAGTAGTGCCATTAAAATCCCTTTAGCATAAATGTTACCGAATAAACGCATACCGAGAGTTAACGTATTAGCAAACTCCTCAACAACCTTTAACGGGAATAAAAATGGTACTGGCTTGAAGTAATCTTTTCCATAGCCACCAAAACCTTTAATTTTAATTCCCCAGAAGTGGGTAAGCACGATAACCATCGCTGCTAAAGTTAATGTGATAAGCGGGTCATCCGTTGGTGCTTTCCACCAAACAACGTGGCCTGGTTCAGTTGTAATAACAAACGGAAGCTTAGATAAGTTGGCTACTAGGATATAAAGGAATATCGTTAATCCAAGTCCCAAGAAACGCTCCCCTGTCTTCCAGTCCATCGTATTATTAATGATCCCTTTAACGAAATCGATTAACCATTCAAATACATTTTGCATACCTGTAGGTTTCATCGTAATAACTCTTGCACTTAAAACACCAATAAGAAGGACAATTGCTGAAACTACAGTAATCATAATGATGTTAGCTAGATTAGCATGAAGCCCTGGAATACCAAAAATATTCTCTACTATAGGATAAGTTTTGTAATCCAATTGTTTTCACCTCTCTTCTTGCTTTAAACGTATTTTTTGAATAATAAAGTCTAAAAATATGATAAAATAGGTCGACATTAAACCTATTACCACACCATAAAGTTGGATCACTTCTGGATATCTAGTTGCAATTATGACTCCAAGTACCGCCAATGCAAATCTTGTTAACGTTCCTAGGGAGTACATTTTCTTACCTTCTTCAACTGCTTGTCCTAAACGCTTCACTCTACTGAATAAGCTCCAAAGAATGAGTAAACTAAGGACAGACCCTAAGATAAATCCAAGAAAAAATGATTCATATGGGGTGAACCCCCATCCTAAGACGAGTAACGCCAATAAATAAAATGTGTATTGGACATACCGTCTCATGTTGCCTGCAAAACTAGTCATCAATCATCTTCTCCTAAATAACTCCCGAGCAATTGAATTAAACCGTATATACCTGATCCTAAACCTAAAAATAAACCAATGATCATAAATAATGGACTTTTGTCAAAAAAACTGTCTAACCATCTTCCTACTAGAACGCCAACTATAACTGGCCCTACTAAGTACGATGTGATTGCTGTCATTAAGGCCATTGCCCGATAAGGTTTTGGTGCCTTTTTGTTTGACATCAGCAGACCTCCACTGTCCGATCACGCTTATTTTTTTAAAAAAAGAAGTTTACACTCAATATCACTTTCTTCAATTATATGTATCATGATTAAAATAAAGTATGTAAACTTCTCATAACATCCTTTGTAATCGTACAATAGTGAAAACCTGATGTCAACGTGTTTTGCCAATAAATACACAGGTGAATTATGCTAATTATAGGTGTTCACATTTTTGTCAAATATCACACCTACGTATTATTATGTTTCCAAAGTTTTACTATGTTATTCATCCTGTACTACTACAAATTTCTAACTTAATTTCACTTCGTCATTCTTTAGAATTTATTTTAGGGATATAATTTTCATGTTTCATAAAAAATCACGGGAAGAGCTCTACTCCCCGTGACCTTTTTGTTCTGAATTATGGAGTTCATCTCCGATGACAATCATCGTTTCTATCGTATCCTCTTTTCCATCTTGTTCTGCGAAAACGAGCGCTTTATATATTCCGTCTTGTAATTTTATTCCTTCTAACTCGACTTCCAATAGCCCTCTTCCAATGTCTTCTTTTGCATCAAGATACGTTATAAATTCAAATGTATCAGGATCATATAATGCGATTCCAACTTCAGTTGCCCCACCAGGTAAGTACATTTCATATCGATACGTGCTTATCGAATCGCCTCTTTCAAAGTTAAAGGCCATAACACGAGGGTAATCAGGTTCTTCTATAAAAAATAAGTAGGGAACCCGTATGTCTTCATTTCCGCCTTTAATGACGATGTCACCATGATGGATACCTTCTTTAAGTACGGCAGGAAAAATATCCATGACTATTTCAACTTCTTTTTTGTCACCTGGAGGTATTCGAAACGAAAATGGAACTTTCCACTGAACACCATCGGGAGCATCAAATGGTGGAGATACATAGTAAGTTCTTTCTTTATTGCTATGATTTTCGACTGTCACTTTTACCTTTTTCACTTCCCGGCGATCATCTGATGCCCATTTCCCAAAGGTGACTGCCCCTGGATATACCAGTGTATCTGTACGAACCGCTTTATCGACTTGGATACGTCCCGCACCCTGCTCATGGGGTAAGTATGGGTCCCCATTGGCATCGATTAACTGTTTACCCGTATTCATTAACGCTGCTTTTATTTGTTCTGGATTCCAATTTGGGTGTGCTTGTTTAATTAATGCAGCAGCACCAGCAACGTGTGGGGCTGACATACTCGTTCCATTTAACCCTAGATATCCTTTTGGGATGGTACTATCAATTGAAACACCAGGCGCTACTACATCAGGCTTAACTTCCCACGTATGCGTTACAGGTCCACGTGATGAAAACGGCGCTAACAAGTCTTCTTCTTTGCGAAATACCGTTCGTAATTGACGCTTCTGTTTTTCTTCAATCTTTTCCATGAGCCATTCGCCGTCATCTTTGGATATTGCTGCGATAGGGAATTGGATCGGCTCACCATCTATAGCTCCCATAAAAGCTCCTGATGTGTTATTGGAAATCACAATCCCCTTTGCTCCGTTATCCATGGCATTTTTTGCTTTCTCAGCAAACGGAATAATCCCTCTTCGGACTAATACGACTTTTCCAGCAACGTCTTCCATTTCATCTTTTCTACCTAACCCTGCATAGACGAGTGGAAAATCACGCCGTACATTCCATGGTAGTGCTCCAGTCATTGAATTAACTGGAATTTCACGATCTTCTCCAAAAATCGTAATATAAGGTGTTTGTAATGGTGGCGATGATGCTCCTACCGATATCGCCTTAGTTGACGTACCTGGAGAACCCACCGTCCACATATTTGGACCGCTATTCCCATTCGATGTGACAGCAACTACACCTAATTCTACCGCACGATCAAGCGCAACGCTTGTTGGCCAATCAGGTCCATTTACGGCATTTCCCAGGGAAAGATTAATAATATCAACGCCATCTTCAACTGCTCGTTCAATGGACTCAATGACTTGCTCCGTTGTTCCTTGACCGCCTGGCCCTAACGCACGGTAAGCATAAATTTCCGCTTCAGGAGCCACTCCTTTAATTTTTCCATTGGCTGCGATAATTCCAGCAACATGGGTTCCATGTATCGTTATACCACCTTGTTGCGGTGTTGTTTCCATTGGGTCTTGATCATCATCGACAACATCATAACCACCTTTAAAATTGGCTTTCAAATCGGGATGACTGTAGTCAATACCTGTGTCGATAACTGCTATTTTTACGCCTTTACCTGTCAGCTTTTCACCGTCTCTATCTAATTGATTTCGAATATTTTCCGTTCCAATAAAAGGGACACTATCATCAAGCGTTGTTTGGTACGTCATGACGTGGTCAACTCGAGTAACTCCTGTCATTTCTTTTAGTTTAGGAACATCCTTTTCTTTTAGCTCGAGTGAAAATCCAGAATAGACGAGCTTAAATCGCTTTCTTACTTTACTTTCAGGAATGACTTTTTGAACTTTAGAAATGACACGCTCGATTTTATCTTGGGTCACTTCGACCATGACAATTTGGTGTTCTTCTTCCTTTCCTTCGCCCAAAGGTGGTCGCTCTGGAAATTGGCTTGCTCCTGCAGTATGAACGGTTAGTGCGTGTAAGACAAGCTGTACAATAACGATTACAGCAAGTAGCCTACCTTTTTTCATTGGAGCTTCCCCTTTCTTTGACAAGAATTGTTTAGTTAGTATGCAACAATTGGGCGGATTTCATGAATGTGAAAATATCAAAAACATACATAGTTCATTTCTCTTTGAATAGTCCCGCCACTTAATTTTTAACGGAAATTAGAAGTGTGGGTTTCTGGGGATTTGACTTTTAAGATCGATGTTAGATCTATCCTACTCCATATAAAAAAGACCGACATCGTAGCGATCCTTCACCTCAAAGAGCGTTATAACAGCGCATCATAATAACTTACACGTTGTTATCTTTTTTTGAGGTGAAGGACACTTAACGTCAGCCTCTTCACGGCTTCATGTTTAAATTTTTTTTCAGCAGACATTTAACCTAACTGATTCAGCAGTGATGTCGTCTAAAAATTTTTACTAAGAAATTTTGACAAAAATCAATGTTACTAAGCGCTTAACGGTCACAATTATTTCGTTCCAAATAAACGATCTCCAGCGTCGCCGAGACCTGGTACGATATAACCTTTTTCATTGAGTTTTTCATCAAGTGCAGCTAGATAAATATCAACATCGGGATGTGCTTCTTTCACGATTTCTACTCCCTCAGGAGCAGCGATAAGGCACATTAATTTAATGGTTTTTGCTCCACGTTTCTTTAAGCTATGAATCGCTTCTACTGCTGATCCTCCTGTAGCTAACATCGGATCGATCACGATAAATTCACGTTCTTCAATATCTGCTGGTAATTTGACATAATATTCGACAGGTTGAAGTGTGTCTGGATCACGATATAATCCAACATGACCTACTTTTGCCGCTGGAATAAGGCGTAAAATTCCATCAACCATGCCTAGTCCTGCACGTAGGATCGGAACAAGACCTAACTTCTTACCTGCAATCGTTTTTGATAAAGCAGGTCCAACTGGGGTTTCCACAGTGACTTCTTGCAATGGAAGATCACGAGTAATTTCAAAAGCCATAAGTGCAGCTACTTCATCGGTAAGTTCACGGAACTCTTTTGTACCAGTAGATTTATCACGAATGAAAGTTAACTTATGTTGAATTAAAGGGTGATCAAAAACAAAAACTTTGCTCATTATATTAACTCCTTTTTAAATGGTCTGACGAATATTTTCATCAGTAGTATGTACTCACTCCTGAAAATTCTACAAAAAAAAACAAAAACATTCAAGCTTGATTATATTGAGCGAATTTTCTGCCGAAAAGCATGTTTCGTTAGCGAGTTTAGTTCTTTTGGTAAGGATCATGGGATCTATTTATTTTTCTTAGTACCGTTTTCACTCTTTTTTCTCCTCCTTCGGTCACTATGAACTCTTTATAGTGACCGCTCCCTACTTGTGACTTCCTCCTACGGGCACTATGAACTCTCTATAGTGACCGCGAACTACTTGTGACTTCCTCCTACGGGCACTATGAACTCTCTATAGTGACCGCGAACTACTTGCGACTCCCTCCCGCGGGCACTATGAACTCTCTATAGTGACCGCGAACTACTTGCGACTCCCTCCCGCGGGCACTATGAACTCTCTATAGTGACCGTGAACTACTTGTGACTTCCTCCTGCGAGCACTATCAGCTCTCTATAGTGACCGCTCTCTACTTGTGACTCCCTCCCGCGGTCACTATGAACTCTCTATAGTGACCGTGAACTACTTGTGACTCCCTCCTGCGAGCACTATCAGCTCTCTATAGTGACCGCTCTCTACTTGTGACTCCCTCCCGCGGGCACTATGAACTCTCTATAGTGACCGTGAACTACTTGTGACTTCCTCCTGCGGGCACTATAAACTCTCTGTGGTTCCCGCTCCTGCTCTAACACGAACCTCCATCTTGGGGAACCATTAACCTTCTTTGATTACCGCCCTTGATTCTTTCCCCCTTTCAAGGGAACCATACAGTACCCTAGCCCCAGCAACCATTCTCGCTCTTAATACAAAAAAATAAGAGACCAAATCGCATAAGGATTTGATCTCTTAACATTTTTTGAGGCTGTATTCCCACATTCAAACCTGGGAAGGAGCTTCAATTCTTATAGGTTTGGATACATTGGGAATTTCTTAGTTAATGCATCGACGCGTGCACTTGCTTCTTTCAATTTTTCTTCGTTATCAATATTTTTTAATGTTAATGCCATAATTTCGCCAAGTTCATCCATTGCCGCTTCGTCTAAGCCACGAGATGTAACTGCAGCTGTACCGATACGAATTCCACTTGTTACAAATGGACTTTCTGGATCGAATGGAATTGTATTTTTATTCGTTGTGATTCCTACTTCATCTAGAGCATGCTCAGCAACTTTACCTGTTAACTTTAGGCCTGTAAGGTCTAACAGTAAAAGGTGATTATCCGTGCCGCCTGAAACGAGTTTAATTCCTTCACTCGTCAGTTTTTCCCCTAGACGTTTCGCGTTTTTCACGATATTTTCCGCATACGTATTAAATTCAGGTTGAAGGGCTTCTCCAAATGCTACTGCTTTTGCTGCAATAACGTGCATTAATGGACCACCTTGAATACCAGGAAAAATAGATTTATCAATTTTCTTACCAAACTCTTCTTTACAAAGAATCATTCCACCACGAGGTCCACGTAATGTTTTATGTGTTGTCGTTGTCACGAAATGAGCGTGCGGTACAGGGCTTGGGTGAAGACCTGCAGCAACTAGTCCTGCAATATGAGCCATGTCAACCATTAAGTATGCACCCACAACATCTGCAATCGAACGAAACTTTTCAAAATCAATCTCACGAGGATATGCACTCGCACCTGCTACGATTAATTTCGGTTTATGCTCTTTTGCTAGCTCAAGAACTTTATCATAGTCAATTGTTTGTGTTTCTTGATCTACTCCGTATTCCACGAAGTTATACTGAACTCCACTGAAGTTAACTGGACTTCCGTGGGTTAAGTGACCGCCGTGCGATAAGTTCATTCCAAGTACTGTATCACCAGTTTCTAAAATCGTAAAATATACCGCCATGTTCGCTTGTGCTCCTGAATGCGGTTGTACGTTAACATACTCTGCACCAAATATCTCTTTTGCACGATCGCGAGCTAAATCTTCGACGATATCAACATATTCACAACCACCATAATAGCGGCGTCCTGGGTAACCTTCTGCATATTTGTTTGTAAGAACTGAGCCTTGTGTTGCCATTACAGCTTCACTTACAAAGTTTTCTGATGCAATCATTTCAATCTTATCTCGTTGTCTACCTAACTCTAGTTGGATTGCTTCATATACTTTAGGATCTTGATTTTTTAACGTTTCCATCTCTATACCCCTTTCAGTAGCAACCATTCTTCGTGTTTTTCGGTTATTGCTTTCAAATTCAATTCTATTCTACCACGAACATACGACAAAATCCGTACTTTTTTTCAAAAATCAAAAACAATCTTCATGATTTCCGCTATTTTTATAAACTGCACGTTCGCCACCAATCAACTTCGGTCTCGTTTTCGCAAGCGTGACGTGCGCTTCACCAATCGAGCGGATTGAACTGCGTAAAGGTACAGCCACTCGTTTCAAATGCATTCCAATTAACGTGTCGCCAATATCAATCCCTGCATCAGCTGCAATCGCTTCGACTACGACCGCTTGATCCATCATTTGATAGGCACAAGCCGCCATTGAGCCACCTGCACCTTTTACAGGTATGACGGAAACTTCCTCGAGTCGATGCTCTTTTACCGTCGCTTTTTCCACAACGATCGCTCGGTTTAAATGCTCACAGCATTGAAACGCTAACTGCACTCCCGTTCGTTCCTTAAATTGAGCAAAAGCGGAAAAGAGGGCTTCACTTACACCCTCTGATCCACTCGTCCCTATCTTTTTACCGATGACCTCACTTGTACTGGTCCCAATGACAAGAATATGCTCACTCGATAACGGCATTTCCTCATTCAATTCTTGTAACACTTGCAGAATATCCTTTTTGATTTGTTCCATCAAATCGGCCATCCTGTGTACACCTCTCTCACTTACTGATTTTCGTACTCTTTAATTTTACTTACACGACGTTCGTGTCTTCCACCTTCATAAGCTGTTTCAAGCCATACTTTTGCAATTTCCCTTGCAAGCCCTGGACCAATGACACGCTCACCCATCGCCAAAACGTTACTATCGTTATGTTCACGCGTAGCTTTTGCACTGAACATGTCGTGAACGAGCGCACAACGTACTCCTTTAACTTTGTTTGCGGCAATTGACATGCCAATGCCTGTCCCGCAAATTAAAATGCCACGATCGACTTTACCATTTGCCACTTGTTCGGCTACTGGTAACGCATAATCAGGATAATCGACTGAATCCGTACATTCGCAGCCCACGTCTTCAAACTCAATTCCCATTTCACCCATTAATTGTTTAATTTCTTCTTTAATGTTAATTCCGCCATGATCTGAACCAATTGCTACTTTCACTTCTACTCTCTCCTCCATAGTCGTTTTACGTTGAAAACTTTGCGATAGTCGCTTTTAATTTTTGAGCTTGTCCATTCAATATTTGTGCCGTTGCAGCAACTTCCTCAATAATTGCTGTTTGTTGATCGGTTGCAGTTGCGACTTCTAGAGCGCCCGCTGACGTTTCTTCTGCAATTGCCGCTACTTCTTGCGTCTCTTGTGTTGTCGACATAATCGATCCGAGCTGATTATCGATTAATTGTGAGATATCGTGAATGGCTTCAGATACTTCTAATATAGATTTTTCCATCAACCTAATCGCTTCATTCGTTTCGGACCCTTTTTCCGATTGTTCATTCGCAACTTGTACTTGTGCTGTAATTTGCGTTACAACATTTTGCACCTCATGTTGAATATCTGTAATCAGCTTTGTAATTCCTTGTACCGCTTTTGAACTTTCATCTGCCAGTTTGCGAACTTCATTAGCAACAACAGCAAAACCTTTTCCCTGCTCGCCTGCTCGCGCCGCTTCAATGGATGCATTTAATGCTAATAAATTGGTTTGCGCGGCAATATCTCCAACTAAAGAAATGATGTCTTCTACTTGTTTGGCTTGACGATTTAGGCGTTCAACAGCTGTTAATGAATGTTGATTATCTTCTGCTAATTTCTTAATTCCATTCACGAGGTGGTCAATGACTTTACGGCTTTCTGTAAGCTTTTCGACCATGTGTTCTGCAGACCCTTTTGAAGCAGACGCACGGTCTTGTACTTTCATCGCAATCGTTGAAACGTCTTCCATTGACTCCGCCGTATTTTGAATCGCATCTGCAGAGCTCTCTGCACCTTTTGCAATTTCTTCAATCGTACGTCCAATATTATCTGCTTTTTCCGAAGCTAATTCAGAAGCGTTTGTAATTTCTGATACTTTTTGATTCGTTTGTTCAAAGTTGTCTTCAATATCTTTTACCATTAAACGTAAACTGCTCAGCATCTCATTAAACGCTAAACCTAATGCTCGAATTTCATCGTCTGACTTTGAAATCTTTACATCGACTTTTATATCGCCTGCCGCGGCTTTTCTTGCTGCTTCTTCAAGTTCACTTAGCGGCTTTGTAATAAGTGGTGCAGCTAAAAACCCTAGAATTCCACACCAGATAACCCCTAAAACTAACGTAATAATTGTAAAGATATCACTGTTGATACTCCAAAAGCCTTGTAAATAATCTGCTAAAAAGAAAATAAAAAAAGCACTTGTCCCATATGTAATTAACGCAAGCCCACTAATTCCTACTACTAGTTTCTTTCGAATACTCAAGCGATATGATTTTTTCTCCCCCACCAAGTACACCTCTTGTCATTTTAATACGATTACTTGTTCGGCCACAATTTTTCTAGCATCGTTTCAATCTCATATGCTGTAAATCGATATTCATTGACAGAACCTCCATAAGGATCCGCTATATCCCCCGAAAAACCATCTTCCCCCTGTGCATACTCCTTCAATGTAAACACTTTTTTATTCATTTCTGGAAATTGACTTATGATCAACTGCTTGTGACTCTCGGTCATCGTCAAAACAATCGTTGCCCAATTCAACAATTCTAGTGATAGTGTTTGCGAACGATGCGCAAATGAAATGCCACGCTCTTTCAACACTTCTTTCGTTTGTTCACTTGCATCACTTCCAGGTACTGCGTAAATTCCTGCTGATTGTACTTCAATTTCATCATTTAGTTTTTGCTTTAGTAACGCCTCAGCCATAGGGCTACGACATGTATTTCCTGTACATACGAAAAGTACTCGCTTCATAGAATCGTGTATCCTTTCTAACGTATTTCAACTCAAATTTACTGCTTGTCTTAATTGCTTTTATTTTACCACATTTTTATTATTTTCAATATCATTCAATAATCTGACTACGGCAAAAGTAACTTTACTCCAAACCCCATTAAAATTAAACCACCTAAAAGTTCACCATATGAGCCAATCATCCCTTTAAATCGAGATCCCATTACGAGCCCAGTCCACGATAAAATCATACTCATGAAGCCAAAGGCAATGACGGCAATCAGCGTTTTCGCCCCAAGCATCCCTAGGCTAAGTCCCGCTGAAAAACTATCTAAACTTACACTTAATGCAAAAATAATTAACCCGAACCCAATCGGCTTTAACATCTTTTCGGAATCTCTTTTTAGTGAAGAAGCAGCCATTTGAAGGCCGAGGACAAGTAGCAAACCTCCACCTAAATAGGTCGCAAATAATCCAAAATAACTAGATACTAGTTTACCTGTTAGTATCCCTAGTAAAGGCATAATAATATGAAAACCGCCAATCACAATTCCAATGTTAAACATTTGACGGTATCTTAGGCCAACCATTCCCATTCCTAAAGCAACAGAAAATGCATCCATTCCAAGCGCTGTTGCCATAATGAATAATGTGATTAATTCTCCAATCACCGCAACTCACTCCTTGTCCGTGCTATTTCAATGTATGCACGTCCAAAGAGAAATAGACAAAGGAATTTCGGCAACCAATCGCGATTTTGGGGTCTGTCCCCCAATGTGTTAACGTACTGGGGGACAGACCCAGTAGCCTTGCATGACTTTAAAAAAATTACAGAAAAGTAATATTATAGTATTTACAGGCAAAGAAAAAACTCCTATTGTAGAAGTTATAGACCTTGTTTTGTTCCCTTAAACAAACAAGTCTTCTACAAAGGAGTTTTAACAATGAGTAATAAAAGTATAGGCCGAGAAATGCTCATTTGTCAATGCTTATCCCTTCTTCCGTTAGAGGATTTTGAATGTCCTTTACTAGATTACGGGAAGTATAAGCTTTCTACAAAATCGCTATTAAAAATTTTTGTAGCTGCACAGTTAGATCAATGGAGTTCATATGCTCACATGGAAGAAAAACTAGCTGCATATCCGAAGCTACAAAAAGAGATTGGTGTTTCTGAAATCAGTGGCTCTCAGCTTAGCCGACGGATCAATGACCTTCCAACAGAATTAGTTCAGAAACTTTTTATTAAAGTGGTTCAGAAGCTCAACCAGCTAACCCAATCGAATCAAGGATTACCAGACGGAATTGGACTTTTAAGTATCGTTGATTCTACGGAAATTAGATTGCCAGAACAATTATGTGACTGGGCATTTATTTCAAAAGGTCATAATTCCGTCAAAATGCATACAAGATTAAAAGTTGTTTCACCAGACATCGCATTTCCAGATAAAATCGTTCCCTCAACAGGAACCGTAAGTGATTTTGAAAGCTCAGATATCTTAATAGAGGAATTAGATACCACTCACGTAATGGACCGGGGCTATCCTTCAAAGCACAATTTAATGGATTGGCAAGAGAAAGGAATATCATTCGTAGTTCGGATCACTAAGGCTCTTCGTTTATATACATTAGAAGATTATAAACCATCTCACCCATCGGTCATTCAGGATGCCAAAGTATTATACGGTATATCTAAAATACCAGTAAGGTATATTGAGTTTGTGGATGAAAAAGAAAGAACTTATCGAATCCTAACCACCAGATTTGATCTTACCGCCCAACAAGTAATGGACATTTATCGATATCGTTGGGTCATTGAATTATTTTTCAAATGGATTAAGCAGCATCTTAAATTAACAAAGATCTGGAGTACGAAGCCGCAGGGTATCTGGAATCAGATGTTTTAGCTCTTATAGCATATGGACTTTCACTCATTGTGAAGCTAGAGGCTGATTCTAAAAAGACGCCATGGGAATTCTTTCGGATACTACAAACCTACCTTTATAAAACGGTCAGTTCGTTTAAAAAGGCATTACGATTAAAAAAGAAGCGAAAATCGAGAGGGAGACAGAAAGTCCCTATTCCAATTGAGAAGAAAACACCGTCGTTTGGAAACGTTGCTTTGGTGAAAGATAAACCCAAGAAAAGTAAAAGAAAAAATGAGAGAAAACTAGGTAATTATTAAAAAGGAAAAAAAAGGGAACAAGGTCAATGTAATACCCTGTTCTCTGTTTTTCATTTTATCCATAAAACAAGATGTAAAAATAATACATATATTCAAAATAACTACATCGATGCAAGGCTACTGGGACAGACCCCCAGTTTCGCTTTTATCTGTATTTTATAAAACTTTTTTACCTGCTGCTTTTTCTAATCGGTTCATAATCGCCACTCCGACCCCTTGTTTTGGAAAAGTTTCGGCTAAAATAATTTCGACGTCATGATCATCAAAACAGCGCAACGTTTCATATAAATGACTAGCAACCGTTTCTAAATCTTCACGATATCCACAAGGTAAAATAAGGTCTGCATCGTAGTCACTCACATGTTCATACGTCGTTAAAATACCGACTCGTTTTCCTTCGTCACGATATTGGTTGACAAACGTCTGCATTCGCCGTTGATAATCGTTCACTAAATACATTTCGGCATTCGGTGCATAATGTGTATATTTGACCCCAGGAGAACGCGGAATATTTCCCTCTTCAAAAAGAGCAGGGTCCACGTTTACAGGCCCAACTACAGCTTCAAGCTGATCTTTCGTAATTCCTCCGGGCCGTAAAATTACGGGAACCGTTTCTGTACAATCGACAACCGTCGATTCCACCCCGACTCCTGTTTTACCACCGTCGACAATGCCTTTTATTTTACCGTTTAAGTCATGGTTCACATGTTGTGCTGTCGTAGGACTTGGTTTGCCTGACACATTGGCACTCGGTGCCGCAACTGGGACGTCAGCTGCTTCTAATAACGCCAAAGCGACAGGATGATCTGGGATCCGCAGGGCAATCGTCTGTAAATTGGCTGTTACTCGAGTTGAAACGCTATTTTTGCTTGGTAAAATAATCGTTAATGGGCCAGGCCAAAACGCATCCATTAGCTTTTCGGCAAGGATGGGAATCTCAGAAACTAAGTTTCCAACTTGTTCTTTTGATGCAATATGAACGATGAGTGGGTTGTCACTTGGCCGCCCCTTTGCGATATAGATTTTTTCGATCGCCTCATCAATTAACGCGTTTCCTCCAAGACCATAAACCGTTTCTGTCGGGAACGCAATAACTTCTCCTTTTTTTATCCACAGGGCCGCTTCCTTGATTTCATTATGTATATTTAAGTGATCTTGATTTTTATCCACAATCCAATACTCAGTTTGTTTATTATTCACGATTTATCCACCTCATACTCTATTTTCTATTATTTTTAATAACTGTGTCAAACAAAGTCGAAAAACGCTGTCAAACCAAGGGTTTTAGACTCACCCAATTTTTAAGTTTTTTCACAAAATAAAAAGTTATCCACGTTGTGTGGATAACCTGTGTATAACTTTATATATATTCCCACTATTTCTTCTATTTCCATGTTTGAAACTTTACTTTGTCCACATGTTCATATGTTTTTTGGTTTCATTTACTACAACGTTTATGTTCATTGCAGTCTAATCTTTACTATAGTTTAGTTCCTTAGGCTATTATAAGTCCAGTTTCATTAATTTTGTAACGCCTTTAACGTATTGTCTAAAGTGTGATGAGTTTTCCACATGTTCTGGAATATGTTCATCTTCAACGATCGTAAAACCTAAATACTCAAAGAAGTCCAATGAACTTTGGGTGATCAAATAGAGTTGATCCATTTCCTTTTGCTTCGCATACGCTAACGCAATTTCTAAAAAATCGAGCCCTATTTTTGCATTCCAATGTTCCGATTTGATGACGAGTGAACGAAGTAAGCCATCGTTTCCGAGCGGTTCAATGCCTACGGTTCCGACAATTTCCTTATTGTCTGTTTCTACGACTAAAAAATGATTGATCCTTTTTTCAATACCTTCTTCCGTCAAGCCAGCTTTCGCTACTAAACGTTGGATGGGTAGTAAATCCTTTGCTTCAGCAATTCGTATAACAATTGACACGAACTCGTCCTCCCTTAAATTAAGTTGTTTTTTCACTACAACTATTACTATGAGAGGACTCTACCATTTATTCTACTTTGCTATTATTATTATGCTGTAAACCAACTTTTAACAGTATCGAACAATTCTATGACGAAAAACTTAACTTCGACTTCTTCTTTTTCTGTTTCTGTACTATCAACTTCTCCTTCATGTTCAACAGCGTCACCATTTGAAAAATCTAAGAAACATAGCGGTGGAAACAAGACACACCACCAGTTCTCACCTTTTCCACTTCCAAGCGTAATCAATACTGCCTCGTACTCACCTGCAGGATACACGAGGTGACCGTATAACTTCGTCGGAAATTGGACTCTATTAAACTCAACACTGAAAGATTGATTTATGCCGTTATTTGCTAGTTTTTTCTCAACAATGGCTGCAATTTCATCCAAGTTCGCTTCAATGACGTCTTTCGCTTCTTCCATTGAGTCAATATGTAAGACCCAATCAGTAATCGTTGCATTTACTTCATCACGAATGTCTCTTTTTAATACTTGATCTTTGATCGCATCACTATTAGCTAATATTCGTAAACGGATCGCTTCTTCTTGACTTACTTCATCGTGAAAAGAAGCGGCCGCCATATAATTTTGAGATTCCCAATTCATAACTAGTATAAAAACAAAGAATAATAGATAAAAAAGAACTTTAAAATTCATCTAAGTGCTCCCACCTTTCTACACCAACAGTGTTGTCAAGGCGAGGCCCTTTTAAACTATTTTTTAATAGAAATTGTTCGACAAATTCACCACACGACTGTGCACGTAATGGACGAGTTCGCGTAAGTCATTTAGCTTTTATATCTTGAGCACTACCATTCAGCAAAAACCATACGATCTTTACCGTTTATATCTAAGTCGACTTCAACATGAGCATTCGGGAGTTTATCTTTTAAAAGCTGCGCTACTTGCTCACCTTGTCCCGCCCCGATTTCAAACGCAACGATCCCCTTGTCACCTGTCACTTCAGGAATTTGCACCGCAAGCCTTCGATAAAAATCGAGACCATCCTCACCACCATACAATGCACTCGCTGGTTCTTTTTCACTCACATACGGTGAAAGGCTCGCTTGATCAGAAATAGGGATATACGGTGGGTTAGAAACGACAACATCAACGGTTTCGTTTGCTTTGATGAGTGGTTTTAGTAGATCACCTTCAATCCACTCCACATTTGCCTGAAGTCTTTTTCCGTTTTCTTTCGCTACAATAAGCGCCGCCTTCGATATATCAACGGCCTTGACTTGAAGCTTTAGGTCTTCTAACGAAAGTGAAATGGCAATTGCGCCACTCCCTGTCCCGACATCAACGACTTTTACTTCTGTTCGTTCACGGTATTTTTTAGCCAATCGTTGTAAAAGTCCTTGAACTAGCTCTTCAGTTTCTGGCCTCGGTATCAGGACATTTTCATTGACGATTAACGTACGCCCGTAAAACTCCTCTACACCCGTTAAGTGCTGAACAGGCGTTCCATTCACATAAGCCTGAATATCATCCATAAACCGCTGCTGATCTTCAGGCGTCAGTTCATCTTGCATCGCTAAATAAAACTGCGTGAGATCCTTTTGCAAATGATGACGCAACAAAATTTGAGAGACAGGCACTTCTAGGTTTCGTTCTTCTAAAAAAGAAGAAGCCCAACGTAGGGCTTCGTGTACTTTCATCGGATGAGTCATCTTATTCATCAGCCTTTAGCATTAGATCAGCTTGCTCTTCCACAATAAGAGCATCGATAATTTCATCGAGCTTTCCTTGAAGAATTTGATCTAATTTTTGGAGCGTCAGTCCAATACGATGGTCGGTTACACGGCTTTGCGGGAAGTTATACGTACGAATACGCTCCGAACGGTCGCCCGTACCGACTGCAAGCTTACGATTTTGTGAATACTCGGCTTGCGCTTCTTGCTGGAACTTATCATAAATCCGCGCACGCAGAACTTTCATCGCTTTTTCTTTGTTTTTAATCTGAGACTTTTCGTCCTGACACGAGACAACAATCCCCGTCGGTAAGTGAGTTAGACGAACCGCTGACATGGTCGTGTTAACACTTTGTCCACCGGGTCCACTTGAAGTAAATGTATCGACACGAACATCTTTATCGTGCACTTCTACTTCCACTTCTTCTGCTTCTGGCAATACAGCCACGGTTGCCGTCGATGTATGAATACGTCCGCCTGATTCCGTTTCAGGAACACGCTGCACACGGTGAGCCCCATTTTCATATTTTAGTTTGGAATAAGCCCCTTTACCATTGATCATAAAGATCACTTCTTTAAAACCACCAACGCCCGTCGTATTAGCTTCCATGACTTCCGTTTTCCAGCCTTGCGTTTCTGCAAAACGGCTGTACATACGGTACAAATCCCCCGCAAATAATGCAGCTTCATCTCCTCCAGCGGCTCCACGAATTTCCATAATAACGTTTTTGTCATCATTCGGATCTTTCGGAAGTAGGAGAATTTTCAAGCGTGCTTCAAGTTCAGCTTGCTGCTTGCTTAACTCACTAATTTCTTCTTTCACCATTACGTGCATTTCATGATCAAGCTTTTCTTCAAGCATTGCTCTAGCTTCCTTATACTGCTCAACAACACTTTTATATTCACGATAAGCCTGAACCGTTTCTTCAAGATCGGATTGTTCTTTCGAATATTCACGTAACTTTTTCGAATCGCTAATAACTTCTGGATCGCTTAACATTTCATTCAATCGGTCATATCTGTCTTCTAGTGATTGCAGACGTTCTAACACACGCTTCACCTCATTATTTCAGTCCATAACAGTCTAATTATAGTATAAGCAATGTCTCGAGTCAAAATGAGTATGAATCGTAACTTTTGATTTAAGGTTCAACTAGGTGCTTTATGATCTTAATTTTAATTTTATTATCCTAACTTTTAATATATCGTCCAAACTCCATGATTTATGATCCTAACAGCTAGTTCTTTCCAACTGATCGGTTTTTTAGAAAGTTGATTCGGGTATAGTAACACTAAAAGAGAATATAATTTGAGGTGGTTTATATGAAGTACGTTATTATCGGCGGTGATGCTGCGGGGATGAGTGCCGCGATGCAAATCGTCCGAAATGGAGATAACCCAACGATCATTACACTAGAAAAAGGTGGATACTATTCCTATGCTCAATGCGGTCTGCCTTATGTTGTCGGTGGTCATATTTCTTCAACTGATAAACTAATTGCGAGGGATGTTGAAACGTTTCGTGAAAAATATCATATTGACGCCCGTACCTTTCATGAGGTTGACGAGATTGACCCTCAAGAAAAAACGGTGAGTGGCATCGATCTAAAAAACAACGAGAGATTCACGGTGAACTATGACAAACTGCTCATTGCTACAGGGGCTGAACCCGTCATGCCTAGCTGGGACGGAACCCATTTAAAAGGAATTCATACCATCAAAACAATCCCAGATATTCAACAACTTCAAGAACAACTTACGAACCGCGTTAAAAAAGCAACCATCATTGGTGGCGGCTATATTGGACTAGAAATGGCTGAAAACCTCGTTGATGTTGGACTTGAGGTCACCATCGTTGAACAACAAAGCCAATTAGCAACGATTTTTGATGAAGACATGGCAACCTATATTCATGAAGAAGCCGGCAAACAAGGCGTTCAATTACTCTTAAATGAATCGGTGCAAGCTTTTGAAGGAACCGATCGTGTTGAAAAAGTAATTACAGACAAACAACAACTTGAAACCGACCTTGTCATTGTGGCGGTTGGGGCCTCGCCAAATACTCGTTTTTTAAAGAAAACAAATTTACATTTTCATCCGAATGGAGCCATCATTGTCGATCCTTATATGAAAACAAATGTTGAAGACATCTGGGCTGCAGGCGACTGTGCAACACAATACCACCGCGTAAAAGAAAAAAATGATTATATTCCATTAGGAACGCATGCGAATAAGCAAGGGCAAATTGCTGGGTTAAATATGACGGGAAAAGCGCGTGCGTTTAAAGGGGTGACTGGAACTTCAATCTTGAAATTTTTTGACTTGACCTTAGCTCGTACCGGAATGAATGAAAGTGAAGCAAAAGATTTACAGTTACAATATGACACGATCATTGGGAAAACACTACACATTGCTGGTTATTACCCCAAGCCAAAGCCGTTGCATATAAAAATGATGTATGAACAAAAGACAAACCAACTGTTAGGCGCACAAATTATTGGCGAAGAAGGTGCCGATAAACGGATTGACGTCCTTTCCGTCGCTTTGTACCATAAGATGACGATTGATGAACTAGAGGACTTAGACTTAGCTTATGCGCCACCCTATAATGGCGTTTGGGACCCCATTCAACAACTCGTACGACGTAAGTAACTTAAGTTTATGATGCCATGTGACTGAACAGAATTCACTTATTAGAAAAATTCAATTCTTTATTAACCTAGGATCAATTTTTTTAAGCCAGATTTTCAATTTATTAGCCAAATCTTACTTTTATTACCCTAATCTAGAGTTATATTGGTCAAACTGTAAACAATCGACTACTTGCATAAGATAAGATTCCCCATAAAAAAGAGGTTACTCATGCGTCTTCAGTGACCGATGAGTTAACCTCTAAAAATATTTATTGCCTGGTATTCAAGTGAATTTGGTATCGCGGTATTCCTTGCTTAAGTGCAGTCTGTAATTCCCGCATTTTCTTTTCTTTCACTTTCCCCTGGTAAGTTCCGTCATCTCGAACATTGACCCAGGCATGACTTCCAGCCGTGATAATCATTCCTGGCGTGAAGCCTTCCAATTCGACGATTTCTCTTATTTTATCTTGATCGTCGCCTAAGTCTTGCCTCGTTGTTGTTGGTGTACGGAAACTTGCGCTATGATTAATTTCTCCTTCATGTTGAGCGAACGGTCGATGATTAATCACATGATAATTAATCGGACCAGGACCTAACATCCCATAGCTGATTTCTTGACCTGTTACCCGCTGCCCAGATTGCTGATTTTCGTTTAACGCTTGTGGTGGGTTTGCTGGTGTACAAGCCGATAGAAGCATTGCACTTAATCCACAGCCAATAATGAACTTCTTCATAAAGGGCACCTCCATTGCAACATTCAGGAAGCTGCATTTATAGAGTACCCGTAACACGGCATTACTTACAGAACAAATTTACCCAACATTAAGTTCGGACTTTTTCCACTTTCACGAGTTGTGGTTTGTCAGGCACTATATGGCAGTGACGACAACGTGGCTCGTAACTTTCAGAAGCTCCGACTAAAATAACTGGATCGTTATAACTTGCGGGCTTCCCCTCAATAAGACGTTGTGTTCTGCTCGCTGGTGAACCACAACAAGGACAAACAGCATGTAATTTTTGAACTTCTTCCGCTAAAGAAAGTAATTGAGGCATCGGTCCGAATGGTTCACCACGAAAATCTTGATCTAAACCAGCACAAATGACTCTCTTTCCTTTATTAGCCAATTCATAAACAATGCCTATAATATTTTCATCAAAAAATTGAACTTCATCAATGGCGACCACTTGAGTATCTTCTTTTACAAATTCTAACATGTCTACAGCCTTTGCAACTGGAAGCGCCGTTACTTTTGACCCGCTATGGGAAACAACTTCGACTTCACTGTAACGATTATCGATAACTGGCTTAAAAACTTGTACACTTAAATTTCCGTAACTGACTCGTCGTACTCGGCGGATTAGTTCTTCTGACTTTCCCGAAAACATACTTCCACAGATGACTTCAATCCAGCCTTCTCTCTTCATTAAGTACATGGAAATTTCCCACCTTATATGTTGTTTCCTAATAAATACGTACCTTATAGATATGAAAAAACAGGCAAGTTTGTTACTTGCCTGTTATCTCTTGTTTGAGCATTACTTAAGATTATATTTTTTCTTGAAGCGGTCAACACGTCCACCAACATCGTTAAGCTTCTGCTTACCAGTGTAGAATGGGTGTGAGTCAGCACTGACCTCTACTTTAAGTAGAGGGTAAGTGTTACCGTCTTCCCACTCGATGGATTCGTTTGAATACTTTGTAGATCCGCTTAGAAACTTAAACCCAGTACTTGTATCTAAGAATACAACTTTACGGTATTCTGGATGGATTTCTGGTTTCATTCGTTCTCAACTCCTTCCGCCCTGAATCTTTTCGAAACAGAGTTTAAAATCACACATGACGAAATTATAACAAGGCATTGCCCATTTTGCAACTTTATTTTCAATAATATCAGCTGGATAAAACTTGAATTCTTATCTTCTTCCTTTTTTGAACCCTGACATCTCTTTTTCCATCGCATCAAAGAAATCTTCATTTGTTTTCGTTTCTTTAATTCGACGAATAAAATGATCCATAAAGTCAGGTGAGTCGCTCATCGTTTTTCGGATTGCCCACATTTTTTCTAAATGATCTTTCGATAATAATAGCTCTTCTTTACGCGTACCTGAACGTAAAATATCAATTGCAGGGAAGATACGTCGCTCTGCTAATTTACGATCTAAATGAAGTTCCATATTTCCTGTTCCTTTAAATTCCTCGTAAATGACATCGTCCATACGAGAGCCTGTCTCTACTAAGGCTGTCGCTAAAATCGTTAAACTTCCGCCTTCTTCTATATTTCTTGCTGCCCCAAAGAAACGTTTAGGACGGTGGAATGCTGCTGGGTCAATACCCCCTGATAACGTACGTCCACTTGGTGGAATCACAAGGTTATAGGCACGAGCCAAACGAGTAATACTATCCATTAAAATAACAACATCTTTTTTATGTTCAACAAGTCGCATTGCTCGTTCAAGAACGAGCTCGGCCACTTTAATATGATTTTCAGGCACTTCATCAAACGTCGAGCTGACGACCTCCGCTTTGACTGAACGCTCAATATCCGTTACTTCTTCTGGTCGCTCATCAATGAGTAACACGATCAATTCAACATCTGGTTGGTTTTCTGCAATACTATTGGCCACTTCTTTAAGTAACGAGGTCTTACCTGCCTTAGGTGGGGCTACTATGAGTCCACGCTGTCCAAAACCTACAGGTGAGATCACATCGATAATACGCGATGAAATTTTTCTCGGGTTCGTCGTTTCCAATTGAATTTTTTCTTCAGGATATAGAGGAGTCAGTGCTGGAAAGTGAGGACGATCCTTTGAAGTATCAGGATCTTCACCATTAACTGCTTCTACATGCAAAAGACCATGATAACGTTCGTTTTCCTTTGGCGGTCGAACTTTACCTGATACTTTATCACCATTTCGTAAATCAAACCTACGAATTTGTGAAGCTGAAATATATATGTCTTCCTGACTTGGAAGGTAGTTAATCGGCCGTAAAAAACCAAAACCCTCAGATTGAATAATTTCTAGAACACCTTCCATAAACATTAAACCGTCTTTTTCCGCTTGTCCTTTTAAGATGGCGAAAATTAACTCTTTTTTATTTAATTTGCTATAGTACGAAACTTTATATTCTTTGGCAAGCTCGTACAGTTCCTTGAGCTTCTTATTTTCTAATTCTGCTAAATTAATTCCCATTGGGACACCACTTTTCTTTTTTACTAAAATCATTCTTTATATGGTTGAAATCGAACACAAAAACCTTTTAGACAAAAATCTTCCGTGTTTGGTTGAAATCTAATAATATAATGTTGTCAAAAAATATCACAGCGGCAAACGTGATCCAGTCTAACTGACGCTACGACTCCCACAAAATGAATTTTCACTTTATGACAGAACGGTTTTGAAATAAATGTTGAAATCATAAATAATAGAAAATCGTTGATTTCATTATGTTTCATCCCATCATGATCATTTTTTGAAAAAGTGAACATTAAGTTTCATTTTGGGAAACGTCTTTTTACTATGAAAGTCTAATTTCTTTAAAGGGTTAAAGTATAAGAAAAAACATCGATTGATGATTTATTTATGGTAAGAACAACCGTGTTTTTCTAAAAAGAAGGAGTAAAAGAAGTTTAATAGCATTTTGGAAATGTAGACTCGTTTTGCGTATTATTTCTATTTTAACCATACTCTCGCGAATTATTCAATCGTTCTTTTTAAAATTCAGCAAAAAAATTTTGGATGCCAAAGAGAAAATTTCCATTTGGCATCCAATTAAAGATTTCATTTCATATTTTTTTGTATACGTTCTACTTTATAACTAAATCTGGCTTCTTTTTCATACTATGTTTACCGTCAATAAATCGAACGGTTCCTGATTTCGCACGCATAACTAGTGATTGTGTCACTGCTGAAGTTCCTTTATAGCGAACACCTTTCAATAGTTCACCATCCGTTACGCCCGTTGCAGCAAAAATTGCATCTTCACCTTTAACTAAATCATCCATCATTAAAATACGAGTCGGATCGTCAATCCCCATTTTTCGGCAACGCTCTAGTTCTTCTTCATTTTGCGGTAATAATTTTCCTTGAAGTTCACCACCGAGACATTTTAAGCCAACTGCAGCGAGTACACCTTCTGGAGCCCCACCAGATCCTAGCATAATATCTACACCCGTATCTTCAAACGCTGTATTAATGGCAGCCGCTACGTCACCATCTGCCATCAGTTTAATTCTAGCGCCCGCTTCACGAATTTCCTTAATCATTTTCTCATGTCTCTCACGATTTAGAATAGCAACAACTAAATCTTCAATATCTTTATTTTTTGCTTTTGCCACAGCTGCTAAATTCTCAATAACTGGTGCATCGATATTGATTTTACCAACGGACTCAGGCCCAACTGCAATTTTGTCCATATACATGTCTGGAGCGTGTAATAAACATCCGTGGTCAGCCACAGCAATAACCGCTAGGGCATTCCATTGACCTGATGCTACGATATTCGTTCCTTCTAATGGATCAACTGCTACGTCTACACGAGGACCATATCCTGTTCCAAGCTTTTCACCTATGTAAAGCATCGGAGCTTCGTCCATTTCTCCTTCTCCGATTACGACCGTACCTTTCATCGGGACCGTATCAAAAACATCGCGCATTGCTCCTGTTGCAGCTTCATCTGCTTCATCTTTTTTCCCCCGACCCATCCAGCGTGCAGAAGCAAGCGCTGCTGCCTCGGTTACACGTACAAGTTCCATTGATAGACTTCGTTCCATCCTTCTTCTCCCCTTTTATTCATTTTTCGGCTTGTTCTAACGGACTTGACTCTCAGACAAACGTCTTGCATTCTCCATCTGACTGAGCAACTATGAACTTTTTACTTGTTCAACTTCTTCATCTGTCAGTTTTTCTCGCCAAACTTTGGCTCCTAACTGTAACAGTTTATTTTCTAAGTCTTCATATCCTCGATCAACATGCTCTAATCCCGTTAACTCGGTCACACCATCAGCTAATAAACCAGCAATTAGCAACGCTGCACCTGCACGTAAATCACTTGCTCTCACTTTGGCACCTTGAAGTTTCGTTGGACCCGAGATGATCGCAGAACGACCTTCGACTTTTACATTTGCCCCCATGCGACGTAACTCATCAATATGCTTAAATCGTGCATTATAGATCGTATCTGTTACGATACTCGTCCCTTGGGCCTGCGTAAGTAGCGTTGTAAACGGTTGCTGTAAATCGGTTGGAAACCCTGGATATACTAAAGTTTTAATATCAACCCCCGTTTTTTCACGGTGATTGTGAATAAGCAATTGATCATCATTTACTTCTATTTGTACACCCACTTCACGAAGTTTCGCAATTAATGATTCCACGTGATAAGGAATAATATTATCAATTAACACTTTTTGCCCAATAGCCGCAGCTAAAATCATATACGTACCTGCTTCAATACGGTCAGGTATAATTGAATGACGGCAGCCGCTTAATTCATCTACCCCATCAATACGAATAACATTCGTTCCAACACCTTTGATTTTCGCACCCATACTATTTAACAACGTAGCGACATCAATGATCTCTGGCTCTTTTGCTGCGTTTTCAATAATGGTTTGTCCTTTAGCCCTTACAGCAGCTAACATAATATTAATGGTTGCACCGACACTGACCACATCTAAATAAATTTTTGCGCCTCTTAGTTCATCCGCTCGTAAATAAATGGCACCTTGCTCATTCGTTACTTTTGCTCCTAACGCTTCAAAACCTTTAATATGTTGGTCAATCGGTCTCGGACCTAAATTACAACCACCTGGCAGGCCAATAACCGCTTTTTTAAATTTTCCAAGCATAGCTCCCATTAAATAATAAGAAGCACGCAATTTCTTCACTTTTCCATTTGGTAAAGGCATCGCCATCATATTTTTGGGATCTACAATAATCTCATGGTCCTTCAATTCGACCGTTCCACCAATTTCTTCTAATAAATCTGCTAATAATTGAACATCTGATATTCTTGGTAAGTTATCAATTTTTACAGTGGAATCAGCTAATATTGCTGCCGGAATCAGGGCTACAGCACTGTTTTTCGCACCACTAATTTGTACTGTTCCCTCTAGAGGGTAACCACCTTCAATAAGTAATTTCTCCATACTGATTCACTTCCTCATCCAATCTCGTCATTTTTCAAGTGAATGATGTATAAACCGGTTATCATTATCAAACACATACTTACCATTATAACCAATTTCAATTCTGATAAAGGCTTTTTTTAAAATTTTAAGTATTTTTTCATATCATTTTGGAAACAAACATGGGAAAGAGAATTGAAACCAAGCGTTTCAATTCCCTTTTTTTGCAAAACGTCTTGGACGTAAATTATTTTTGTTGTTTTTCCCAATCGGCTAAAAACTTTTCAATTCCTTGGTCTGTTAAAGGATGTTTCACTAATTGGTGAATGACTTTATAAGGGATGGTTCCAATATGGGCACCTCGTGCCGCTGCTTCACTCACATGAACCGGGTGTCTTATCGATGCAGCGATAATCTCTGTTTGAATTCCATGAACGTCAAAAATTTCAGCAATTTGATCGATTAAATCCAA
Source organism: Alkalihalobacterium alkalinitrilicum (assembly GCF_002019605.1). Classification (NCBI taxonomy): domain Bacteria; kingdom Bacillati; phylum Bacillota; class Bacilli; order Caryophanales; family Bacillaceae; genus Alkalihalobacterium; species Alkalihalobacterium alkalinitrilicum. The sequence goes on along the minus strand of NZ_KV917368.1, from coordinate 3,930,737 downwards.
TCCGTTGTGGCCAATATCATCTAAGCGTCCAAGGAATGGAGAAACGTATGTAGCACCTGCTCTTGCAGCAAGTAACGCTTGGACAGCAGAGAAAATAAGCGTCACATTCGTTTTAATCCCTAATTCAGAAAATGCATGAACAGCTTTTAATCCATCTACTGTCATCGGCACTTTAATCGTTATATTTGGAGCAATCGCCGCCAACTCTTTTCCTTCTTTTATCATTTCTGCAGCCTCTGTAGCAATTACTTCTGCACTTACTGAGCCAGAAACGATGGCTGTAATTTCACGTAAACGTTCATGAAAATCAACACCTTCTTTAGCAACCAGTGAAGGGTTTGTCGTCACTCCTGCTAAAATACCTAATTCATTCGCTTCACGAATTTCTTCAATATTAGCTGTATCGATAAAGAACTTCATTTTGCTCCCCCTATCATCTTCATTAATTTGCAGTTTTGTTAATTAATGAAGAGTTAAAAGCAGAAAGTGGCATATTCTACTTTTAACTCTTCTGGTGATTTACTACGCTTTATTTGATGAACCAAATTCACGCATTTTACCTTTAACTGTTTCTTTGATGGCATCACGTGCAGGCCCGAGGAATTTTCTTGGATCATAAAGATCTGGCTTTTCAGCTAAAACTTCACGAACAGCCTTCGCTGAAGAAATTTGACTCTCTGTGTTTACATTTATTTTTGCATGACCAAATTCAATCGCTTTTTGAATATCTTTTGTCGGAATCCCTGTTCCACCATGAAGTACAAGCGGAATACCAACTAGTGCATCGATTTCCTTCATTCGATCAAAACCAAGATTAGGTTCGCCTTTGTATGGACCGTGAACAGAACCTAAAGCAGGAGCAAAGCAATCTACACCTGTTTCACGAACTAATTGCTCACACTCAGCAGGAATTGCATATGCTGCTTCTGCATCGTCAACAATTAAATCGTCTTCTTGACCACCGATACGTCCTAGTTCAGCCTCAACAGAAACACCTAAAGTGTGTGCAACCGCAATTACTTGCTTCGTTATGGCAATATTTTCTTCAAGAGGGTGATGAGACCCATCAATCATAACAGAAGTAAAACCAGCATGAATTGCTTCTACACACTTTTCAAAACTAGAACCATGGTCTAAATGTATCGCAACAGGAACTGTAATCTTATATTCTTCCATTAAAGATTTCACCATATTTACAACGGTCTTAAAGCCACCCATATAGCGTGCTGCACCTTCAGAAACCCCACAAATGACTGGAGACTTTTCTTCTTCTGCGGCTAAAAGAATCGCTTGAGTAAACTCCAAGTTGTTTAAGTTAAATTGTCCAACAGCGTACTTCTCAGCCTTTGCTTTTTCAAGCATTTCTTTCATTGAAACTAAAGGCATTTCTTCATCCTCCTTCAAAATAAAGCTGTAACTAGGTCATGATTAACTTACCTATGTTCGGTGTAAATTCTTTTTCAAGTTACCCTAAATAAGATAGAAATATCCGAAGAAAAAAATATGTAACTAATGATTTCCTTTTGTGGTAAGTTTAACATGACCGTACTCATTATAGCACAACAACTAAATTTGTAAAAAAGGGCCCTAGTTTGTTTTTATCGTTTTTACGCTAAGTTATTTTTTGCGTTAAAGTTATCTCTAATCACATTTCTAACATCATCAATATCAAATGGTTTTGCAAAATGATTAATCGCTCCTAAGTTAAGTGCTTCATTAATCATATTTAATTCTCCATAAGCGGTCATCATCATAACATCGACTTGTGGTTTAATTTCTTTAATTCGTTTTAAAATTTCAAGTCCATCCATTCCAGGAATTTTCATATCCAATAAAACGAGGTCTGGAACTTCATCTTCAACGATCTTCAACGCTTGAATTCCATTCGCTGCTTGAAACATTTTATAACCATCTTTTTGAAGAATTTCATTTAATAAAACGCGAATTCCATATTGGTCGTCTACCACTAGTATTTTCTTTTCCACCATTTTTCCCTCCAGTAGTTTAAATCTTTAAAATTTCATCTATGCATTGCTTTCTTTTTCCTTCTACTTTCCCCAATACTAATTATTCGCTTTCCGATTGAGATTTCCCTCTTTTTTGGGTATATTCAATGAGAAATTAATTTTGGGTTTAATGAAAGGTTGTTAATGATGTTACAAATATTCACAACTCAGTTAAGTGGAAAAATGAAAATGGTAAAAGATACATATGAGGATGTTTTTGAAGATTGTAGTCGCATCCTCGCCCAATCAATTATAAGTGGCCATACGATTTATTTGTTTGCAACAGGTGAAATGAAATGCGTACTACCTCAAGCTTTGTACGGAAATGATCGCTTTGAAAATGTAAAATTAGTTGAGGATGCTAATAATGTTCCGACATTAAAAGACCAAGACAGCTTCCTCATATTCGCCCCGTCTAGTCTTGATGAATCATCTATCCAAATGGCTCGTTTAGTCGCAGAACAAAATAACTCTATCATGGCGGTTATAGGTAACAAAGGTACTGACCAATCCGACAAAGGTTTAGAAGAACTTGTAGATTTAACGATAAATCTACAGGTACATTCAATGGTACCTCAGGATGACGGTTCGCGTATTGGGACACCAGTAGCAGTACTTGCCCTGTACGTGTACCATTGTCTTCATTTAACGATCGTTGATATATTAGCCGAGTATGAATGATAACAGCGTGCAGGAAGCTAGTCTATAATGTATTATTTCAGGTTTCCACAAAAAGAGCTACTGCTCCAATAAAAAGAGGCTGGCACTTTATCATGAAGTGTCAGCCTCTTTCTCAAATATTTATTAAACCGCACCATTAGAAGTTGTTTCTTTTTGAGCCACTTCTTTTTGAAGTGACGCGTTAATAAATTCACGGAATAACGGTTGTGGTCTTGTTGGTCTTGAAACAAACTCTGGATGAAATTGTGATGCTACGAAAAATGGATGATCTTCAATTTCAATGATTTCAACTAAGCGGCCATCTGGACTAGTACCAGAGAAGATAAATCCTTTTTCTTCCATTTGTTGACGGTACTCATTGTTGAACTCGTAACGATGACGATGGCGCTCGTAGATCACTTGCTCTTCATATGCACGATGAGCAACGCTACCTTCGACAAGCTTACAAGGGTATAAGCCAAGACGTAAAGTCCCCCCCATATCTTCTACATCTTTTTGCTCTGGTAAAAGATCAATAATTGGATATTTTGTTTCTGGATTCAATTCAGCTGAATTAGCTCCTTCTAAACCAAGCACGTTACGAGCAAATTCTATCGACGCTAATTGCATTCCTAAACAAATGCCTAGCATTGCCACTTTATTTTCCCTCGCATATTGAAGTGCTGCGATTTTCCCTTCAATTCCGCGATCACCAAAACCTCCTGGAATTAAAATTCCATCTACATCAGCTAATAACTCTTTTACGTTTTCAGGAGTTACTTCTTCAGAGTTTACCCATTTAATTTCGATATCTGAATCATAAGCATAACCTGCATGACGAAGTGCCTCAGCAACAGATAAATAAGCATCTGGTAAAGCTACATATTTACCAACGAGGGCAATTTTCGTTTTCTTTGAGAGGTTTTGCACTTTGTTGACAAGCGCTTCCCACTCGACCATGTCGGCATCTCCACATTCTAGTCCTAAGTGATTACAAACAATATCGTCTAAGTCTTGTGCTTGAAGAGCAAGCGGAACTTGATAAAGCGTTTCTGCATCTCTGGCTTCAATCACAGCATTTTTATCAATATCACAGAATAATGCGATCTTTTCTTTCATCTCTTGAGGCACTGGTTTTTCCGTACGAACAACAATTACATTTGGTTGGATTCCAAGGCTACGAAGTTCTTTTACACTATGTTGTGTTGGTTTCGATTTCATTTCTCCTGCAGCTGCTAAATACGGAATTAATGTACAGTGAATATACATAACGTTGTTTACACCAACATCACTTTTAATTTGACGAATCGCTTCAAGGAACGGCAAACTTTCAATATCTCCCACTGTACCACCGATTTCAGTGATAACAACATCCGCTTTCGTTTCACGACCTGCACGGAAAACACGCTCTTTAATTTCATTGGTTACGTGTGGAATGACTTGGACTGTTCCACCTAAGTAATCGCCGCGACGCTCTTTTTTAATAACAGTCGAGTAAATCTTCCCTGTTGTTACGTTACTATTTTGACTTAAGTTAATATCAATAAAACGCTCATAGTGGCCTAAATCTAAATCTGTTTCTGCTCCATCATCGGTAACGAAAACTTCGCCATGTTGATACGGGCTCATCGTACCTGGATCCACGTTAATATATGGGTCAAACTTTTGAATTGTTACTTTTAACCCTCTATTTTTTAATAATCGGCCAAGTGAAGCCGCTGTAATTCCTTTTCCTAGAGAAGAAACTACTCCTCCAGTTACAAAAATATACTTCGTACTCATCTCATCTACCCCTTTTAAAAATTGTTTATCTTATATTGAAAGAAATATCGTGGATTGGTTGGCTCATATGTAACTGTATGTTGGTTAGTATGTCCTTGTAATGGTGAAAGAACCAAATAAAAAAACAAAAGTGAGACCTATCCCTTAGAAAGGGGGCACTCACTTTTGTTTATATCTACAGTTTTATATACGAATGTATTGCTTATTCATTAGCCCAAAAATGATTTTACCTAGTTCGACAAAAAAAGTCAAGATTATTCATTTATGTTTATAATGTCTTTTTTAACTATTGGCTTGGACAAAATGAACGCTTGATTAGAAAGTCCGCATAGAACCGTTTTGCAACTAGCTTTATTAATCATCATCTTCTTCTGCGGCTTCTTCTTCGTCATCAAACTCTTCTTCTTCTTCGTCACCTGAAAAACCATCTAAGTCTTCTTCTTCAAAATCATCACTATCTTCATCTTCAGCTAATTCATCTAATTCGTCTTCAATTTCTTCAAACTCATCTTCGAAGTCCTCGAAATCTTCCTCAACCTCGATCTCATCATCCTCAGTAGCCTTCGCTTTCTTACGAGGTTTTGCTGTAATGATATCTTCTTCAATTTTTTCAATTGGATACCATGCTTTAAGACCCCACACATTATCACCAATACACATAAATCGTCCATCGACATTTAATTCCGTATAAAGATATGAGATGCGCTGTTTCATTTCTTCTGCTGACATACCTTTAAGCTCAACAACTCGTTTAATTAAGTCAAGATAAGAGTAGGTTTGCTTTCCTTCTTTTAATACTTGAAACGCTACCTCAATCATTGACAGCTCTGCTATTTCTTCACGACTGTATGCACTAATACTCATACTAACGCACTCCTTTTTACATCATCATCTATTATGTAAAGCTTCGTTATTGATAGAAAAAGCCTAATCTTACGCCAAAATTTTCAGCGTACGCCTTAGTTATTCTTTTACTTTAATCTGTTTTCAAACTTCAATCTTGAAAGTATAAAGAATCATACTTTTCATTATAAACATATTTCAATGTAATATGCTAGAAATGTTAAAAAAAATTCTAAAATCTACTAGTTGACGCGACGACTTTATCGTTAGTATACTGGCGTAAATTTAGAGGTTTTTAGCAAAATTCCGATTTTAATTAGCTGATTTTCAGTTTTATTAGCCAAATGTAGACCATTTTAATATAGCAAAAGAACAGTAGAAAAAGAAGCTGACTCGCATGCAACGGTGCAACACTCATGAGTCAGCTTCTTTTTTTATTTGGTTGCAACTAATTCCTCTTACATGTTACGACGGTATTGTCCACCTACTTGGTATAGTGCTGAAGTGATTTGTCCAAGACTAGCCACTTTAACCGTCTCCATTAATTCAGCAAAAATGTTACCGCCACTCATTGCTGTTTCTTGAAGTCGTTTCAATGCTGCAGCTGAAACATCTTTATTACGATCTTGGAATGCTCTCAGGTTCGTAATTTGTTGTTGTTTCTCTTCTTGTGTTGCACGAGCTAGCTCCATTTCAAACTCTTCTTCTTCAGGTTGGTTAGGGTTGATATACGTGTTTACACCGATAATCGGTAATTCACCTGTATGCTTTTGCATTTCATAATGCATAGACTCTTCTTGAATTTTTGCACGTTGGTATTGTGTTTCCATCGCACCTAACACACCACCGCGGTCATTGATGCTTTCTAACTCACGTAGTACCGCTTCTTCTACTAAGTCTGTAAGCTCATCAATGATGAACGACCCTTGAAGTGAGTTCTCGTTTTTCGCAAGTCCTAACTCTTTTGTAATGATCATTTGAATTGCCATTGCACGACGAACTGATTCTTCTGTTGGCGTTGTGATCGCTTCATCGTATGCGTTCGTGTGTAGTGAGTTACAGTTATCGTAGATCGCCATTAACGCTTGAAGCGTTGTACGGATATCATTGAAATCAATTTCTTGAGCATGTAATGAACGACCTGATGTTTGTACGTGATACTTTAACTTCTGGCTGCGCTCATTAGCACCATATTTCTTTTTCAACACAGTTGCCCAAATTCGACGTGCTACACGACCAATGACAGCATATTCTGGATCTAAACCATTACTGAAGAAGAACGATAAGTTTGGTGCAAAGTCATCAATGTTCATTCCTCGACTTAAATAGTACTCCAAATACGTAAAGCCATTAGAAAGCGTAAACGCAAGCTGACTGATTGGGTTCGCACCTGCTTCTGCGATATGATAGCCAGAAATCGATACAGAATAGTAATTTCTTACTTTTTGATCGATGAAGTATTGCTGAATATCACCCATCATACGAAGAGCAAACTCGGTTGAGAAGATACACGTGTTTTGTCCTTGGTCTTCTTTTAAAATATCCGCTTGTACTGTACCGCGAACCGTTTGTAATGTAAATTCTTTGACTTGAGCCGCTTCTTCAGCAGTCGGTTTTCTACCATTTTCTTCTTCAAACCTTTGTAATTGTTGTTCGACTGCTGTGTTCATAAACATCGCTAATATGATCGGTGCTGGACCATTAATTGTCATTGAAACCGATGTAGATGGCGCACATAAATCAAAACCTGCATAAAGCTTTTTCATATCATCAAGCGTACAAATACTTACTCCACTTTCACCGACTTTACCGTAAATATCTGGACGGTGGTCAGGATCTTCACCGTATAACGTAACGGAGTCAAATGCTGTACTTAAGCGTTTTGCATCGTCATCTTTTGATAAGTAGTGGAAACGGCGGTTTGTACGTTCAGGTGTTCCTTCTCCAGCAAACTGACGCTTCGGATCTTCTCCTTTACGTTTGAACGGGAATACTCCAGCTGTATAAGGGAATGAACCTGGAACATTTTCTTTCATCGTCCAATTTAAAATTTCGCCCCAGTCTTTGAACTTTGGAAGTACCACTTTTGGAATTTTTAATCCTGATAAACTTTCTGTTGTTAGCTCAGTGACAATTTCTTTGTCGCGAACTTTTGTAACGAAAGAATCACCAGAATATTTTTCTTTCAAGCTTTCCCAGTTATCAAGAATGGCTTTAGCTTGTGGGTCAAGCTTTTCTTCATAGTGTGCTTTCGTTTGTTCAAGTTGAGAAATGACACTTTCATCCGCATTCCCAACTTCTTGAAGAGCTTCAATTGTTCCTGTAATTTGGAACAATTTGCGAGCCACTTGAACTTGCTCTTCGGTTACTTTTTTATAATCACGGATCGATTGGACAATTTCACGTAAATAGTGCGTACGATTTGGTGGGATAATTAAGTTTTCCTTCACAACATTTTTACTTGTTTCGATATTGGTGACCCAATCCGTACCACACTTTTTATTTAACGTATCAACGATCGCTTTAAATAATGTGTTGGTGCCAATATCATTAAATTGACTTGCGATTGTACCGTATACAGGCATTGTTTCTAAGTCTTGGTCAAAAATATTGCGACTACGCTGGTACTGTTTGCGTACGTGACGAAGCGCATCTTCTGAGCCTTTACGCTCAAACTTATTGATTGCAATAAGATCAGCAAAATCAATCATATCAATTTTTTCAAGTTGAGTAGGTGCTCCAAACTCACTTGTCATAACATACATGGCCACATCTGAAATTTCCGTAATTTCAGCATCGCCTTGACCAATCCCACTCGTTTCAACGATAACAAGATCATACCCAGCAGCTTTTGCTACGTTAATTGCGTCTTGGATGCTTGCAGAAATTTCACTTCTAGAGCTACGTGTAGCTAAACTACGCATGAATACACGTGGGCTGTTAATCGAATTCATACGAATACGGTCACCTAATAATGCTCCACCTGTTTTTTGTTTGGTTGGATCGATTGAAAGAATAGCGATTGTTTTATCTTCAAATTCGTTTAAGAAACGGCGAACGATTTCATCCGTTAATGAACTTTTTCCAGCTCCACCTGTTCCTGTAATTCCAAGTACAGGTACATTTTCAGTGATTTGCTTGATTTCATTTAACGTTTTTTCTGCTGTAGCTGCCACTTCATTTAATCCCATTTCTTGTTGTTCAGCTAATGAAATTAATCTAGCAACTGCACGAGCATTTTTTTCTTTTAATTGTTCAACTTCATTCGATAAGTCGCGCACAGTTGGAAAGTCACACTCTTTAAGCATATCGTTAATCATTCCTTGAAGACCATTCTGACGGCCATCTTCCGGTGAGAAAATATGCGAAATCCCATATTCATGTAACTCTTTTATTTCTGGAGGAGTGATTACACCACCGCCACCACCGTATATACGAATGTGACCTGCTCCTTTTTCTTTTAAAAGGTCATACATGTATTTGAAATATTCTGTGTGACCACCTTGATATGAAGAAATGGCAATTCCTTGGACATCTTCTTGAATAGCAGCGTCAACAACTTCTTCTACGGAACGGTTATGACCTAGGTGAATCACCTCTGCCCCACTCGCTTGAAGAATGCGTCTCATAATATTAATTGATGCATCGTGGCCATCGAATAAACTCGAAGCCGTTACAAAACGAACTGAATGTTTCGGACGATAAATTTCAACCGTTTGCATACTATTAATTCCTCCATTTCATTTCTACTCTACTTATTATTTTACAATACCCTTTAATAGTTGTTCGATTTGAAGCTCAGTATACTGTTCTAACGAAAACTGTTTTCTCAATACCCATCGTCTAAATGTCCACATATGCCCTTGAACAAGGATGTTATGTGCAACCAGTTTAATTTCAGCTTCTTCATTTAGATCTAATAGACCATCATTAACACAATCTCGAACGATAAGTTCAATCATTTCTGTCATTTCAAGTTCTTTTTGCAACACATAGGGTAGGGCTTCTTTTGGCAATGACTTGGCTTCTTGGTACATAACTAGAAATTCGTCGTTCATTTCATCAACGACTTTAAAATAGGAGGTGATCGCTTGCTTCAACCGATCAATACCTGAGCGATCATGGTCTAAATATTGTTTGAGTCGATCACGAACTTCTTCATAAATTGAGTCACAGACGAGATATAAAATATCTTCTTTTGACCCAATATATTCATATAACGTCCCAATACTAAATCCCGACTCTTTGGCGATCTCGCGAGTAGTCGTTCGATGAAAGCCTTTTTCTTTAAATAAGTTGACAGCACCTTTGATCATTTGTTCGCGGCGCTTCTTAATAAGTTGTTGATCTTTTACCATGGAAGGCACTTTCTTTTTTCGCAACCAAAGACCTCCTTTCGGTGCCAGGCACCTTTACCACTTTACTATATTAAAGGTACCTGGAACTACTCTAACACACTTTTATTAGTCTGCTAATAACATTTTTGAGATAACGAGACGTTGAATTTCTTGCGTTCCCTCATAGATTTGTGTGATTTTCGCATCACGCATATAACGCTCTACTGGATAGTCTTTCGTATATCCATATCCACCAAATACTTGAACAGCTTCTACTGTCACTTCCATTGCAGTGTCTCCAGCAAATAGTTTTGACATCGCAGCCTCTTGCCCGTTTGGAATTCCTTCACTCTTTTTCCAAGCCGCTTGATACGTTAATAGGCGAGCTGCTTCAATTTTTGTAGCCATATCTGCTAGTTTAAAGCCAATCCCTTGTTGTGCTCCAATTGTTTTACCAAATTGTTTACGCTCTTTCGCATAGCCAATAGCAGCATCTAATGCACCTTGTGCAATTCCTAATGCTTGAGCAGCGATACCGTTACGTCCGCCATCTAGTGTCATCATGGCAACCTTAAATCCTTCGCCTTCTTTACCAAGAATGTTTTCTTTTGGTACACGTAAATCTTCAAAGATGATTTCTGCTGTAGGTGATGAACGAATTCCTAATTTCTTTTCCTTCTTCCCTACTGAAAATCCTGGCATGTCACTTTCTACGATAAATGCTGTAATGCCTTTGTGCTTTTTATCTGCATCTGTTACAGCAAAAACAACATAAATGTCTGCAACTCCACCGTTTGTAATGAAGATCTTAGAGCCGTTTAAAACGTAATGGTCGCCATCTTCTTTTGCTGTTGTTTTCATGCTCGCTACGTCAGAACCTGCACCTGGCTCCGTTAAACCGTAAGCACCAATACTGCGCCCTTCAGCTAATGCACGTAAATATTTTTGCTTTTGCTCTTCTGTTCCAAATTTGTAGATTGGCCAGCTGCAAAGTGAAACGTGTGCTGATAGTGTAACACCTGTAGAAGCACAAACACGTGAAAGCTCTTCAACAGCGATAGCGTAACTTACATAGTCCGCTCCAATTCCGCCATACTCTTCAGGGAACGGGATACCTGTAATACCAAGCTCAGCCATTTTATCGAAAATAGCACGGTCAAAACGCTCTTCTTCATCACGCTCTTCAGCCGTTGGAGCTACTTCATTTTCAGCAAAATCTCTAATCATTTTTCTTAGCATTTCTTGCTCTTCAGTTAATTGAAAGTTCATCTTGATCTCTCCCTAAATTCATTTTAATTTATAGACAATTTGAACAGCTTATTTGAACAATTTTCTAATCAATCAAAAAGGTATTTATTAATTACAATCTTTTGAATCTCACTTGTTCCTTCGTAAATCTCGGTTACTTTTGCATCTCTAAAGAAACGCTCAACTGGATATTCTTTCGTATATCCGTAACCACCGAATACTTGAACCGCCTCAATTGCCACTTCCACAGCTGAACGTGATGCGAATAACTTTGCCATTGATGCTTGTTGACCACACGGTAAGCCACGATCTTTCATGTTAGCCGCTTGATAGACTAATAGTCTTGCAGCTTCGACTTTTGTTGCCATATCCGCTAATTTAAACGCTAAACCTTGTTGAGTTCCAATAGCACGACCGAATTGTTTACGTTCTTTTGCATATTTTGTTGCTGCTTCTAGAGCTGCTTCTGCAATTCCGAGAGCTTGTGCTGCAATTCCGATACGTCCATTGTCTAAATTAGACATCGCAATTTTAAAGCCTTCACCTTCTTGGCCTAGTAAGTTTTCAGCTGGAACAATCACATCTTCAAACATCAACATAACGGTATTCGAACCATGTAACCCCATTTTCTTTTCTTTCTTTCCTACGGTAAATCCAGGTGTATCTTTTTCAACGATAAAGGTCGAAATTCCAGTAGAACCTTCTTCAGGGTTAGTTGACGCAAACACAACATACGTATCCGCTTCGCCCCCATTTGTAATAAAAACTTTTGAACCATTCAATACGTAGTTATCACCTTTTTTTACGGCCGATGTTTTTAAACTTCCTGCATCTGATCCTGCTCCTGGTTCCGTTAACCCGAAAGCTCCTAAATATTCACCTGAAGCTAGTTTAGGAACATACTTTTTCTTTTGTTCTTCCGTTCCAAAATAGAGGATTGGATTTGTTCCTACTGATGTGTGTACAGAAAGAATAACCCCTACAGTTGCACTTACTCTTGATAGTTCATTGATTGCGATAATATAAGAAGTAAAGTCCATCCCAGCTCCGCCAAACTCCTCAGAAATGGGAATTCCCATTAACCCCAGTTCACCCATTTGGTCGACGATTGCACGTGGAAACGTATCGTTCTCTTCCATTTCTTCAATAAATGGAGTAATTTTCTCATTGGCAAAATCTCGAACCATCTTTCTCATCATTTCTTGTTCTTCTGTAAAACGTAAGTTCATCGTTATCACTCCACTATATTAATCTTAGTTGTAGTTATAAAATCCGCGACCTGATTTCTTACCAAGCCAGCCTGCCTTTACATATTTGCGAAGCAATGGGCAAGGACGGTACTTATCGTCACCAAAACCTTCATGTAATGTTTCCATAATGTAAAGACACGTATCTAAACCGATAAAGTCAGCAAGGGTTAGAGGCCCCATTGGGTGATTCATACCTAATTTCATTACTTCATCGACCGCTTCTGGAGTGGCAACTCCTTCAAATACTGTATAGATCGCTTCATTGATCATTGGCATTAATATACGGTTTGATACGAAACCTGGGAAGTCGTTTACTTCAACTGGCGTTTTTCCTAATTGACGAGATAAATCTTCAATTACACCGTACACTTCATCGGATGTTGCTAATCCACGAATAATTTCAACTAGCTTCATAACAGGTACTGGGTTCATAAAGTGCATCCCAATAACTTTTTCTGGACGGTTAGTAGATGCAGCGATTTCTGTAATCGGTAAAGATGATGTATTTGTTGCTAAAATTGTATGTTCAGGGGCAATTTGATCTAATTCACTGAAGATCTTTGATTTAATCTCCATATTTTCAACCGCTGCTTCTATAACTAAATCTACTTTTGCTGCATTTTGAATGTCTGTTGATAGGGTGATACGAGCTACAATTTCATTTCGCTCAGCTTCTGTCAATCTTCCTTTTTCGACTTGACGATCTAAGTTTTTCTTAATCGTGTTCATACCTTTTTCAACAAATTCTTCTTTTAAGTCGTGCATATAAACTTGAATTCCTGCCATTGCATGCACTTGAACAATTCCAGATCCCATTTGGCCTGCGCCAATTACCATTACTGTTTGAACTGCCATTTTCTACTCTCTCCTATCTGACTATTGTTAGTTTTGTTTGTAACCGTCGCTTCCGCTTTTCTATTGTCTAGCTCTAGCGACCAGCGCCTTGTAGACTTCGCTCTCCTCCTTACGATAAGTCAACATCGGTTCGTTGCCTCACCGTGTTTCCTTTATCTCATACGGTGGAGCTCCAGTCCCTTCGTCGCTGAACGGCCGCTTCCGCTTTTCTATTAAACTTCGATCATGATAGCGTCACCTTGACCGCCACCACTACAAATCGATGCGATACCTATTCCACCACCACGACGCTTCAATTCATATGCTAATGTTAAAATGACTCGTGTACCACTAGCACCAATTGGGTGTCCTAACGCTACGGCACCACCGTTCACATTCACTTTTTCCGGGTCTAAGTTTGCTAGTTGGTTACTTGCAAGGGCAACTGCCGCGAAAGCTTCATTGATTTCAAACAATGCAATTTCTTCTAACGTCTTTCCTGTTTTTTCTAGTAGTTTCTTAATTACTAAACCTGGTGTTTTCGGGAAATCCTTTGGCTCAATTGAAATTGCTGCATGACCAATGATCTTCGCTAATACTTGCTTTCCTTCTTGTTTTGCACGTTCTTCAGACATAAGGACAAGTGCACCTGCACCATCATTTACACCTGGTGCATTCCCTGCTGTGATTGAACCTTCTTTACCGAATACTGGTTTTAATTTGCTAAGACCTTCAACTGATGTCTCAGCGCGTGGTGCTTCATCTTGAGAAACAACAATTGGGTCACCTTTACGTTGTGGAACTTCAACTGGAACGATTTCTTCAGCAAACTTGCCTGTTTCAATCGAAGCGAGCGCTCGCTCATGACTCCTGTAGGCCCAAGCATCTTGTGCCTCACGAGTAAGACCAAGTTCTTCTGCAACAGAGTTTCCGTATGTCCCCATATGAACTTTGTTGAATGAGCAAGTTAAACCGTCGTGAACCATTAAGTCAACAACCTTGCTATCACCCATTCTCATTCCCCATCTTGCATTTGGAATAAAATATGGGGCGTTACTCATCGATTCCATACCACCCGCTACAACAACTTCAGCATCTTTCGCACGGATGATTTGATCAGCCATAGTCACACTACGCATGCCCGAAGCACATACTTTATTGACAGTTTCCGTCGTCACATGCCAAGGAAGTTCTGCAAAAGAACTCGCTTGACGAGAAGGTATTTGTCCTTGTCCTCCTTGTAGAACATTCCCCATAATAAGCTCTTGAACCTCATTTGGATCAACACCTGCTCTACGCAATGCTTCTTTAATTGCAATCCCACCTAGTTGACTCGCTGTTAACGATGCAAGTCCTCCACCAAATTTCCCAAAAGGTGTTCTTGCTCCCCCAACAATAACTGTTGTTGACATTGTACGTTTCCCCCTCATTTCGACCGAGCGTTCGCTCGGCTAGTTATCTTAAAAAAATAAATCGACACTAAAAAAGTCGTTCTACATTGTTTGCGCTTTCAAATAGCTATATTAATAAAGTATTCAAGTTATAATTTATAAGTGCGAGGCTGACTTAAAAAGGTCAGCCTCTACTCTTATATACTATTGTAGTACTTTTTCTTCTTGTTTCACAATAGATTTTTCTAAAATTTCTGCAAGATCCATAGTTTTTACGTCATCTTCCACTTCTTTCGCTTTCGTTCCATCACTTAACATCGTTAAGCAATAAGGACATCCACTACCGATAACGCTTGGATTCACTTCAAGTGCTTGCTCAGTACGTGCGACATTAATACGTTGTCCAGAGTGATCTTCAGTCCACATCATACCGCCACCAGCTCCACAGCACATGGCGTCTTCATGACTACGTTCCATCTCGACAACCTTCACACCTGGGATCGCTTCTAAGATTTCTCTTTGCGGACTATATACATCATTGTAGCGTCCTAGATAACAAGAGTCATGGTAAACGATCGTTTCATTGACTTCATATTTCGGTGTAATCTTTCCTTCTTTAATGAGTTGAGCAAGTAGCTCTGTATGGTGATACACTTCTACACCTTCTAAACCGAAGTCAGGATACTCATTTTTAAACGTGTTGTACGCATGTGGATCGATCGTTACAATCTTTTTCACATCATACTTTTGGAACATTTCAATGTTGGCATTCGCCAGTTCTTGGAATAAAAATTCATTTCCAATTCGACGCGGTGTATCTCCTGAGTTCTTTTCTTTACTTCCGATAATCGCGAATTTCACGCCAGCCTCATTTAATACTTTCGCAAATGATTGAGCGATTTTTTGGCTTCGCTTATCGTAAGATCCCATGGAACCTACGAAGAATAGATATTCGAATTCTTCTCCAGCTTTTTGCATTTCTTTAACAGTCGGTACGTGAATATCATCACGTCCCTCACGCCAGTTTTCACGCTCTTTACGGTTAATCCCCCAAGGGTTTCCTTGACGCTCAATATTAGAAATCGCACGCTGTGCATCAGCTGGCATTTTACCTTCTGTTAAAACAAGGTAACGGCGCATATCAATGATTTTATCAACGTGTTCATTCATTACTGGACATTGATCTTCACAGCTACGACATGATGTACAGGCCCAAAGTTCTTCTTCCGTAATAACATCACCAACTAAACTAACATCATAACCAGCAGCAACCTCTTTGTTTCCTGCTGATTGAGCAGCCATTTGGTTGCCTGTTGTATGGCTAAAGGCAAAAGCTGGTAACCACGGTGTACGAGATGTTACCGCTGCACCTTTTTCTGTTAAGTGATCACGAATTTTGATCATTAAATCCATTGGCGAAAGCATTTTTCCAGTTCCTGATGCTGGACACATATTCGTACAGCGACCACATTCTACACAAGAATAAAGATCGATTAACTGCTGCTGAGTAAAATCTTCAACTTTCCCAACACCAAATACTTCTACATCCTCTTCTTCAAAGTTAATAGGCTTCAGTCTTCCTACAGGACCACTTTTTTTGAAGAAAACATTGAATATCGCAAACACTTCGTGTGCTTGTTTCGACTGCGGTACAAACACCATGAAGCTTAGGACAGCGACCAAGTGAATCCACCATGAAGCATAGAATAAAACCATACCAATGGTTGCTCCAACACCACCAAAAACGGTTGCAATGATACTAGAAAAAGGAGCATACCCGAAATTCGCCTCATAACCAAACATAACTCTTTCGAAACCAAGCGTCAGCAGGATCGTTGCCGACAAGATGGACAATGCCACGTATACAAAGAGAGCTTTTCCATCCTTCTTGAATTGTAATCGCGTTAGTTTTTCGCCATAACGACGGTAGCAAGCATAAAGAATTGCAACGAACATAAGGAAGGCCGTCCACTCCTGCATCGCATGGAATGGTTTGTGTAGGGCACCTATTGGATACTGATAGCCTTCAATAAATCCTTTAATGATGATTTCAATTAATCCGACTTGGATAATAAAGAAACCATAGAACATGATGAGATGCATAATCCCACTTTTAACATCTTTAAACATTTTACGCTGACCAATTACATTTACTAATACACCTCGAAAGCGTTCTTTGAAATCTCGATCAAACTCTTCTTTTTTCCCGAGCTTGATGTACTGGTAACGAGTGAATAATAGATTAGCAAATAGATAGATTGCATAACTTGCAACAACAATTAACAGAACAAGATTGACTGCCTTAAATAAACCCATAATAAATCTCCCTTCCCTTTCAATTCTATAAAAGTTAGTAAATAATAGATAATTTCTGAAAATTGAATTCGTTTTCACCATTATAACACAGTTGATTAGTGAATGAGCATTCAGTCGATGATTTTTATAATATTTTTTAAAATTCATCTTAAAACAAGCTCACTTTGGTAACTATATAAAGAAAAGCGAGACCAAATAAATTAGGGGGTTTTTATGGTACTCTTCTTAATCATAATGAGCATTATTATATTTATTGTAATATTACTAAGATTAGACTTTAAATATGGCCAAGAAAAACAAAGAAAAGAAGCGAAGCGCTTTCATCAAGAAATGCGTTATAGTAAAGTCAACCTCCTTACGACGGGCGATGACTTATTTGATCATCTGTTCCGTGATATTCAACAAGCATCTAACCATATTCATATATTATTTTACATTATAAAAGATGACAATATCAGCAAGAAAATGATGTCAATATTAATGGACAAAGCCAAAGAAGGGGTTATAGTCCGTGTACTTGTTGATCGAATCGGTAGTGTCATTAAACGAAGCTCCATTAAACAGATGGAAGACGCAGGTGTGCTTTTTTCATATTCGCATCCAATAAAATTTCCTTATTTATTTTTCACATTAAATCGGCGCAATCATCGTAAAATCAGTGTAATTGATGGAAAGATTGGTTATGTTGGCGGATATAATGTAGGAGACGAATATTTAGGAAGAGACCCGAAGTTTGGCAACTGGCGCGACTTTCACCTTAGATTGGATGGTGACGGTGTTCAGGATTTACAAGAACAATTTTTTGAGGATTGGTATGCGGCAACAAAAGAAAAAATTCCACGAGATAGACTGTATCCACCTCTTATAAAGGGAAATACCGCTCTACGGATTTTACCGACCGATGGGGTTTATCTTGAAGATACGTTCCTTGATCTTATTCGTCAGGCAGAAAATGCGGTTACGATTGGCACACCCTATTTTATTCCTGGAATGGCTTTACAAGGTGAATTAATTAATGCGGCAAAGCGTGGCGTAAATGTCCGATTAATTGTCCCGAAAAAGGCGGATCATCCCCTAGTAAAAGAAGCATCGTACCCTTATTTCAAAGACCTACTCGATGTTGGCGTTGATATCTATCAATATTATAGAGGGTTTTACCACGCAAAGATTATTATTATTGATGACCAAGTTTGTGATATTGGGACCGCCAATTTTGATAAGCGAAGTTTTCATATTGACCATGAGATCAACTGCTTAATCTATGACAGTACTTTTATTCAAAAAGTTTTAGACGAAGTCCAATTTGATATTTCAATTTCAGAAAGATTGACTTTAAAACAATACAACCAACGTTCTATATTTGAAAAAGGAAAAGAGAAGTTTGCGACGATTTTTTCAGGCTTACTTTGAGCCTATTTTTTCACTTTTTCACTACTCATTTTTTTCCAGTTATAGTATGATTAAATTGTAATAAATACTAACACTCGAAGATATAATTAATAACCATTCTAACTTAATAAAAGCTTTATTGGAGATTTGCTGTCACCCCACGGTGGCAGCTTTCGTTGTTTTAGTAGCTAAATGATGTTGATTGTATTTCTCAATTACATACACACGGGAGGGGAAATATAATGCCAAAAGTATGGAAAGAACATCGGCAATTGCTTTTTGCTTTAGTAAGCGGGGGACTAATTGTTATGGCTTGGCTTTTCGAACGTTCTGCAAGTTCAGATTTTTTGACTATCAGCTTATTTAGTATCTCGTACCTTATTGGGGGATTTTACAAAGCTAAAGAAGGTCTTGATGAATTTATAAAACAACGAAAATTCTCTGTTGAAATATTAATGATATTAGCCGCCATTGGCGCTGCCTGGATTGGCTATTGGATGGAAGGGGCCATCCTCATCTTTATTTTTGCTTTAAGTGGAGCACTAGAAACATACACACTCAATAAAAGTCATCGTGAAATTTCGGCATTGATGAAACTTCAACCTGAAGAAGCTACTTTATTAAGCAATGGTATAGAACAAACCGTTAATGTATCTACTTTAAAAATTGGCGATATCGTTCGAATCAAACCTGGTGAGAGAATTTCAACAGATGGGGTCATTGATAAAGGACGAACGACAATTGATGAATCTGCATTAACCGGCGAATCGATGCCTATAACGAAACAACGCGGAGACGAGGTGTATACAGGAACCGTTAATCTTTCAGGAATGATTGATGTCTCTGTCACGAAGCTCGCGGAAGAGACGCTATTCCAAAAGATCATTACACTAGTGCAGTCTGCCAAACATGAAAAATCACCTTCGCAACAGACAATTGAGAAGTTTGAAGGTCCTTATGTTAAAATCGTTCTTCTTTTTGTTATCTTAATGATGTTCCTCCCTTACTTTTTACTTAATTGGAGCTGGCATGAAAGTTTTTACCGTGCCATGGTCTTGCTTGTTGTTGCTTCACCATGTGCCTTAGTAGCTTCTGTTATGCCTGCAACACTCTCAGCTATTTCTAACGGTGCAAGGCAAGGAATTTTATTTAAAGGCGGAGTTCACCTTGAACAACTTGCACACATTAAGGCGATTGCTCTAGATAAAACAGGCACCATTACAAATGGTACACCTGTCGTGACGAATGTTTATGTTCACCCTGATTTTAGCGAAAATGACATGCTTCTTGCTGTTTGTGCTATTGAAAATCAATCCTCACATCCGTTAGCAAAAGCCGTAGTTACTTACTGTAAACAAAAAGGTATTGAGCCTATCATGCCTGATTTAATCGAGACGAAAAGTGGTTGGGGGATTATGGGAACTGTTGAAGGCGAAGCATGGAAAATTGGTAAGCCTGACTTTTTTCAAGTAGAAAAAAGAGAAGCTTTTCAAGAAGTCGCTGCAGGTATGAGCGAAGCTGGGCAAACCCTTATTTTTATTGGAAAAGATGGCCTAGACGAAGTCATTGCTGTATTTGCGGTTGAAGATACGGTGCGCGATGTTGCAATTGAGGCCATCAGGAGTATGAAAAATGAAGGTATTGCGACCTATATGATTACGGGGGACCATGAAAAAACAGCTAAAAAAATCGCTGCAGAAGTTCAACTTGACGGCTATTCAGCCAATTGTCTTCCTGAAGAAAAAGTCATTGAAATTGAAAAGTTAAAACAGGAATTTCATAAAGTAGCGATGGTTGGAGATGGCATTAATGATGCACCAGCATTAGTAAAAGCAAACATTGGAATTGCAATGGGAGCAGGCACTGATGCTGCCATTGAAACAGCAGACATCGTCCTTGTTAAAAACAATCTCTCCAAAATAACAAAAGCCATTCAACTTTCCAAACGATTAAATCGAATTGTTATGCAAAATATCATTTTTTCAATAGCGGTAATCTTATTGTTGATAGTTGGAAATTTCATGCAACATGTTTCCTTACCACTTGGTGTCATCGGACACGAAGGCAGTACAATTCTTGTTATATTGAATGGCTTAAGACTTCTAAAAAATTAATTAATGAAGTACTTTCCTTTTTAAAAAATCACTCATTATTCGATTAAGTTCTTGTGCATGTTTCGTTGGAATTTGGTGCGTTGCCTTATCGACTGTTACGATTTCGATATCTTCTATCCGTTGAATAAACATTCGAGCATAGTGGTGTAAATAAAAAGAAAGTTTACCGTATACAACTAAAACAGGCACATTAATTTCATTTAACCTATGGGTCGAACGGTAATGTAATCCTTCTTTATAGAACTGATACGTAATATGAGGCTTTCCGTGTGCAAAATAGGTTTTCATTTTTTCTCTAAACGCCGTTTCGTTTTTAGAAGCGTGAGCAAAAGCCAGTACACTCGCTAAAAAGTTCACTCCTTTTAGACGCGTAACGAGCATACCGAGTCGAAATTCATTTCTTAAGAGAAAACTGTTCACTTCAGGAAACGAACCACTCATTACGACTGCCATCGTTCGTTCAGGGTAAGAAATAGCAAACTCTTGCGCAATGGAACCACCGTTAGAGTATCCAAAAATAACCGCCTTTTTTATATTCAAGTCATCTAATATGTTGGCTATATCCTCGGCAAGCAGGGACATCGTAATTCGTTCGCTCCCTGCTTCACTTCTTCCGTTTCCTCTAATATCGAAGAAAATTAATTGAAATTGCTTTGCTAATACACGTTGTTTCTCAAACGTGACTAGCCCCATTCCAGGAGGATGTATAAATATGATCGGAACTCCCTTTCCAATGGTCTCATAGTATATCGGTGACTGAAACCGTCCTTGAACGTACGGCACAATAATTCCCCCCAATAATGTTAATACGCGTCGGTTTAACTAGTAAAGTAAGGCAATACCCATTGTAACAATTTATAACCTAAGTAAATCCCAACAATTCCTGCAATGCCAGGTAACGCAGGTGGAGCTGGAATAGGTAATTTTATTAATGCAAATATAAATCCAACAACTAATCCTGCTATGATCGCTAATATGACTTCTTGCATTTCATTCACACCTTTTCTTAATCTTTTATTAAAGTATCCAAAAAACAACCCTTCTATTTATTCCAAATAGAGGGACGGACTTTTTTTATTTATTTTATAAATTACAACTTTGGTTCCGCATGACCTTAACGCCACGTCTAAAAAGTAAAACCTTGAGAACAATGACTGTTCTCAAGGTTATCTTTATGGTATAAACTTTCACACGAAAATTGGCGTTACATTCGTTCAGGCGCGGACACCCCGATTAGTTTCAATGCATTTTGGAGCGTGATTTGAACTGATTTTACAAGCGCGAGTCGAGCAGTACTTTTTTCGCGGTCTTCTGGGTCAATAACGCGTTCTGCATTGTAGAAACTATGAAGAGCTGACGCAAGTTCAAAAGCATAATTTGTTAATCGATGCGGTGATAATTTCTCAGCACTTTCAGCAATAGCTTCTGGGAATTCACCAACTTTTTTCAATAAATCATATTCTTTTTCCGAGGAAATAAACGTAAGTTTTGTTGTATCATTAACTGGTAACCCTTGCTCTTCCCCTTGTCTTAACATACTACAAATACGTGCGTGTGCATATTGGACGTAGTATACAGGGTTTTCATTTGATTTACTTACTGCTAAATCCATATCAAAATCTAACTGCGTATCCGCACTGCGCATTGCAAAGAAGTAACGAGTCGCATCAATACCTACTTCTTCCATCAAGTCACGTAACGTCACCGCTTTACCTGTACGTTTACTCATCTTCACTTTCTCACCGTTCTGGAATAAAGAAACCATTTGAATAATTTGAACACTCATTTGTTCTTTTCCATAACCAAGTGCTTGGATCGCTGCACTCATTCGCGGAATATAACCATGATGGTCTGCGCCCCAAATATTAATTAATTTATCAAAGCCACGCTCTAATTTGTCTTTATGATAAGCAATGTCTGGTGTTAAGTACGTATAGGTCCCGTCATTTTTAATCAAGACACGGTCCTTATCATCGCCATAGGCTGTTGTTCGGAACCATCTTGCTCCGTCTTGCTCATAGGTTTCGCCTTTTTCTGCTAATAATTTTAACGTCTCTTCTACTTTACCTGATGTATAAAGAGAGGTTTCTGAAAACCAATTATCGAATTGGACGCGGAAATCACCTAAGTCTTTTTTTAATTTGGCTAGCTCTCTTTTTAAACCATATGCTCGCAAGAATTCATGTCGCTCTTCTTCATCCACATGAACGAAACGATCGCCATACTCTTTCGCTAAATCTTGACCAAAGCCTACAATGTCTTCTCCATGGTAGCCATCTTCAGGCATAGCTTTATCTAAGCCGAGCGCTTGATAATAACGTGCTTCCACTGATAATGTTAAATTGTGAATTTGATTACCAGCATCATTAATATAATACTCTCTTTGCACATCGTAGCCTGCTTTACTTAAAATATTACATAGCGCATCACCAACAGCTGCACCACGAGCATGTCCTAAATGAAGGCTTCCTGTTGGATTTGCCGACACAAACTCGACTTGAATTTTCTTTCCGTTCCCTACATTTGTCTGGCCATACTCCACTCCAGCTTCGAGAACAGAAGGGATGATATCGCGCAAATAACTATTATTCATATAAAAATTAATAAATCCTGGTCCAGCAATTTCAATCTTTTCAATTGAAGCTTTTTCTTTATTTAAATGACTTACTAATTCGTCAGCAATCATACGCGGCGCTTTTTTTGCCACTCTAGCTAACTGCATCGCCATATTCGTTGCATAATCACCATGTGCCTTATCTTTTGGTGTTTCTAAAATGACTTCAGGAATTTGGCTTTCTTCTGCTAGTCCTGCAGCTACAACTGCAGAGATAATCTCTGCTCTTAATTGTTCTTTTAATTGCTCTACACTGTTCATTCGTTTTCCTCCTCTATCGTAATCCTTACATCAAATGTTCCAGACGGTTCATCTTGTAAAAAATAATCATATTTTAATAGCAGTAAGCCTTTATTTTTATTTGTTGGCTCCTTATATGTACAGGCATGCGTTTTGGCGTTTGTTTTCCAAAAACCATATGGACTTCGATAAGTCCCTTCTGTATTTTCTCCAACCGTGTAGTTTTGCCGCATCGCTAAATCACCATGCCGGATTATCGTAGCTTCATTATGTCCAATTTTGATTGTAGTTTGAACATTCATTTTATCATTATGTATTTCTTTAAATAATAAATAAGTATAGCCGTTTTTCTCATATACATTCCCTTTTCCTTTCAGGAAGTGGGTTTCTTTTTCATTATTGTGACGAATGTTCGTTTCCATCCGTATTTTAATGCTTCTTTTTCCTTCCATGGACATCGGATTTGCCCACCTTTCTATTTTTCAAGTTTAGCGAGTTTGTCCAACCGTTGCAAGAAGAATTGTCGATTAGTATGATCAATTTTATTGAGTGGGCGCCCGACAATGTTCTTATTGTTAATAGAGGAAATTACACTATAAAACGTAAGCGCCCTTTTGGCGACCTTACAAACTGGAGCGAGCCGCAGGAAATTAAGGAAATACGATAACCGCAAGTAGAAACAAATCAAGGAACGCCCCATTTGGCGTTCCTCATGTTCTTTCCAAGAAGCATTTATGTAGATCGGAAGAAAAACATAGGAAGTAGTAAAGTCATCGGGTCAATACTAGTGCTCTGGTCAAAAATAACCACTATAGCTTACATGATAGGCGGTGCCCATAGTGACCGCGTTCACCTGATTCCTGCTCGGACGGGCACTATGTGCTCTTCTTAGTGACCACGACCACTGGGTTTCCTGCTTGGGCGGTCACTATGAGCTTTTCATAGTGACCGTACTCTCCTGATTTCCTTCTCGGATGGGCACTATGAGCCTTTCATAGTGACCACAACAACCTGGTTGCATACTCGCGCGGGCACTATGAGCCTTTCTTAGTGACCGTACTCACCTGATTCCTGCTCGAGCGGCCACTATGAGCTTTTCATAGTGACCGTACTCTCCTGATTTCCTTCTCGGATGGGCACTATGAGCCTTTCATAGTGACCACAACAACCTGGTTGCATACTCGCGCGGGCACTATGAGCCTTTCTTAGTGACCGTACTCACCTGATTTCCTTCTCGGATGGGCACTATGAGCCTTTCATAGTGACCGTACTCACCTGATTCCTGCTCGGACGGGCACTATGAGCCTTTCATAATGACCGCGCTCACCTGGGTTCCTGCTCGGACGGGCACTATGAGCTCTTCTTAGTGACCGCGCTCACCTGATTCCTGCTCGGACGGGCACTATGTGCTCTTCTTAGTGACCACGATCACCTGCGTTCCTGCTCGGACGGGCACTATGAGCCTTTCTTAGTGACCGTACTCACCTGATTCCTGCTCGAGCGGTCACTATGAGCTTTTCATAGTGACCGTACTCTCCTGATTTCCTTCTCGGATGGGCACTATGAGCCTTTCATAGTGACCACAACAACCTGGTTGCATACTCGCGCGGGCACTATGAGCTCTTCTTAGTGACCGTACTCACCTGATTTCCTTCTCGGATGGGCACTATGAGCCTTTCATAGTGACCGTACTCACCTGATTCCTGCTCGAGCGGGCACTATGAGCCTTTCTTAGTGACCTCAATCACCTGGTTTCCAACAACCGCTTCTACCCTTATTTATGCACCCAACCGAGGATGATTTCGCGGATAAATTTACTCGCTGCGATCGGTGTTTGTTCAGTTGGGTCATAAGCTGGGGCTACTTCAACTAAATCAGCGCCAATAACATGAACATCAGAATTAGCAATAAGGTGAATCGCTTCTAGTAACTCTTTAGACGTAATTCCCCCCGCTTCTGCAGTTCCAGTCCCTGGTGCGTGAGCTGGGTCGAGAACATCAATGTCAATCGTGACATAAACGTTGCGTCCAGCCAGCTTCGGTAGCACTTCTTTCAGAGGCTCAGCGACATCAAATTTGGACATATGCATTCCAGCCTCTTTTGCATACTGAAACTCTTCTCTCATTCCAGAACGAATGCCGAATGAATACACATTTTCAGGTCCGATAAGTTCACACGCTTTTCGAATTGGCGTTGAATGAGATAAAGGTTCTCCTTCGTATTGCTCTCTTAAGTCTGCATGCGCATCAATATGGATAATCGCCATATCCTCGTATTTTTTGAACATCGCTCTAAAAATAGGCCAAGACACGAGATGTTCCCCACCTAACCCAATGGGGAATTTACCATCTGCAATCAGTTTGTCGATATAATCTTCTATCATATCTAAGCTACGCGCTGGGTTACCAAACGGAAGCGGAATATCACCTGCATCAAAATAGTTTACTTCTTCTAAATGCTTGTCTAAGTAAGGACTATACTCTTCTAATCCTAACGAAGCTTCACGGATTCTTGCTGGACCAAAGCGAGAGCCTGGACGAAAAGAGACCGTCCAATCCATTGGCATTCCGTAAATAACCGCTTCGCTTTCTTCGTAGTTTGGGTTGCTCATAATAAATACTTTTCCTGAGTAGGCTTCATCAAATCGCAAAACAAGCCCTCCTTACTTAATTAAATCTTCAACAAATCGAGGCAATGCAAATGCCGCTCTATGAAGATCTTTTGTATAGTATTTCGTATCAATGTCATGAAAACGACTGTCTTCAATCGCTAATGGATCGTGTTTTTTCGACCCGATCGTAAACGTCCAAAGCCCGCTTGGATAGGTGGGAATGTTCGCAATATATAAACGAGTAATCGGGAAAATTTCTTTTACATCACGTTGTACATTGGTAATAAGTTCGGGTGTAAACCAAGGGTTATCCGTTTGCGCGACGAACACACCTTCTTCTTTTAACGCTTTTGAAATACCTGCATAAAACCCTTTTGTAAACAAGTTAACCGCTGGGCCGACTGGCTCTGTCGAATCAACCATGATAACATCATACTCATTTTCACTATTCGCAATATGCATAAATCCATCATCTACTTTTACTTCTACCCTAGGATCGTCTAACATTCCTGCAATTTCAGGTAAGTATTGTTTAGAGTACTCAATGACTTTACCGTCAATTTCTACGAGAGTTGCTTTTTTCACAGACGGATGCTTGAGAACTTCGCGGATCACACCACCGTCACCACCACCAACAACTAATACGTTTTCTGGATTTGGATGTGTAAATAGAGGAACGTGCGCGACCATTTCGTGATAGACGAACTCATCTTTTTGCGTCGTCATGACCATTCCATCAAGAACGAGCATATTCCCGAACTCTTCAGTTTCGACCATATCTAACTTTTGAAAATCCGTTTGTTCTGTATGTAATGTGCGTTTGATTTTCATCGTAATACCAAAACGCTCTGTTTGCTTTTCTGTAAACCATAATTCCATTATAATTCACCTCTTATCTGAATTCTGCCCTTATTGTGCCCCGAGATTCAATCTCTTACTAACGTTGTTCAAACAAAAAAAGTATAAATGAACTGCACAAAAAAGCAAGAAAAAATTTAGATATTAAGGATATTTATGTTTAAAAATGCATGATCTTCCCAAAAATAGTAATGATTAAGCAAAAACTCTGCAGTCTAGTTATATTTTTATTTGAGGAGATTTCCTTTTTTGATGGTTAAAGCATATAGAAAATGACATTGATTGTCGCATGATGTAATTACGATTTTATAATAAAAGTAAAGAGGTGACTGAATTGGAAGTCATCATTAAAAAACGCTCAAAACGGAAGATTAGTTGGTTTCGCCGATTATTTCGCTTCTCGTTAATGGTTATCGTTTTATGTATGTTAGCAGCTGTTTCATTGTTGACCTATTTAAAAATGGAAGATGCCCCCGTTTTACAAGTCTCACAGACGACTCGCTTTTTTGATGCGAATGATGCGATTATTGGGGAAAGTCACCAAGGACAACACCGTTACTGGATTCCACTTGAAGAAATTAGTGAGGATTTGCTCCATGCCACTCTTGCCATTGAAGATCGAAAATTTTATGACCATTTTGGTTTTGATCCAACACGAATTGCAGGAGCGGTTGTCGCCAATATAAAGTCTGGTGGTAAAGCACAAGGTGCGAGTACCATTACTCAGCAATACGCAAGAAACCTTTATTTAACACACGATAAAACGTGGAAGCGGAAATTTAATGAAGCATTGTACGCGCTAAGGCTTGAGATGTACTATACAAAAGATGAGATTTTAGAAGGTTATTTAAATACAATTTATTATGGCCATGGTGCTTATGGAATCGAAGCAGCAGCCCAACATTTTTTTAACAAGAAAGCATCCGAACTTAGTTTAGCAGAAGCGAGTCTATTAGCAGGAATTCCAAAAGGCCCGAGTTATTACTCGCCACGAAATGATTTTGACCGTGCAAAACAACGGCAAGAGTTAATTTTACGATCAATGGTCCAAACAGGATATATTACAAAAGCTGAAGCGGATACAGCCAAAAACGAACAATTGCAGTTGGTGGCTCCAATTGCTGAAAATACCGCCGCTGTCGGTCCCTACTTTCAAGATGTTGTTAAACAACTATTAGTCAATGAATATCAAATCGATGAAACGTTAATTGAACAAGGTGGTCTTCAAATTTTTACAACGCTTGATCGAAGTATGCAAGAAGAAGCGGAACGCTGGGTTGAAGCTGAACTTGGTGCAACTGATGAGTTGCAAACTGCACTTGTGGCAGTTGATCCTCGTTCAGGTGATGTGAAAGCACTTGTAGGCGGTCGAAATCATTTAGAAAGTCCATTTAATCGGGCAACACAAGCAAGACGCTCGCCTGGATCAACATTTAAACCCTTCTTGTATTATGCTGCATTAGAGCATGGATTTACAGCAGCTTCAACTTTACTGAGCGAACCAACGACATTTACATTTGATGATGGTAGACCTGATTATTCTCCATCCAACTTTAATAACAACTATGCCAATGATTTTGTTACTTTACTACACGCACTAGCATTTTCTGATAATATTTTTGCAGTCAAAACACATCTCTTTTTAGATACGGAAACATTAGTTGAAACCGCTGCAAAATTCGGCATTCAAAGCCCATTAGAGAATATACCTTCTCTTGCGCTTGGAACAAATGATGTCGGTTTACTCGAACTAACAAATAGTTATTCAAGTTTTGCGAATGGAGGAAAACGTGTCGAGCCTCGGTTTGTGCGAAAAGTAATCGATAAAAATGGACAGGTTTTATTTGAAAAACAACCAGTGATTGAACAAATATTAGATCCTAAATTAGCTTTTATCATGACGAACTTGATGACAGGTATGTTTGATCGCTCCTTAAATGATTATACGAGCGTTACAGGAGGATCCGTTTCACACCTTGTTAGTCGACCTGTTGCTGGTAAATCAGGCTCCACTTCTTTTGATAGCTGGATGGTCGGATATACTCCTCAACTGGTGACAGGCGTGTGGGTTGGATATGATCAAGAAAAACGCTTGAATCATGCAACTGAGGGACAATTCGCTAAGCGGATATGGGCTCAATTTACGGAACATGCATTAAAAGATGAATTAAAGCTAGATTTCCATAAGCCCCCTGGAGTTACAGGTGTATATATAAATCCTAAAAATGGACTTCTAGCTACAGATGAATGCCCTGTTCGTCGTTTAACCTATTTTGTTGCAGGGACGGAGCCGACCGAGTATTGCCAAGATCACGCTCCAGAAGAAGAAATTGAATTAGAAATGACAGAAGATGAAATCCACGAAAAGGAAAAGTTTCTTGACCGATTTATCAAATGGTTCAACTAACGGTTCATATACTTATTAAGAAACGACAAAAGGCAGAGGAATTTTCCCCTGCCTTTTGTCGGTCCTAGTATAAATATGTGTCGATTTATACTAGTTTTAAGTTTAATTCGATTTTGCGAAAAGCTCAAGCCTTTGGAAAATAGTTCATAAATCGTTCAAACACAAAGAAAAAAAGGGCTAGACAAACTCATATTTATTGATCTTCACCCAAAAGTTCCTGTCTTAACTCTAATTCTGAGTGTTTCCATAACTCTTCATTGTGTGTTTTTAAAAAATCACCTAACAGCTTCTTTGATTTTTCATCCATATGGTCGACAATAATATGGCCTTTTAATGATTTATCCATGCGGTTTACATGTTCAGGCAAGCTTTTATATCCACGTCTTGTTTCCATATCAATGACCATTTCACACGCTGTCACCCCTGCGTAAAACGGCTTACCCTCTTTATGACTAACGGATACCCATACTAACCAATATAAATTACCATTTGGTGAGTCTTCACGATTGGGTGTGAATTTAATTCGTTTCTCAACAGCAGACCGCGCATGTAACGCTCCCATATCCACAAATACTTCTTCTCCTTCGAGATTAACAATGACTGGAGAAACATTATTTAAGTCAATCACTCCAGTGCCATATCCTCCATGGCCATCCGTAGAGTCATTACTTAAAATATTAAAACCTGTTTTTGTTTTTTTCTGTTTATCTTTTTCAAAGAGATCCATAAAATCGATCATCCCTTCTTCGTTATTCTATACTCAGCATACACGTTTCTTAGTACGTTCATTCTCTCTATAGTGTATCACATGATAATTATTGGTGCATTTAAGAAGTTTCTCCATTAGGTACAGCTGATTTCACCAAAATATAAAACTACGAAGCAAAAAGCGCAGATCAATTCTATTCTGCGCCCTTCTGCTTGTCTGCTTTAAAGTTGTAAATTGCCTAAAAAGTCTAGTTAGGAGCTATCTTTCTTAAAATTATTGAACAACTTCTTTTAATTGGTTAATGTAGGTAAAGGCATGTTCCATTTCTTCTTCCGTGTAATTCTGTTTCTTCTTGACCGTCATTACTTTTTCAATAATTTCATCTCTTTCTAATTCATCGAAATAAAGTACTGTGGATACAAGTTCAAGAAAACGTGAGCTTTGGTCATTCATGCTGGATACCGATGGCTGAACGTTTGGTAGTTCAAGAGTATACATTTGCAAAAATTTCTCGCCTTCGTCCGTTAATATGTACCGGTATTGCTGGTAACCACTTTTCGTTTCTAACGTTTCTTGTAAAAAACCGAGGTTACACAACTCTTCTATCCGTAGCGTTAGTTCTTCAGAATACGGTCCGAACATATGAAACTTAAATCGTTCTGAAAACGGAATGTTTAATTTTTTAGAAATAAAAACGATTTTTTGCAACTTTTTTCTTCCAACAATTTCTCCCGCTTGTTGGAACATGAACAGCAGCTTAACATGATCCTTTAACAAACCGCTCCTCCCCTTCATTTAAAAAGAATTTCTTTAATTTTTTGCTTTATCGCTGCATTCTCTGTTTCATCTTCTAGAACATCGAATGGAAAGTACAATTTATGATCTGTTCGTTTTTTCCCTGAAATGGCCTCTACAACATCTGATTCACGAGACAATTCGCGAATTTTTCCGTTCGGCATTTGCAAATGGATAGGTAAACGTTCTTCTTCTTCACCTGGACGATAAAAATCGTACGGA
Organism: Alkalihalobacterium alkalinitrilicum; assembly: GCF_002019605.1. Taxonomy (NCBI): domain Bacteria; kingdom Bacillati; phylum Bacillota; class Bacilli; order Caryophanales; family Bacillaceae; genus Alkalihalobacterium; species Alkalihalobacterium alkalinitrilicum. The sequence goes on along the minus strand of NZ_KV917368.1, from coordinate 3,900,111 downwards.
AGGTCAGAAGACGAGTCTACTACGAGGTAGTATTCAGGGTCAATACCAGCTTCATGGAAGAGTTGGTAAAGAATTGGCCATTCTTTCATTTGCAAATTTGGATTAAATTCGACGTATTTAAACAATCTTCTATTTAAAAATCTACCACAAAGATCACTCAAAATGCGATCATCTTCATCATGCCAAATTTGGAAATAATAAAGGATTATCGCCTCATCTAACCGCAAATAGTCTTCTATGCTCATATTTTCATTGAAAAGGGAATAAAAGTGAACAGGATCTTGTTTAAAGCGGTAGCCCGTCTCATATAAGTGTTTCGTCCGCCATAAAATTTTACTTAAAATGACTTCGGCACTCCTCGTTACTGGGTGGAAATATACTTGCCAGTACATTTGGTAGCGGCTCATAATATAATCTTCGACCGCATGCATTCCACTTTGCTTGATTACGACTTGATCTTCCATTGGTCGCATGACACGTAATATCCGTTCCATATCAAAGTGACCGTAACTCACTCCCGTAAAATAGGCATCTCTTTGTAAATAATCCATTCGATCCGCATCAATTTGACTAGAGATTAAACTAACAACGAGTTTATTACTATATGTCTTTTCGATAACCTCCGCCACTTTTTGCGGGAAGTCATCACCCATTTTACTTAATACATTATTGACTTCTGTATTTCCTAAAATAATTTGTCTCGTCCACTCTTCATGGTCTGTATTAAAAACCTTTTCAAATGAGTGCGAGAAAGGTCCATGACCGATATCGTGTAATAACGCTGCCGATAAGCATAATAATCGTTCGTTATTATCCCAATGGGGCCGCCCTTGAAACACTTCAATAATTCTCCGCGTAATCTCATAAACGCCAAGAGAATGATTAAAACGAGAGTGCTCGGCACCATGAAACGTAAAAAATGTCGTACCTAACTGACGAATGCGGCGTAAGCGTTGAAATTCTCTTGTCCCAATGAGCTCCCAAATGAGCGTGTCCCGAACGTGTATATAACGATGGACAGGGTCTTTAAACACTTTTTCTTCACTTAATTGACCGTTAATATACTGCATAAAGCACACTCCATCTCCATTTTACTAACTATATTATACTAAAGAAGTGGCCACTTGTCCCAACGCTTGAAACGGCTTAACAAAAGAATAATGTTTCCAAAACTTTATAGTAATATGAAGTTGGACTCTCGTTCCTATAGTTTGTTGACTCGCAAAAAGCTACCCGATTCAATTCGAAGCGGATAGCTTTACTTTAATTTTTTTTCAATTTTTTCAATGAGTTGTTCTTCATTTGCAGCCGATACTGGACGGTTATTAACCATCGTAAAAGACTTTTTTCGACCTGGTCCACAATACGATTGACACCCAATATGAATTTCTGCGTTAGAGTCTAACTTTTTTAACTTGGGCAACAAAGTTTTTATATTCGTGGCTTGGCAAATGTCACATATGCGAAATTCGTTTGCCATTAGAGTTAATTCCTTTCATTTGTTTATGATAAGATATATAGTGTCATTTATTCACAACAGATAGTATACCATATCTACTATCGTTCGCAATATTTAGCGATTTTAGACGTATTTTTAGTAATACTTAGAGGAGAAACTTTAATGAATACATTAACCAATCATCTTGCCAACCAAAAATGGCGTTTTATTGATCAATCGACGCTTGGCGTTTATTTTGAAGCGTTACAATCGTTTGCCTATGATGACGCCTTATGTATCGCTGTTGGAAACGGAACATCGGACTCGATCGTGAGAACTTGGGTTCATCATGATACGGTTGTTCTTGGCATTCAGGATAGTCGCCTTCCTTTTGTTCAGGACGGTATCCACTATTTATATCAACAAGGTTATAACGTCATCGTTCGGAATTCTGGCGGACTCGCGGTCGTACTAGATGAAGGGATTTTAAATATTTCACTCATTCTTAAAGAAGAAAAAAAGTTTTCAATCAATGAGGGTTACGAATTGATGTATGCCTTTATTCAGCAAATTTTGTCTCCTTATGGGGTGAAAGTAGATGCTAGAGAAATTGTGGGGTCTTATTGCCCTGGTTCATACGACTTAAGTGTTAATGGTAAGAAATTTGCTGGCATTTCCCAACGCCGCATTCGCGGTGGGGTCGCTGTGCAAATTTATCTCTGTGTGACCGGAAGTGGCAGTGAACGTGCAAAACTCATTCAAACGTTCTATAGTCGGGCAGTCCAAGGTCCGCCTGCATCGTTTGATTACCCGAAGATCCGGCCTGAAACGATGGCATCCCTTTCCGAATTAACAGGAGAAGAGCTTAGCATACCGTTGATCTCTCATCGGCTTTTACTAACATTTAAAGAACACGGCGCACACCTTACTTCATCTACCTTTACAGAAGCAGAAGCTCAATCGTATGAAGAGCAATACATGCGCATTATTCAACGGAATGAACGAATCAGTGCCAAGTACCTTTGATGCACAATGCATTAAAGGTACTTGGCACCATTTTATTTAAGCTAGCACTTTTTGATTAATTGATTGCATCGCTGTTATCAATGAGAGTTTATACACATCTGCTACGTTACATCCACGGGAAAGATCGTTCACTGGTTTGTTTAATCCTTGCAAGATCGGGCCAATTGCATCATAACCACCGAGACGCTGAGCAATTTTATAACCTAAATTGCCTGATTCTAAGCTCGGGAAAATAAATACATTCGCTTCCCCTCTTAACGGAGAATCGGGTGCTTTCTTTTGTGCAACTGCTGGGACAAACGCTGCATCAAATTGGAATTCACCATCAATGACTAAATCAGGACGAGCTTTCTGAGCTAACTTCGTCGCTTCAGATACTTTACGTGTTTCAATCGATGATGCCGAACCTTTCGTTGAAAAGCTTAACATTGCAACTTTAGGATCTAGTCCAAATACTTTTGCTGTTTCCGCTGTGGCAATGGCGATTTCCGCTAATTCTTCTGCATTTGGAGCAATGTTAATCGCACAATCGCCAAATACAAACTTTTGATCTCCTTTAACCATAACGAAAACACCTGATGTTTTTTTAATACCTGGCTGAGTTTTGATAATTTGCAAAGCGGGTCGAACCGTATCTCCTGTTGAGTGGGCCGCGCCACTTACTAAGCCATCTGCATAATCTACATGAACGAGCATCGTCCCAAAATAATTTTCTTGCATTAGCTTTTCCTTAGCAGTATCTTCTGTTTCTTTTCCTTTGCGTCGTTCTATAAATGATGCAATTAATTGGTCTAAATGCTTATATGAATTTGGTTCAATGATCTCAACGTCTTTAAATGTAACGCCGAGCTCCTTCATTTTTGCAAAAATTTTACTTTCGTTACCAATGATGATTGGTTTTACCACTTCGTCATTCGATAGTTGGCTAGCAGCTTGTAAAATACGTTCATCAAATCCTTCTGGTAAAACAACATTAGGGTAGTGACTTTTCACTTTGGATTTTATTTCTGTAAAGAGATCACTCACTTTATCTTCCTCCTACAATTGATCAGATGACCTTACCACTAAGCATACTCCTGTTTATTTCAAAAATAAACCACCTTCGCTAATGTAATAAAAGTATAAATATTCTTACGTTTTTGTCTATTTTAGAAAGAATTATATCAATACACTTTTCTCATTAGGACTTCCGCAAAATTACGATTAAAATTCTCTTTTTCATCGTTTCCTTCTTCCTTAACACTCATGCAGAAGCAACGACGTTAATATTTTACATAATAGTGAAACTTTCATCAGTGAGGGGTTTTCCTCTTTCCCCACTGATGGTTAGTTGAGGCCCACACGATGTGGGTTACACAGACGTTGCCGCAGGACGTGGCGCATTTAGTCTTTGTTCATTCAGTTATTACTGCCAGTTGTTGCGGGATAAAAAACAACCACTTATTTTTTCGGAATTTTCTTATTTTTTGTTGATAAAGTGAACGATGACTCATTATAATGAAAGAAGTGAACTATAAAGGGGAGCGTGAATTTGAATGGAGCAACAATCTGTAACATATGAAGTGCAACAGAGCGTAGCAACAATTACTTTAAATCGTCCTACCGTGAAAAATGCAATTAACTTAGACATGCATCGTGAACTATATCGTGCTTTTGAACAAGCTAATAAAGATGAAAACGTTCGAGTCATTGTACTAACTGGATCTGGCGATGCTTTTAGTTCTGGAGCAGACTTGAAGAGTATTGCGACAGAAAATCTGGGTGACATCGATTATGGGGATTATTTAAAAGATACGTACGATAAACTATTATTGTATATGGAAACAATAACTAAACCGACTGTTGCCTACATTAATGGAGTTGCCTTCGGAGCTGGGTTAAGTCTTGCTCTCGCATGTGACTTCCGAGTTTCCGAATATAATGCAAAGATGGCGATCAGCTTTTTAAAAATAGGTCTCGTTCCTGATGCAGGCGCGTCATACTTCCTGCCACGACTCGTCGGTTTAGGAAAAGCACTTGAAATTTCTCTCGGTGAACCAATTTCAGCAGAAGAAGCCTATCGCATTGGTTTAGTTCATCGTATTGGACAACCCGATGATCTCGTTGGGCAACTACTATCTTTGCCAACTTCGGCTTATGGGCTTATGAAGAAAAATATGAGAAATAGCTATGAACATACATTAGCGGAAGTACTGCAAATGGAAGAAGAAGCACAAACGGCTGCAGGAAAAACAAAGGAACATTTGGCCGCTGTACAGCGTTTCTTAAAAAAATAAAGTGAAACTTCCATCAGTGGGGGTATTACTGCCAGTTGTTGCGGGATAAACTCAACCCAAGCCAGGTAATTTGTCGTTCACAAAGTCTACCTGGCTTTGCTTTTGAGACAGCCTCCTCATTTATGGTATAGTAAGTTTTGGTACATATATTATTTTTGTAAATAAAGGAGTGTTAATATGAGTGAAGCAGCAGTTACTTTAGATGGTTGGTATTCTTTGCATGATTTCCGCGCAATTAATTGGCCTGCTTGGAAGACGCTTTCAAGTGAAGAACGTCAGCAAGTCTTAAACGAATTTATCGGAATGCTTGAAGAGTGGAACCAAACAGAAGAAAACAATGAAGGTAGTCATGCACTTTACACGATTGTTGGTCAAAAAGCTGACTTTATGCTGATGCTACTTCGTCCAACTATGGAGCAACTGAACGAAATTGAAACAGCATTTAATAAAACTCGCTTTGCAGAATATACAATTCCAACGTATTCTTACGTATCTGTCGTTGAACTAAGCAACTATATGGCAGGAAAAGATGGCGGCGATCCAATGGAAAACCCTGAAGTTCGTGCTAGACTCTTCCCTAAGTTACCGAAAGCAAAACATGTTTGTTTCTATCCAATGGATAAGCGTCGTCAAGGGAATGATAATTGGTATATGCTTCCAATGGAAGACCGTCGTAATATGATGCGCAGTCACGGCATGATCGGTCGCCAGTATGCAGGAAAAGTAAAGCAAATTATTACGGGTTCTGTTGGCTTTGATGACTGGGAATGGGGCGTAACGCTATTTGCTGATGATGTCCTCCAGTTTAAAAAACTCGTTTATGAAATGCGTTTTGACGAAGTTTCAGCTCGATTTGGCGAATTCGGTTCTTTCTATGTCGGAAACTTCTTAAATATAGACGGCATTGAACGCTATTTCCACGTATAAAATAGGTTCAAGCATCCCTTTAACCTCATAAAAAGCCATCTCTCTTTATAAGATAGACTCTTTGTTTAAAAGGTCATTTTTATTTAGAAGGTTGGCTTTTTTATTTGGTTTTTTTAGGAAAAAGTCATAGTCCCATTTTTCCTTACATATATTTGAACTAACTGTGTTTGGGTATGCCGTAACACTTTATGTTGTGTAGCCATATTCAAAATCTCAGTCCTCCATCCCATCACGTACGGCACCAATGAATAGGAGGTGAACACATGGCCGTTATAAAAGCTAACAGTAGTGATATAGACTTGTTAGCCCGTTTAATGCGTGCTGAAGCAGAAGGTGAAGGTGAACTCGGGATGCTGATGGCGGGCAATGTAATGGTCAACCGAGTTCGATCTGCTTGTCTAGATTTTGTTGATATTAACTCTGTTTCTCGTATGGTTTATCAATCACCAGGTGGCTTTGAAGCGACACAAAAAGGGTATTTTTATCAAGGAGCTCGAGAAAAAGAGCGTCGACTAGCCAGAAAGCTTATTAACGGTGAAAGACATCATCCAGCTGAATTTTCTTTATGGTTTTTCCGTCCTGAAGGATCTTGTCCTGCCCAATGGTGGGGCCAATGGAACTCAGGACGCTTTAAACTACACTGCTTCTATACACCTTTAGCATCAGAGTGTCCTTCAGTTTACGGTACCTATTAAGCGAACTCGTTCCAGCAAGCTGGAACATCGGGGAATCAGGTGGAGTTTCAACTCCACCTGATTAGAACTTCCCATCTACGCTACGTTAATAGGTGGGGATCTTTACCCTAAGAACTTAATCAGGCTAAACATATAAAAAGGAAAACAAAAAGGAGTGATAAAATGTATCAGCAACAATGGGATATGCAATCGATGTATCCGACAATGGATGGTCAAATGTCACCTTATAAGCAGCAACAGCAGCCGATGATGCAACCACCTATGATGCAACCACAACAACCGATGATGCAGCAGCCTATGATGCAGCAACCGATGATGCAGCCCCCAATGTTTTACGCCCCACAACCGCAAATGCAACAATTCCCGCAACAATTCCCGCAAGTGCCAGGGATGTTGCCAATGGAGCAGTCTTATATTGAAAACATTCTTCGTCTTAATCGAGGGAAAGCTGCAAGGGTGTATATGACATTTGAGAATAACCCTGAGTGGCCTGCGAGGGTGTTCACGGGGCATGTTGAAGAAGCCGGTAGAGACCATATTATCCTTCATGACGATGTAAATGATAATTATTACTTATTGTTAATGGTTAACCTCGACTATGTTGAGTTTGATGAGCCACTTGAGTACGATTATCCATTTAACGATGTAGCTCCGTTAGCAACATATCCTCCACGTGACTAACTTTTCAAAAAAAGGGCTCATTAGTCACCGTTACTTAAAAAGGATGGCGCAATATTAAGCGCCATCCTTTCTATTATGCTCTAAACATACTAACAGCAAGCAATATCCAACCTACAATAAACGCGACACCACCGAGCGGCGTAATCATTCCCAACTTTGAAATACCTGTAACGGCTAGAATATATAAACTTCCTGAAAATAAAATAATTCCTACTACTAATAACCAACCAGCCCAGTGAACTAAGCTAGTTTCAATCCCTTTCCAACTAACCAAACCAACTAAGATCAATCCAAGTGAATGATACATGTGATACTGTACACCTGTTTGATATATTTTTAAATAATGTTCCGTCAGGCGACCTTCTAATCCATGTGCCCCAAACGCGCCTAAAGCGACACCAATTGCTGCACCAATACTACCAAGTACGATAAAGATGTTGAACATCGTTCATTCTCCTTTACTTATCTTTCCATTTTCTTCATCTTAACATAATCTTTTTTTAAAAATCTAATAAGCTTCCTTCATCTTTAGCTGAGGAAGTAACAGTACTCGTCGTAGTGACTGCTTTACTTGGTAAACTGTAGTTTTCCTGGGCAATTTTCATTGTTGTTTCTACTGCTGCAGTATCTTTGACCGTTAAAAGTTCACAATATGCTTTAATCATCGTTGCTGCTTCTTGTACCCGTCGTTCATTACCACGCTCGACTTCTAACTTCATTTCGTTTAGTTGTTGTTCGATCTTTAGGATCACGTTCTTGACTGGAATGTTCATTTTCCGCCTCCTGATTACGTAAAACTTTCTTCAAATAGATATTAACCGTTGTTCCTTCTCCTTCTACACTTGTGATTTCCATTTCCCCTTGATGATGTTCGACGATCCTGTCACTGATCATGAGCCCTAACCCTGTCCCTTTTTCTTTAGTCGTAAAAAAGGGTTCCCGTATTCGGTTGAGCACTTCTTTAGGGACACCCATTCCATCATCTATAATTTGTATATGAACCGTCTTTTCATCGAATTCATTCACATCGACTTGAATCTGTCCACCGTGATCCATAGCTTCAATACTGTTCTTTAATAGGTTGATAAGCACTTGTTTAATTTGATCCGGCTCACATTCTATTATCGTTTGAGTAATCGTAAAATTAGATGAAATGGAAATGCTCTTCATAATGGCAGACGTATTTAATAGTGTAAGAACTTCTTCAATTAATGGCCGTATAGGCACTTTTTCAAACTTTTCAGCTCCTGGTTTTGCAAGCATAAGAAATTCACTAATGATTTTATTAATTCTTGCAAGTTCACTCAACATAACAGGTATATGTGTTTTCGATGGTTTTTCTCGTTGATGCATTAATTGAAGGAAACCCGAAATGACTGTAATAGGATTACGAATTTCATGGGCAACTCCAGCGGCTAGTTGACCAACAACGGAAAGCTTTTCTGACCTTCTAATCCATTCTTCCGTTTGTTTTTTTTCCGTTATATCACGAATAATAGTTGCTAAAGCAACGACACTCCCGTCTTCGATTTTGATTGCTGATACAGACATCGCTACCTCTAACAATTGCTCCTCATCCGTCCAATTTTTCATCTCAATTTCGTGTATCGTTTTTCCTTCGATTACCGCTCTCCACTTTTCTCGTAAAAAAATAAGCTGTAAATCATCAAGTTGTGGCATTAACTTTCCTACCACATCTTCGTTTTTCCACCCGTATGTTTTTTCAAATCCTTTATTAACTTGCAAAACTTTGCCATTTTGGTCATGAATAATGATCGGGTCAGTTAGGTGGTTAAATAAGGAATTTAAATATCCTTTTGTTTTCACTAATTCTTTTGATGTTTTTTCACTTTTTTGCTCTGCTTGCCATAATAAATTTTCCGTAAAACGACTGGAGTAGAAGAGAAAGGCTGTAATTAACCAACCAAACAATACTACATAGACCACATCAATTAAATCGGAACCTGGAAATATCTCTTGTTGGAATTGAAAGAAAAAATAGACCGTCGCAAAACTTGTGAGAATACCTGCAAATAAGATGGGCTTCACTAAGTGATAGATCGAACTCATAATCAATCCTAACCATATGTATATAAAATTAATTAATAGCGGCTCATAAATGATGAGTAGTGAAAAAAAACTAAAAATAAAAAAGATTGATAAATACATCGTCATCAAAGCTAAAGCTTTCTTTTTAGCAAGTAAGTAAATGGCCAAACAAAAGCCAAAGCCAACAGGAACAACAAATAGCAGAATATCTGGATCTACAAATAGATTAATGGTCACACTCATCATATAAAAAAAGATTAAAAGCTTAGCCATTAATTGATTTCTCTTGTTAACAAGGTCTATCCGATTATTTTTTTGAGTCACCATGCTTAAACTCCAATTTTCGACAAGATTTTCCTCTATTATAGCATAAAGTGAAACTTCATTGAGTCGTGGTTTTTTCATCCCCACACGATGCTGGTCACACATACGTTGTCACAGGACGTAACGTTCTTAGTCTGTGTTCATTCAAACTCCACTCCGTCTTTCTTGTTAACTCAAAGTCTTGAAGTGAGAGTCTAGCGCCAGTTAAACATCAATAAAAAAAGACCAGGCACCTTTAGTACACTAAAGATTCCTGGCAGCAATTCCTTATGTCATTTGCATAAATTCTTCTACATCCTTGACGACAAGATCAATGGCTTTTTGCCAAAAGTCAGCCTTCGTTAAGTCGACATTTAAATGCTTCTGTGCTAATTCTTCAACATTCATACTTCCTGTATCTCGTAATAGCTCAATATAGCCATCTTCAAATGAAGCTCCTTGTTCAAGCGCATGCGCATAAACACCAAGACTAAATAAGTAGCCAAATGTATAAGGGAAGTTATAAAACGGAACACCTGTAATATGAAAGTGTTGTTTCGCCGCCCAAAAATGTGGGTGATACTCTGATAACGAATCGCAATATGCTTCTTTTTGTGCCTCTACCATAAGTTCGCTTAATTCGTTCGCTGAAAGCAATCCTTCTTTTCTCTTCTCATAAAATCTCGTTTCAAATAAGAAACGAGCATGAATATTCATAAAGAAGGCAATCCCCCGGCCGAGTTTACTTTCGATGAGTACTAATTTTTCCTCATCAGACTTCGCTTGTTGTACCGCTGCATCACTCACAATAAGTTCAGCAAATGTAGACGCTGTTTCAGCCACATTCATTGCATAAGACTGCGCAAAGTTCGGCATATCACGCATTACGTATGCATGGTATGCATGCCCTAATTCATGGGCTAACGTCGATACATTCGATGCACTGCCACTATAAGTCATAAAAACTCGCGTCTCACCACTAGCGGGTAAAGTTGTACAAAAAGCTCCTGGTCTTTTTCCAGGGCGATTTTCTGCTTCTACCCAATTTTTCTCAAACGCCATTTTCGTAAACTCCGCCATTTTGGGGCTAAACTTGCCAAACTGCTCAATAATCGTTTCAGCTGCTTCTTCATAAGGAATCGTTGAACTTGTACTTCCTATCGGTGCATGGACATCATACCAAGCTAATTTTTCAATGCCTAAATGCTTAGCCTTGCGCTCTAAATATGGCAGAAAACGTGATTTATTTGCTGTAATCGTATCCCACATTGCTTTTAATGTCGCTTCTGACATTCGATTAATTTCTAATGGTTCTTTTAATACATTCGTCCAACCTCTTTTTTCGTAAAGCCCTAGTCTAAAGCCTGCAAGATGATTAATCGTCGTAGCAAAAAGATCCTCTTTCTCCGACCATGTTTGTTCCCATTTTTCAAATGCATCCTTCCGTACATTGCGGTCACTGTTTGCTAATTTGTTCTCTGCTTGACCTACCGATAATTCTTCTGATTCCCCATTATCCTCAAACGTAATTTTCATGCTGTTTACTAGCGCATTATACATATCGGCCCAGGCATGATAACCACTCGTCGTTAACTTTTGCGCTAGCTTCTCTTCTGCTGGTGACAGCTTATCTTTTGCTCGTTGCGTTCTTTCCGTTAAATAAAATGCAACGCTTTCAAAATGCTCTTCAATTAGTGCCTTCCATTCCATTTCATCAAATTGCATTACTTTTTCATCGATACTCGTTAACACACCTTGATACATAGCAGAAAGCTCTTTAGCAGAACCACTCAATTGAATAGCTTTTTTATCTGCTGCGTTTTGTGCAGTTAGGCAACCAATAAATGCACCAACTTCCCTTACTTTAGCCGCAACTTGTTGAGTTGTTTGTATAATATTAACCATTGTTTGCTTTTCTTTATGTACGTCATTTAGTTGTTCGAGTGATTGTTCAAGTGCTGTTATCTCATCTTTTGTTTCTTTTATAAACGATTTTAATTGTGTTGACTCACTTCCACCTGGAAAAATACTATCCAAATCCCACAATTGATTATAAGTTGTTTGCATGCGTACTACTCCTCTATCAGTTTATTTCGTCACTCTAAATATTTTACAATAATTCCTCTTAAAGTTAAAAGAAAATATATTAAAATTCTTTTTTTACGCTTACTTGAATGGCCGCCTTCATTATTATGACCTATATACTAACTTTTATAGAAAACTAAAAACACTAAACTCTTTGAAGAAGCGCACAAAATCACTAGTCAAACACATAACTTTACTAGCCATAAAAAATAGACCCAGTTTCCCGAGCCTACATCATTTAACCTTTATTATGAAAAGCCACCTGTTCGATATTTTTCAATTAAATCATCCCATTCTTTATCCGAGAAACGCAGCATGGAACGTTCATTTTGTTTCGGTATGACATTTTCCTGATCTTGATACTTCGAAAAAAAGATCGCTTTAATCCCTGCAATATTTACTCCTTGATCAATGAGTGATTTAATTTCGATAAATCGGTCAATATCATTAAGTGAAAAAATTCGTTGGTTTCCTTCATTACGAGCAGGTTTTATAAGTCCTTGCTCTTCATAGTAACGAATTTGCCTTGCTGTTAACTGAGTCATCTCCTTGACAACACTAATTGGGAAAATCGCGACATGACGAGGGAAATTTTTATTCATCCCCTCCCTCCTTTTAGCTCTGTAATGTAAAGACATTTTGGTTTATTTGGCTAATTCAGTATATACCTCTTGTAATGTCTGAAATCCTAGTTGTTGCACTTTTTCTACATTTCTAATCCATAGTTCCGCTGTCATTTTAGCATCCTCTAACGCATGATGGCGGGACGAAATAGGGACATTGTAAAAGTGACAACATTCATCTAATGTTACTAAGCTCTGATTAGGAGATGTTATTTTTATTAGAAACGATGTATCTATGACACGGTGGATAAAGTTCGTCCTTAAAATGTGCCATGAAACATGTTGCATAAATGCTTTTTCATGTTGAGCGTGGTGAGCAACTAACGTACGACCTTCTACATATTTGAAAAACGTATCAAGTACTTTATCAATCGTTGGTGCTACTTGTAAATGTTCACTTTTTAGGCCTGTTAGCGAAGCAACTTCTTCTGATAGTGGCTGATCATGATGCACTAATGAGTAATACCCATCAGCGTCTACCATCGATGTTCCTTTTACTTTTACAGCACCGATTGAAATAATCTTATCCCCGCGATCAGGGTAAAACCCCGTTGTTTCAATATCAAAAATAACAACTTCTAAATCATCAAATGATTGGTTTAACACACTTTGCTTTTTTAACTCTTTTTGAAGTTGTCTCATATACGCCAGCTGCGCAGCATTAGATTGTTGCTGAACCGCTGTATATACATTTGGACTTAATTTTCCTGACAGCTGCTTCACATATTGGATCATATTATTAATCACTTCATGCCACACCCTTTATCGATGTGTCTTTTTGTTAGTTTGTAAAGGCGAGCACCGTCTTTAATGTAACCTTTAAGCTCTTCTTTGTCGGAAGGTGATAACATATGGACTTTTAATAGATGAATAGTTTCATAGCTTTTTTCATTTCCCTGGAAACGGAGCCGAAATTGAAGAAGCTTTTGAAATGTTTCCTTTAATTGTTTAACCTCATTAAGGCTCTCAGGAAGTTCTTCAAATCTCGCTAACGTTTGAGGACTCTTTATTTTTTCTTGTAAGGCTAATAGCCTTAACGAATTTACATACGGAAAGAGAACGGTATTTTTTAAATGAATAACGTTAGAATGAGGACCGTAAGATTCTAAAAGCAATTGTCCGAAAATCCCAATCGCTTTTTTACGTCGTTCAACATTGTCATAAAACCGTTGAATGAGCGCAGGGTTTTTCTTAAGTTCGGCAAAAATCACTTCTTTCAAGTTTTCAAGTAAACGAGGCTCGCCAATAAATACTCTTGAGTCAAAAAATGTAAGTAAATGGCGCAATGTCTCAAAACTCTCCTCATCCATCCAATCTTGAAGCTGCAATTCCCATGATGAAAAAGGTTTACACCATCGCTTATTCGAAGCCATCACGAAACCATCGCATTTAACGTACCCAACACGTTCAAGACCGCTTGAAATTTCATTTCCTAATTTTAAAAAGTACTCATTTTCTTGATTATGTTCTGATTCAAATACGAGACCATGATCTTGATCGCTCCATATTGCTTGTTCAAAGCGAGCCGCGCTTCCCATCATAAAGAAAGCAAAGTGAGTAGGGGGAGGGCCCCACTCACTTGTTATTCTTTCAATTGCTAATTTCACCGTTCGCTTTATGAGTTGATCGTGAAAGTCATTTAACTTCGTATGATCATACTTAACCTGTTGAATATATGAAGTTCTCCATATGTTGAGCTGTTCATACGTTTCAACGACAGGTTGCCTCATGTGGTTTCACCACCCAATCTTATGCGCCTGTTTTCTCATTAGACATGTTTTCAGGGTAACCATAGCTTCCATGTTCACTGATGTCTAGACCCATAATTTCTTCTTCTTCCGTTACACGAAGTCCTCCCATTACTTTGTTCATTACGAATAGGATAGCAAATGATACAACAAATGCGTATATACCACCAGCGACAACACCTAACGTTTGAACACCTAATTGTGTAAATCCACCACCGTAAAATAATCCAGCTTGACCCCAGCCAATTTCAGTTGATAATGCTGGTACTGCAAAGAAACCAGTTGAAAGTGTGCCCCAAATCCCTGCCATACCGTGAACAGATAAGGCGAAGATCGGATCATCAATTTTCGCACGATCAAAGATTTTCATACTAACTACCACAATCAATCCACCAATGATACCGATAATAACCGCTGCCCAAGGTGCTACGAAACCACATGATGCTGTAATCGCAACTAGACCTGCTAATGCCCCGTTCAATGTTGTTGGTACGTCTGCTTTTCCACTCATCATCCAAATTAAGAACATCGCGGCAATTGCCCCTGCTGCTGCTGCTAATTGCGTGTTAAGAAGAACATATCCAAAGAATGCATCTGCTACTTCAAATGTACTCGCTCCGTTAAATCCAAACCAACCTACCCAGAGAAGAAGAACCCCTAAAGCTGTGTACACTTGGTTATGACCTGCTAAATCGTTCGATGAACCATCCTTATTATATTTACCAATACGTGGTTTTAAAATGATTGTTGCTGCAAGAGCTGCCATTGCCCCTGTTAAGTGAACAACAGTTGAACCTGCAAAGTCTTGTTTACCAAGTCCTCCTAACCAACCATCACCCCAAACCCAGTGTGCTACTACTGGATATACGAGAGCCGAGAATAAAACAGCGAATATGACATAAGCTGATAATTTCGCACGCTCAGCGAAACCACCGAAAGCAATCGTTAAAGCAATAAGTGCAAACATCATTTGGAACATAAAGTCTACTGATCCTGCTAATCCACCATCTGGTGCTGAAGCATCTCCGAAGAAGAATTCAGATATTCCGATAAACCCTCCTGCACTATCTCCATATATGAAGCCCCAACCTACTGCCCAGAAAATAATTGAACCAAGACTAATCGTGAAAATGGTTTTTCCTGCGATGTGACCCGCATTTTTCATTCGAGTCGAACCTGCTTCAAGTAAAATAAATCCACCCTGCATAAGTAAAACTAAAAAAGTACCAATGATGACCCACAAATTATCCATTAAAATTTGTTCCATCTGTCAACCTCTCCCTTCGTTTCTGCGTCAGCTTAGCTAACATCTTTTGTTAACTTAATTATACATTCTCAATTTTCAGAAACTACATTATTGGGAGAAGATCTGACATGGTTTCTACACTTCATTGTTTGTTTCACTGGTTTTTACCTTTTAATGGTATTAACTTAGTCTATTCTACTATTTACTGGTCGTTTTCCTTTAACTGGAATTAATTATAGCAATTTTTCTTTTAGCCATCACTATCTTTATAAAAATCATACCTACCTCATTCCACTACTATTTATGTTAAAGTAAAAACAAAAAAAGCTGTTCTAACAGTAAGTATTTTTACTGAATAGAACAACTTTTTTCAATTCTCGGTTTAAAGGGTACAAGTCTTTTGTGAGCTTGTCTGACCTGAATATGTTGGAGTAACCCCTACTCAATTTGCCAATCGATCGGCTCTTCTCCTTTTTCCATTAGCCACCGATTGATCTTGGAGAACGGCTTGCTTCCAAAAAAACCTCG
This sequence comes from Alkalihalobacterium alkalinitrilicum, assembly GCF_002019605.1. NCBI lineage: Bacteria > Bacillati > Bacillota > Bacilli > Caryophanales > Bacillaceae > Alkalihalobacterium > Alkalihalobacterium alkalinitrilicum. Next base: position 3,884,486 of record NZ_KV917368.1, on the reverse strand, counting down.
GTTTGCCGACAACGGACTTGGATGTGGCGATTTAATAATATAATGATGGGGAGCTTGAATAAGCGCTTCTTTCGTTTGAGCATGACGTCCCCATAAAATAAAAACGATCGGTTTTTTTCGCTCATTAAGCTTTTCAATGACTCGATCCGTAAACGTCTCCCAACCGATTCCTTTATGTGAATTCGGTTCACCTTGTTTCACTGTTAAAACTGTATTTAATAACAGCACTCCTTGCTCGGCCCACTTAACCAAGCATCCGTTTTTTCCTATGTCACAACCGATATCGATATGAAGTTCTTTGTAAATGTTTTTGAGCGACGGCGGCAACTTTTCACCTGATTGAACCGAAAAACTTAAACCGTGAGCTTGGTTAGGTCCATGATATGGGTCTTGTCCTAAGATAACGACCTTCACTTCAGAATAGGGCGTATATTCAAAAGCATTAAAAATATCAGGTTGATTTGGGAAAATCGTTTCTTTGATGTATTCTTCTTTTAAAAATTGCTGCAAACTTACAAAATATTCTTTTGTAAATTCGCTTTTTAAAACAGCAGACCATTCTTTCTTTACTATAAACAAAACCGTCTCTCCTCTTCTGTTAACATACTACTCCCAATTGAGGATACCACTCAGTTCATTAAAGACAGCAGGATTACCGACAAGTACTTGATACCCTTTTTCTTGTTTATAGCTGAACGTCTTACCATTTGCTTCTTCTATTATTAATAAGCCTGCACAAATATCCCACTCTTGCAGTTTTAATTCCCAATACCCATCAAATCGACCAGCTGCTACTTGGCATAAATCGATAGCAGCACTCCCTGTCCTTCTGATGCCACCAACTTTTGTAATGATCGCATTAAAATGATTAACATTATTATTCGGGTCAGTCGCACGATCATAAGGAAAGCCCGTCGCTACAACAGCTTGATTTAACCGTTCTGTCCTTGAAACGGTAATTGGCTTTCCATTAAGTGTTGCTCCGCTCCCTTTGATTGCTTCATACATTTCGTCTATCTTTGGGACGTATACAACACCGATCACCGTTTCTCCTTGAAACTTTACACCGATCGATATACAGAAAAATGGGAAACGATGGGCAAAGTTAACGGTACCATCAATAGGGTCGATAACCCATTCATACTCAGCTTGTCCTTCATGCCAACCGCTTTCTTCTGTCATAATCGCATGATGAGGATACTGACTTTTAATTTTATCCATCAAGTATTGTTCACTCCACTCATCGACCTCTGTTACTAAATCGATGTCAGATGACTTCGATTTCATCTGAAAAGGTTGTTCCATTCGAATTAATTGTTCTTTTCCTACTTCTTTTACCCATGTCTTAATATGTTCTTTTATCGTTAACCATTCGTTCATGTGCGAACCTCTCCTCCTATTTACTTATCCATCCTTTATTTTAGAAAATTCTTGGTCTAAAGGCAAAGTAATAACTAATTGGCATCCTTTTCCTTTTTCCGTATTTAATGAAACATCTCCGTTTATCATATGAATTCGATTTCTCATTGCACTTAACCCGAAACCAAATTCAACCTTTTCCATCCCGGTCCCGTTATCGACGAGTTTGAATTGTAAATAAGATCCTTTTGTTTGTAATGTAAAGTGAAAATGCGTACTATTCCCGTGACGAATTCCGTTGGTTAACCCTTCTTGAAGTGCATAATAAATGACTTTCTTTTGAGCGTGGTTTAACTTTGGTACTTCTTCTATTTTCGTTGTTATTAATACACCTGTTGCCTTCATCGTATCTTCTATCAGCATCGTCAAGGCTTCTTCCATATTCATGGTTTCTTGAACTTCCCCAAGTATTCTTACCGATTCTCTAATTCTTTGTAAACCTTTTCGTAATAACTCTTGCGACAGCTTCATTTTTTCAAACGCTTCATTTGGTTGGGATTTAGAGAGACGTTTTCCAGCCTCAAGTTGAACGATGACCGTTGTCAAAGAGTGCCCTGTTATATCATGAATTTCATGCGCAATCCGGTTTCTCTCCTCAAGTACAGACATTTCAATTAATGCTTCAACGGTTTCTTTTTGTGATTTTTCTAGTCCGATCGTTCGTTCCTCCACTTTCTTTTCCAAATTTTGATTTAACTCTTGAAGTTGCTGTGTGACCTCTTCAACTTTCGAAAAAGCACGGGAAAATTGAGTCGATAAATGAAAAGATTGCGCAAATAAAAAGATAAATAATCCAAACGGGGACAGTTCTCTCGTAATAATAATCTGATTATAGAACAAGAAGTCATTAATCACCGTTAAAACATAGAAAATTCCGACCCCAAAATTTAGTGCCGACATATCACGTTTATTCTTCATCGCTTTAAATCCTGATACAATCACAACGACAATCACAATTACCGTAATGATTTGATAAACCGTTAATGTCATGGTAAAAATTCGTGCAGGTGTCACAAGAATGAAGGCAACAAATAAACTCGCAATTCCCCAAAGTGGACGGCTTATTAATTTATGAATTTCATCAGGGTACAGTTGCCTAGCGAAAGAGACAAATAAGGGTACGCCAATATAAAAACAGATATATTCAATTTTCTTAATCCACTCCCACGGGAATTGTGGGAATACTTGTATAAAAAAAACTTCGCCAACCATCATTGCACGTAGTCCAATGACGAGACAAAACAGTCCAAAATATAACGTTGATTTTTCTTTTCTTCTTAATATATATAACCCTAAATGGTAAAGCCCCATCACAAAAAGACTTCCGATAAGAAACATTTCAAAAGCTAACTGTTTTTCGCGCAAACTCGTAATTGCCTTATCTTCCCCTAACCTTATACTTCGCCAAAGTCCACCTTTTGAGTGATGAAAATTTGCAACATGAAAAACGAGATCAATTTCTTGCTCTTGTGGTTCAAAGTAAACTACTTGTGGTAAGTATGCAGGGACTGTCCTTTCCCGAGATTGTCCAGGGGACCCAGCTTCACCGAGTTGCCTTCCGTTCACCCAAACTTTATAAGAAGTAAAAGCATTTGGTAAGTAAAGACCTAGCATTTTCCCGACATCAACTTCAGAAATGAAAATATTAATATGATAGGTCGCATATCCATCTCCTGATAATGACTCACCATTCCATATTTGGCCATTCCACTTTGATGGCATGTCAATGAGTACCCGTTCGCCTGTATTGTTTGGTCCTGAAGGGTCTAACCATTGTTCCCAGCTAAAATACCATTCTCCAGCTAAAGAAATGGGTCCAACCTCTTTAATTGAGATCTCTGTTAAGTCTAACTGACCACCTTCTGCTGTTGGCATCCTCTCGGGACGCTCGTAAGAAGAAAATACAAGAATAGCAGAAATGATTAGAATTGAAATTAAAAAAAAGATGATTTTCTTCTTCATCGCCCAACCTCTTACCTTTCCGATACTTGTGACATGTAAACGACTAATTTTACGGTGAGCTACTTTTAACCACCTATAGTATAATCTAATTATAGAATTTTCGGAACTTTATGAATAGTTAGTGGTATTAAAAAGACAAATGTAATTTAATCTTGCTTCCTACGTGCTATCCCGAACAGGATTTAGTATGATAAGAATATCGTACAAAATAAGGTATAATGTCTTTACATATTTTATTATTTTTAGAAGGCGAGGAGGCGTAACCTTTGGAAGTAATTAATCAAGCGTCGATACAGGAAATTATTAATCAATACGCTAATCAAGAAATGTATATCCACCTTGAAACGACCAATGGAGCATATACTGCTTTTCGGAACGGTACCCCTTTTACATCTGGTGTATTTATCCGAAATGGGAAAGTACAATATGAACATGGCAAAATCACTGGGAATAATCCATATCGGGTTGGGTTGAAAATAGATCTCGGTTGGATTTATGCTGAAGGTCTCACCCATTGCCACATTACAGATGATCAATTACTGCTTGCTGGATTAGATGATCAAGGGCGTTTAGCCGTTTCATTTCAGTTAAGTCCACATCCATTCAAATAAAGGAGGTTCATATGGAGGATCATTTATTAGTCATTTTACCGCATCCAGATGACGAGTCATTCGGGGCTGCAGGAACGATGTTATCTTTTAAAGAAAATGGTGGAAAAGTTACATACGCATGTATGACCTTAGGAGAAATGGGACGAAATATGGGGAACCCACCGTTTGCTAACCGAGAAACATTACCCCAGTTACGCAAACAAGAGCTTGAAGCCGCTGCCGAAATTTTAAAAATTGATGACCTCATCCTTATGGGACTAAGAGATAAGACGATTGAGTTTGAAGATGAAAATAAATTAGCCGAGCGAATTAGTAAATTAATAGAAGATCGCAAGCCGACTCTCGTCATTACATTTTACCCAGGATATGCCGTACACCCTGACCACGATGCCTGTGGTGCCGTCGTGATAAAGGCTGTCGCTTCGATGCCAAAGGAGCAACGTCCAACGGTACATGCACTAGCCTTTTCAAAAGAATGCATCGATGATTTAGGTGAACCACAAATTATTAATGATATCAGTCGCTTTCATCAGCAGAAGCTAGATGCCTTAAAAGCACATAAAACACAAACTCAAGAAGTGGTTAGCCAAACTGAAATTGCATTAAAAGAAGGAACCGGCGAAGTGTTAGATCGCTTTAAATTCGAGCGGTTTTGGATTTATTCTTTTGATGATTAATAGAACGATACCCCCTCACTACGATAGTGAGGGGGTATTTTATAGGACAAACATCGCTGATCTCTATACTTCGACTCAGTTAATAAGTGGACATAATCAGTCTACTTAATTTTTATATCGTTAACCTAAATAACCCCATAATAAAATTGCTGTGCAAAATACGATCCCAATCCAAAACATAATCATGACTAAGTACCCCATAATATCTTTTAACTTCAATCCTGCTATGGCTAATACAGGAAGTAGTAAGAATGGCTGGATCATATTATTCCAAGCATCACCTAATTGTACACTCATCGCTGTTTTTATAGTAGAGGCACCAAGCTCTTTCGCTGCTTCAATCATAACAGGTCCTTGAATGGCCCATTGTCCTCCACCAGAAGGTGCTAATAAATTAACGAAGTAGGCACTAATTAAGCTCCAAAATGGTAAACTCTCAGGAGTAGAAATCGTCACAAACCATTGCGCGATCGTTGTTCCTAAACCAGTACCTGCCAAAATACCAATGATCCCAGCATAGAATGGAAATTGAATAACTAATCCAGCAATACTTTTAATCCCCTCAAGTAAAGAATTGAAATAACGAGCTGGAGTCCCCATTAGTAGCATTCCTAGAAATAACATAATAAAGTTTAAGGAATTAATATTAAGCGAGTTTCCAGTTGAAAAATAGCTGACAGTATAAATAAGTCCGAGGACCCCGATGCCAATACCAAGTATCTTACTATTGTTCATTTTACTTGCGAAAGTATCTTCTTCCACTGTTGTGGCAGCAATTTCAGATTGTTCGTGAACTTGGACATCTGGTTGGGCAATTTCAATAATATCTTCTTTTCTTTTTGGATGAATAAGAACATTAAAGATTGGTAGTGTAATTAAGATGGCTAATGTTGTTAACATCATTGGTAGAGAAAAGATTGTTTCAGATAACGGAATGACACCCATTTGCTCCTCGAGAAAGTGACCTGGCGTTGAAATGGTGATAGGTACACTCCCCGATATTCCTGATCCATACAATACAAAGCCACTATATGCAGCTGCAATGATAAGGGGGTAATGAACGCCTTTTACATGTAACGCAATTTTTCTAGCAACAATTGCACCGATAACTAAGCCAAATCCCCAATTGATAAAAGTACCGATTCCAGCAATTAATGTTGCCATAATAATCGCCATCGCTGGGGTTTTAATAGGTGCTATCGCTTTATTTAGGAGCCGGTCAACAATTGGCGTTTTGGCAAGTACATATCCTGTTAAGAGGATAACGCTCATTTGCATCGTAAATGTTAGCAAATCCCAAAAACCATTTCCCCAATAAACCGTTGTTTCAATAAAACCTGTTCCTTGAATGCCCATGGCGAGTACTACAGTTACAATAGTTAATACAATTGCGATCGTAAATGGCTCAGGTAAATACCTGTGCATGATTTTTGTAAAAAACGTCGTTAATCTTTCCAATGTCAACTCTCCTTTTTCATTCATTATCATTGACCTCATACTACTCTCTCATATTTTTTAATTTAAAAGAATTTTTTCTTTGAACATTGCTTTTTGCAATGATAGTTAACCCAGACTTCGCATGTTAGCGCTTACAAAATCACTTGAAATATTGTTCTTAATTGAACAATATTTGCTGAAGCTAATAATTTTCATGATTGAAAGCATATAAGTGTTCCTTTAGCACCTTCCTGTACGGTGGCTGTCATCAATTCTATTAAAAAGTAAAAGAGAGGTGACAAAATTGGAAATCATTCCTTTATTTCCCTTCGTAAGTGACACATTTAACAGGTTCATTTTTTAAATATAAACGGACGCAATCATTTTTCCAAATACATTTTCTATGCTTTTCATTGTTTTTCATTTTATTAACAAACTCAGCATCAGCAATAACAGCTCTTCCTAAAGCAACCATATCCGCTTTTTCATTTTGAATAATATCTTCAATTAAGGATGGAGAACCAATCTTACCGACCGTGATAACGGGAACGTTTATATGCTTTTTTATTTGTTCAGCTAAATGAACATTTAGACCATCTTGCATATCATGTGTCGCCACTTGACGATAAGAACTATAGGAACGGTTTCCTCCAAGTTCAAGTCTCCCTCCAGCTGAAACATGTATTGCATCTGCACCAGCTCTCACCAACTTTTTACTAATGTAAGTTGCGTCAACTAATGTGTTTCCGCCGACCATATATTCATCTCCATTAATCCGGCAAATAACTGGAAAGTCCTCTCCTAATCGTTCCTTCGTTTTACGTACGATCATCTCCGCTAATTTAGCACGGCCTGCTGCATTTCCACCATATTGATCGGTTCTTTTATTTGCGTATTTAGATAAGAAGTCGGCAACCGTATACCTGTGCGCCATGTGAAAATCGACAATTTGAAACCCAGCTTCTTTTACACGAACAGCTGCTTCAGTAAAGTCATCGATGACTTCTTCTACTTCTTCCAATGATAGATCACTCGGTTTTCGGTTAGAAAGATATAAACAATCCCCTAATTGTAAAGAGGCAACGGCCCCTTCTCTTTTAATTGCTGAGGCAAGCTTTGATAATCCATCTATAAAACGATCATCATATAAGGCTAAACTATATTCGTTTTTTACCATTCGTTTTGCGCTTACCGATGTGTTTTCTACTGTGATTAAACCTACCCCCCCAGCAGCTCTTTTGGCATAATAATCGATTAATTCGTCCGTTACATAACCATCTTTTGTTGCTAGATTCGTATCCATTGGTGCCATGACAATTCGATTCGGAACGGTAACGCAACTAATTTGAATAGGCTCAAACACTCTATTTTCTTCCATAGTAATCTCCTTTCTTGCAGACGTTGTTTAGACGATTGCGAGCGGGTTAATTGGACTTCCAACAGCACCTGTTATGGAAAGTGGCGCAGCTACAAACATACATTCATACACCTGATCCTTTGCCAGCTCTTCGAAATTAAACAGCTCCATAAAATAAACTCCCAAATCGCGGAGCGCTTTCATATGCACAGGAAGAACCGCATCTTTTCTTTCTTCTGGCTTAACTTCTACCGCTAAATTATCTGTAGCTATACCGATAATTTCTTTTTCATAGATCCATTGAACACAAGCTTCACCAATCCCTGGTTCTGAGTGTTCAAATAATTGGGGGTCTTTATCGAGCATTTTTAGCCAGCCTGTCCGGATGAATACCATATCTCCTGGTTTAACCTTTATGCCTTGCGATGCTGCACACTCGTCTAGCATTTCAGGGGTGATAACTTCACCACCTTCTAAATGTTCTACTCCTTTAAACGTAGGAAGATCAAGTAAAACGGCTCTCGTTGTAATTCCTTTTACCTTTTCAATTCCACAGTGCTTGGCTCCTTTACTTTTGACGGAATCCTCAGAATAACCATTATAGAGTTGCTGGTCATACCAAACATGAGAAAGTGCGTCCATATGCGTTGCGCCATGGGTGTTTAAAAAAACATATCCATCTGAAAACTGAAACCCACCTGGCTTTTTTGCCCCTGCAGCATAGTCCCCACCGTCACGAGTCAATACATGAAATGGCGGCATCCGCATCGAACCATCATAAGGTGTTTGGTTCATATGAATAGGCATTGTCAAACTATATACTTTTCCTTTTTGAATTAACCTTGCTGCTTCCACAATTTTTTCAGGAGAAATAAAGTTTAATGCGCCTATTTCATCTTCTTTACCCCAGCGTCCCCAATTTGATAAATTCATTGACTTTCACTCCTTAATTACGAATCTCGAATATAGCCTTATATTTTAATAGAAAATAGCTGCTCTTTTAACTGATTTTTTTTAATTTTTCCTGACTCCGTCATTGGGAATTCATTGACAATGACTAGTTTTTTAGGGATTTTATATCCAGCGATCCTTCCTTTTAAATAAGTTTGTAGTTCCTCTAGTTCAAAACTAGCCTTTGCTTTTTGTCTAATAACTGCTACTGGTATTTCACCATAATTTTCATTTGGGATCCCAAGAAGCGCAACTTGTTCGATCAAAGGATGTTCGTACAAAATTCCTTCTACTTCTTCTGGGGAGAAGTTTTCACCACCTACACGAATAATTTCTTTAATTCTTCCATGGAAATATAAAAATCCATCTTCGTCTAGACTTCCTAAGTCACCTGTTCTTAACCAAGATTGAAAAAAGGTTTTTTCTGTCTCTATTTCGTTTTTGAAATATTCAGACATTACATTGTAGCCTTTTGTTACAATTTCTCCTTTATTTCCTGGTGGAAGAAATTCGTTTGTCAGTGGGTCAATAATAGCAATTTCACATGAAGGATGTGCACGCCCACAAGATGCTAATTTCTTTTCTTCAGGATCCGAGATGTCGCAAATCGCTACATTAGGTGAGGCTTCACTTAATCCAAAAACAAGAAGTATGTCCTTGATCCCCATCTTTTCTCTAATTAATTTCACCGTTTCAAGTGTACCTGTTGTCCACCCTGTTCTAACGGAGGCAAAGTCTTCACGCTGAAATTCTTCTAATTCCATCACTAATAAAAATAACGAATCGATCCCACTATACGTTGTACATTTATATTTTTTGACCATGTCTAATGCCTTTCTCGGTGTAAAATGTGAAAGGGAGTAAAATGGTACGTTATATAGCAAGGAGAGTATTACCTGCATTGTCACTCCACCAATATGGAAAAATGGCCCAGCACAAAAGACTTTATCCTTTGGTTTTATATGCATTCGTACACCAACATCGATCGCATTTCTTAATATTCCATAATGCGTTAACAAAGCTCCTTTAGGGAAAGATGTAGTCCCAGATGTATACTGAATTAACACTGGATCATCAGGTTTACAAACAACTTCATGATTTCCAAGATTACAAGCAACCGCCTCTTCCCAGGAAATGGCCTGCTTCGGCTTCGTTTCACCGATCCAAATTAAATGCTTTAAGTTCGGTAGCTCTTCACTAGTAAAGTGGTCGTGCCCTCCTGAGTGCCATGACATGACCATTTCTTCATATTGATTAGTAAGAAAAGTAGATTGTGTGATTAACACTTTGCTCTCAGAATGTTTGAGTACATATTTCGCTTCCGAAGCCTTAAATCGACAATTAATCGGTACTAAAATTGCTCCGATTTGGCCAGTGGCTAAGAGGGCGATAACCCACTCTACACGATTTGGAACCCAAATTGCGACTCGGTCACCTTTTTGAATACCTAAGCTTTGTAAGTAACTTGATAAACCTTCTACTTCAAAGAGTATTTTCCCATAATGACTTTCTTCTTTTTCAATAACACAGCATAAATCTTTTGATTGACGTTTTTTCAATTCGGTGATTAGTTCACCAAAGGTATGAGCATGGTTCAAAACAGAATTCTCCTTTCTAATTCAGTACTTTGTAAATGCTAGCGTTGTCATATCTTCTAGTATGGGGAATGTTGCTTTAACTTTCATTCCAGTTTGGACTTCTTCTATCGATACATCCACTATGTTGGCAAATAATTGAACACAAACGCCCGATCCATCATCAATTTTCACAACACCTAATACATAAGGAACATTAGGAAAATACTCTTGTGATGGCGAACGATGAACGATTGTAAAAGAATATAACTCGCCAACTAATGGAAGGTCCTCCCACTTCAAATCATCAGATTGACAACGGTTACAAATAATCCGTGGATAAAACTGTTTAGTTCGACATGTCTGACAGGTTTGGACGACTATCCTTTCTTCAGATAATGCATTCCAAAAGACTTTATTATATTGAGAACGATTGGTTCTAATATTGGTTAAATTCACTATGAGTCCCTCCCTAAAATGAGAGTGGATTGAACCGACATGACCCCTCCATTACCATGAACTAAGGCGATATTGGCATCAGCCACCTGTCTGTTGTCAGCCTCATTTCTTAATTGCCGTACAGCTTCAAGTACATGGTTAAGACCACCTGCTGTTCCAGGTTGACCGTGTGAGAGTAATCCTCCATGTGGATTTACTGGCAGCTTTCCTCCTATTGTTAACTCGTCTTTCTTTAATAAAGTTGCTGCTTCTCCCTTCTCACAAAAACCCAAATCTTCTAATAACATCAAAACGGTAATTGTAAAGCAATCATAGAGGAGCGCAACATCAATATCTTTTGGAGAAATGCCTGCGGTTTCAAATGCTTTTGTTCCAGACTCTACACTGCCAAAAGAAGTATAATCTTCCCTTTGAAATATATGCTCATGCGTTGTCTTTTCCCCATACCCTAATAAATGAACGGGCTTGGATTTAAAGTTTTGACTGTTTTCCTTTGAAGTCACGATAATCGCAGAACCCCCATCAGAAATTAAGGCACAATCTAAGAGACGTAACGGTTCGGCAATCCACTTGGATTCAAGTACATCTTCTATCGTTAATGGTGTTTTCATATGGGCGTTTGGATGCAGAAGTGCGTGATTACGATGGAGCACCGCGACCCTCGCTAAATCTTCATGGGTTACATTAAAAGTTTCCATATATTTGCGAGCAATTAAAGCATAAAACGATGGAATCGTCGGCCCGTATATGGCTTCAAACTGTGGATGGCCAAAGTTTGAAAGTTTTTTTACAGCATCGCCTCTTCCTAATCCTGTTAGGCGATTTTCTCCAAGAGAGATTAATACATTTTTGCAATAACCTGCATTAATTACAGCTTGAGCTAAACCGACGGCTGCACAGCCACTTGCGCCTCCTAATTGCATCGCTGTATTAAAAGTCGGTTGCAAACCTAAGTATTCTGATAAATATGTACTTGGCATCGGATGTGGTTCAGCTAGAGAATACGAAGAAATAACCCCATCGATATCACTCATTTTCATTCCAGCATCTTGAACTGCATTTTTTGCTGCTAGTGCTTGAAGTTCTATTGAAGTTAGATGTGGCAATTTTCCCATGGAAGTGTCGCCTACGCCTACAATTGCAACCAAAATACCAACCTCCTTTAGTAATGATTTAGTTAAATGAATAAATTCAGTGAATTAATTCACTTTCTTTTTTGTATTATATATTGTATGATTTAAATAAGTCAATTGAATTTTCAAAAAATTTAAAAAGGTGATTAAATGAGAAAAAAAGATGAGTTAACAACACGACAAAAAAAAGCATTAGAAACAAGAAAAACATTATTTGAAACAGCGATTCGATTGTTTATAGAAAATGGATTTGAAAATGTTCATATAGAAGATATTACGAGAGAAGCTGGCACTTCAACTGGTGCCTTTTATACACATTTTAAATCTAAGGATGATGTTGTTGTTGAACATTATAAAAAAATAGAAGATACATATGTACAAGCATACGAAAAATTAGATCCCTACTCGAGTGCCACAGAAAAATTATTGAATGTATTAAAAGCTGGATTTGATTATTCGGAAGGACTGGGCAGAAACTTTCTCGGAGTCTTCTTCTCTAACCAATTTGCCCAAAAAGAAGATATTCCTTATGCCATGCATAAAGACAGAAAAGTGTACAAGATTGTTCTCAATATTGTTGAAGAAGGACAACAGAAAAAAGAGTTTAGAACGGACCTCGATAAAAAGGATATTATTTCAATGATTTTCAAATGTTATACGGGGTCCCATTTTGAATGGACATTAATGAAAGACGAACGAAGTTTAGCCGAAGAAGGAATAAAGTTTTTAAGATTATTTATTGAGGGAACTGTTCTAGCTAAACAAATACCAGAAAAAACATAAAGTGAAAGAGAAACTTTATTCTTTAGGGGGGTTCCTGCATCCCCCATTGAATATTAGTTGAACCAATCGGCTTGGTACTGACAACTTACCTCCCACTTAGAATTTCTTGTTTTCCTTATAGCCTAAGTGGGAGTCTTAGCGCCAGTTAAAAGGTATAAACTCATTCGTTTTTTAAAAGAAATTCTTTAATTTGATCATTAATTTTTGGTTGATTTTGTTGAACTAGTGTATAGTGATTGCAACTAGTATCGATGGTTTCTAGATTATTAGCATACTTAATCGTATCTACATACGTCTCATCATCAAATAAAGGCGGATTGGCACCGAGTCCTTCCTTAGCCGTAAATAATAATGTCTTACATTGGATCGACGGAAAAAACGACTTAGACTCAAAAGTATAAAAGCTTTCAAAATCTTGTTCGATGGCTTCAGGGCTGGACTTATGCTTCCAAACGCCATTTTCCTCTTTGATTTCATATTTTGCAGTAAGTTCAAGTCTTGGACTCCATTCTACCCCTAACGAAGAGAAAATGGTTTTTACCTCATCGACATATGCTTCTTGTGACTCATAGGCTTTCCCTAATCTACCGATAGACGGTTTGATCAGTTCTCTTTTTTCTGGTGCTGTTTTCCCTGCACCATCGAGGAGGATCAAAGCTTCTACATCCTTCATTTTACTTGCTACCATAGCTGAAATAAATGCACCCATCGAATACCCTAAAAGAATTGGTTTTTCTATATTTAAAGCTTCAATTAATTGCAATGCATCTTCTGTATGAGTGTAAATAGACGTATCCGCATCGGCAGGCGAACTATTTCCTCGGCCACGAAGATCATACGAAATGAAACGATACTCTTTAGATAAGGCATCTGCATAAAAGCTTAAGCTATTAATATTCCCTGTTAAACCATGAATAGCGAAAATTGTTCCCTTCTCACCACCAGGATAATCGGTAACTTCGAAAGATTTATCTCCAACCACTTGCGTAAAACGTTTCATTTGCTCTACTCCTTTTTAACGGAAACTTAATACATAGGTAAGTACTTCTTTTTGTTTCCTTCAAATTATAATACAGTATATACAGAATAACGAGCTTCCCCTGGAACTCGTTTTCCAGTTCCAACAAATACCTTGCGATTTAACCACTCGTATTTAGTAGAATTCGTTTCAAATATTGGTGATGTACGGAAATAGTATTCAGACGGGTCTACATCCTCATTATTGTCTAACCGTTTGAGTACAGCTTCTGGTCCCTGTCGTATTCCGCGGTACGTCATCAAAATGATTTCACCGTCTTCGGTGCGTAGCATGATTCTGACATCCTGAATAATCGTCCCATCTTCACGAACAGTAATCCAGTCATCTCCTCCTTCAATCACTTCACCTTGAAGCATCGGTCCACTAAATGATCCACCAGACACTTGGATAATTCTTCTTGTTCCAACAGGCGTGGTACCGACAAAACTAGGTGCTTTTACTTTGACTGTCAGATCAAAGAGTAATTCTAACTTTGGTTCTTCTAAACGTTCTAAACTCATGATAATCCTCCTCAAAATTCAGTAATTTTACTACCTGTTACGCTAACAAATTACTTTCATTGTATATTTCCTTTTATTCCACTAACTACTTTAGCCTTAATCAAATCACCCAAGATTATTTTGCGGGAAATTTATAGAAAATCACTGGCTAGTAACCAGACAGGAAGACCTCCTGCTAACATGGCAACAAATGCAACTTCTGCAATCTCCTCATTCGTTGCCCCTAGTTTTTTAGCCGTTTCTATATGAATCCGAGCTCCCTCACCATAACGTTCTACAAGATTAATGCAAACGAGGACCAACTCTTTAAGTTTTCTAGAAATCACATGATCTCTGAGAATTTCTGAACGTAAACTTCCATAATACTGTGCTACCTGAGGAGCAAATTCTAGCATGGTCGCTACCCACTTAGGGAGCGAACCGTTCGCTTCCCCTTCAAAATAAGCAATCGCACCTTGTAAGTCTTCAATACGTTGTTTGACATTTTTTGTTTCACTACTAGTTCTACTTATTTTTTCCAACCCTAAATATTCCCTAGCATATACAATAGCCTTAATTCCCTCTAACCAAGATGGAATTCCTCTTGATAGGATACAAGGAGTTAAAATATCAACAATTTCTTCAATAGATGCCCCTAAGTCTAACGCTTCTTTTGTATGATAGAGTAAACCTTGTTCATACCTTCGAGCAGCATTAACCCCGACTAAAATTAAAGACTTTTCTTTTTTCGATAAAATTCCATCTTTCATACATTCTGCTAGTAATTTTTCGTATGAATTGAAGATAGTCTCATTGTATTGTTTCATTTTCTCTATTGCAGTTGTATTATTAATAGAATGAAAAGAAGTTAAACTTTTGTCCACTCTTACACCTCCTTCACATACTAAGCTAGAAACCTATACTCCTTTAAATACCGTCGCAATTCCTTGACCGCCTGCTATACATAACGTTGCTAATCCGTATTCTGCTTTTCTCTTTTTCATTTCATGGAGTAATGTGACTGATATTCTTGCTCCACTATTTCCAATCGGGTGTCCCAAAGCAATGGCTCCCCCGTTCACATTAATTTTCTCCTCTGGAATTTTCATTTCACGGTTTACTGCGATACTTTGCGCAGCAAATGCTTCATTTAATTCTACTAAATCTAGTTTGGCACTATCAATATTGGCCATATTCAACGCTCTTC
Source organism: Alkalihalobacterium alkalinitrilicum (assembly GCF_002019605.1). Classification (NCBI taxonomy): domain Bacteria; kingdom Bacillati; phylum Bacillota; class Bacilli; order Caryophanales; family Bacillaceae; genus Alkalihalobacterium; species Alkalihalobacterium alkalinitrilicum. The sequence continues at coordinate 3,869,398 of NZ_KV917368.1, read as the reverse complement.
TACTTGCTTCTACTGGTCCAATTCCCATAATTCTAGGATCAACTCCAGATAGTCCAATAGATACTACTTCTGCCAAAGGAGTTAAGTTATGTTCAATGAGAAAACTTTCTGAACAGACGGTTAACAAAGATGCGCCATCATTTAATCCTGAAGAATTTCCAGCGGTTACTGTTCCTCCTGCTTTAAATGCAGGTTTTAACGTAGCCAGCTTTTCCATTGTTGTTTTCCGAGGATGTTCATCCACCTCAAACTTAATTTCTCCTTTTTTTCGGTCCTTCATGCTAACAGGGACTATTTCATCTTTGAAACGACCTGATTCAATTGCGTTAAACGCTTTTTGCTGACTTTCTAGTGCAAAAGTATCCTGCTCTTCTCTTGAGATTTCATAATCTCTTGCTAAATTTTCCGCTGTTTCTCCCATCACTAGACGACCATATTGATCTTCAGGCTGTGATCCTGGTTGACTTTCCTTATTCGGGTCGAGAATTTCTCCATTTCCAGCTAAATACCCAAATCTAGCATTTCTAATATAGTACGGAGCTGTACTCATACTTTCAACACCACCAACGATAAAAGCATTGCCCACACCCGCTTTAATAGACAGAAAGGCATTTTGAATTGCTTGCATACCTGATCCGCATTGACGGTGAACCGTATAACCAGGTATCGCTTCGGACAGACCTGATTTTAATAATACTTTTCGCGCAATATTTGATTGATCTTGACTTTGTTTTGCTTGACCAATGATGACTTCATCGATTTTATCTAGTGAAAACAGATTTTTCTCTTGAAGACTCCCAAATAAAGGCAATAATAAATCATCTGGTTGAATATCCTTGAACATTCCACCTAATTTCCCGACGGGCGTACGTTCAGCTGTTACGATATAAACGCGATTACTCATTTTTCTCCTACCTCCATTTGTAGAGCTTCACTAATTTTAAACGTTGCTCCTGTTTTTTCAATAACTTCCTTTATGGTTGCTTCTGGGCCAAGTTCTGTTAAAACGAGCTCATTATCAATGAATTCAAATACAGCAAGTTCGGTAATGATCATATCAATTTGTCTTGTAGAAGTAATCGGGTATTTACATGATTCAACAATTTTTGGATCACCGTTTTTCGTCGTATGACTCGTCGTAACGATCACTTTCTTTGCCCCAACTAAAAGATCCATCGCGCCGCCAACACCTAAAATATTTTGACCAGGTACTGCCCAATTGGCGATTAACCCTTTTTCATCAACTTGAAGGGCACCTAGAATTGCCGTATCTACATGACCTCCTCTAATCATTCCAAACGAATCAGCACTATGAAAGAAAGATGAACCCTCTTGTTCTCCAACAGGTAGCTTACCTGCGTTTACTAATAACGGATCAAAGTTTTCTCTATCTTCAAGTTCTTTCACACCTAACATCCCATTTTCCGTATGAAAATAAAACAACGTTGTATCTACATAATTGGTTACTAGCGTTGGAATACCAATCCCTAGGTTAATTACTGAGTAAGGTTGAAGTTCTTTTGCTGCTCGCTTTGCAATTATTTCTTTCATACTCATTTTACCGTCACACCTTCCTTAGATAAGATTAGTTGACTTTCGACGATAGCATCTACATACAAATGTGGACTGACAATTTCTTCAGGAGAAAGTTGTCCTACTTCGACAATTTCATCTACTTCTGCAATAACATAATCTGCAGCCGTTACCATCATCGGATTAAAATTTCTAGCTGTTTTATAGTAAACCAGGTTTCCTAAACGATCGGCCTTCGCTGCCTTTACGATTGCAACATTGGCTTTTAGCGCTTTTTCAAACACATACATTTCTCCATCAATTTCTTTTACGTCTTTTCCTTTAGCTAGCTCGGTTCCTACACTTGTTTTCGTATAGTAACCACCTATACCTGCACCTCCTGCTCGAATGGATTCGGATAGAGTGCCTTGCGGAAGAAGCTGTACATCGATTTCACCTGCATTGTAATAATCTGCAACTTCTCGGTTACTTGTAAAATAAGAACCTACAACTTTTTTTATTTTTCCTTGTCTAAGTAAAATACCTAGACCTTTTCCTGCCTCACCAATGTTATTACTAATAACTGTCAAACCTTCAATTTCATGCTTCGTTAACTCATCGATTAATGTAAGTGGCGCACCTACTAAGCCAAAGCCACCAACCATGATCGTATCGTTACTTTTTATTTTAGAAATCGCTTCTTTTGTATTCATGATTTTATTTTTCATTCTTTTCACCTCTTTAAAGTAATAAAAAAAGCCTTTCCAAAAGAATTTGAAGATGCAATTGATCCTCAAAGTTTCTTTTGAAAAGGCTTGTTATCTCAATTATATGAAAATGGTAGTTTTCACCATTGAGAATCGACTTTTCATGAACTAATCATTTATTAAATTATCCAAAATATCCCCATAATAAGAAGACGCTAACAAAAATGGCACCAATCCATAACATGATAACTACAGTATAACCCATTACATCTTTTAATTTCAAGCTAGATAATGCTAAGACAGGCAGGATCCAGAAAGGCTGAACCATATTATTCCATGCATCACCTAACATTACAGCCATCGACGTTTGGGTAATAGATGCTCCAATACTTTGTGCAGCTTCTATCATTATTGGTCCTTGTACTGCCCACTGTCCTCCAGCAGAAGGAGCGAGTATATTGATAAAGAAGGCACTTATTAATCCCCAAAATGGCAATGTTTCAGGAGTAGAAATACTGACAAATCCTTGTGCAATCGTACCAACTAAGCCTGTTCCAACGATAATAGCCATGATCCCTGCGTAAAATGGAAATTGTAGTATAATTCCAGATATTGTTTTGATACCACTATTTAATGTTTCAATATAACGAGCTGGTGTTCCTAATAATAAAATTCCTAAGAATAGTAAGATAAAGTTAATGATATTTAAGTCGATTGAACCACCTCTAGAGAAATAGAGGAAAATATAAAGCATCCCTAACAATCCAATAGAAACTCCGAAAAACTTACTGTTATTTAATTTTGAAGCAATTGTTTCGTGTTTAAGATCCTCAACTGTTGCAGCAGCTTCATTAACAATTCCTAAATCTGGATTAATTTCAATGATGTCTTCTTCTCTCTTCGGATGTAAAAGAGCGTTTACAATTGGTAATGTAGTGATTAGCAACAGAGAAGTGATGAGCATCGGGAAAGAAAAAATCGTTTCTGATAATGGAATAATACCAATTTGACCTTCTAAAAAGTGACCCGGTGTTGAAATCAAAACAGGTACACTTCCAGATAATCCGAGACCGTAAAGAGCAAACCCACTATAACCAGCGGCAATAATTAATGGATAATGGACTCCTTTTACTCCACGTGCTAATTTCGTTGCAATAATTCCGCCAATAATAAGTCCAAAACCCCAGTTTAGATAACTTCCGATTCCACCAACTAAAGTTGCTACGGCTACAGCTGTTCTTGGCTGATGTACTTTTGATACAATCATATTTAAGATTTTATCAACAAACGGAGTCTTTGCTAGAACGTAACCCGCTGCAAGAATAACGGCCATCTGTGTGGTAAAAGCAAGTAAATCCCAAAATCCACTTCCCCAATAGTACGTGATATCAGTAAAGCTACTTCTCTCAACAACCATTGCCAATACGACAGTTAGCAATGTTAAACCGATTGCAAATACAAATGGATCAGGTAAATATTTATTCATAAGTCTAGTAAAGAAATTCGTTAGTTTCGTCATTCTTTGTTCCCCCTTTTACTTCTACGTTGATTTAACTCAAGAGTATTTTAAATAGGCTCTTGTGTTGCCTTATTTAACCGCTTACAAAATTTAGTTCAAAGGGTATTATTATAACTTCCCTATTGAGCTATTACCTATTACTTTCTCAAAAATTTTATTTATTCCGTCTCCTCCTTTCACGAGAAAAACAAAAAAACCTAGCTCATCCATAAATAATAAGGGGAATCAAAAGCTACCCTTTATTACTAATGGAAAAGCTAGGTATTCTTTAATTGAACTGGAATGGTTTGTTCCAATTATTAAAAAATTCACTTTTCTCACGTAATTTCGAACTATTTAAATACTTTATATTTATAAATTATAACGAATCTTACAGAATGTCAACTGTTTGTTTTTTCCAAATAACGTTTATATGCAGCTTTTAAAGCTACTATGACCGAATTTGTAGATGGTGCTATATAGTTACTTTCAATTTTATTTATGATCTCATCTAAACCCTTTGATAGATCATAACCAACCATTAATCTTTTTATGTAGTCTTTTGCCAAATTCGTTATAAACGTAAATTCAACATTTTCAATTATATGTGTTTTCTTATTAATTTCTAATACAATGCCTGAATACTTGTACTTTTCATACATCGCACTCCCTTGTGGAGCCTTTGCATAACCTGTCACTAAAATTGTATCCATACTATTACCCCTATCGCTTTTATTAAAATTGTTTTCCACCCAATACAGGATTATTAACATTATATATGATTAAGGGTAAAGTAATACACTTTAATTTATAATTTAGAAATTATTTGCTGCACGTAAACAAAACCGCCCAGCTCCGAGCGGTTTTGTTGTATGTTTTTAGAATTTTGTCTGATAGCTGTCAATTTCCCAGCCATGAACAGCTATTCTAAAGCTATCATACTCAGCACGCTTTAGATCAACGTACTCTGTAAAAACATGGTCGCCTAATGTATCGCGTCCGATTTGCCCTTCTTCAAGTGCAGTTACTGCTGCTTCAAGGCTAGTTGGCAAGTTACGGATACCTCTTTCTTTTAATTCAGCAGCTGACATGCTAAAGATATCATCTGTAACTTCAGCTGGTACATCTAGATCACGGTTAATACCGTCTAAACCTGCAGATGCAATAATTGCATATGCTAAGTATGGGTTTGCAGATGGATCTGGACAACGGATTTCTACACGAGTACCAGCTCCACGAGTAGCTGGAATACGAATAAGAGCAGAACGGTTGGATGCAGACCAAGCAACGTAACAAGGTGCCTCATAACCTGGTACTAATCTCTTATAAGAGTTAACTAATGGGTTTGTCACCGCTACAAAGTTATCAATATTGTCTAATAAACCAGCGATAAATTTATACGATTTCTCTGAAAGTTGACGGCTGTCTTTTTCGTCATAAAATGCATTTTCTTGCTTTGCAATATCAAATAATGAAATGTTAACATGCATTCCGCTTCCGTTTGCACCTGCAATCGGCTTCGGCATAAACGATGCATGTAAACCAAATTGTCTTGCAACTGTTTTTACAACCCACTTATACGTAGTTGCATTGTCTGCAGCACCTAGTGCATCAGCATACTTAAAGTTAATCTCGTGCTGACCTTCTGCTACTTCATGGTGAGATGCTTCAATCGTGAAGCCCATTTCTTTTAACGTCCGATAGATTGCTAGGCGAACTTTTTCACCATAATCATGAGGAGATGGCTCAAAGTATCCACCAAGATCTTGTGTATTTAATGTAGGACGTCCTTTTTCGTCTGTTTCAAATAAGAAAAATTCTAGCTCTGGTCCAACACTAATTGAATAGCCTTGCTCTTTCGCTTTCTCTTCTGTTCTTTTTAAAACATGACGAGGATCTCCTTCAAAATCCGTTCCATCTGGGTTTTTTACCCCGCAAAGGAAGCGAGCTTCTGAGTACCCTTCCTCAACCGACCAAGGAAGAACACAAAATGTATTTAAGTCAGGCAGTAAATATAAGTCTGATTTATTAATTGGTGAAAATCCCGTAATCGATGAACCGTCAAACATTACTTTTCCTTCAGCACATTGATCAATTTGTTCTGCTGTTACTGTTACATGCTTTAATGTACCTTCAATGTCAACGAATTGCATATGCAAAAGCTCCACATGTTTTTCTTTAATAATCTCTTTAATCGCCTCTAACGTTAATTCCTTTGTAGTAACTGCACTCATTTTAACACTTCCCTTTCATGTAATCTTAATTAACATCTCTTGTTACCTCTTATTTTAAATAATCTCAAAATTTCCGCAACGCTATTGTAAGATAATCTGACATAGAGAATCAAAAAAGGTGCCCGCACCTTTAACTCAATGATGTGTTAAAAGTGCAGGCACCCTATTCTTTATTTCTTCTTCCGTGAAGCGGCTACTCTTACTTTTCCATTTTTCGATGGACCGCCACCTCTTGAACCACCTTTGCGATCCCGGTCGCGATCACGGCCTTTATCACCGCCGCGGCCACCAAAACCACCTTTTCCTTTACCTTTTCCTCTTCCGCCACCGCCAGATTTAAAACCTTTTACACGTAGCGGCGCTTCTTCTGTTAACTTGATTGGGACATCAATTGGTTCTTTCGTTAACATTTTCAATGCAGCAGAAAGTAACGTTACAGAATCTGTTTCGTCAAGAAGTTGTTCAGCTGACATACGATACGATTGGAAATCATTTTCCTCAACCGTCTTCATTAAACCTTCTACCGTCATACGCAGCTGACCTTCCATCGCTTCAGCTAACGTTGGCACAGGTTTTCGCGTAATTTTACGGTTGGACGTTTTTTCGATTGTTTTTAAATGCGTCAATTCTCTTGGTGTAACCAGTGTTAATGCTAACCCTTTATTTCCAGCACGACCTGTACGACCAATACGGTGAACATAGCTTTCTGGATCTTGTGGAATATCAAAGTTATAGACGTGCGTTACTCCTGAAATATCTAAACCACGTGCTGCTACATCTGTCGCAACAAGTACTTCTACTGTACCTTCTTTAAACTTTTTAATGACACGGTCACGTTGGTTTTGGTTAATATCACCATGTAACCCTTCTGCACTATAACCACGTTTATTTAACGCTTCAGCGACTTCGTCAACACGTCTTTTCGTACGACCGAATACAATCGCTAACGTCGGTGAATGAATGTCTAACATGCGGCTAAGCACATCGAATTTCTTTGATTCAGATACTTCCATATACTCTTGTTCAACATTCGCTGTAGTAATCTCAACCGATTTAACCATAATTGCTTCCGCATCTGGCTTCATAAACTTCTCCGCAAGACCACGAATTTGTTTAGGCATTGTCGCCGAGAACAATAGTGTTTGTCGTTCATTTGGAACTTCTTTCAAAATGGTTTCAATGTCTTCAATAAAGCCCATGTTTAACATTTCATCTGCTTCATCTAAAATAACCATTTCAATTGTGTTCATACGAATCGTTTTACGACGCATATGATCCATAAAACGACCTGGTGTTGCCACAATAATTTGTGGTTTACGTTTTAGTGCCTTAATTTGTCGGACGATATCTTGTCCACCGTAAATCGGTAGTGCTCTAACACCACGAAGGTTTCCAATCTTATTAAGTTCTTCTGCTACTTGAACCGCAAGTTCACGAGTAGGTGCTAATACAAGTCCTTGAATCGTTCCTGCTTCAATATCTACCTTTTCAATTAATGGAATACCAAAAGCTGCGGTTTTCCCTGTTCCTGTTTGTGCTTGTCCGATAACGTCTTTTCCTGCAAGTAATGTAGGAATCGTTTGTTCTTGAATAGGCGTTGCCTCTTCAAAACCCATGTCTGTAATTGCTTTTACAATTTGTTGGTGTATTCCAAACTCTTTAAAAGTTGCCAATGGATCTTATTCTCCTTTGTATCTAAAATTATTTATATTATATCGTTTGCTTTTTTGATCAGATTTATCAGAGCCAATTATAAGACTTCTTAAATAAAGGCTTCTTTCTTAAAATATTTGCTATTTACTGTTGTAGTATACTAAGCAAATCACTTAAGTTGAATAGCAACAAGTTTGCAAAAATAGCCTAAATAAACAACTGGAGGAACAATCTATATGAGGTCCATATTTTGGAAGTAGGAGTAAAAAGAAGAAAAACCATATTCCAGTCATACGGAATATGGCCATTATCTTAACGTATATTAATCGATTATAGACGAGTTACGTTAGCTGCTTGTGGTCCACGGTTTCCTTCAACAATTTCAAATTCAACGTCTTGGCCTTCTTCTAAAGTCTTAAAGCCTTCACCTTGAATTGCACTAAAGTGTACGAATACATCGTCTCCACCTTCGCGCTCGATAAATCCAAAACCTTTTTCTGCGTTAAACCATTTTACTTTTCCTACCATGATATATGGCCTCCTTAAAAAAAACAAACTTTGTTAAAAGTAAAAACTGAAGATGTTCCCGTACAACTCTAAATGCAAATTAAAGAGGCCGATATGAAAATCTCAATTTATGACTTTTTAACACTAATGTAAGTATATTACTTTTTTCACCAAAAAGCAAATGGAACTTAGCGGTTCGTTATTGTCTCAGGATATAAATCATGATTCATCAAACGAAAATTGGCCATTTCTTCAAACTTCGTACCTGGTCGCCCGTAATTACAGTATGGATCGATAGAAATTCCCCCACGTGGTGTAAATTTCCCCCATACTTCAATATATCGTGGTTCCATCAATTTTATAAGATCGTTCATTATTGTATTAACACTATCTTCATGAAAATCACCATGATTACGGAAACTAAATAAATACAGTTTCAGCGACTTACTTTCGACCATTTTTGTATCTGGTATATAACTAATATAAATCGTTGCAAAATCTGGTTGTCCTGTTTTAGGGCAGAGCGTTGTAAATTCTGGACAATTAAATTTTACGAAATAATCTCGTCCTGGATGTTGATTATCAAACGTCTCTAACACTTCAGGATTATATTGATAATCGTACTTCGTATTTTGATTGCCTAGCAGTGTTACATCTTGTAGGTCTTCATCTTTTCTACCAACCACTGTATTTCCACCTTTCTTAATATAAAAATGAGTAACGGAGCCTGTCGTTTTCACGCCTTGGCTTATAAAACCTCGAGTTTGGCCAATATAGCTGGATTTTCACTAATAAAATTGACAAACGGATAATATCTCCAATTCGGCTAATACATTACCTTTATCCGATCATATATGGCTAGAAAAAAAGAAAAACGCATCCTAAAGGAAGGATGACGTTTGATAATATTCCCTTAGTTTTTTATAGAGGGTTTGAGCTAGAACCTCTCCTGCGATACCACAGCTTTGTATTCTTTTATACCGAATTAATTATAGGTAGTTCACCAGCTGTTGTCAACGACTATTCAATGGATCATTGACCCATTGAATAGTCGTTTCGTTTTATACATCTGTATTTTTTGATGGCTTGATCTCGCTTTGAAAATCATCATCACTTCTACGAGAGATAATTTGATTTGGGTTAAGTCCATTTCCTAACGAACCATACATCATTCCTTCACGTGGATCGACCAATTCTTTTTGATCGTAATAAATTCGTGGTGTTTTAAATAAAGCAACCATCGCTTTCAAAAACGGCATTTCATGATAACGCTCTGGCCAATTCTTTTTAATATGTGCTTTTACTAGCGGATAATATTTCGGATTGACCGACGGAAACAGATGATGTTCCGTATGGTACGAAAAGTTAAAGTGAATTGCATCCACCCATTTTGGAACCGTCACTGACAAACTATTCGCTAACGGATCATTAACAGGTACGAGTGGGTTTAGCCTGTGGTTCGTTGAAATATAAGCCATTACAATAAAATTCGCTATTAACAACGGTAGTAAAAACACAAACAACCACTTTACAAACCCAATTGCGAATAAAAGACCTATCCATGAAACCCAAGGTAAAACTAACTGAACCCATACTTTTGGTCGATTTCTTGGATCAAAGTCTTTTATATAAACAGTAAACATTCGAAAAGAATGGACTGTAAATGTTAGCGCTAATGAAAACAAACTAAAGGTTGCTCGAATAGCTAGGGGAATTCGATACAACAAGCGAACGAGTGGTTTTTTTTCTAATTCACTAGCACTGATCCAAGCGTCAGGGTCTTTATGCTCATCTTGAGTATGAACGTGATGGTTCATATTATGCCATTTCCGCCAAAGACTTGGTCCAGTACATAATGGCCAAAACGTAATCGCACCTAAAAGATCGCGAAGCCACGGTTTCCGAACGACAGTTCCATGAAGAATTTCATGGCCCAAAAATCCAAGACTGGCGTAACTTGCCCCTAAAACAATCGTAATCAATAAGTTTAACCACAGGCTGAGTTCCAATAAGCTAACTGCCAATATCCCTCCTATGGCAATGATAAGAAACGCTAGTCCACCTAATAGACGAGAGGGTACAGGCTTAAACGCCTCTTTTGGGAGATGGGGTTTAATTCGAGCTGCATACCAAGATAGTGATTCATATTCCTTCATTTCATACTCCTTCCAACTTTGACACTATTTTTATATTCACACTGCTTATTCTTTCTAAAATAACTTCCTTTTTATACTAAAATTTTACTTCAAACGACAATTTTCTTTGAAGCCTTTCTATCATAACATAACCAAAATAGAGCTCTAAGGATTTCGTCATTTCTGTTTCATTCACTTCAGATTTCAGCCCTTGAAATTGGACATTCCCTATATAGTACATACAATCTCTATAGTGCGATCAACAGCAAAAAAGCAGACATGCTCGAAGTGTCTTTGCCCTTTTGCTGACAATCGTTTCAATTGTCTTTAGCAACTTTATAAAGAGCTTTACACTTGATCCATCAAAAGTCCGCTTCTGTTAAAATGAGGCTATACATCTATCGTATCATCAGATCCTCTCACATTGTCAAACATTCTTTCTAGAAGAGTATCTGGTTTCTCTTCCAGAATGAGTAAATCAACATTAGCTTGAGGCATGAAACCAGCATTTGATGCTTTTTTTAACAACTCACTGACAGGTTCGTAATAATGTAATACATTTAGTGCACCAATTGGTTTTTTATGAATGCCAATTTGTGCCCAACACATTACTTCTAACAATTCTTCAAAGGTTCCCAAACCACCTGGTAAGGCAATATAGCCATCCGCAAACTCTGACATAAGCGCTTTTCGTTCATGCATCGTTTCCGTTTCGTGAAATTCTGTTAATAAAGGATGGATAATTTCTTTTGAAAATAAATTTCTCGGCATAATCCCTGTCACTTTACCGCCACTCTGTAAAACACTGTCGGCTATTCGTCCCATTAATCCAATTTTCGAACCACCATACACCAATTCGATATTTCGCTCTGCTAACAGACGACCTAATTGAATGGCACCTTGCTCAAATTCGGGTTTAGCTCCAACATTCGATCCAGCAAACACACATATTTTTTTCATCGTGTCTCTCCTATTTCCAATTTCTTCTAGTATAACCTCTTACTTATACGAACTACAAAAAAAGATAACAATATAATAACGAAAATTATGATACCCTGTTAAAGAAGATGAAAATAAAGGAGTTTTTTTAATGTCTACAACAAATCATGACCAAGACAATCAACAAATTGAAAAAAAGAAAATTAACCTTCAAGAAGCCATCAAACAACAGTTGGCAAAAAAGAAGCAAAATCAAGGACAAGGAAACTTAAATTCACAAACCGCTAACCAACCAAAAAAAATGAAGAGTCAGCAAACGAAAAAAATTAATAACCAACGGAAGCGAATGGGAACCTAATGAACGGACAAAACCGAAGTGATATTTCTCCAGGCATTAAAGTTAACATCGTCCTAAAGCAAGATCAACGAACAGGCAAGTTAACAGGTGGCATTGTAAAAGATATATTAACAAAATCAAGCTTTCACCCCCACGGCATTAAAGTTCGTCTCGAAGACGGATCTGTAGGCCGAGTGAAAGAAATCATTATTTAACATGTTTAGATCAATGCATCTAATGAAAACTAGTCCGCTGATATTTTCCTAATAAAAAAGTGTCAGGCCTACTTTAGTATACTAAAATGGGCCTGACACTTTTTTCTACAGCTTAAAAGAACTTTTCAATGAAACAATTAAGTTAAACACGAGTTGCTCTCGAGTTGTATCTTTCGGATCGACATTAAAGTATCCGTGGCGGAAAAATTGAAATTTCTCATTTTCCTTTGCTTCACTCATATTCGGCTCGACAAATCCTTTTAATACTTCTAATGAATTCGGATTTACATGATCTAAGAAAGACCCGCCTTCTTCTTTTTCTTCGTCTAAAATTAACGGATTATAAAGACGGAATTCAGCCGACTTCGCTTTCGTTGCCTCGACCCAGTGAAGGGTACCTTTTACTTTTCTCCCTGTAAAACCAGTTCCACTTTTCGTTTCTGGATCATACGTACAACGAAGCTCAACGACATTTCCAGCATCATCTTTAACCACTTCCTCACACTTAATAAAGTAAGCATGTTTTAAACGAACTTCGTTTCCAGGGAATAATCGGAAGTACTTTTTCGGTGGATTTTCCATAAAATCTTCTTGTTCAATGTAAATCTCACGAGAGAACGGTATTTGTCGGGTACCCATCTCTGGATTTTCAGGATTAATTTCCGCATCAAGCATTTCCACTTGGCCTTCGGGATAGTTCGTAATAACAACTTTTAATGGTTTTATGACCGCCATCGTCCGTGGCGCTTTCAACTTCAAATCTTCACGAACGAAATGATCAAGCATTTGGACATCTACTGTGCTATAGCTTCTTGCTACACCGATTTCGCGACAAAAATTCCGAATTGATTCTGGCGTAAACCCTCTTCTCCTTAATCCAGAAATGGTCGGCATACGTGGATCATCCCAGCCGTCGACAACATTTTCATCGACTAGCTGTTTCAAATTCCGTTTACTCATAATCGTGTTCGTTAAATTTAAACGAGCAAACTCAATTTGCTTAGGCGTTGCTTCCATTTCACACTTCTCAACAACCCAGTTATATAATGGGCGGTGATCTTCAAATTCCAATGTACAAATTGAATGGGTCACACCTTCAATTGCATCACCAAGCGGGTGCGCAAAGTCATACATCGGATAGATGCACCACTGATCTCCAGTATTATGATGTGTTGTATGAGAAATTCGGTAAAGAACAGGATCTCTCATGTTCAAGTTAGGAGATGACATATCAATTTTCGCTCGTAATACTTTTTCCCCGTTTCCGAACTCCCCATTTTTCATGCGCTCAAATAACTCAAGATTTTCATCGACCGTTCGATCGCGATGCGGACTTTCTTTTCCTGGCTCAGTTAATGTTCCTCTGTATGTTCGAATTTCTTCTGCTGATAAATCATCGACATACGCTAAGCCTTTTTTTATCAATAGCACCGCACGTTCATACATTTCATCGAAATAATTAGATGCATAGAAAAGTCCATCCCAGTCATAACCAAGCCAAGTTACATCCTCTTTAATAGAGTCAACAAACTCTTGATCCTCTTTTAGCGGATTCGTGTCATCAAATCGTAAATTCGTTTTCCCTTTATATTCGTCAGCAAGTTCAAAGTTTAGCACGATTGATTTAGCATGCCCAATATGTAAATACCCATTTGGTTCTGGAGGAAACCGTGTAACAACTCCATCATATTCTCCAGTCTTTAAATCTTCAGTTACAATATGTTTAATAAAATTTGAAGAAATATTTGTGCTCTCCATCCACCTCAACCTCTCTATTTCACAGTTCATTTTATAAGTAGTTATATCATAAAAAACTAAAGATATCTATGAATGACCAGCTATTCGAATAAAAATCATCCCCACTACTATCTTACTCACCATCGTCACATTGTAAACGTGATTTCTCTTCTACATCTAAAGTCTGAATTATGCCATTAAAAATACACGTCAAAGTATTTCACAGTACTTTACTAAGAGTTCTTTTTTACAAAGTTGTTATTACCGACGGTTTAACTGTATTCGAACATAGATTGTCACACTTGTTTAATCAAAAGCAAAAAATAAGCTTTAGGAAGCAGTGATTTGTTTCCTAAAGCTTACTTTTCATCAAGGTTAACAGGTTGAAGTCATCACACCATTTGCAATTGGCAATTGCACTTCAACATCCGTTCCTTTTCCTTCTTCACTATGGATTAACATTTCGCCATCATGATCCTCAATAATTCGACGACAAATCATCAAACCTAGCCCCGTTCCTTTTTCTTTCGTCGAATAAAAACTCTTTCCTATATAATCTAGTTGCTCTTGAGGTATTCCAATCCCTTGATCAATGATATGGACCGCAATTCTACCGTTATTGCTTTTCACCTGAACCTTAATCACTCCACCTTCAGGCATGGCTTCAATGGCATTTTTCGTTAAATTAATAAATACTTGTTTTAATTTATTTTCTTCACAACCAACTTCTACATCTTGAAGATCTTGTTCAAAATCGACCACGATTTCGATGTTATAGAGAATAGCTTGTGTATTTACTAATGTAACTACTAAGTCAATAATTGGAAGTAGTTTTTTCTCTTCAAACTTAACGACCTTCGGCTTCGAGAGCATTAACATTTCATTAACAATCTCATTAATTCGATCAACTTCTGAAGACATAATTTCAGTATATCTTTTTGTATTTACACATTCCGATTCAACAATTTGTATAAACCCCTTAAGACTCGTTAAAGGGTTCCTGACTTCGTGGGCAATTCCAGCTGCTAATTCCCCTAATACCGATAATTGTTCATAGTGCTGTAGTCTTCTTTCATCCTCACCATTTCTTCCTTTGGTTCGAACAGATAAACAGTGCCTCAATTCTCCCTTATATAGGATTGAGCTTAAATTAATGTCTACATTTATGACTTGTCCATCTAACCTTATGACAGTACCATCGAACCGACTGATCCTTTGGTTATCACTGTCGCCCAAAATTGGTTGAAAACGATCCCTTTCTTGAGGGAGAAACGAAAAGATGGACTGACTGACAAGCTCTTCTTTACGTGTAGCTCCCATGAGTTCTAGCCCTAACGCGTTAACATCCTTAATTGTATTATTTTCAATAAAAAGGATGGGTATCGGTGCCTGATCAATGAATGGTATATACTCAACTGTTTGTTTACGTTGATGATTATTCCCTGTTACATTCCTGTATTTATTTTTTAAAATAAAATAAGAACTACTCATAATAAAAGTTGTGATAAGGCTTACAAAAATAATTTCTATTACTGTAATTTTGTTTATTAAAAATGATATCAATGCTAATAAACCTACACACCAGACGATTATTATCCAGCTCGTATACTTGCGATTTAAACCATTCTCATTTCTACTGGCCATCTGTTTCCTCCTTAAGAGTTTGAAAAATGTTCGGTATATTCTCCTTCAACGGATACAAAGACCTACTCCCTCATCACTATTTATTACTAAAACAACTAACAAACAGAAAAAACCCAACCTCTATCATTAGAAGTTAGGTCATGCGGGGCTTTTATCCTATGATATCTCCCCATCATTTACCTTTATTATTTTAAAATAAATGCCATCAACGATTTGTCTTCAATTAAATTCCAATCAATAAAGATATCCTGAACACGTCTATGGAATATTTCCTCAAACTTCCCATCTCGATGAAAATACTTTTTTTCAAGCTCATCTTTTGTCAAAATTAACTCGGACGTAAAACCTTTGTGTACTAGAGCTTTTTCAATTGGTACTAGGATACCCACTCGTTCAACTAAAAGGATATTTTTCGTATGAACAACTGTATTGATCTGCTCAGGTACTTTTTGAACTAAACTACTAATACGTGAAACCTCTTGTTCAAAAGTATGAATTTTAAACCCTAAATCTTCGTCACTTTCTAGAACTTCATTTTCAAGTTCTAGTATCACCATTCCGGAATTATTGGGAAAATTCCAATCATGATACGCCTCATGGACATCGGTCTGTAATGTAACTTGAACAACACCTTTTAGTTCAATAATGATGTCCCCAATAATAACATCTCTAGCACTATGAACATAATTTTGTTGACCCTTTTGCACCAACACTTCTTCCATTGGTGAAATAAACCCTCTTATGTATAACACTAGGTGCTTTCCGTTCAGTGTAGCCTGACAAGACTCTGGTCCACGTCCAAAATTCTTCCTTAACAATTTGCTAGTATAACTACTGATATGTTTTAGTTGCTCTTGAATTTCCATAGGAGCTCCTTTATTACAAGGGAACAATAAATAGTCCATGCCTATAGAGCACTGACCATATTAATCGTACCATAGATTTCCTTTCTTTGACAATATTAACAACTATTACATCGAGTAATATTTTGTTCCCTTATATTTTTCAATGCTTTCATTAGTATTTCTACTTTTTAGGGAGAATATTAAAATTTATTCTCATCTAAATATGAAAACCATATAGTTTATATTTTGACGAAAATCCCAAAGCACATAGTGTGCCTCGACTTTTCGGTTCAGTTCAGCCTCTAAATAATGGGTATTCTCAAAAAAGCGGCCTTTTAAATTATACGCATACTCATACAAAACTTCGTTTAATCCCTTTTTATATAAAACTTTCCCAATTTCACACATGGCTTCTTGGCATCTAGCAACATACATGTTTGCATTTATTTTTTGAATGTGTACTTCACTTGGCTCTTTATGAACTTTCGAGCTCACGTACATCACTTTTTCTTTTAGTAGGACTTCTTGGTCGTCACTCTTTATTTCATCTATACCCTTATTACTAACAAACATAACAAGTGCTTGGTTTAAATTGTAATCCCAATCGTAATAAAAAGATTCTAATTCCATATTTAATAAGTTGAAAACTTCCGTCTTATATTCTTGAAAAATAGTTTCCATAATCGCGGCACGAAATTGAATGGCTAAACTCAGTTGATTTTTGTTTTTAAGAACTTCTTCCGCTGGGGTAATAAAATTTCGAATTTGGACGTAGATTGTATGATGTTTAACAATAGATACACATGTTTCGGGGCCTTTTCCGAAGTTAGTTTTCATCTTTTTGCTTAAAAAGCTACTAAGATACATTAACTCCTCTTGACCTACTTTTGACATGATCATTCTAGAATGTTCCTCCCTATCTATCGACAAAAATAAAAAAGGCCTAACCTCAAATTGCTGAAGTTAGGCCATGAAAAGACATCTATTTGAGATAGTTTCTTCCATTTACCAAATATACAATATTCACTTTAATTAATAGAACTTATTAGAACTTTAAAAATTAATAGTATGGGAATTAATGACCGCTAGACACTAATCAATAATATCCTATCAAAATTATTGGTTAGTGTCTAGCTATTTCTATTAACCTACCATCGTATCAAGCTATTATTCACCCAATAACCATTCTTTACACTAAAATGGTTGAATGTATAAAAACATGAACAAAATTTTCCCGAATTTACAGTCTTCCTACAGAAAATTAACAAAAACGCTAAATTTATTGGGCGCCATGACATGTTGTTCAGTACAAAAGTTAGTAGTCTTACAACCTAAATAGAAAAAATGCTGTATATGTGCCTGTTTTTTCACACTGCTAATTCCCCAAGTTTTATTAAAAAACCTTTCCTTTTCTTTTGAATTAACAATACTTTTGAAGTGTTTTCTCACATTTACATTATCAAAACCTTTTTTACATAATCCTTTAAAGTTCGTTTGGTAGATTTTTTGTAGAGCCACTTCCATGTTCAGCAGCTACTAAAAAATTTTAGGAGGCTTTTTCATGAATTCAAGTAACATGAACAGACGTGACTTTTTGAAAGTTGGAGGCATGAGCACACTTGCATTAACTTTAGGAACAACTGGCGTTTTTTCTCTTGGTGGACAAGCGAATGTTTTAGCGAGTGGAGGAAATTCTAACAATCCAACGAGTGGATTTGGTGGTTACGGTCCATTAGTAAAGGATCCAGATGGTTTTCTTGATTTACCTCAAGGTTTTCAGTACAAGATCATTTCAACAAGTGGACAACCAATGGTAAATCCAAGTGGTGACGTTGTACCAGGTCTACCTGATGGAATGGCAGCTTACCAAGGGCCGAAAAACACAACAATTCTTGTCCGTAACCACGAATGCGGTACGAACCACCAATGGGCTGTAAACGGTAAAAACCCATGGAGTAAAGGGGCTGCTGGTGGAACAACAGCTCTTGTTGTTGCACCTAATCATGAAGTTGTTGACGAATATGTAACGAACTCTGGAAATATCCGGAACTGTGCAGGTGGTCCATCGACTTGGGGGACCTGGTTAACGTGTGAAGAAACACGTGAAATGGGTCATGGCTTTGTATTTGAAGTCAATCCACATGATCCAGAAAATGAAATGTCAAAAACACCAATTCGTGACATGGGTTACTTCTCTCATGAAGCTTGTAGTGTCGACCCTGCTACTGGGATCTGGTATTTAACAGAAGATAACTCGCCTTCTTTCCTATATCGTTTTACGCCTAATAACCGTAGTCAAAAGTTAGGCTCTCTTCAAGAAGGTGGAGTTCTCGAAGCAGCTGCCCTTGATGAGCTACCAAATAATTCAGCAAGTCACTTTACACCAGGTCAAAAAGTCGGTGTTGTTTGGAAAAAGGTAAACCCTGAACGAGCAAAAGAAGATGCAAGAGATTTAGGGTGTATACAATTTACACGCTTAGAAGGCTCTTGGTTTGGTGGTGGAGCATTCTGGTTTGACGATACAAATGCACGTACTGGTAATGGACCAAATAGATTTGGTCGTGTATACCGCTACTTCCCAGCTACAAATACATTAGAACTTTTCTTTGAGTCTCAAGATACAAATGATTTACGAGCTCCAGATAATATTACAATTACTCCTTGGGGAGATCTTTGGATCGCTGAAGATGGTAACCCTAATGGAGACCGGATTATCGGTTTAACTCCAGAGGGAAATGTGTATGAATTTGCTCAAAATGTATTTAACAAATCTGAATTTGCTGGGGTATGCTTCGCACCTGACGGAAAAACCATGTTCGTCAACATGCAAAGCCCTGGTTTTACCATTGCTGTTTGGGGACCATTTGCTCGCAGAAACTCAGCTCGCCAAGTAGCCATGAGCCATGCTGCTCCTCCAGCTAGTTTTGCACCGCAAATTTCAGACAAAGTAGTAGCTTATGCTGAAAGAGAAGGAATTTCACCATTAGCTGCAGCCGTTCTAGATCGTCATGGAGTAACGATTTAATTGTAGTTCAATTTTTAGTATTTATTTTGACCATTTATAAGGAGGCTTCTTATGTTATCAAACATTGGTATTCCAGGTCTAATTCTCGTTTTAGTTATTGCATTAATTATCTTTGGCCCTTCTAAACTTCCAGAGATTGGACGAGCTTTTGGATCTACGTTAAAAGAGTTTAAAAAGGCAACGAATGAATTAGTCAATGGAGAAACGGAAAAAACTCCAGAAGAAAAAACGACACTTCAAGCGGTCGAGCAATCGAATAGTAAAACAGGAAGTTAATCTTGCATCGGGCTCAAGAGTGTCTAGCGCTAAGTCCCATATCCTCCAGTTGAACGTTATCTTGATTAGCGCTAGGCACTTTCTCTGAGTCTCATCCGCTTCTAATGAAAGGAGATTAGGATGGAAAAAGAAAGTATGCAACTCATCGACCATTTAGCAGAGTTACGTAAACGAATTATTATTACTTTAGTTACTTTTTTCATCACTTTGGTTGGAGCCTTTATTTTTGTCAAAGACATTTATCAATTTTTAGTAAAAGATCTGGATGGGAAATTAGCGTTATTGGGTCCTGGTGACATCCTTTGGGTGTATATGATGATCGCCTCTATTATTGCCATCGCCTTGTCGATACCAGTTGCGGCCTTTCAATTATGGAGATTTATCAAACCTGCACTAAAAAAGGAAGAGCAGAAAGCAACCTTATGGTTCATTCCTGGAATGTTTGTCTTATTTGTATCGGGGATTTCGTTCGGTTATTTTATTTTATTTCCACTCGTCCTTTCCTTTTTAATCAATATCGCAGGAAACCAATTTGAAACATTTTTTACAGCAGAAAAATACTTTCAATTTATGCTCAATTTGACATTACCTTTTGGCTTCTTATTTGAAATGCCCGCTGTCGTCATGTTCCTAACCAAACTAGGAATCGTTAATCCACAAAAGCTTGTGAAAGGAAGAAAATTTGCCTACTTCCTACTCATTGTCGTCTCTGTATTAATTACACCACCTGACTTTTTGTCAGATGTGTTAGTTATTATTCCTTTACTCCTTTTATATGAGTTTAGCATTACTTTAAGCAAGCTCGTTTTCAGAAAAAATAAAAATGTAGCGACAGAAGCACCTACCGCTTCTACTTAAGAAGGAGGGAATTCAAATGGTATCCGTTTGTCCTCGACACATAAAAAACGGCTTAGATGTTCTCGATATTCCTCATGTAACGAAGATCTCAAACGAAGAAGAGCGTTCGAAAACGTGTAAATGTGCTTTTTGCCATTTGGACGCCGATTACAAATTACACAATGATTTACCCTATTTAATGAAAAAGAATAAACTAGCTTCACTGAAAGAGATGGACTCTTAAACCACAGCATTTTACATAACCTAAAACAACTTAACCCATACAAAAAGGAGCCAAACCTCAATAAAAGTTTGGCTCTATTCTTATACCGCTTTAGAGATCTCTTTTCCTTGTTGAAGCTGATACATTTGAAAATACTTCCCTTGTTGCTGGAGTAATTCATCATGTGTTCCACACTCAACAATTTCACCTCGATCTAACACGAGAATTTGGTCTGCATTTCGAATTGTTGATAGCCTATGTGCAATAATGAAGGTTGTTCTTCCCTTTTTCACGACATTTAAAGCGTCTTGGATCATCGCTTCGGTTTCGGTGTCAATATTCGCTGTTGCCTCGTCTAAAATTAAAATTGCAGGATCATACGCTAACGCGCGAGCAAAAGAAATGAGTTGCCGTTCTCCTGCAGATAAAGTGCTTCCTTTTTCTAAGACAGGCTCATCATATTGTTCTGGTAAACTTTCAATAAAGCGAGAGGCTCCTACATCTTGTAAAGCTTTTTTGACTTGATCTTCTGTTATATTCGGATCTTCTAAACTAACATTTGAAGCAATTGTTCCTGAAAATAAGAATGGATCTTGAAGGACAATCCCCATATGCTTTCGAAGGTGTTGACGTGGAATATCTTTTGTCTCCACCCCATCAATTGTAATCTTTCCCCGGTTAATATCGTAATACCTGAAGAGAAGATTAATAATCGAACTTTTCCCTGAGCCCGTATGACCAACTAATGCGACCGTCTCACCTTTTTCTGTTGAGAACGAAATATTTTTCAACACATCATTCTCCCCATCATAGGAAAATGACACATTTTCGAAGCGAACATTCCCTTCATAGCGAGGAATTTCTCCTTCATTGACGACTTCTCCTTCTTCATCAAGAAGCTGAAACACTCGTTCGGAAGCAACTCGAGCTTGCTCTAATTGAGCTAGTTGATTGACGATGTCTGTAACAGGTTGAAATAAACGATTTAAATAATCGACAAAGGCATACAACAATCCAATTGAAATCACCCCTGCTGCTCCAATCGATTGCCCACCGAAATACCAAATGAGGATCACAAAGGCAATGTTACGCAAAACAAACACTAAGTTATGCGATGTCATCGCATTTAGGCTCAAAAGCTTGTTTTGATACGTAAAATGCTCTTCATTCAATTTCTCAAATTCTTTAGCGGTTTGGCTTTTACGTCGAAATGCTCGGATAATGGACATCCCTTGAATCGACTCGTTAATCATACCGTTAATATCACTCACTCTTGACCGAATGAGATGATTATATTTCGATGCCACTTTACGATAGAAGATCATCCAAATCAAAATAATCGGTACAAGAAACATTGTAATCATTGCTAATTTCGTATCGAGTAAGAACAAAGCGATAAAGATCCCTGTCATATAAATAGCACTCGTAAAGAATGTCGCCAATACTTTCACATATAACTCACGAATGGCTTCTGTGTCATTTGTTACACGTGAAACAATTTTTCCAGCAGGCCGACTATCAAAGTAAGTAATAGGTAGCCGTTGAATTTGTTCGAACACATCGGTTCTCATTTTTTGAATAATTCGATTCGCTGCGGTTTGCAGCATTATTGCCTTTCCATATTGAAAAAAGGCTGCGACAACGAGTAATACAAGGTAAAAAACTAAAAGTAAAATCATCGGGCGAATTTCAGGTTGATAAAAAGCAAACAACTGTTGTTGACTGAGTTTTTCAACCTCAAAGCTAACAGTCTCTGCCCCTTGGGTAATCGTTAGTAGATTTCCATCAACTGCACGACTTCCGTCAAATGGAAGGTGTTCAGGTACGACGTAGAATGAGCGCCCTACTTGAACAATTTGAATTTCATTCCCAATTTGCTCTTCTTGTGTTGCATTTATGCTACGCGTATACAGCCCGCTATTGTACCAAACAGTTTGCTCATTTTCCTCAGACACTTCCACCCAAGGGCTTTCAATTCCAAGCATATGATCATCGATCATTTTTTTAGCGATAAATGGTCCCGTTAGCTCCGCTGCGACTGCAATTGTCAACATCGCTAGTGCAATAAAGATTGTTTTTTTATAAAGCATTGCATATTGAAAAAGGCGCTTCCCTGTTGTTTTTTGTTTCATCTAACTCACCTCACCGTAGGAATCAGCTTGCTGGCGAACATATTGTTCTTTATACCAGCCATCCATATCAAGAAGCTGATCATGCGTGCCTTCCTCAACAATTTCACCTTCACCCATCACAATGATCCAGTCCGCATGTTGAACAGCTGAAAGACGGTGGGCTGTTATAAACGTCGTTTTTCCTGTGCGCTCATGACGAATGTTTTCAATGATCTTTGCTTCTGTCTTTCCATCAACTGCTGACATTGCATCATCGAGGATGAGAATTTCAGGATTTTTAATTAAAGCTCTTGCAATCGAAATACGTTGCTTTTGGCCACCTGAAAGTGCGACGCCCTTCTCTCCAACTAACGTATCAAGTCCTTTTGGAAGCACTGTTAAATCATTTTGAAAAGCGGATAATTCCAATGCTTGTTGAATTTCCAATTCACTCACTTCTTCTTTTCCAAATTTCAAGTTTTCACGGATCGTACGAGAAAAGAGAATTTGCTCTTGTGGAACGTAGCCGACCCAAGAATGAACGGTATCAACGGGTATCTTTTGTAAAGGTACATCTCCCACATGGATGTCTCCAGTCCCAAGTGGATACTCTCGTAAAAGCTGCTTTAACAACGACGTTTTGCCACTTCCTGTTTTACCAACAACACCAATGGTCTCTCCTCTATTTACACATAAAGAAATATTATTTAAGTTATTCTTTTGGGCAGACGGATAACGAAACGTGTAATCGTTAAACATGATCGTGCCTGGCACCTCAACATCAATTGGTTCAACATCATCTTGAACGTCTGCTTGATAAGAAAGAGTTTCGTTCACTCGGTCTAGTGACGCATTTCCTCGTTGCAAGACATTAATGAGTTCGCCTACTGCAAACATTGGCCAAATTAACATCCCTAAATATACATTAAAGGAAATCAGTTCCCCAAGGGTGATCATCTGATTGAATACGAGATATGCCCCATATCCAAGTCCAATCACATAACTCATTCCGACAAGGATTTTAACTGTCGGCTCAAATAAAGCATCGATTTTTGCGACAGCAATGTTTTTGTTATACACATCTTCAGTCATATCATTAAACCGCTTTTCGTCTGCTTTTTCTTGAACATAGGCACGGATCACTCTCACACCCGAAACAGACTCAAGTACGTTATCATTTAAATGACCAAATGAATCTTGCGCGACAGAAAAGCGTTGATGAATAAGCTTTCCATAGAAGTTTATTGCAATCGCCATAAATGGTAATGGAATTAACGCTGCAAGTGTGAGCTGCCAACTAATCGTAAAGCCCATTACACCAATGATAATGATCATAAAGATCGTTGAGTCAATCAAAGTTAAGATCCCAAATCCAGCAGTCATTGAAATGGCTTTTAAATCATTCGTTGCACGGGCCATTAAGTCGCCTGTACGGTTTTTTTCATAAAAAGTCGGCGTCATTTTTAAAAGGTGTTTCATAAAGCGAAACCTCATAATTCTTTCAATTAAATAAGCCCCGCCAAACAATTGGTACATCCAAAAATAAGTGATGATATAACTGACAACGATGAGACCCCCATAAAAGAGAATTAACTCCCATAAACGCTCACTAGTCATTTGCCCAAAGTGAATATCATCTATTGCCATTCCGATTAATTTTGGAGGAATAACATCTAAAAAACTAACAATAATTAATAATGTTATGGCAACGGTATATCGCTTCCAATATTGCTTAAAAAACCAGCCTAATTTCCAAAGAACTGAAAACACAAATATATTCCTCCTCTAAATCCGTAAAAGCGCAAAAAAGGCACCATGCTTGAGCGCACGGTGCCTATAAAAGACATAAAAATAACGTACGTCACGAAATTGTGACCTACGCAGGAATCAATACATACGAGTACATTTAGCAATAATAATAACTTATACTTCGTACTGGCGGGTCACATCATATTCAAATAAAGTTGTTTTTGTAAATACAATTAATTGCTTCATATCGTAACCCTCCGTTTCCTGTATATTTGCATTTATAAGTGTATAATTTTCCAATAATTGTGTCAATCGATTTTTTAAAACTTAATATTTTTAGGCAAAATAATTATTATTTTCTTAGTAAAAACTAAAGTTCATTCAAAAGCATAGGAGGATCATCGTGAATCAACCGAAAACAACTATTACTGGTACAAATATTGAAGAAGTTAAACAATTAAATGCACAATCAGGCCTCACGTATAACGAAGCGAAAGCACTGTTAGCCAAACAAAAAGGTTTTCTACAGAACAATAAACCAAGAAATGAAGGCTGATTTTCGCAAGCATTGAAAAAGCACAGTTATCAACAAGAACTGTGCTTAATAATGCTCAAAAATTTTACTTATTGCTAGGCTTTTATAAAATTTTATTAAGAAAACGCTTCGTTCTTTCATGCTTAGGATTAGCAAAGATTTCACTCGGATGGCCTTCTTCGATTATATGACCATCCGCAAGCATAACGACACGATCTGCAACTTCTTTAGCAAATCCCCTTTCATGCGTAACAACGACCATCGTCATTCCGTCTTTAGCTAAGTCCTTCATCACTTGTAACACTTCACCAACAAGCTCTGGGTCTAATGCTGATGTTGGTTCATCAAATAAAATAACTTCAGGTTCCATCGCTAACGCTCTAGCAATGGCCACACGCTGTTTTTGTCCACCTGACAGTTGATCTGGATAAACGTTTGCTTTATCAGCTAAACCGACTTTTTCAAGCAGTTGCTTCGCTTTCTTTACTACTGCATCCTTGCCTTCTTTTTTTACAAACAAAGGAGCCATCGTTAGGTTCTCAAGAACAGACTTATGCGGGAATAGATTAAAGTGCTGAAACACCATGCCTACACGTTGCCTCACTGTATTAATGTCCGTCTTTTTTGGGTCAATTCTCTCATCATTGAGGTAAATTTCCCCTCCATTTGAAGTTTCAAGGAAATTCAAGCAGCGTAACAATGTACTTTTACCAGAACCACTCGCTCCAATAAGTACGACAACTTCACCTTTTTCTATCATTAAATCAATACTTTTTAATACTTGTAGATCACCAAATGATTTAACGAGATTCGTTACTTTAATCATGCTGCTTTCACCTCTTTTGAAACGTCTAATTTATTCTCAATTCGATTTAAGATCTTCGTGAAAATTAACACAAGAATTAAATAATACATTCCGACTACAAAATATGTTTCAAAAGGCATGAAGTTTTCCCCTTGAACTTGTAAGGCTGTATTGAATAAATCAGTAACCGCTATATAAGCGACTAATGAAGAGTCTTTCAAGCCAATAATAAACTGATTCCCTAGTGGAGGGATCGCTCGTTTCAGTGCTTGAGGAAAAACAACTTTCCTCATTGCTAAAGGATACGACATCCCAAGGGATCTTGCCGCTTCCATCTGACCTTTGTCAATCGATTGAATCGCTCCTCGAAAAATCTCAGCTATATAAGCACCTGAGTGTAGTCCAAGCGCCAATGCTCCAGCCGTAAAATTATCAAGTAGAATAATGTTTGAAATTCCGTAATATAAAAACATAATTTGGACAATTAAAGGCGTTCCTCGAATAACACCAATATAGGCATCCGCAATTATATTTAATATTTTACTAGATGATATTTTAAATAAAGCAAAAATAATTCCAATGACGGTTGCAATGACTAAGGACACCGCTGTAATACCGATCGTAATCCAAGCCGCATTTAAAAACGATACACCGTGTCTAAGGAAAATATCTAAAATACTTTCAAAAAAGCCCATATCATTTCCTCCCTCCTATTAAGAAAAAAAGGCACGTGAATCACGCACCCTTATTTCATAATGTTCTCATCAAACCATTTCATACTGATTTCTTCGTACGTTCCGTCTTCTATCATAGAAGCAATTGCTTCATTTATTTGATTGATTAATTCTTCATTACCCTTATTTACAGCAACCGCGATTAAATCTTCATTTAATAAGTCACCAACAGGCTTAATATCTAACCCACGCTCATTCATCGCTGATAAACCAACAATTTTATCAGTAATGACTGCATCAATTCGGCCAACCGCTAAATCTTGAAGTGCATTAACATCACTTGGATATCCTTTAATTTTGTCAGAGATCTCTTCAGCCATATCTCTCCACGTACTCGATTGGATAACACCGATCGTTTTACCAACTAAATCATCAGTAGATTGAATTTCCTCTTCCCCTACATTAACAAACACTTGAGCCCCAGAAATATAGTATGGGTTCGTAAAGTCTACTTGTTCCATTCTTTCCTCTGTTGCCGTCATACTTCCGATAATAGCATCATAATGGTTCGCTCGAAGTCCTTGAATAATTGTCTCCCAAGGGTTGGTTACAGGATTAGGTTCAAGACCAATACGTATAGAAATCTCTTTTCCAATTTCCACATCAAATCCTGTTAATTCTCCATCTTTAGTGAAGTTTAACGGTGGATATAAACCACTCATTGCAAATGATAGCTGCCCATCATTGACTAGTTTCACTTCTGCAGTTGTATGTTCTCCACTAATTTCTGTTTCTGCTGGTTCCGTACTTGAACCGCATGCACTCATTGCCATCATAGCAATCGCAGCAACTACTGCAAATAATCCTTTTTTCATCATATAGCCCCCTAATAATTTCTAAAGTAAGTTGAAGGCAGATTTGGACATAAAAAAAACACCATGATAATTATACGGTGCCAAGAATTTACCCGCATCTAGTAACCTTCTAAGATAGCTCTTCACAACCACTAATAGTTGTGACAGTTCTGCTTCTATTTGAAAGCAGCCCCAATTTTTATGTACAGGCTTACATAAAAATTTCGGCAGTTT
This sequence comes from Alkalihalobacterium alkalinitrilicum, assembly GCF_002019605.1. Lineage (NCBI taxonomy): Bacteria > Bacillati > Bacillota > Bacilli > Caryophanales > Bacillaceae > Alkalihalobacterium > Alkalihalobacterium alkalinitrilicum. The sequence goes on along the minus strand of NZ_KV917368.1, from coordinate 3,842,112 downwards.
ATCCTTTCATTTGTTCTCATCGATTACCTTATCTCAAACAAAATTACTCTTATAAACCGCGACCTCTACCCCATCCGTTATGATTGATGAGGATTTATATTTAGTTTTACGAAATAATTATTAAGTAAATAAAGACATTATTCAAGAAAAGTTTTATGGAAAGATTTCCTTGGAAATAACAGCAGAAAAACAACTTGACTTCCAACCTTGTTTTATTATATCAATAAATAGATATTATATTAGATTAATATTTATTCAGTATATGATAATGAAGGAGTGCCTTTATGTTATCTTGTCGTGATGAAGTTTTATTTTTAACAAATCAGCTTGTAAATATAGAAAGTATCGTAAATTCAGATGGAGAAAAAGAAATTAGTCAAGCCATTTACACCTTAGTTTCCTCTTTTCCGTATTTTATTAAAAACCCAACATTTGTGACCAAGCAAAAAACAATAGATGATGAACAAGAAAGGTATAATGTAATTGCTTTTGTTAAAGGAACGAAAAAGAAAAGTGATAAAACGGTCATTTTAATGGGACATATGGACACAGTCGGAATAGACGACTTTAATCAACTCAAGGATAAGGCTTGTTACCCAGAAGAGTTGATGAAAGCACTCAAAACAGAAGATCTCCCTCCTATGGTAGAGAACCATTTAAACTCAGGAGATTACTTATTTGGTAGAGGCGTACTTGATATGAAAAGTGGTGTAGCGAGTCATCTATATCTTCTAAAATATTACTCTGAACATCCTGAGGAGTTAGAGGGAAATCTCCTTCTTGTCGTAGAATGTGATGAAGAAGATGGCTCTCACGGGATTTTATCAGCCTTAAAAGAATTAAAAAGCTTAAAAGATGAACATCATTTTGATTATGTTGCTGCTATCAATTCAGATTTTGTTTCGCCTCGTTATGAAGGAGATGTGAATCGGTATATTTATAAAGGTACAGTTGGGAAATTACTCCCTTCCTTTTTTATCACTGGTGCCGAAACACATGTAGGTTCATGCTTTGAAGGAATTGACCCGAATTTTATTGCAGCAGAGTTAACGAAACAAATTAGTTATAATCCAGAATTATGTAATGAAGCTTTCGGTGAAACGACAGTACCTCCTGTTTCATTAAAACAAATGGATTTAAAACCAACATACACCGTACAAACGGCTCTTTCTGCTTATGTTTACTATAATTTCTTTATCCATTCGTGGTCACCAAAAGATGTATTATCGCTATTAAAAGAACAAGCTGAAATCGCCTTTGACAATGCTCTAAAAGAATTTAAGAGCAAATACCAACAATTCAGTCAAGCAAGTAATCAACCTTACTTTGAATTCCCATGGAAACCTAGAGTATTTACGTACGAGGAAATGAATCAACTCTTAATCGAAGAATACGGTTATGAGTATGTAAACCATATGAGTGAATTTAAAGAAAAATTATTACTAGATACAGAATTAGATACGAGAATGTTTGCAGCAAGAGTAGTTGAAGAAGCATGGAAATGGATGAGTGACCGAAGTCCTGCGATAATCCTCTTTTACTCTTCTTTATATTCTCCTAGAATTGAAGTGACAGGGAAGAATGAAAAAGAAGAAAACTTAATTCATTCACTCGAACAAGCCATTACTGACATCCAACCCGATTATGACTATCCTATAGCAACAAGAAACTTTTTCCCGTATATTTCAGATATGAGTTTTGTTGCTTTAAGTGATGATGAAGATGGGATTAATGCTGTTTCTAACAACAATCCGAGCTGGGGCACAAAACATTATGTAAACTACCAAGACATTCGCGATATTAATGTCCCTGTCATTAATATTGGTCCTTATGGCTTTGATGCCCATAAACAATACGAACGAATGGAGTTAAAATATTCACTTGAAATCGTTCCTAATTTAACAAACAACGTTATTCAGAACTTGTTAGTATCTAACTAAAGGAGTAAATAACTTATTTTAAGCCAAAAGACGAGTAGCCTTTTTTCCAGACTAGTCGTCTTTTCAGTTTTTCTATATGGATATCAAAACAAACCAAAGAGGCTAACATTTAAGTTAGCCTCTTTATACTTATTAGCCAACCCCTCGAACTGCTTCTATCCCAAGGGATCTGCTAATAGCCTTAACCTATTTGTTCATCTCGGCTAAGAAATCGCCAAGGAGGTCATCAATACTCTCTTCTTCCTTCTCTTGTTCTTCTTCAACGGATGAGGCCATCTCTTGTTTTGCTTCATTCCAATTAAAGTTATCCAAGTCATCGTCAAGTTCATGATCATTGAACGTTTCTACAGCTTCTATGTCTTCCAACTGATTATCTTGACGATCTTCGAAGGGATTATCTAATGGAGTAGTTCCATTCTCGACTTCTTGTAAATAAAGGGCTTCATCTATATCTAATGCATTACTATTTAATGCTGCCAAAATGGATGTTGCTCGCATGGGATCTACAAGTAATTGATAAACAATACTTCCTAACATCGCTTCTGAATGCGAATGCTTCAACCAATTGCGTTGTTCTTTACTTAATGGTTTTGGAAGCGGAATCGTTAAGGTTTCTCTTTCTTTCGCCAACGAGTTGCTTACTCCTTCTAAAGCAAATTGAGCTATTTTGCTAGAGAAGTTTCTTCTTTCCGTTTCCTTTAACTTTTGTAATTGTTTTATAATATGTTCGGGTGTATCAGAAGGAAGGCGAAACGTAATTGCCTGTCCTCGCTGTATTTCCGCTGTCCCCTTTTTATTCATGGAATCACCCTATTTATTTTGTACTGTTTTTTTCTCTGGTACTTTCGTTTCCTTATTACTCTTTCTTACAAAATCAGAAATGAGTTTATAATACGCATTTGCCATCATCCAAATACTTTCTTTTTCGTCTTCAAAAAACTCAATATTGTAACCATCTAAATTATTGTTTAATGTTTTAATATATTCTTTTAATACCATTGCACCGCCACCAACGAAATAGCAAATTTCAGTTTGGGAATTTTTTTGCCAAACATTACGTAAATGTCTATACTGTTTTTTGGCTAGCTCTAAAAGGATACGATCGGTAATATCATGAACGCTTGTCCGACTCCCTTTTACCATAATATGGTTTCTGTCATTCTTTCTCGTAATGATTTCAACAACATCACGACGGCTATCTAATTCAACTCCATGTTTGGAACGAATTTCCTCACGAATGGATTCTAATGCTTCTGATACTCCAATATTAAACCCTTGAGCCTTATCATCGTCGACATTACGATTTTTGATAACAGCCACATCAGTCGATAACCCACCAATATCTTGTATTAAAATTCTTTTATCAATTAAATCTCTATTAATAATATTTAAGTCCTTATCCATCACTAAGTTAATATAAGCAGCAAAACCTTCAGGGTACACTTTCACTTCATCAAATTTAATATTGACTTTTATCCCTTGATATTTTGGGGTAACGAGAAACTCAACTTGGTGAACAGAACCTAATAGTTGTGAACGGTAACCCACATCTTTTCCTTCTTTCACTTCACGAAGCGGCAACCCTGTTCCAAGTGTATAATTTGCATCAATTACCGCTTTGGAGTCTCTCGAAGTATTAGACGTTCCACTTTTAACTGCATCCAATGCTAAAGAAGTAAACAGCATCACTAATGTTTGATCTTCTTCAGATTTGCTACTTCCTGGGTCAAGTTCGTTTGGATTGTCACTTTTCGTTGCCAAGTTTCCTACACGATAAATAACATTGTTTTCTTTTAAAGCAGGGGAGTGAACTCTTATATGAATTCCATCTAGAGGGTCCTTTTCATTTAAATCTTCTATTCCGATAACAGGTCGATCTTCTGTATCTCTAGCAATAACATTAGGTATGTACAGTTCTGAGTCGTATTTTCCAAAGATTGCCTTCACACAATCATTACCTACATCAATCGCCGCAATTCGTGAAACACTCATCCAATCATCCTTTCAAATTTACATTATTAAACTACCAATTTATCTGGTAATTAAAGGATAATAGATTCCGAGCAACAAGTCAATAATCCATAAGTTGTATTCATTTTGCAAACGTGTATACATTAATGTAAACAAAACATCTAAAAATGTATACAACTTGTAATGACAGTATGTGTACTGGTTTGAATACATGTACAAATTTTTGTAAACATAAAGTATACATTGTGTGTACTTGTATACCAAATTGTAAACGTCTGTATTCTGCTACCATTTTACCCTGTACTATTACTCGTTCTCCCTCCCCTACTCTGTTTTTCATACTATAAACTTCATTTATTTTATAGGAGTGCTATTGCCAACTAATACGGAATTAAGTAGCTGGATTATCAATTTCTATTAACTATGAAGTATATTTCAAATTCCATTTTATTTTCTACCTTATCTTTAGTTAGATCGTTTAACTTTAGGTTACCTACTATACGAGGTTAACTTAACCGTTTTTAAAGTTACACTCTATTGTTAACTTAATATTAAATATAGTTGACATGATCTTCTGTTGACATTATACTAAGCAAAAGAAATCTTTATACTATTTTGAAAATGGTGATTATGATGAAATTGAAAAATATGATGTATGCTTCAGTTTTTGTAGCACTTATCGCAGCTCTTGGTATTTTACCGCCACTTGTACTACCTATTTCTCCAGTCCCTATTACAGCACAATCATTAGGTGTTATGCTCGCAGGTGCTATCTTAGGTGCCAGGTATGGTGGAATGAGTCTGGTTATTTTTGTTTTACTTGTAGCATTCGGTGCACCACTTCTTTCTGGTGGACGCGGCGGCATTAGCGTGTTTTTAGGACCTAGTGGTGGATATATTTTAAGTTGGCCAATAGCAGCGTTTGTGATCGGCTATTTAGTAGAAAAATATTGGCATAAGATGAACATTGCTCGCTTTATATTATTTAATATCATAGGTGGGATCATTGTTATTTATGCTGCTGGAGTTACTTACACTTCCTTCAACATCGGGATTCCGTGGGGCACTGCTGCATATCAAGCTCTCATTTATATTCCTGGGGATATTGCAAAAGTAGTAGTTGCAGCTGTCATTGCTATGCAAATAAAGAAAGCGTACCCACTTATTAAAAAGTCTCGTGACCCAAAAAGCAAAGCGGCGTAATTAATACAGGGGTGTCCCATGGACACCCCTTTTCTATTATTCTAAAGTAAAATAGTGAAAATCAAAGCTTTCATAACATATCAAAAATAAACAATGCCCCCTCCCCTCCTCTCTATATAAAGAAATTAATTAAAAAAGTAATAAAACGAGGTGAATTTATGACGATTGGTAAAACAATTCCATTTACTGTACATTCATGTTCTTCGAAAATATCGGTTGTTTGTGATGATGACCAACTAACATATAAAGAACTTTACGAAAATATTCAAAGCATGCAACAACAACTAGTCACTACCCTTGAACATCCATACCAAAAGAAGGTTGCCTTTTTACTAGAAAACGATGTTGATTTTTTAATCCTATTTTTAGCAATAAGTGAAATAGGAGCAATAGCGATTCCACTTGACCCCAAATGGAGTAATGACGATTTGCAACACATTATCTCAGACTGTACCCCTGATGTGTTGATAACTACACAACAAATCAAAACCCAGAACATTCTCACTTTCTCGCTAGAGCAACTCAAACAGCAACCTAAAACACCTATTCCAAACTACGAAACATCAGAAAGTGACATCTTTTATATTGGCTATACATCAGGAACAACAGGGAAACCAAAGGGATATTTGCGGACTCATTCTTCTTGGCTTCACAGCTTTACTGGAAGCGAACAAGTATTTAAGCTCAACAAAGATGATCTTATTTTTTCTCCAGGTCCTCTCGTTCACTCCCATTTTTTATATGCAGCCGTTCACTCGCTTCATATTGGTGCCACCTTGTATGTGACAAAAAAATTCAGTGCCCATTCAGTCTATCAAACGTTAACTGCCGTACCAATAACCGTACTGTATCTCGTACCTACGATGTTTTCTGCACTAGATAACGTGTATAAAGACGGAAATCCTTCGATCACCCGCTTAGAAAAAGTAATTTCAGCAGGAGCCAAGTGGCAAGTTCCTTTGAAGAATAAAGCACGTCAACTCGTTCCCAATGCAGAAGTGTTCGAATTTTACGGTGCCTCTGAATTAAGTTTTGTCAGCGTTTTGGATCATAACGGAAATAGCGAAAATCCTGAGTCTGTCGGACACCCATTCCCTGGTGTTCAAGTATCAATTCGACGTTCTGACGGAACTGAAACGGATTATGGTGAAATTGGAAAATTATTCATAAAAAGTAAGCAGATGTTTAGTGGCTATCTCAACAATCCTGACGCTACAAAAGAAGTTTTCCATGGAGAATGGGCAACAGTTGGTGATTTAGCTTTCATGGACACTAATGGGTACATCACTCTTGTTGGGCGCGAAAAAAATATGATCATTAGTGGTGGTTTAAATATTTACCCTGAAGAAGTAGAAAAAGTGTTATGTCTTCTTCCTGAAGTTGCTGAAGTGGCTGTTTTCGGTATTGAAGATCTCTATTGGGGTGAAAAAGTAATTGCTGCCATTCAATGGAAAGATGGAAAACCACTTTCTCAACTCCAATTAAAACAATATTGCAAACAAAAGTTAGCTGCTTACAAATGTCCACAAATGTTAATTGAAATAGACGCCTTTCCTTATACGACAAGTGGAAAAATTGCCAGAAAAGAACTAATCAAATTAGTGCAACCAAAATTAGAACACCAAAGGATGTGAAATGATGAAAGAAGCCGTGATTGTTACCGCAAAACGAACAGCCGTCGGGAAGGTTGGCGGAATGTTTAAAGATATTCCTCCTGAGCACTTAGTTGCTCCTCTCATTCAACGCATTGTCGAAGAAGTTCAACTAGATCAAACAACAATAGATGAAGTGATTCTCGGGAATGCTGTTGGACCAGGAGGAAACCTTGCTCGTCTTTCTTCCTTAACGGCAGGGTTACCTGTTTCTATACCAGGAGTGACTGTTGACCGACAGTGTGGCTCTGGACTAGAAGCTATCAACCTCGCTGCTCGCCTCGTTCAAGCAGGAGCTGGCGACATCTACTTAGCTGGTGGTGTTGAAAGTACGAGTCTCGCCCCATGGAAAATAGCCAAGCCTACTTCTCTTTATCATCCAAAAGGACCTGAATTGTTTACGAGAGCTCGTTTTTCTCCAGATGAAATTGGTGATCCCGATATGGGAATGGCTGCTGAAAACGTCGCTGAAGCTCACCAAATTACTCGGGAAATGCAAGATGAGTACGCCTACAATAGTCATATGAAAGCCGTTAAAGCAATTCAATCAGGACATTTTTCTGAAGAAATTGTTCCTATTGCTGGAATGACAAACGATGAATGTCCACGGAAAAATACATCCCTTGAAAAGCTACATTCTCTTCCCCCAGTCTTTAAAGAAAAGGGTACCGTGACTGCAGGAAATGCATGTCCGATGAATGACGGTGCAGCTGTTGTATTAATAATGTCAGTTGAAAAGTGCCACGAGTTAGGATTGCAGCCTACTTTACGGTTTGTTGATGCAGTAAGTGCAGGGGTTGACCCCAATTTTCTAGGTATTGGTCCTGTCCCTGCAGTCCAAAAGTTATTTGAACGTCAACAGCTCTCCTCCTTAGACATTGATATCGTCGAGTTTAATGAAGCCTTTGCTTCACAAGTTTTAGCTAGTTTAAACGCACTAGAGATCCCTCTGGAAAAAGTAAATCAAAACGGTGGTGCATTAGCCATTGGTCATCCATACGGTGCGTCTGGAGCGATACTAGTCACTCGCTTGATGACAGAAATGAAAAGACAAAGATTAAAACGAGGACTAGCAACACTAGGAATTGGTGGTGGACTAGGCTTAGCTACCCTGTTCGAATTGGTGGATTAAATTTATAGGAAGTGTGGTGTGTAAAAGTGAATTTCGATGAACAAGTTGCCATTATTACAGGCTCCACAACAGGAATTGGCTACAGTATTGCCAAACAACTTGCAGATAGTGGTGCTGCTGTTGTCATAAATGGCCGGAATGCAAACAAAGTGAAAGAAGCCGTTGAAGAAATTCATTCATCAGGTGGAAGAGCGGTTGGATTAGCAAAGCCTGTTGAGCATCCTGATACAGGACAAGAGCTATTGGATCTAGCCCTAAGAACGTTTGGAAATGTATCCATACTCATTAATAACGCAGGAATCATCCATGATCAACTTACCTATAAAATGAGCGATCATGAATTTTCTCACGTCCTTAATGTTCACGTAAATGGGACATTCCTCTGTACACGACCGTTTATCAAATTTCTAAAACAGCAAAAGTCTAGCGGGCATATCATCAATATGACCTCAACCGCTGGATTAGAGGGTACCATTGGACAAATTAATTATAGTGCAGCAAAAGCGGCCATTAACGGAATGACTTGGACCCTTGCTAAAGAGTTAAAACGTGACAATATACTAGTCAATGCAATTGCTCCTGCTGCGCTAACGAATATGACCCAGCCTTATATTGAAAAAGCAAAACAGAAAGCTGCTGAAGGTGGCCAAGAGCTACCTTCTTATTGGAACATCGGTTCTTCTGATGAAGTGGCTTCATTTGTCGTCCATCTGTTGAAAACACACGACATGAAAGAAACAGGAGCCATTTTTGGAGTGAATGGAAAAAACATAGTTCGGTGGAATCCACCCGTTTCAGAACCTTATTTTGTCAATGAATAACGATTAAACTTTAATAAAACGACTGAAAATAGGAGCTAACCTCAATCGGTCAGCTCCTATTTTTCTTAAACGATAGATTCTACGACAATAACCGACCAGCCTTTGCCTTTATATGCATTGTAGCCTTCGGTTAAACAAAATGCATATATTTGATTATTTTCTAGCGTATACCCTCGCGTTTCTCTTTTTGACAGTACATATTGTACCGCTTTTAATTGCGTCATCTTCGTTTCTAGTATTCCAGAACGATCTTTCGATGCAATAATGTAACCCTCAGAATTAATAACATATAGTTTACTATTTTCCCCGATTTTTACACGATCGATAATATCATAGATAAATTCCCAGTTAAACCTCGTTGTAAATACCCCAATAATCTCCCCCGCATCGTTATGTACAGGGCTCGAATATCCCATCGTGTGACCGCCTACAACGGAAGAGTAGTACATATCAGTTACATGAACATGATTCGTTCGCACTGTTTCTTTAAACCAGTCACGTCCAGACATGTCTTTTCCAACTTGATTTTGATTTTGCGATGCGACCACAATTTCACCTGTAATATCAACGACAAATAAATCAAAGTACACTTCATAAATTTTATATATATTTTTCATTAAATCTTGTGCAGCTTTTTTTGACTCTATTGAAGGAGCTGTTAGACAATTCTTAATCGCATCAAATGTTGCCCAAGCCTGCACATCGCAATTCCGCTCAAATAAATTCCGATCAATCTTATCAATCGTATCGTAAGCTATATCAACCGTACGGACCGCAATAATTTCATTGGCTTTATTTTGAATTTTATTAATGATTTTTTCACTATCTTTACTAGCATTTAAACTTTCTTCCGCAAATTTTTTAATTTCTGTCGCAACAACTGAAAAACCGCGACCTGCCTCTCCTGCACGAGCTGCTTCAATTCCTGAATTTAATGCTAAAATATTCGATTTTGTTGATATATCTTTTATATTTTTCATTACATTTTGCATTTCCTGATTATCTTGCTTTAATTCATTCATTAATACCGAAACATTCAGATTTTTTTCCACTGTACCCCCCACATTCCAAGCCCCCTCGATCTTATCTCTATACCATTTTTTAGGACGTATCGTAATTTTTACTTTTGTTATAGGTATTATATCATAGTTAACTTGTTGCATTATTAAAAAACTCGAGTGAATAAAGGATAATTTTTAACACTTAAAACGACTTCCAACCAATTTTACATATTTTTATTTCATAGCAGGTTCTTCAGTAATAGAAATCCTATCGGTTAACAAAAAGAAAATACAGATTAGGACAATATTAATAGGCTCATCAGTTAATTTATAAAATTTTTTAGTGATACCCCCTAAAAAATGCAACTTTCCCCGTATAGATAGGAAAATAAAAGTAATTATACGGGGTGAATAAGTATGGTTGGACAAACGATTAGAAAGTTTCGTAAAGAAAAAGGCCTAACACAAACTGAACTTGCAATTCGTGCAGGAGTAGACAAGTCCTATCTTCGCTCCATTGAAAGAAAAGATAACGAATATCCTTCGTTCACATTTGTTGAAAAAATAGCCCAGGCGTTAAATATTTCTGTTGATTCGATTTTAGTGGAAAGTTCTTTGGACACAATAGACCCCGATTGGGACAAAATCATCTTAGAAGCACTTCAAGCAGGGGTAACACCAGAAGAATATATTGCCTTTCTAGAAACACCGTCTTCAAGTATTAACAAGCGTATTACCGTTGGATCTTAACAATCTTAAAGTAAAAAAGAATTTACTTTGTGCAAGCAATCATGTTTAGACGAAAAGCAGGTTAAATCATTGAAATCGATTTAACCTGTTTTTTACCTGCCATAATTAACCAAACTATTAATTTGAGACGATTATTTCCACACCGAGTTATATTTCTTTTTATACTTTGGATCTTCTTCGATGTTTATCAATTCGAGAGCTATCTCCTTTATTTCTTCATCTTGTCTTTTTTCATATAGGTTTTTCAAGCTTTGGATAATGTCAAAGCGAATTAATGTATAATTTTTTTCACTCGTACAATCATGAAAGCGAGCGGCTAGACTTTGGATAACCATTTCTTGTTGCTCAGCTCCAGCTAAAGCAATATGCCAAAGTGATTGTAGGCTATGCCTTGCAGTCACAAATTTTTCATCTTTCGTTACAGCTAAAATTTTTGGGAAATCGGTCTTTAACCGATTCTCGGGATCACTTTTTGCTAACCGACATAAAATTTGTGCAGCTACAGCTCGTCGATGAGGATCCGAGTCGCTTAAATCACGCGCGAACTGCTCCCATATCTCGTAAGCCCAATCTACTTTTTCCTCAGTAACTGATAAAATGTCCATGAATGCTTCATAGCGTACGTTCTTATCTTTTGCTTGTAAATTATTTAGTTGTGTTTCAATCCTCTTCTCCATACAACACCTCTTCCTTCTCCGTTTATTGTACTGGTTTTCATTGTTGACATGCTATGTATTGTATTCAGCTTTCCTAAATAGCTGACTTCAAAATGCACAAAAACGAGTTAGATAGTGCTAATATAGATGATATACAAACCATCTATTTCACTCAGATACATAGAGGGAGTTTTATTATGAGTCACGATATCTTACTACGTAACAATGTAAAAATTATTGGCAATGGTTCGCAACCGATCTTATTTGCACCTGGTTTTGGTTGTGACCAAAGTGTTTGGAATTTAACTCTCGATTCTTTTGTTGATCATTATCAATTGATCTTATTTGACTATGTAGGTTCAGGTAACTCCGATTTACGAGCTTATTCTGCTGATAAATATCGTACACTTTCAGGCTATGCCGAAGATCTTCTCGACATTTGTTCATTCCTGAATTTAAAAGAAGCTGTTTTTGTTGGTCACTCGGTTGGATGCATGATTGGAATGTTAGCCTCTCTTCGTCGACCTGAATATTTTTCTCACCTCATTATGCTTGGTCCATCGCCGTGCTATCTAAATGACCCTCCCGATTATATCGGTGGTTTTGAAAAAGAAGATCTTCTCGGCTTAATTGAAATGATGGAGAAAAATTATATTGGGTGGGCCAACTTATTTGCTTCAACGGTTACAAATAACCCAGATCGACCTGACATGAAAGGTGAATTAGAAGAACGCTTTTGCTCAACCGACCCGATTATTGCTAATCAGTTTGCCAAAGCTGCATTTTTTACAGACAACCGACAAGACTTACATCATGTTACGGTTCCAACTTATATATTACAATGTTCAGATGATATCATTGCACCCGTTTCAGTGGGCAAATATATACATGAACAACTTCATCATAGTACTTTTACCTTAATGAAAGCAACAGGGCACTGTCCACATATGAGTCACCCTGAAGAAACCGTCTTTTTAATACAACAATATTTGAACCAATCTTGCTTGAAAAATGGCTAACAATAAAGGTGGACTTTATCCTATGGATGAACAATTAAACTATGCACCTTGTGGATTTGTAACCTTAACAGAAGAAGGGACAATCATCACTATTAACCAATCATTACTTCGTTTGTTAGGTTATAGAGAAGATGAATTAGATCAACAACATATTCATAAGATCCTAACGGCTCCAGCTCAGATGTTTTATCAACTGTATTTCTTTCCACTCGTGAAAATTGAAGGAAAAGTTGAAGAAATGTACTTGTCTTTACGTATGAAAACAGGTGAAGAAATTCCGATACTTCTTAACGCTAAACAAAATCAACGAGAAAACATAACTGTCATCGATTGTGTATTCATCCCTGTACGGAAAAGAGATGAATACGAAAATGAACTTCTCATTGCTAAAAAAGAGGCAGAAGCCGCTTTGCATGCGAAAAATCAGACGAATGCCGAATTAGAAATTGCTCTACAAACGTTAGAAACAAAACAAGTTGAACTCGTTCAACTAAACAAAGAAAATCAAAAATATAAACTCGATACGAGTAAAAAATTAGAATTAGCAAGAAAAATTCAAGAAACATCATTAACCGATCCCATTGATAATGAACATATTGAAATTCAAGCCTATTATAAAGCTTCTAGTCAATTATCAGGCGACATCTATGGATTTTACCAAATCGGTTCCCATCGGTACGGAGTTATGATTTTAGATGTGATGGGCCACGGGATTTCATCAGCATTAATCACAATGTCACTTCAATCCCTTTTTCAACGTCTCATCTCAAGAGGATTTACACCCGAGCATGTCATGAGTGAGCTTGATCATTACTTGCATTCACTGTTTCACAACAATGAGGAAACACGCCATTATTGCACTGCTTTCTACGCTGTAGTCGATACGTACAAAGAACAAATTGAGTATATTAATGCGGGCCACCCACCAACGTTGCTCCAACATGCCAATGGAGAAGTGGACGAGCTGTCAGCGACCAGTCCTCCAGTCGGTCTTCTCAACGGTATTAGATTCCAATCGAAAACGTTACCGTATGCAAAAGGCAGCAAACTCCTTCTTTATACAGATGGTGTAGAAGACCCAATTGAAGAAGACAGTCGGTTACGCGCCATTTTAGCCTCGAACTTAGATGTTCCGCTCTCTACGTTAAAAGAGAAGTTAATTGCAGGGATCAGTCATGAAGCAAATGCTTATCATAAAAATGATGATCAATGTTTTATTTTAGTAAATTTAAAATAATAGTTATATTGTAGGAGCTCATTTAGTGAGCTCCTTTTTGATGTCGAAACTTTTATAACTAAATGTCTTTATTTTTTTCAATTAGGTTCCAGCTCACACCAACTCACACACCAACGAATAGGTTGTACTATAAAACTTTCAGAAGTGAAAGGAGGGTTTTATAGTGCAGCATAATACAAATAGAGGTTTCCGGTTTTGTATTTTCCCTGGCTATAATTGGTGCGGGCCTGGCTGCAGCGGGCCTGGTGCTCCTATTAATCGAGTAGATGCAGCGTGTAGAGACCATGATCTTTGCTACAAATTGCATCATAATCGCTGTGAATGTGACCAAGCGTTTCTCCATCGTCTCCGCCCCTTAATGAATCCCTACACACAAGAAGGAAGACACTCCCGTCTGCTCTATAACTATATGAAACTTCAAACTCTGTTTACTTGCGGCTTTTAAATTTAGATGCCAATTACATTAGAATGACCAAAAAGGCTTAGACATGCCATCCTAAGCCTTTAAATCATTATCCATGCTTTATATTCTACATAGCCACTCTTAAGCTATTTTCAATCGTACAAACTAAGCCTATTTTTTCATAATAGCAAAAATTTATAAGGCTAAACTAGCTCGCTGCTCTTTTTTAAAAACCTTCTGAGGATTTCTTTGTAATCTCCCCTCTTTACCATCCATTTCATTCACTCCCCCCTATTATCTTACGCATTTAGCCCTACACCTGCTTTTCTAATTGGACCACCTATTCCAAAAGGGATGGAGCCCTTCTCCAAAAATTTACAAAAAAAGCTAGCCTTTAAATTTTGTTTTCCACTCCCTAATATAACAACCTATGATTGTCTTCATAAACAAATGGAAAGTTGAACATCACTTTCTTGAAAATTGTTTTTACAGGACTTTTTAATCAACTTCTATTTATCAAAAAAGAAGAAACTCATAAAACGGAAATAATTATAGGCACATTATCTAGTTTATAGGTAGTGCCAATTTTACAAATTGTCAAAACAATTTAATAATTTAATACTTTAATAGGATAAAAGTATTGATAAGATCACCATTAGTTTAACACTACGTAAATTCAGGACCTTTTAGGGGTATTTTCCAGTTATTACATTCTATTATAATTTCAACCAACGGAAATGATAGAGATACTAAATTTCACTAGAGTATCCGTACATATACAAAATTCTAGGAGGTAGTTTTTTTTGAAAAAAGCATTTATTTTATTATTGAGTACCTGTATGTTGCTTTCTATTTTTTCTTCTTCTGTATTTGCTAAACAAAATCATCCGTCAACCGAAGGAAATACAAACATTTCAAGCATTGTTACATACGATGACATGATTAAAGAGTTAAAAGCCCTTGAAAAAAGAAGTAAAGGTGAATTAGAAGTATTTACTCTAGATGATTTAGGTTATGAATATAGTAAGAGTGAACAAGGCCGCGACTTGTATGTTGCTAAAATTGGAAATGGACCTGAAAAAGTATGGATCCAAAGCCGAATTCATGGTGATGAGCCTTACGGAACGGAAGCGTCTCTACAACTACTTCAAATGTATATTAGCAATCAGTCAACGCAATACCGTAAAGTGTTAGATGAACTAACCTTGTATATTATTCCCATGTATAATCCTGATGGCAGTGAAATGAATATCCGCCAAACGGTATTAATGGACCAAGAAACAAGTGAACCATTATTAAATGATAGAGGAAATCAAATTAGAATAGACTTGAACCGTGACTGGGCGGAAGGTGCCTTTGCAGCAGTTGAATCTAAAGCTTGGTACAGCTATTGGACAGACATTCAACCCGACTATGGTATTGACATTCACCATCAAGGTTTAAAAACAGATTCTGAGACAGGTGAAGCTATTACGATGTCACTTGGAATTTCATTAGCTCCTGGTGGACCAACACTTCCTAATATTAAGGACGGCCAATACGAAGATATTACGCGCCAAATGCAAGTGTATGTTTTTGATGCTTTAAAAGATTATGGTTTTATTAATATCGATCGATACACGACTGGAAATAATCGTACAGGCTTTACTGAAATTGATATTCACGGTGGTGTAGTTTCAGCCATGATGTTGGGCCTTAATTATGACGGATTGAACGAAGCAGAGCATAGCCATCCTGCTATTTTCTTTGAAACATCTGGGAATACACGAGACGGGAATTTAGGGCAACGTGCTCGCGGTCATAATATTCGTCAAAATGCATTAGGAATTCAAGAATTACTCTATGGATTAGCCTCTGAGGAAGTGTTCGGTGTCGACCCCGAGAGATGGGATGAGATCCCGAGACCAGATATTACTGGTTACAATACTGATCATTCTGGATTTGTACCTGTTGCATATTAAGCTCACATACTATATTGTAGCTTTGCTCAAGATCTGTAAGGTCAACAATAGTATAATAACCACTCATATAACCGTTCGAAGAGGATTATTCTCTTCTCGAACGGTTTTTTTTATTCATCTCCATCCTCCTTGAAGAGCTACAGTACGGGATAAAAAAACCTAAACTCCACTACAATCCGTTTACTCTCCATACGTCAATGCTTATACAACACCCCAGGAATTAGTTAACAATTTAATTCGCCTCAAAAAAGGCTAAGAATATCCTAAGCCTTTTCCTAATTAACCTATGGTTCTCTTATGCACACAATTACTTGAGATTAAAAACGAGTAAAATATCAAATATTTCTCTCTAAACTTACAAATAGTTACAAAAAATAGTCTTTTCTATCTAGTAAAAGATTAATAATGAGGTAAAATAAAGATAAGTATAAACTTCGTATAAAGGACAAGTATATAGTCTAAGAAAGTGATAGTTTTGGGGGAATATATATGGGGTATGCCATAGAAAAATCAGTTGAAGAGAATAATCTTTCACCACAAAAATCAACTAAATGGTTTAAAAGTTGGAAGTTTATAATTGCAATCATCAGTGTTATTGCAATTATATTTGCTGCAATGAGCTATTATCAGATGACCCACTTTAATTCAAATATCACTATTAATAACATAGAAGTTAGTGGGCTAACAGCTGACCAAGCTCTAAAAAAATTGCAAACATCTGCTTTTAAAAATGAAATTTATATTGGAGAACTACTCATTTTAGAAGGAAAAGAAACGCAGATGGAATTTACAGAAAATGATCTGCCCGAGATAAAAAAACTATTAAATAGTCAGTGGACATTTTTTCCTTCTTCCGAGGCAAAATCGTATTATTTAACACTAAGCAACCAAGACCCCTATCGTAGCCAAGTACTAAAAACGGAGTTGGAACAAGAACTAAACTTTATAAATAAGGATTTGATTGCACCTATAGACGCCCAGGCAACTTTAGAAAATGGCGAAATTATCGTTTCTGAAAGCGCTGAAGGTGAGCAATATGATGTTAAAAGTCTATTAGAGGAATACGACCAACATGAATACACTAGTGAAATTTATCTAGAGACAATTTTTCTACAACCCATTAAGGAAGATAGTGAGACTGTACAAAAACAGGTGGAAAAACTGCAAGATTTCCTTGGGCATACTGTTGAGTATAAGGTACAAGATCAAGTCTATTCATTAACGGCTAGCGAACTTATTATAAATGCTTCCTTATCAGAAGATATGAATATTATGATCAACTCAGATAGTATTCATGAGAAGATAGTTGAGATTAATAACGCTCAATCGACATTAGGCAAAGACTTCACCTTTAAGACTCATTCAGGTTCAGTTATATCGGTTAAAGGACAAGGTTATGGCTGGGCCCTTAATGTAGAAAAAGAGTCAAAAATGATAAAAGATGCTTTTCAGAAAGGTCAGGAATCGGTTTCTGCTTCTAATACTTACGGAAATGGCTGGAGTGGCGAAGGTTATGGCTATGAAACAATTTCAAACTACGGCATAGGTGATACTTATGCTGAAGTGTCGATTGCAGAACAGCGTATGTGGATTTACAGAGATGGGGAATTAGTCGTATCTACCGATGTGGTTACTGGTAACCGTAGTACACAACAGGATACATTACCAGGGGTTTGGTATATCCTCTTTAAACGGACACCATACACACTCACTGGTAGTAATTACTCCGTTGACGTTGATTATTGGGCACCATTTACAAACAGCGGCCAAGGTTTCCACGATGCTGATTGGCGAACTAACTGGTCAAAAAATGCCTACCATAATGCAGGATCAAATGGCTGTGTCAACGTACCTCCTGGTGTCATGAAAAAGGTATATGATAATTTAAGTGTCTACGATCCCGTTATTATCTATTAAAAAATTGCAGGAATAGACTGACCTAGTCATATGAGACAGTAATAAAACACCTTCCTAGGCTGCCATATCACCAAACTCTATTGGTGTGTGGTAGCCTAGTTTTTCTTGGATACGCTCATCGTTATAATACCTCATACAGTGATCTACACGATCCTTTACTTCTTCTAAAGACAAAGAATTGAATTTAACATACTGAAATTCTTCTGATTTCAGGTTCGAATGGAAAGACTCAATGACTGCGTTGTCCCAACAGTGTCCCCGGCGTGACCTACTACTGACTAAATTCTTTTCTTTAATCCGCTTTTGATAAGCATAAGAAGAATAGACACTTCCTTGATCTGAATGGATGATGACTCCTTTAGGGTTTCCTCGCTTTTCTAGTGCTTCATCTAAGGTATCAATCACCAAAGGGATTTGTTGATGAGTATAAAGCTTATAAGCAACGATTTGATTATTAAACAAGTCCATGATCGTTGATAAATATAAAGTGTCTGGACCATATTGAATGTAGGTAATATCCGTTACCCACTTTTGGTTAGGTTTGCTTGCGTGAAACTCTCGCTGTAATAAGTTTGGCGCGACAACGACAGATTCCCCTTGAGATTTCCACCTACTTTTTTGCTTTACTCTACATTGAAGGTGGTATTTCTGCATGATCCGTTGAACAGTATTACGGTTTAATTTGATATAATAGTCACGTTTTAATAGCTCCTTGCTTTTACGATGGCCATATCGGTACTTTGTTTTTTCGCAAAGGTAAATAATCGCTTCCTCGTCCTTAGACAACTCGACTAGTTGCGCAGATGCCCAGCGATAATAGGTGGATCTGGGAACATTTAAAGCTGATAAAATAGCTGATACTGTATATTTTTTTCGTGAAGTCTGGACTAGTTTGAGGACGATTTCTTTTTCAACTCCTTTTCGATCTCCAAATACTTTTTTAAGATTTCATTTTCCTGTTTTAAGTGATTCATTTGACGTTCTTTTTTCTCTTCATCACTTGAACTGTCAGGTCCATGACCATATGAATATTGTTTCCCTATTGGTTGATCGAATCAATGAACCTGATTTTCACGATACCATTTCATCCACGTTTTTATTTGAGACACATTTTTAATCCCATACTTCTCCATGATCTCATGGTTCGTAAACTGACCACTCATCTTATCTTTCACAACTGCCCACTTAACCTCATTTGAATACACGTTTTTGCCCATGCAAAAACACCTCCGAATTAGTACTTTGTTTAAGTGTACCATTTCGAAGGTGTTTTATAGTGTCTCATTAATTTAGGTTAGTCTAGTTTATAAGTACTTAAACAACTGACTTTCCTTGTAAAACTAATTTTCTTAAATCTCCTATCCCTTATTAGTACACATTTTGTGTAAACCTTTATGACGAACGGTTTTAGGACGATCGCTAGTAGAATAACAAGGACGGTAATCGGTTCATCATTGACCGTGCCCTAATCTTGGACTCTTATATTAGCATTTAGGTTTAGGAAAACTACATCCTACAATGATTAATAAAATAAACAACACAACAATTAATGTAAAGCCGTACCCACGAGTAGGAGCAGCATAACCATATCCGTAAGCAGGGGCAGTATGATATGGCATCGGTGCATCCATTACGCCAGCCACCATTGTAGGCGGTATATTTGGTGGTATATTTGCTCCTGCCATCATATTAGGCGGTATATTTGCGCTAGCATACATGTTCTCAGCACTTCCTTTCGGGTTTGTGTATTTACACTACATTATACTCACCTAGTTGGAATATGAACCTGTCAACCTGCAAAATGGGTGAATGTCCCCTTTTTTTCAAACAACAACCACCAGCAAATAATTAGTTATAAATGTTTGAAAGATAAAACTGATAATGAATACTGGAAATGGAACAAAGATTATGATGTATGACAATTTTAGGATTTTTATAAGAGGAACGGTTACTTTGTATCGATAAAAGTTTTTGCAGCGTTACAGGAGATATTCTTGTGATTAAATTTGCTAAGTATGCAGGCTGCATACTTCCTGGAAATCTTTGTGAATTTAAAAATTCTTTTATTTGTTCAGCAGTCATAATTCCAAACCCATGCCCAAAAAACGTTTCATCGCTCAACACGACGGCATTTAATCCTCGATACCATGACGCATTTGGATGAAATTCAGGATTGTTAAAATACACCACATCTCCAGGTGAAACATGATTTCCATAGAAGATGTGTAAATCTAAGTCAGGATCTGTATGCCAGCTGTATAAATAGAGGTTTTGGAATAGAGAATTAAAATGATGTTTCCCGATACTTTTTAAAATGGCACGATAATAAATGATAATAATTGCTGTCGCGCATTCAAATCCATAAAGGGAACCATTCTCGTAAATGTCTAGAATGGCATCAGATGGCTGCACATCTGGCCTTAACAAAAAGCCACCTGAGTTTGTCAAAGTCCAGTAGGCAGGATTACAACTCGCATTTTCAAAGATCGTAAACGTCACTTGACTCTCATTCATCTCTTTTGCACTTTCCATAATATTTTTGCGAATGTTAATTTCAAATTGAAGTTCATTCATAGAAAAATAGGAAAACAATTCAGGAGAATTAATCATTTGTCGAATGATTACTCTTTCTATCCTTCCGAGGTCCATCGTGCTAGCTAGTGAAAATGGCCTTCCAGCTACTTGTATCATGTCATACCCCATTTCATTTATTTGAAGAGATGGTACCTTCGACAAAAAATCTTTTCAACGCTTCTTTCTTGGAATTATCAAGCAATATATAGCATCTATATCTAATTTTATATGATAAGGAGAGGGAAAACTTGCTACTGGTTTTACTGTAGGTTCGTCTTTTGAGAATTTACTCATAAATATAGACGAATAACTCTGAGAGGCGACCTTTCCTCATGGTTCGTGGACAGATCCCTCTAGGTAGGGGTTGCTTTCCTCGACCTATTTGAGTTTAAAGGAAAAATTTCGCCGTTACTTATGATACATGTATTTAAATGGGATTTTTTACTATATCTTAACTGTATAATAGAATTGAAGTTATAAACAAGAAAGGATGTCGACTATGCCCTTATAAATCTCGTATTGAATCAACTGAACTATTTACTCTAAAATCACTAAACACGCGGATAAGGCTGTCTGAAAAAGACAAGCAACACTATTTGAATCTTAAAAAGGGTTATGAAGGTGAAAAAATATTTGATTCTATGACAGAAAAGATTGAATGTGAATGCTTAATATTAAATGATTTGCTTCTGTTGTTTTTATTAACCCCGAATTCATGTTATACCAAACACCTCTCAACAAACCATTTATTTTCCCAACTCAAATTAATCGCTATATAAAAAAGCTAAGCATGATACCTTCCAAGGTAAATGAACAACACAAAATAATCGCTAATAAGTTAATTTCCCTACATTCGAAAGACTCTCCTTTTACACAAATACCATCCTATAATTATGACCAACTGCGAAAAGGCATCACTTGCGGTAAATGCACCTCTTTTTTAATTTCTGTTGAAGGAAGAAAATGTGTTTGCAAGGAATGTGGACATGAGGAAATCATTGCAGCTGCCGTCATGCGAAATGTGAGAGAGTTTAAGCTTCTTTTTCCTAATCAAAAAATAACTACAAATGTAATTCATGATTAGTGTAAAGTGGTGCACTCAAAAAAACGAATAAAACGAATTCTAGAAAAAAATTTTAAAATAGTCGGGGTTCATCAATGGTCTTATTATGAATAAAATCTATTAATAAAAGAAAAATCGGGAGTATAAATTATTTTGTGTAAATGGGAATTGCACTCAATAAACTAAGAAGGCTTTACATGGAGAGGCGGGCATGATAGGCTTATCAGCCAGGCGATACTTTTTTCAAAGGATCGCCCCATCGCCAGAAATCCATGCCCGTAGAGGCTCCATGTCAAGCCGGAACTTTATAAACTGCTATGCAGATAGTTCCGACTTAAGCCGATCTTCAAAATAAATGGCTAGCTGTGATATACATTCTTTCCAACCTATTAGGGGCATAGTCCATTTTTTTGATACTTCCATGGTAGCTAAATAAATAATTTTCCTTAAAGCCTCATCCGTTGGATAGGCTGTTTTTGTTTTGGTTACTTTTCGTAGCTGTCTATGATAACCTTCAATAATATTGGTGGTATAAATCATTTTTCTAATGGCAGGTGGATAAGCAAAATAAGCGGTCAACTCAATCCAGTTCGCTTCCCAAGACCTGATAATAATTGGGTGCTTCTTGCCCCATTTTTCCTTAAACTCTTCAAAGGCTAGTTCGGCCTCTTCCATCGTTAAAGCTTGATAGACTTTCTTTAAATCTGCCATCACTTGCTTTTGTTCTTTGTATGAAACATATTTCATAGAGTTACGAATTTGATGGATTACACATAGTTGAATTTCCGTTTGAGGAAAGACGGAATTAATAGCTTCAGAAAAACCTGAAAGACCATCTTTACAAGCAATCAAGATGTCCTCAACCCCTCGATTTTTCAAGTCTGTACATACGCCTAGCCAAAAGCTGGCACTCTCATTCTCGCCGATCCAAATGCCGAGAATTTCTTTATGACCTGAGACAGTTATACCTAAAACACTATACGCAGCCTTATTGATAATTCGGTTGTCTTTACGCACCTTAAAGTGAATGGCGTCTAAAAAAACAATCGGATATACACGATCTAAAGGACGCGATTGCCACTCTGTAATTAATGGCATAATTTTATCTGTTACTTTACTAACCATCGTAGGAGAGACATCTATGCCATAGATATCATTCATGTGAGATTCAATATCCCTAGTCGACATACCTTTAGCGTAAAGAGCGACAATTTGATCTTCAAGTCCGTTCGCCGTTGTTTCATACTTCTTAATAATTTGTGGTTCATACTCACCATTACGATCTCTCGGAACCTCTAATTTTGTATTCCCAAACTTGGTTTTTAATGTTTTCTTACTATAGCCATTTCTACTATTCCCTGTATGATCTCCTTGAGATTCGTGCTTTTTATAGCCTAACTGATTTTCTATTTCAGCTTCAAAAACCTCTTGAATTGTATCCTTAAATAAGTTTTTTAACATGGCGTGGACATCTTCAACAGTACGGCATTCTTTTGCCAATTCCATAATTGTTTTGTTTCCATAGTCTTGCATAAATGATTATCTCCTTATTGGAAAGTATAACCATTTACACAAAACTTTTTACGCTCTCGAAAAATCTATTTAAGGGATCTATTTTCGAAGTCTACCAAACATCATTTGAAAGACTTTTTACTTGTTCTTTTTCTGATTTTGTCCTTCATCTCTCTTATGAAGGACTTTTCCCTTGTTCTTTTTCTGGGTTTGTCCTTCATCTCTCTTTTGAAGGACTTTTTCCTTGTTCATTTCTGATTTTGTCCTTCATCTCTCTTTTGAAGGACTTTTTCCTTGTTCTTTTTCTGGGTTTGTCCTTCATCTCTCCTTTAAAGGACTTTTTCCTAATTTTGTTTCAGAATGTTGTGGTTCGCTGGTCTGTTTTATGGACTTCAAATAAAACCTCATTTACTTATGATACGGTTCACCGTGATTATTTAGGAGGCAAAAAATTGAGCGTTGGGGAATTTCTCAATGCTCAATTTAATTGTAGATTGATCAGCTTCCCCAAATTTCAAACTCGTTTGTTGAACCTGAATGTTTTATATAATGATTTGTTGCAAGTTGATGACAATACTTATGCAGACATTATGAAAAGTGTAGCTGTACCAGATTTTCTTATTCCTTTTCTTCTGGAAATCCAAATAGGCATTAGAGAAGGTACGCTTGAAGTCGAAAGTAATGACTTCGAAAAACTTCTTGGGCGTTCAGCTACACCAATTAGTGACGGGCTCACTCAAATTGTTAAAGGGATCTCTTAAACAGAAAAATTAACATAGAAACCGACCTTTTTTAGTAGAAAGGTCGGTTTCTATGTTCCTTTGATTGGGGATGTAGAGATTATTGGAACTATTGAGTATATTTATCATTCTCGTCAAACTTTTCCTCTATTTTGTTAACTCTTTCTTCTAATTAATTTACATGTAACTATTGTCTTACAGATGATTCAGCAATATTTAGTAGAGTGGTTAAATGGTTAAGTGAATCTTCTCCACGAAGATATTTTTCAATAGCAGTAATCTTTTCTGATCCTGATATTTTTGCTTTACGGGACATAAAAATGCTCCTCCTTGGAGTAAACAGTTTTTTTATTTAAACTGTCTACCTCAAGGTAATTGTTAAATAATTTTGACTTTTATTCTCTCGTTTATTAAAATCGCTTTTGCTTGTTAGTCTTATATTTTTTAGACACTGATTAATATTTCTCCATGTGGATATTCATTATCTTCACCTATCCCACTATCATAGACTTCACATAATATAAACTTTGTTTGCTGATTTTATCATAGCGAATCTTGAGAGTCTCGTATGGATTTTCCTCACTTAATTTATCAATATATAATTCAGGAGATTTGTATATCACATGAACAAATCCTTTCCCAAAGAAGTACTACTGGTTATAAAGCTTATCCATAAAGAAAAACCACATGATAAAGCTACTCAAGCTTTAATCATGTGGTTTTTTTATGAGTTGACAAATAGTTTAAGCTAGAATTTAAATTAGTTTTGTTTGAGAATCTTTTAAAGCTATGACAGCATCTTTTAGGGCAATGACGACATCATCAAGCCCATCTTTGATTGCACCCATTATTTGGTTGTACTCATAGTTAATCCTTTGTATTCATTAGAGGCTCTAAATATATATCATATCCAACAGTTATTTTCATTTTGTCCCAGCTTTCTTTCCACTCTTGCTCAGATAATGGTTTTTTTAATGGATGAAGCGAGAGTGTCCCAATCTCTAACGGATCTACCTGCCATTTTTGCATATTATCTAACAATCCTTTGGTCTGTTCTGCTAAATAGAGTTCAATCTCATGGTTTAGTGCTTCTAAGTTATCAGGCTCAAGTATATTTTTATCTCCACGGTATTCTTCGATTCTTCCATTAAGATTAACTATAACTGACAGTGTTGATAAATCTTGACTCAGTTCCGTTTTAACATGAGCTCGTACCTGACCTAGGGAAACAGATAATCCTGGGATAGTTAGGTTCTTTAAATAATATTTATGGCCAATCAGCTGAAAGATTTGCTCATCCATATGTTTAATGGAAGCGATTAGCTTATCCTTGCTAAAAAAAGCAGTACCTTCGTATATAAAATCTGTCTCAGTCGTTTTAAATACGGGAAGAAAGGGATCAGCTACGGGTGAATATAATTTGTTCTTAAATTGATGTAAATTGACGATACTCATATTCCCTTGTTCTTCATAATGCTTAAACATTTGATAGAGAAAATAATCAAGGTTCTCTTGCTTATCGATTTGATTCTCGATATATTTTTCAAAATCTCCTTTTACTATGGCCAAGTAAAGTCTTTGATGGATATCAGGGTCAGTTAAAAAGGTATTTATTAAAGAATTTATTCCTTGCCTGGCAAGCTCTTCGTTGATTAGCACCATCCTAAGTTGACCTGACTTTAACTCACGATAATAAATGAGATTAAATTCTTTTTCCCCTTCCTTTAACAAGTCAACCTCCATAGATAACAATTGCTTTTTCTCTTGGATCATCGGAGGCACAACCGTATTAATTTTAATTTTATCATTTTGCCCTTGACTAATTGACCAAAAAATGACTGGTGCAATCTCTTCAATTGTGTTGTTTTCAATAAATGGTGAGCATCCAGCTAATAGCACACAACAGCAAAGCATATGTAATATTTTCAAATGAATATATCGAATCATTTGTTGACACGCTCCTTTAATCTAACTGCTACATAAAGAAGAAAAGGAACAACGGTGTATGTTAGTGCACCTAACCAAATCTGAAGCTCAAGTAATAAGTTCTGTTCGGATTTCCAAAACCATTCATTCATTATAACTATAAAAACCATAACAACGATAAAACTCAGCACCAAACCAAACAGAGTCGGGTTTTTTCCCCATTTTCCCATAATAATCCCTTTTGCTCTAAAAATAACTAACATGAATATTGCTATAACAAATATGACAAGCAACCAATGTAATGTAAGTAGTAAAATATCGACTCGCTCAAAAACAGGAGATTCAAGGTATTGCAGCATATTAGGAACTGGAAATTTGCTTAAGCTTAAAAAATTCGAACTATAATAAAATAGAGATGCAATAAACAAAAACAAATACTCGAACACAGTGACTGCATTCCCAATCGCCAGATTACGTTTCATTTTGTTATTCGGTTTTAACCATGTAGCAAGTAAGATTAGATATTCAGGGCCGGACAACGCTGACCAAATTAACAATAACCCTTTCCAGGAATCACGTGACCACTCAACAGGAATCAAGGGATACAAATCGTGTAATGCAGCAATTGGCGGAAATAAAAAAGGAACAAATAATCCAATTGCCCAAAACGTGAAAAAGAAAACAATAACAACAAAGCGTATGGTATTTTCCATTCCTTGATAGGTGATGTAAAAAATAACGATAAACACAAACAGAATTAACCAATTAGGATTTACTGATGAGAAAATAAATTGATGATAAACCTCTACATAACCAAGCATAATTACAGATATCTTTATTAGAATAAGAAATACTCCTACACAAGCAAAGATACGTACCATACCTTGGCCAAATAGCTGCACAAACCCTAGATAACCCTTTTTGGCAAAGTCTGAAGAAAACCATTTTGAGAGGATTAACAAATTAAGATGTGAAACTATACCAAGAGCTAATATTCCCCACACCATATAGGGATAGACAAGATAGGTAGGCATGATTAAAAAGAAATATATCATTTGCAAGCGATTTACGAGGAAAATGACATATATTCCGCCAAAAGGTGATTCTTTTTGATCATATAAAGAAAATACTGACACATTATCATCTCCTGCTGCTGTATCGCCATTTCTGAAGCGTTTTCAAGTAATTTGGTCGTGTTGTCATCCAAGTTAAGGGGCCACGAATAAATAAATCTATCCAATCTTTCCAATAAAATGGAGCAAATGGTGCTAAGTAAGGTTGTTTTAACGAGGTAAGACTATTGAGATGTGCTAGTGCAACAACGGCCCCTAACATTAGCCCGAAAATGCCCATAAAAGAGGCTAGCAATAGTAATGAAAATTGGATTAAGACATTAGCTTTAGTCATTAAATAATTGGGAACCAAAAAGAAGGCAATGGCTGAAATACCCATTAACACGATTAATACTTTACTGGCAAAGCCTGCCTCTACAGCCGCTTGTCCTACGACAATGCCACCAATTACACCTAATGTTTGACTCGTTTTAGTTGGCATCCTAAGACTAGCTTCTTTTATAATTTCTAAGGTAATTAACATCAACAAGGCCTCCCAAAATGGAGTAAAGGGGAGCTTGCTCCTAGACTCCAAGATCACAAAGAGAATTTGCAGAGGAATGATTTGATAATGATGTGTCGTTAAGGCAACATATGCAGGGATTAATATCATCGAAAGAATAAAGCTTACATAGCGAACCAAACGCAGAAAGCTTGCAATTGGCCAACGAAGAAAGTAATCCTCTGGAGATTGAAACAGATGAAAAAATGTGATGGGAGCAATAAGAGCAAAAGGTGTATTATTAACCAGGATTGTAATTTTACCTTCACCCAAAGCAAATGCACATGCATCTGGTCGATCGGTTTGAAGGAACTGCGGAAAAATACTATACTGATGGTCTTCTATAAAAGCGGCAATTTGTGATGAATCTAGAAATTGATCAAAATTAATATTTTTAATTTTTTTTCTAGCATAAGTTATAATCTCTGGATTAGTTATACCTTCGATATACATTAGGACAACCGTTGTTTTACTAAGATAACCAACGGTAAACTTTTCTGATTTTAGCTCAGGTATAGCAAGTCTTCTACGGATCATCAAAATATTGTGACTAATATTTTCGATAAAGCTATCTTTCGCACCGTAAATGACGGTTTCTGTACTAGAGGTTTGAATCGCACGGTGTAATGAATTTTCAAGCTGAACTGACAACCATTGAATTTTTGTTGAATCATATAGAATAATCGAACCACTAAACAGTTTATTTAGTGCGTCTTCCAATGAAGTGATAATTGTTACTTTGGAGTTATCAATACAAGCATAGAGAGTTTTGTAAGTACAACGATTTAATGGGGCAATTATTGACTCATTGAAACGCTCTTCATCGACTAACGTACGTATGTATAGTACGGTAACTAGTTCATCTTGATTAAATTGATGCTCAATAATTTCTGCATCTTCTATATTAATAAGTTTCTCTTTTAGGACATCTATGGTTAATGTAGTATCTTGAGTAGTATCTTTTATCTTGCCATGCTCCATATTTATACTATTTTTTCCTTTTTTTCGACGCATATATGATCATCATCACCTTAATTTAATTTAATAATTTCTAATCACTTTTTATTAATTTTATTATGCACAGTTCAGTATTCGGTATTCACCTATCGATATATTTCACTTATGTAGTCTTTAAATAAGGAGGTTTGCAACATGAGTATTGGTAGTAAAAAATGATGAATCATACAGCTATTAATTGTGAAAAGGAACTAACCTTATCTGTTATAGGAGGGAAATGGAAGCTGATCATTCTCTGGCATTTAGGAAATGATGGCACAAAGCGATTTAGCGAGCTTAAAAAGCTAGTTCCAAACGTTACACAAAAAATGCTAACAAACCAGCTACGTGAATTAGAAGAGGATCAACTGATTACTCGAAAAGTGTATCCTGAGGTACCTCCGCGTGTAGAATACTCATTAACAGAGCATGGAGAAAGTCTAATACCTATATTAAAAATGATGTATAAATGGGGAAAAAATTATATGGAAGTTATAAAATAAATATATATCCAATCAAAGCATCCTGAAATTGATGATAAAAATTTAAAAGATATCTGAGACATAATAAAGAGTATATTGTCTCTTTTTATTAAAACTATAAAAAGGGTATGGTATACACTTTTAATCAGGATAGGTTTCAATAATATTGTGAATTGTGAGAAACACATATCGATATGTGCTTTTATATGTACACTTCTTAATTTTCCATCTAAGATAGAAATTTGATTTGTCATATTATCTACCTCTTTTTTTGTAATCGCCTTTGATCTAAAGGCATTTTCAAGTTGAAGTTCTAAATTGACGATTTGTTCCCCAATCATCTGTGCTTCTTCTTTCATCCTATTATAGAGTTCTTCTGTTTTTTTCTTTTGTTCATAAGGTAAGGATAGCTCTTAATTCAGCAGACATAGCATAACCAGCTCCTGCTCCATTAAGTAAAGCTTGTATCCTCCCTTCTGGTAAGGCATTAATTTCTTGACTTGTTAGCTCTACGTAGGGGCTTGTTACAACTTCAGCCTCGTTAGAAGTTTCTTTTTCCGTTGATGAAAAGCATCCTGTTAGAGCAAAAGGAATTAACAAGGTTAACATTATTATAGTTCTATTCATATTCTACTCCTCTACTAATCTTTTCTTGGGGTTATGCTTGGATAAGTAATTCCAGGGCAAGAATAACTTCTTTATGCCTATTTTCAAGTATATTAGCTAATATACTATTAAACTTTTCTATTCGAGAGGTTTCCAAGCGTTGCGCATATTTTTTGTCCCTTTTCAGTTAATCTCAGTATTTTCATTCGCTGGTCTTTTGGACTTATTTTACGTTTTAACCAATCTTTCTTCTCCAACTGTTGAACTAAACGACTTACTGTACTTTTTTCTAAATTTAGTATCTGCGTTAAATCTGATTGTGTAACTTCCTGATTTAACTGAATTTCCATTATTGTATGTGCTTCAGATATTGAAATCGACTGACCACAAGGAGTTTGTATTTAAGTTGCTTTGCATTGGATAAGATAGAAGCTAATTTTCATACAAGCGGTTTTAGCTGCATCTGGAGTAAATCTTCCAATACCTCTGTTGACATACACATTCAATCCCCTCTCTCTTTGTCTATCCTCTAAAATTTCTATATAATGTCCAAAGGCATTTTTCTAGTCGGTTGCGGAAATACTTCATCAAGTCTATTTAAATCCTCTTTTGTTAATTCAATTATAGTAGCTTTTGCATTTGCTAGTACATGTTCTTCTTGAACAGCTTTTGGAATAGCTAGACAATTGTTAGAACGGATTGTCCAAGCGAGAGCAATTTGTAAGGGTTGTACAGCGTATTTTTCTGCAATCTCTTTAATGGTTGGATCCGTTAACAATTGTCTTCTTAATGAACCTCCTTGAGCTAGCGGGCTATATGCCATAATAGGCATGTGATGTTCTCGCTGCCATGGTAAGAGATCATAATCTATACCCCTTGAACCAAGATGATATAACACTTGATTAGTCATACAATTTTTTCCGCCAGTGGTGTTCCATAACTCTTTCATATCATCGGTATCAAAATTGGAGACTCCCCACCTTACTATTTTTTCTTCCTTGCGTAGCTTTTCCATTCCTTCAATGGTTTCTGCTAATGGCACACGTCCTCGCCAGTGTAAAAGGTACAAATCAAGATGATCGGTTCCCAGCCTTTTTAGACTGTTTTCACACGCTTTGGCAATCATATCTAATCCTGCATGATGAGGATACACCTTTGATACTAAAAAGACGTCATCTCTACGTCCTTTAATTGCTTCACCTACTAAGCGTTCAGAATCGCCATCACCATACATTTCCGCCGTATCTATTAGTTTCATGCCTAATTCTATTCCGAGTTGTAAAGCTTTGATTTCCCTTTCTCTCATTTGAGGATTTTCTCCCATGTACCAAGTTCCTTGTCCTATTCTTGGTAGAGAAGTTCCATCAGGCAATGTAACTACACGACTTTCAAGGGAATTTTTTATTTTTGTTACTTTATTTTCGTCCTGTACACTCATTAAAAATCAACACTTCCTTTTGTATTTTTTTATGTACCTAATGAACAAAAAAGGCGCCAATACTCTTTTGTAGTATTGCCACCAGTAAATCACTCTATTCTTACCTTATTTCTATTTTAGTTAGAACTGCTGCTTGGTAGGGTGGTAAGTTTCGGTTCAACATCCATTTAGGCCATTATACTAAGTGAGCTCCACCACCAATAAGAACAGCCGTCCCAGTAGTAAAACCATTTTTAGCAAGGTATACATAGGTTTCAGCTATGTCCGGCTTTGCAATCCGTCCAACGGGGAGCTGTTGTGCAATGCCGTTGAACTACTCGTTTACCATTAATGACATAGTAAAACCCTTCCTTCTTAAAACCTTTTTTGTATTGATCATTCATTGTAAAATTTATTTCTAAAACGATACTATTCAGTACCTATTATTCAGCTAATAATTTTAAGGATTCACGATTAAAGGCAGGAATGTCATCCGGAACACGGCTTGTTACAATATTATTGCTTACCACAACTTCTTCATCTTTGTAGTTAGCACCTGCATTTTTGAGATCGTTCCTTATTGATTTGAAACCTGTTATGTCGACGCCTTTTAATAGGTCTGTATCAATTAATACTTGTGGACCATGGCAAATGGCAAAAACAGGTTTACCTTCTTGTATAAATGCTTTTGCGAATTCACCAAAACGGTCATCTTCACGTAATAAATCAGGAGAGAAGCCGCCAGGGATTAGTAAAGCATTAAAGTCTTGAGGATTAACTTCCCCGATTCCTTTATCTATTTTTACTGTTTCACCTTTTTTACCAGTAATATCTTTTCCAGCCTGTATGTCGATTGTGATCACTTGATGACCGGCATCTTTAAATGCCTGTGCTGGTTCTGTGAATTCTACATCTTCAAATAAGTCTGTTATTAGTGTAGCGATTTTTTTGCTCATCATGATAAGCCCCCTTGAATTTGTAAAAGCATCGTTGGTATTATTCTCATTTATCACAATAAATACAAGTAATCTACCGTGTTTAGTATATGTTACTGCTAGATATATGAGGATATAAAAACATTTAGTATCGCTCTGTCACGTGTTTAATGATGGTGATGCCCTTTGGAAGAATTCGTGATGTCAAATCCTGCTTGCGGCACATAGAAATACTTGATCCAAACCCCATCTAAAAACGGTTCCCTTTTATCAAGTAAAACATCAATGCCTTTGTCTGTTTTCACAATTTCATCATGGTCCGTGGGCGTATCAAGTTTTACATCATAATGGGCATGGTCCCCATGCTCTAGTGTAACGTACACACGAACCATTTTCCCTTCAGCCTCTTCACTTTCTAACATTTGTTTCAGCACTTTAGCAGCATTTCGGTTAATTTTACAGTTCATATCATTATCTCCTATTCTAACAACTTTTTTCTTTTTAATTAAGGAATCCTGTAAACAACCTTATAACCTGATCTACGGTTTTATCCATATTCAATGTCTTAAAAAATCATCAAAGAAGATTTCCTTGCTGATGTCCTCCTTTTCACCTTCTGCTTTTTGTAATTTCTGCCAGAAGATCGTATGAATGCAGGCGAGCTTTGTGGTCGTAAACTTGGGCAATGGCCATGATTTCATCAGCCTGGCTCTCCTCCAAAAATGTATGCAGCTTGTCCTTTATCGTCTGCTGGCTGCCAACAATCGATGTGCCTAATTGCTGCTCGAGAGCCTTTAATTGGTAGCTGCTGGCCACTTCGGATATGTCATCTACCGGTGGTTGAAGCTGTGTAAGGTTTCCGCTCATCAGATTCAAAAATTGCTGCTGCAGGGTTGTGAAAAGGAGTTTTGCCTCTTTATCCGTTTCTGCTGCAATGATATTCAATGCCACCATCGCATACGGATTATCGAGAACATTCGAAGGCTTAAACGCCTTGCGATAGATCTGTAGAGCACCCAGAGTGTTAAGTGGCGAGAAATGGGCGGCAAATGCGAATGGCAAACCCAGTTCTCCGGCCAGCTGCGCACTGAAGCCGCTTGAACCCAGCAGCCAGATTGGAATATTCAAACCTTCACCTGGAATCGCTTTTATTAGGTTTCCTTGTGCCAAGGATGGATCAAAGTAACCGCGGAGTTCCGCTAATTGCTCAGGAAAGTCATCTCCGGTACTTCCCAAGTCGCGTCTCAATGCACGAGCAGTCCCCTGATCTGTACCGGGTGCCCGCCCCAGACCAAGGTCAATTCGCCCAGGATATAAGGATTCAAGAGTGCCAAACTGCTCAGCGATGACGAGCGGAGCGTGATTCGGCAGCATGATTCCTCCTGAACCAATCCGGATTTTTGATGTACCGGCTGCCACATGGGACATCACCACCGAAGTGGCGGAACTGGCGATGAACGGCATATTATGATGTTCAGCAAGCCAAAAACGGTTGTAACCAAGTTTTTCAGCATGCTGTGCGAGTTCCAATGTGTGGCGGAAAGAATCTGCAGGAGTACTTCTGGCTGTTATCGGTGCAAGATCCAGCACTGAGAATGGAATTTCGTTTAGTTTAATTGCATGTTTAGACATAAGTTCATCTTCTTCCCTTATCCAATTTTATTAAAAACTAATCTCCTACTGGAATTTCATGAGTCGGAAAGTAAGGCAACACAAACTCTCCAAGCTCCTGTATGACTTCCTCGGGAGGGCGCTTTGAAAAATACAAAACAAAAGCCAGGTGATTGACACCAATGGATTGAAATTGATATAAAATTTCTAATAACTGTTTGCGTCCTACACGAAATCCTAAAGGAATCGGAACAGGTAACGCATCGGGATTTTCCGATAAATCAATAAATAAAGTCTGAGTGAAAGGTTTAAACACTCCTGGGGCGTGAATTTCCGACAACTCGCGATACTCGTTAATCAATTGAGTTTGTTGTGGGATAGCCCTCGGGTAATGGATCCAGCCGTCCCCATTCTGGGCGATCCATTCAATCGATTGATTGCTGAATCCTGTCACCATGGTCGGAATCGAGGAAAAAGGCTTGGGGATCATTCTCATATCCGTTCCATCGATGACGCCTAAATCGCTGTTGATTGTCGGACTGTCCTCCTTTAATAGCCGTTCAAGGAATGCATAATTCTTTTTAAACAGCCTTCCACTTTCGAGCTTGGATATTCCCAAAGCTGTGAAATCTTTATCGCGGTCTCCTGAAGCCACTCCCATGATCAGCCGTTCGGGAAACAACTGGTCAATAGATGATGCTTCCTTTGCAACTCTGACAGGGTGGCGCAGAGGGAGGACCACACTAGCCGTCCCAAGTGCAATATCCTTGGTATGGGCCGCAAGATAGGTTAAATAAATCCATACATCAAACATTTGACCATTATCATCAATATTCAAATTCTGAATCGTAACGTCCCGAAGCCACAATGCCGCGAAACCAAGCGTCATTTTATCCTTTGGTACAACCTGTTATATGCTCGATGCTGTAATAAACTCACTTCAATTCTCCTTATATTTTTGTACCAATGTATTTTTCGAACTTTTTAATCGTCTCCTCATTACGGCGATAATATGTCCATTGTCCGATTCGCTTTATTTCAACAAGTCCGCTTTGCAGCAAAATCGATAAATACTGTGAAGTAGTGGATTGCGAAATCCCCGCCTTGCTTCGGATATCCCCTACGCAAACCCCGCCTTCAAATCCTTCATCAGCAATAATATGGGCTTGCGGTGAAAAATGACTGTCGGGATCTTTTAACATTTGAAGAATGCTCACCCTCGTCTGGTTCGACAATGCCTTAAAAATTTCAACGGCTTGTTCATCATTTAAGCGTTCCGATTCCTGCTTCAATGTCATTTGCCTCTTTCTATATCAATTATCACTATCCCAATGGAAGCTGGATAGATGATCTGAAAGCATCATGCCAAATCGGTAATTCCCGATATTAATAGATTAGCCATCTGGTCCTTCCAAATCAAATGATTTGTTTCGAAGGAGATACGGCTAAATGCTTCCATCTTAAAAAAGACCACTAAAAAACCTGCAAATAACAGGTTTTTTCGACGGTTCCGCCACTCCATCTTTGAACTTATTCCATTATTTTTAGCTTATACACTTCTCTATTTGATACAAGGTATCGGTCTTGTTTAATATTCCATCTTCGTACAGACCTATTGCCGTATCTTCTTTAACAGCTGATTTTTTCAAATGACATCTCTCCTTTAGCAAAATAAAAAGACGATGCCCCTACTCAAGATTTTCATTATATAAAAATGGTACGGCCGTTCCAAGATAAGGAATACCAAAAATATCCCTGTTAAAAAACTCTGAGACCTTTTGCTTCGTCACCATTGCTTTATGGGCAATCGTTCCTTTATAGGATCTCCGGCGCTAATTTTCAAATCAATTCGTTTACTTGGCCGATAGTAGATATATTCTTTTGTATCCGAAAATAATTCACCAATGACGTCCAGCAGTGAACTTAAGGTTATATCTTCCATACTATTAACACCTCATTCACATATTAACACTAAATTTCACTGATGCTTAGAAACTATAGGCTAATAGTAATTATTTTAAGCCATTACTAATAACGGGTATACTAATAAGGAAAGGATGTGGTTCATCATGAATACAATGAAGGCGGTAGGATTAACTCGTTACCTTCCAATTGACAATCCCCAAAGCCTGGTGGACGTAGTTGTAGAAAAACCAAAAGCAACGGGTCGTGACATTTTGGTCAAAGTTGCGGCCATATCGGTCAATCCTGTTGATACAAAGGTACGAGCTCCTAAGGAAAGAGTTGAGGAAGTTCCTAAAATTCTAGGTTGGGATGTAGCAGGAGTCGTCGAAGAGACAGGGCCGGACTGTTCATTGTTTCGTCCGGGAGATGAAGTTTTTTATGCTGGCAGTATTGCACGACAAGGCGGAAACAGTGAATACCATCTGGTCGATGAACGAATCGTTGGGCGCAAACCTGGTTCCTTAAGTTTTGTGGAAGCCGCAGCTCTTCCCCTAACCTCAATTACAGCTTGGGAAGCGTTATTTACCCGAATGTCTATTTCCCAAGATCCAGGCCCTAACAAAGGAAAGGCTCTGCTGATCATTGGTGCAGCCGGGGGTGTAGGTTCCATTGCCACTCAGCTTGCAAAACAAGCGGGGCTTACTGTAATCGGGACTGCTTCCAGATCGGAAACTGTTAGCTGGGTTAAATCAATGGGAGCGGACTATACCATTAATCACCATGACCCGCTCCTTCCACAACTTCAAGCAATTGGATTTACAAACGTTCCGTACATTTTTTGCCTGAATGCTTTGGAAAAACACTGGGCCGGTATTAGCGAAGCTATTTCTCCGCAAGGAGTTGTGTGCGCAATTGATGATCCAGCCTCTCCGCTGGACCTCAAATTGCTTAAGCAAAAAAGCGTCACCTTCGTGTGGGAGTTTATGTTTACTCGCCCTGTTTACGAGACAGATGATATGATTGAGCAGCATCTATTGCTTAATCGTATTGCTGATGCTGTGGACCATCAAAAATTAAAGACAACACTGGCCGAAGTCCTTGGACCGATCTCAGCAGAAAATCTCCGTCAAGCCCACAAATTTTTGGAGAGCAATAGGACGATTGGTAAAATTGTACTAGAAGGTTTTGTTTAAAAACCTGTTTGCAGAGAATATAAAAAACAATGAGATTTCCCGATAAATCAGTGATTCGATAATTGCAATTGGATATAAATATAAAGCCGACTGCTGATCGCAGCCGGCTTTAATTACACAAAGAAACTTTCTTTTACTTATGATACGGTTCACCGTGGTTATTTAAGAGGCAAAAACGGCATTGGTAAAATCAACTTACCTATGCTGTTTTCTTTGCTTTTTGGTTTATATTTTAGTTTTTTCGGTAAAAATATAAAGTATACTTTAAAATTTTACTAAATAAGTATAAAATATAATTAAGTTTGTTGAAGGGGTGATTTTGGTGTCCTTTATATCTCAAGAAAAAATATTAAAAGTTTTATTAGGTTTCAACCCTTGGTGGAATAGCGGACAAATTCCTCGTGACTTTATAAAACCTGTCAAACGATTAGCATTTTATGAAGCGAAAAAGTATTTTTATCATACAGAAATCAGACGTGAAGTCATCTTGTCTGGACCAAGGCGTGTAGGAAAAACCACGATTATGTACCAAATGATTGGTGATATACTTGAACATTCTTCACCTAAACAAATTTTGTATATTTCATTTGATCATCCTATGCTTAAATTATGTGAGATTGGCGATATTCTTGAAGTGTTTGAGAATAATATTTCTCAGGGATCAGAAGATTTATTTTTATTTTTTGATGAAATACAGTACGCCACAGATTGGGATACATGGCTAAAAACATTATACGATCAGCACCCTTCTTATAAAATAATGGCGACAGGTTCAGCAAGTCCTATACTCGTTTCAAAAATGAGTGAAAGCGGTGTTGGAAGGTGGACACAGATTAAAATACCAACGCTCTCCTTTTATGAATATATAGAATTGATTGGTGCAACTCAACCAAAACTACCACAAAATATTAAACCAACTCAATTAAGTCAATTATCTGAAATTGATTTAACTGCTATAATGCTTGCCTTACAGCCATTGCAGAAACACTTTCACCAATATCTCTTAATTGGTGGTTTTCCAGAAGTAGCAAAGACACATGATATTCCATTCGCTCAAAAAATCATTCGAGAAGATGTAGTCGATAAAGTCATCAAGCGTGATATTGTCTCTTTATTTAATATACGTAATGTATCTGAATTCGAGAAGATTTTCTTGTATTTGTGTATGACAAGTGGAAATATTGTTGTTATGGAAACCATTGCCAAAGAAATTGGCGTTTCTAGACCAACCATTAGTAATTACTTAGAGCTTCTTGAACACGCCAACTTAATTTATATGAGTAAACCTTTTGAACTAAAAGGGAAGAAAATTTTAAAATCGAAACCAAAAATCTATTTGGCTGATCCTGCTATTCGAAACGCTGTTCTCATGTTGGGAGAGGAAGTTTTAACCGATCCATTAGAAATGGGAACCATTATTGAAACTGCTGTATACAAACATATCCATACATTCTTTTACGACCAACACCCTACTATCGGCTATTTTCGAGATGCAAAAACCCAAAAGGAAATTGACATTATTGTATCTTTCCCGTTTGGTAGAACGATTATTGAAGTGAAATACAGACAAAACTCTACTATTTCTAAAAATGAAGCGATTGTAGAATGGGCAAATGACAAACAAACGAAAGGGGCAATCATTGTTACCCGTAACGACGATGATTATGGAATGACAAAGCACGAGACAAGTACAAA
Organism: Alkalihalobacterium alkalinitrilicum; assembly: GCF_002019605.1. Lineage (NCBI taxonomy): Bacteria > Bacillati > Bacillota > Bacilli > Caryophanales > Bacillaceae > Alkalihalobacterium > Alkalihalobacterium alkalinitrilicum. The sequence goes on along the minus strand of NZ_KV917368.1, from coordinate 3,804,180 downwards.
AATTATCCGTATCCCCGCCTTTGCTTTCCTATACTTATTAGGTCATGCAGAAAAAGAAGGGTATGAACAATTACAAGTAAATACAAATTAAAACAAAGGAGAAACCGAATAGTTCCTTGTTATACAGAAAGTAATATCTCAAAACTTTATTTATCAATCTCTCTCTTTACCCTCAAGGATGTTCCATAACGTCACAAACATCATTTTCTAAAAAATGAATTTCTTCTTATTATCATGCGCTAATTATATTTTAAGTCCAACCACAACCTATTTGTGATAAGGTTCACCGTGGTTATTTAAGAGGCAAAAAAGTGAGCATTGAGACCAGTTATACTGAATGCTTTTCTATATTCACATTCAAAATATGTTTCTCCTTAAATAACTTAGCTGTTTCCAAACCTCCCCTAACTCCTACTTCAAATATAAGCTCTGGGTGTAACTTTTTATTCTCAATAAATGCCATGATTTGATAATTGCTTACTCTTCTAGGGGATCCATACATATATAATTTTAAAATCAAGATACTATATAGAGTGTCTTAACATAATCCGAAAATTAACAAGGAGGGATTTTCATTGTCCAAATTTTCATTAGGAGACAAGATACCAGACTTTACTCTACCTTCTGTTTCTGGTGATGAATTATCTTTTGAATCGCATCAAAAAGAGCATCCAAATTGGCATCTAATTATTTTCTTTAGAGGTGCATGGTGTCCTGTTTGTGTTCAAGACTTAAAAGATTTAGAAGAAAATAAAGGATTTTTTAAAAGCAAGAATGTTCACCTAGTCACTATTTCTACAGATACACTTGGTAACCTAAAAAAAATGGTAGAAGAACATCAGTTATCTTTTCCAGTTTTATCTGATGAGGATCTAGAAGCACTAAAGTTATTTGACGTATTTTATCATAGTGATGATGCACCATATGAAGACCATGGAGCGCATGGTGAACCTGCTTACTTCTTAGTTGATGAAAAAGGAAATTTGCTTTATCAACAAAAACAAACAAGTCCATTTGGACGACCTACATCAACTGAATTAAGAAAAATCGTACAGTACATTGGAAAAAATTTGAAATAGTAACAATTACCGAAGAGCAGACAAAATCAGTATCTGCTCTTTCATATGTTTGTTTACCATCGATTCATAGTAACCCCCCCCTTTAAATCTTGCAAAGTATTATGAAGTGAAATATCGCTATAAAGCCTAATTCGGTCTTATATACGCCTAATTTTCCGTTATTTAACAACGTTCTCAGTTACAATTTCAAAATAAAATCCACTAATGTTTTGTAAACTACCTTACAGAATTAACTTTCTTATACATGTACCTATACAAATTTAAAAAAGATATCATAGAAAGCTATAGGGTGAATTTATATGAGTGGATTTCATGGTGGTGGCTTTGCCATAATCGTAGTTTTATTCATTTTGCTTATCATTGTCGGTGTAAGTGCATTTGGACACTAAGGGGTTACAAGTGAACTGTCTATTTTCCATAGACGGTTTCGCTTTAAATAACAACAATATAACGATTATTCTGTTTTGTAATCGAGATTACATAAATATTATCACCACTCCTGTAAGATAAAGGTACTACAATATTATGATGCAAATGTTGAGTATGATAGCTGAGATTGCAGAGATGATGGGAATGGGCAAACCATACTAACTCTTTAGCACCTCAACAATTAATAAACCTCGGAACTCACATTTTCTTTTCTATCCTTGTAGCATTGGTATTTAAGCTCCCCTCAAAGCTTAATATACCTGTATCCGAAAATTTGAATTAATAAAGGAGAAGTTTATATGCTTATATTAATTGATTCAGAACAAAAATTTAACGAAGTAATTAATAGTGAAAATCCTGTAGTTGTAAAATTTTTTGCTAGTTGGTGTCCAGATTGTAAAAGAATGGAGGCTTTTTTACCTTCTGTTTTGGAGGAATTTGATAATATTCCTTTTTATGAAATAGATAAAGATTCTTTTCCAAATGTTTCAGAAAAAAATGAAGTAATGGGGATACCTAGTTTACTGGTCTTTAAAAACGGTGAAAAACTTGGTCACTTGCATAGTGCAAATGCTAAAACACCTGATCAAGTAAATGAATTCCTTTCAAAATACTTCTCATAAAACCGTAATGGAGTCTCCTTTTAAAGAGGCTCCTTTTCAATTTAACCTTATTTTAACGGAGTGATTTTAATGAGTGAATTAATACTCATTGGGGGTGGTCATGCACATCTCGCTATTCTTCGTGCATTACGAAAAGAAACTATTCCTGATGAAATTATACTTATTTCACCTAATAAATATCAGTACTACTCGGGTATATTTTCAGGTTTTACAGAAGGTAATTTGTGATATAGATGACATTCGTATTAATATTGAAGAACTATGCCCAGCGGCTTCTGTACAGTTTATTAAGGATACTATTATTGAATTGGATCCTGTCAGTAAAAAAGTAAAAGTTACATCAGGTCAATCTCATCCTGCTGCATGGAATATAAAGCACTATATTGATAAACGTTTTATGAATTCACATAAACAATAAAAAAGCAATGCGAACCCAAAATGGTCGCATTGCTTTTTTACTGTTTATTATTCCTTTACCCAATTAGGTACAAGCTCTATTCCAGCTGCCTCAAATGTAGTAAATACCGGGCAACGCTTATCAGTTTTAGATTGTAATTCATTTACACGTTCTTGGGACTCTGATGTTTTGACTTTCGCATTAATCGTTACTTTTTCAAAGTATGGTTTAACTCCCTCTTCACCCATTAATCCACGAAGGTCAAGTAACCCTTTTATATCGAACTCAATCCCCTGTAAATCAAAACTCATTTCTTTAGCTACCATGTTTGCAATAACATTTTCACAACCAGCAAGAGAAGATAGTAGTATTGTTAATGGATCAGCCCCTGTATCATTTCCTCCCATATCTGCTGGCTCATCTATTGTAATTGTATGTTTTCCTGCATTTATCACAGTTTGCATCCCTTTGGACTCTGATGTAATCTGTACTTTTGTTTTAGTTGCCATTTAATATTCCTCCTTAAGTTATTTGGTACATTATTTATTATAAATCTGATACGAAAAATCTTCTGTAAGCTCGATTACATTTACTATTTTTATATTTCATTTTTTAATTCTTTTATATAATCCCGGGAATTAAGTTTTCCTTTACGAAGATAAATCAGGCTTGATAAAACGAAAAAAGATATACCAAACAGTATTTGTATTGATAGAACCAAAGATTTTCAAGGTGAATAATAGTTGGTAATAATGCTATAGCAGCTGCAGAAGGAAATTCTAGCTTAATGATCATAAAGACTAAATGAATAGATAGAGTAATAACCCCTGCTACACCCCATAGTGGAACGTTGAATAAATGATATAGAATAACTACGCAAATAACACCCCAAATACTAGACAAAAACATCAATGATATTAATCGTATTGGTTTTTTTCTTAATAATGACTTGTTTTTTGTGAGTTCATATAGTGTTACTATTAGGGGAGGAGCCATCATATAAATCCAACCAACCTTTTGTGATAGAAAAGATATGAAAATTAGCATAATACCCATATAAATCCAATGGTGAACCTCTTTCATTCGATACTTGATATAGTGTTTGTGAGTAATCACCCATGTTTCCAGCACACAAAAGAAATTCGTCCATTTCTTTTTTCTGTTGGACCATTAACCTTTGCTCCTTTTTGTATATTATCGTTTAAACTGATTGGATTCATCTTGATCCATCTTCTCCCTTTCAGAATTGTATATTTCGAATCCATTAATAATGCTCGCTCCAGAGACAAAAACAGGTGCCACTATTTCTCCAAGTAATTCTTTTAACTGTGATGCAGCTTCTTTATCTAGAAGTAGATTTTTTTCAATAAATGGTATATCTTTTTTTGTGAGATATTTTTTTGCTCTATGACATTTGATACAGCCATCAATTGTATATAAAATGAGTTTCACCTTTCATTCCTCCTACATATACTTTACAGCTTATTTTGCATTCTAACAGTAAGTTAAATTACAGTTAATTTCATTTTTAAAAGTATAATGCTCTATAAAATGGTGAAGGGATTGCTTAGAAATGGATAAATTATTATTACTTTCACAAATTAGTTTATTTGATGAACTTCCAATGGATGACCTCATGGTTATAGATGAATTAAGCGACATGAAACCAGTAAAAAAAGGAACTCTCATATTATCACCCGATCAACCAATTGAAGCTTTGTTTTTGTTAAAGGAAGGGCAAGTTCGTTTGTACCGTATGAACAATCAGGGGAAACAATTTACTGTTGATGTGCTAACTGGAGGAAATATATTTGGTGAAACCTCAACTCTCTCATTAACAGATGATCAGATTTATGCCGAAGCAATGGTAGATACCTACCTATGCATTATAGGAAAAAATGATTTTGAAAGGTTCATTGAAAAAAACCCAAAAATCGCTCTAAAATTTATAAATATTCTGTCCAATCGTTTAAAGGAAGTTTATAGTCTGAGTGAGAAAATAGCTCTTAGTGACGTCAAATATCGATTATTATATTTATTATTAAAATTAAGTGAAAAAACAGGAATAAGAAATAAAGAATGGCAAACAATTAACATGAAACTTACACATGCAGATATTGCTAATATGATTGGGTCAACTCGTGAAACAACAAGTGCCATATTAAGTCAACTTAAAAAGGATGGATTTATAAAAAAGGGAATAAAGATGTCCATTAATGCTGATAAAGTACAGCAGGTATTAGAAGAAATATAAACATCCCAACTATAATCGTTAGTTAGGATGTTTATTATCGAAACTTTGTTAGTTTTGGTATACACCATTAAATAACTTCTCTCTCCAATATAAATCTGCTGTACGCTGAACGGCTGTTACATGATTGGGATACGGATAGATCATTTGTGAGAGATCTCCAATCTTATGCTTTTGAGTGATAGCAAAGATAATGGTTTGCATCCAATCACCAGCTCCTTTTCCAACACCATGCACACCGATTATTTTCCCTTTAGAATCGTAAGCGTCAAATAGTCCCCACCTACTAAAAAGATGAGGACTATTTGACGCTTACGTTTTTATAACTCTATTTAAACCTTAACTGTTCCCTAGACTGGGTTGGGGGGACAGGAACTATGACCCGTTTACACTTTAATAGACTAAATTATTTACGAAAATAAGCAGCTTTAGGTAGTGTTAGTGCTTCTTTTTGAACTTGTGCTGATAGCTGAGGAGAATCTTCCCCCCTATTTTATTCGGCCAAGACAATTGTTCGTTCACTTGTGGAAGTTCAATTTGTTTTTGTTATTCCTATGGTGCAGCACTTTCATATTTTAAAGCGCAGACGGGTCGAATTACCTGTCCCCAAGACCCGCAGTGTAGCGATTTTTTTGCTCATCATGATAAGCCCCCTTGAATTTGTAAAAGCATCGTTGGTATTATTCTCATTTATCACAATAAATACAAGTAATCTACCGTGTTTAGTATATGTTACTGCTAGATATATGAGGATATAAAAACATTTAGTATCGCTCTGTCACGTGTTTAATGATGGTGATGCCCTTTGGAAGAATTCGTGATGTCAAATCCTGCTTGCGGCACATAGAAATACTTGATCCAAACCCCATCTAAAAACGGTTCCCTTTTATCAAGTAAAACATCAATGCCTTTGTCTGTTTTCACAATTTCATCATGGTCCGTGGGCGTATCAAGTTTTACATCATAATGGGCATGGTCCCCATGGTCCAATGTAATGTAGACACGAACCATTTTCCCTTCGGCCTCTTCACTTTCCAACATTTGTTTCAGCACTTTAGCAGCATTTCGATTAATTTTGCAGTTCATATCATTGTCTCCTATTCTAATAACTTTTATCTTTTTAATTAAGGAATCCTGTGAACAATCTCATAACCTGATCTCACGGTTTCATCCATATTCAATGCCTTAGAAAAATCATCAAGAAGGTTTCCTTGCTGATGTCCTCCTTTTTACCTTTCGCTTTTTGTAATTTCTTCCAGAAGTTCGTATGAATGCAGGCGAGCTTTGTGGTCGTAAACTTGGGCAATGGCCATGATTTCATCAGCCTGGCTTTCCTCCACAAATGTCTTCAGCTTTTCCTTCACCGTCTGCTGGCTGCCAATGATCGATGAACCTAATTGCTGCTGAAGAGCATTTATTTGGTAACTACTTGCCACTTCGCTTATGTCATCTACTGGTGGTTGAAGCGGTGTAAGGTTGCCGCTCATCAGATTCAAAAATTGCTGCTGCAGGGTTGTGAAAAGGAGTTTTGCCTCTTTATCCGTTTCTGCTGCAATGATATTCAATGCCACCATCGCATACGGATTATCGAGAACATTCGAAGGCTTAAACGCCTTGCGATAGATCTGTAGAGCACCCAGAGTGTTAAGTGGTGAGAAATGGGCGGCAAATGCGAATGGCAAACCCAGTTCTCCGGCCAGCTGCGCACTGAAGCCGCTTGAACCCAACAGCCAGATTGGAATATTCAAACCTTCACCTGGAATCGCTTTTATTAGGTTTCCTTGTGCCAAGGATGGATCAAAGTAACCGCGGAGTTCCGCTAATTGCTCAGGAAAGTCATCTCCGGTACTTCCCAAGTCGCGTCTCAATGCACGAGCAGTCCCCTGATCTGTACCGGGTGCCCGCCCCAGACCAAGGTCAATTCGCCCAGGATATAAGGATTCAAGAGTGCCAAACTGCTCAGCGATGACGAGCGGTGCGTGATTCGGCAGCATGATTCCTCCTGAACCAATCCGGATTTTTGATGTACCGGCTGCCACATGGGACATCACCACCGAAGTGGCGGAACTGGCGATGAACGGCATATTATGATGTTCAGCAAGCCAAAAACGGTTGTAACCAAGTTTTTCAGCATGCTGTGCGAGTTCCAATGTGTGGCGGAAAGAATCTGCAGGAGTACTTCTGGCTGTTATCGGTGCAAGATCCAGCACTGAGAATGGAATTTCGTTTAGTTTAATTGCATGTTTAGACATAAGTTCATCTTCTTCCCTTATCCAATTTTATTAAAAACTAATCTCCTACTGGAATTTCATGAGTCGGAAAGTAAGGCAACACAAACTCTCCAAGCTCCTGTATGACTTCCTCGGGAGGGCGCTTTGAAAAATACAAAACAAAAGCCAGGTGATTGACACCAATGGATTGAAATTGATATAAAATTTCTAATAACTGTTTGCGTCCTACACGAAATCCTAAAGGAATCGGAACAGGTAACGCATCGGGATTTTCCGATAAATCAATAAATAAAGTCTGAGTGAAAGGTTTAAACACTCCTGGGGCGTGAATTTCCGACAACTCGCGATACTCGTTAATCAATTGAGTTTGTTGTGGGATAGCCCTCGGGTAATGGATCCAGCCGTCCCCATTCTGGGCGATCCATTCAATCGATTGATTGCTGAATCCTGTCACCATGGTCGGAATCGAGGAAAAAGGCTTGGGGATCATTCTCATATCCGTTCCATCGATGACGCCTAAATCGCTGTTGATTGTCGGACTGTCCTCCTTTAATAGCCGTTCAAGGAATGCATAATTCTTTTTAAACAGCCTTCCACTTTCGAGCTTGGATATTCCCAAAGCTGTGAAATCTTTATCGCGGTCTCCTGAAGC